>NZ_JCADBM010000023.1:0-184639 GCF_059359075.1 Phytohabitans sp. LZ39 | reverse complement strand
GCGCCCAGCGCGCGTGCAGCTCCACGGACTCGCCGTCGAGCAGGGCCTTGATGACCGGCTTCACGTCGTACGCCCGGTTGGGCTGCGCCGGCATGAGGGCGGCGAGATCCACGCCCTCGCGGGCGTCCGCGGCGGATATACGGCCTTGCTGGCCCAGCAGTACCGCGAGCCGTCGACCGATGGCCAGCGCGGACTCGTTGTCATCCGTGGTCACGTGCACCACGCCGGAACGCCGGCCGTGCGGCTCGGGACCGCCCAGACACTCCATGTCTACCTGCTCACCCGTGACCGAGCGGACTGCCTCCGGCCCGGTCACGAAGATCCGGCCCGCGCCCGCCATCACGACGATGTCGGTCAGCGCCGGCCCGTACGCCGCGCCACCGGCCGCCGGGCCGAGCACCACCGCAATCTGCGGTACGCGCCCCGAGGCCCGCACCATCGCCGCGAAGACCAGGCCGACCGCGTCGAGTGCGACCACACCCTCGGCCAGCCGTACACCTCCCGAATGCCATAGGCCCAGCACCGGGACCCGCTCGCGCACCCCGGCGTCGATCGCTTCGACGATGTGCCGGCAGCCCTCTCCGCCCATCGCGCCGCCCGGGTCGGCGGCGACGGCGTACGCCACCGCTGGCATCCCGTCGATCAGCCCTCGCCCCCACAGCACGCCGGCCTGCTCACGGGCCTGCGTGATACGAAGCCATCCGTCGTCGAACAGCTCGCGAAGCCCGAGGTTCGCACCCCAGAGATCCAACGGCCCGGCGCCCGTTGTCCAGGGCGCAGGCCGCTCCATGGCTCTCCTCAAGTCGGTGTCCGATGACCGCCGCACTGGACCGGTCTCGGCTGGCCAGGCTCTAACCTGGCCCGGTGCGGCGGCGTCGAAGCAGAGTGTGCCGTGACATCGGCGCTGTCACCCCGGGGAAGACCCGAGTACCGCGCCGCCGACCTTCGCCTGAAGCCGCGGTACCGCTGCTCGGCTACGGGCATGAGGTGTAGCGTTACTTGGTATGAGGGCGGAGGTACTGAAGGGCCACCTGGACGGCTTGATGTTGGCGGCGCTGGAGGACGGGCCGTTGCACGGGTACGCCGTCATGGAGGCGCTCCGTACGAACAGCAACGGGACGTTCAACCTGCCGACCGGCACGATCTATCCCGCACTGCACCGGCTCGAGCGCGCAGGCCTGGTCGCCGCGTCGTGGTCGACCAACGAGGGCCGCCGCCGGCGTTCCTATTCATTGACCTCAGCGGGGCGCAAGGAGTTGGCCGCGCAGCGGGCGAACTGGCAGGAGTTCTCCAGCGCGATGTCGGCGGTGCTCAACGGGGAAACCTCATGGCCGGCGCCGGCGTAACAGCCCTGCCGCCCGACGTGGATCCCGCCGCGCGGCCCTCGCTCGAGGACTACATGGACGAGCTCGCGCGTGGGCTGCCCGGGTCGCGGCGGGCGAGGACGGCGATCCTCGCCGAGGTCGGCGACGGCCTCGCCGACACTGTCGAGAAGTATCAGGCAGAGGGAGCCACGCCCGACCAAGCCGCCACGGCCGCCATCGAAGAGTTCGGCAGTCCACGCTCGCTGGCCGCCCATTTCGCCACCGAGCTGGCCGGCATCACAGCCCACCGCGTCGGGCTCGCGTTGGTCTGCACCGGACCCGCCGTGGGGCTGGTGTGGCTGGCCGCGTTCGTCGCCCGAGGCGAGGGCCTCGGCTGGAGCGGTGAACTGACCGCCATGCTGTCGACCATCCCGACCTACGCCGTCGTCCTCGCGCTGGTTGTGCCGGCCGCCTTACTCGCCACGGCAGGGGCTGGCACGGTCGCACGACGGCTTCCGGTTGGTCCCCGGCTGGCGGCCGCCGCGGCGAGCTTCGCCGCCATCGGCTGCGTTGTCGGGGATGCCACCTTGATCACCGGCCTGATCATCTCGACCGTGCGCGGGGCCGACGAGTCATGGCTGGCGTTGGTGGCAGTTCTCGTCAGCGGCGTCCGCCTCACTCTTGCGGGGCTGGCGGCGCGCCGGTGCGCCGCGCTCCGGGCCGCGGCGGCTTGAGCCGTGGCGCTCCGAAGCGCACGAGACCCAGGACGATCAGCGGCACGCCAACCGCCGCCGGCAACACCCAGTACGCCAGATGTGGCAGGCGATCCCACACCGGCAGCTGCGAGCCGTTGTCCACGTAGAAGCCGGTGAGCAAGGCGATGTACGAGCCGCCCATCCCCGCCGCGTGCCACACGGCCCAGTTTTGGGGGCGGCGCCGGCGGGCGATGCGGCCGCCTATAGCGAGGGTGTAGGCGATCGCGGCGATGGCGAACAAGTGAGCGTCGCGGCTCCAGCGCATACTCGCCATCACGGTGGCGGTCGCGAACACCGCGCCCAAGCCCCAGAAATACACGGTGCCGGCCGCCGGGTGGCGACCCCCTTGCTTGCGCGACGCGGCTGCCAGGGCGCCGCTGACCACAGAGGTCAGGCCGGCCAGGATGTGCACGACGAGCGCCGCGCGGAACACCGGACCGCGATCCGAAATGACGACGGCCGCGGCTTCCGCCGCAATGACATGGACGGCCTGCATGCCGGCCTCCCGGACCGCAGTTCCTTGTAGCATTGCTACATGTAGCGACGCTAGTGTATTACCCGATGCCGGTCAACTCTCGGAGGGCGCCGTGATCTTCTCTGTCTCGATGGCCTCCATGCCCGTGACGATCGTGCGCTCGATCGCGCTCTTCCTGCTCGCCGCCCTCGCGGAGATCAGCGGCGCGTGGCTGATCTGGAAGGGTTGGCGGGAACACCGCGGCCTGATCTGGATCGCAGGTGGAGTGCTCATCCTCGGCCTCTACGGCTTCCTGGCGGCCCTCCAGCCAGAGCAGCATTTCGGACGCGTACTCGCCGCCTACGGCGCCATCTTCGTCGCAGGGTCACTCGCCTGGGCCGCCATTGTGGACAAGTTCCGGCCGGGTCGCTGGGACCTTGTTGGGGCTGCACTCTGCCTTCTCGGCGCTGCCGTGATGATGTACGCCCCCCGCGACTGACCCTTCGCGGCGAGCCGTCCCGACAGTGGAGGGAGGGCGTCAAAAGTGAGATGGCCAATAGCCCGCCGAGCCAGCCACGCTCGGAGCAGGTTCGATCCGGGCGGTTCGTCGATCCCGACCGCGCTTGGCCGGCCTTGACTCGGTACTCGGGTATCGGGCCTACGGTCAGCTGGTGGGAACTGACGTGTATGACATGGCGATCGTGGGGTCGGGTGCGGCTGGTTTCGCGGCGGCGATCGCGGCCCGGCGGCGGGGTGCCCGGGTGGTGATGGTCGAGGCCGGCACGGTGGGTGGGACGTGTGTGAACACCGGTTGTGTGCCGTCCAAGGCGCTGTTGGCCGCGGCGCGGGCTCGGCAGGTGGCGGTCACGGCCAGCCGCTATCCGGGGATCCGTGCCGAGGCTGGGCCGGTGGCGTTCGGCGAGCTGGTCGCCGGCAAGGACGCCGTGGTGGAGGCGATGCGCGCCGATAAGTACGTCGCGTTGGCCGCCGAGCATGGCTGGCCGATCGTGGCGGGCACTGCCCGGTTCGCCGCCACCGCGGGCGGGCCGGTGCTGGACGTCGAGCTCGATGGGGGCGGCACCAGCCGGCTGGAGGCGGAGCACTATCTGGTGGCCACCGGCGCCGCCGCGTGGATCCCGCCGATTCCCGGGCTGGCCGAGGCCGGCTACCTCACCTCGACCACGGCCGTGGGTCTGGAGGTGTTGCCGGAGTCGCTGGTGGTGCTCGGCGGCAACGCGACCGGGCTGGAGCTCGCGCAGCTGTTCGCCCGGCTCGGCACCAGCGTGACCGTGGTGGAGGCGGCTGGCCGGTTGGCTCCGTTCGAGGAGCCCGAGGTGTCGGCCGCGATCGAGACCGCGTTCGCCGCCGAAGGCATCACGATCCACACCGGCGCCACGGTCTCCACTGTGGGCCGGGACGGCGACCGGTACCGCATCACGGTCGACGGCGACCACCTGGCGCCGCAGCGCCTGTTGGTGACGACCGGCCGCCGGCCGGTCACCACCAGCCTGGGGTTGGTGGGAATGGGGGTCAAGACCGGCCCACGCGGCGAGGTGATCGTGGACGACCAGCTGCGGACTAGCAACCCGCGAATCTGGGCGGCCGGTGACGTGACCGGACATCCGCAGCTGGTGTACGTGGCCGCCGCCCACGGCAGCATCGTGGCGGACAACGCCCTCGCGGGTGCCGGCCGCGGCGTGGACTACCGGCACCTGCCCCGGGTCGTGTTCACCATTCCGGCCATCGGCGTCGCCGGGCTGACCGAGGCCGAGGCGACCGCCGCCGGACACACCTGCGACAGCAGGGTGTTGCCGCTGACGCAACTGCCGCGCGCGGTGGTCGACCGCGACACCGGCGGCCTGGTCAAACTCGTCGCCGACACGCGCACCGGTCGGCTGCTGGGTGTGCACGCGGTGGCCGACGCCGCCGGCGAGCTTGCCGCCGCCGGTGCCTGGCTGCTCACCGCTGGTGTGACAGTCGACCAGCTCGCTACTGGCTGGGCGCCGTATCTGACCGCCGCCGAGGCACTCAAGCTCGCCGCACAGACGTTCACCCACGACGTGGCCACCCTGTCCTGCTGCGCCGCCTAACCCCTTTGTGGAGGATCACGATGAACAAGCCACAGCTGCGGGTCGGTGTCACCACCGACCGCATCACCGGCGTATCCGCCCCGGCCCGCCGCGTGCACCGGGCCATCCTGCGCGCCTTCGCCAGCACCGGCCGGCCGCCAGACCGCGACAGCCTGACCGCCGTCACCGGCCCGAGCCTGGACGCCCTGCTGCGCGAACTGCACGACCGCGACGTGGTCCGCCTCGACGAACGCGGGGGCATCCTGGCCGCGTATCCGTTCTCGGGCCGACCCACCACGCACACGGTGGCGATCGCCGGCGGGGCGACCGTGTACGCGATGTGCGCCATCGACGCGCTCGGCATGAGCGCGATGCTGGGGCGCGACACTACGATTCGCTCTACTGACCCGCACAACGGCCACCAAGTCACCGTGACCGTCCACGATGGACAAGCGGCATGGGAGCCGGTGACCGCGGTCGTGGTCAACGGCGTAACGGGCACCAGCGCGGACGAGGACTGCTGCGTGCCGGCGGTCGACCGGTGCTGTTCCGTGCTGAATTTCTTCACCGACCCGGCCAGCGCCCATTCTTGGTTGGCCGCACGCCCGGCGGTGTCCGGCGTCGTCCTGGACCAGGGCGAAGCTATGCAGACTGGTGTGGACACCTTCGGCAGGCTGCTCGAGTAATAACAAGTTAGGCCGTGCGACGCTCCAAGGCTTGCGCGGACCGTGCCGTGCACGTGCCGCAGATGGCCACCCCGGGGCCGTGTACCAGCGGCTGGCCCGCCGATTCGGCGGCCCCGCAGAAGGAGCAGGCCGGACCGCGGCGACGTTTGCCCCGCCAGCCGATCCGGCGCGGGTTCAACGTGAGGTGGCAGGCCAGTTCCTTCTTGATGACGGCTATGTCTGCGCCGAGGTCGACAAGCACCCGGCGGGCCCGGCTCCCGGGATCGAAGGCGAGCACCAGCAGCAGGTGCTCGGTGCCGACCTCGACCCGGTCCGGATCGGCGGCGGTGGCCTGAGCGTGATGGGCGGCGGCCTCGATCGCGCAGACGGCTTCCGGCGACAGCATCGGCGGCCCGTCGCCGGGTGCGGGCGGGCCGAACAGGCGGCTGCTCGACTCCTGGAAGGCCGCCGCCGTCACCCCGATCTGGTCGAGGACCGCCGCCGCCACCCCCTCGGCCAGCAGTCCGGCCAGCAGATGATGGGTGCCCACCTGCCCGGCCTGCTCGGCCGCCGCGACCTCGTGCGCACGGTCCAGGCACGTTCGCAGCCGCGGCCGCACCACCACGTTCGCGGCGAGTACCGGCGTCGGCGGACGCTCGGTGAAGCGTTTGCGGGCCGCCTGCTTACTCACTCCCAGCCGGCCGCCGATCTCGGTCCAGGACACCCCGGCCCGGCGTGCCTCGCCGACAACGTGGTCGACCAGAGCGTCGGCCCGCTCACTCAGCCCACCCGCTAGGCCCACGGCGGCCTCGACCCGATTCAGATGGTCCGCACCCGCGGCGCGGTGGACCTGCGCGATCAGGTCATCCAGCGACACACCAGCCATCCGACAACCATAAGTTGTCGCACCGTGGGGTGACAACCCAAGGTTGTCGCTGAGGGTTGACTCTGTACCTGGGTACCGGGCCTATCGTTCGGGGGTATGAGAACGGGGCAGGTCGCCGATCAGGCTGGCGTCAACATCCAGACTCTGCGCTACTACGAACGCCGCGGCCTACTCCCCGCACCGGCCCGGCGGGCGTCCGGATACCGGGTGTACGGGCCGGACGCGGTGCGGGTGGTCCGGTTCGTCAAGCGTGCTCAACAGCTCGGGTTCACCCTGGACGAGGTAGAGTCCCTGCTGCATTTGGCCGAGGGCGGGCCGGACAGCTGCGACGGCGCCCGCGACCTGGCCACCGACAAAATCAGCGACCTCGATCGGCGGATCGTCCAGCTGACCGCGATGCGCCAGTCGTTGCAGCGACTGGTGGTCACGTGTGAGCGGCCTCGTACCCAGCGGGAATGCCCGCTGTTGCAGTCCATCGACCAACCCGGCAACCCGGATTATCCCGCCCTGGTCAGATGACGATCGCCGCTGACGGTGTCGAGTGGACCGTCACCCTCGACGACCAGGACTGGCGGATCTCCTGGCACCCACCGCCCCAAGTCCCGCCCGGTATCCCGCACGGCTCGGCTGCGGTCTGCCACGCCGACGGGCAGATCGTGCTGGTCAGCGACGACGGACGCAGGTGGGGAATTCCCGGCGGCCGGCCCGAGCCCGGCGAGGACTGGACCGCCACCCTGCACCGCGAAGTGCGGGAGGAAGCCTGCGCCACCGTGACCAGGCAACGGCTGCTCGGCTACAGCCGCGGCGCCTGCGTCCGCGGCCACGAGCAAGGACGGATCCTGGTCCGCGCCTGGTGGCACGCCGACGTCACGTTGCTCCCGTGGGAGCCGACGTTCGAGATGACCCACCGCCGGCTCGTCCCCGCCGACCAGGCCCCCGCTGTCATCTGGACGGAAGCCGGATACGAGCCGATGTACCGAAGGATTTTCGCCGAGGCCGCCCGGCAGGATCTCGGTTGCGGCCCCTCAACCGGCCAGGCGGCTCGACCGTGACCGACCCATCCCCGTCCCCGCGAGCCGACCCACCAGCCGTTGACGAGACATCGCCGCCGAACGGCGAGCAACTGGATCAGGAAGCGGCCGAGCGACCAAAGTCGCTGCGGCTGCTGCCCCGGATCACCACCGACGCCCTCCGGCTGGCATGGGCTTCCTCGCCGCGCCTTCTGATCGCCAACGTCGCGCTGAAACTGGTCAACGGCGCCGGTCTGGCCATCGCGCTGATCTTCGCCCGCAACCTCGTCGGCGACGTCCTGGCCGCCAACGACCGTGCCACGGCGCCCGGGATCGGTTCGGCCATCCCCGGCGGCTACATCGACCAACACGAAAACCCGCACACCGCGGCCGAACGCGAACTACGCGAGGAACTCAACCTCGCCCTACCCGCCGGCGACCTACTGGTGGTCGACTGGGCCTCACCAGCAGGACCCCGGCCCCGAGCGCTGGTGAACTTCATCTTCGACGGCGGCCGCCTCACCCGCGACCACGACATCCGCGTCGATCCAGACGAGTTGGAAACCTTCGGGTTCCACGACCCCGAGCAGTGCCGGCGGCTGCTCCCACCCCGCGTCGCACCGCGCATCGAGGCCGCTCTCGCCGCCCGCGCCAAGGGCACGGTGATCTGCCTGATTGACGGAGCCTCACCGACGCCCTCCTGATCGCGACCCGCTCTCACGGCGGCGGGCCCAGCCTTGCTGAGCTCGGCGGGGCGCGTACCTTGCGGAGACCTCTTCGGTGAAGGAACGACGGGAACCACCGGGACGCCTGCTGCGAAGCCACGGCCGGTGCAACTGGTCCACCCCGCGGGACAGAAGAGTGACATCCGGCGCCTGAGCGATCGGGACAGTCGCATCGGGACACCGCTGCGGGGACATCGCCGTCCCGGCCCACCGGGACGCGGGAATCGCGGCGTTGAGCGCCGTCCCACCGACCGTGTCCCGAAGCCGGGCGCAACAACCGAGACAACCGTGGGCGACCACCCGGGCGGCGCAGGTAGCCGTGGCCGCCGCACCTGGCCGGCGGCCACGACGATCCCCCTTCTAGGCCGCGCGACGGATACGACGACGAGCGGCGGCCAAGCGCCTGGTCGGGTGATAGGCCGTCTCGGCCTCGCGGACGCCACTTGAGCGTTGCGTCGGGCCGAAGATGGCTGTCTCCATCAGCTCGGCGGCCTTGCGCGCGCTCAGGTCCAGCACGTGGGTGTAGACCTCGTCGGTGGTGCGCCGGCTGGCGTGGCCGAGCCGGTCCTTCATGACGTGCTGCGGCACGCCGGCGTCAGCACCGGTGGTCGCCGAGGTGTGTCGTGCGTCGTGCAGGGCGATCACCGGCACGCCAGCGGCCCGGCAGCTCCGCTCCCATTCCTGCGTCAGGTACCGCGGGTAGTACGGCCGGCCGTCCTCGCGACAGAACACGTAGCCGCCATCGTCGTATACCTCGGCGGCGGCTTCCTTCTCGGCATCCCGGCAGCGCCGGTGCACACGCAGAGCGGTCACCGCGGTGGGCCCGATGGCCACGGTGCGCTTGCCCTTGCCCTCGGCGCCTTTTCGATGGCACTGTCACGGGATGTCGTCGTGCGCTGCCAGTAGATGGCGAGAGCACCGCCGTCCAAGTCGACGCGATCCCATTTGAGCCCGAGTAGCTCGCCGCGGCGCAGGCCGGCCACGATGGCCAGGACCCAGGCCGCGTAAAGCCGGTGGTCGGCCTGGTGAACTAGGAACTGAGCGGCTTGCTCTGCCGTCCACACGCCCTTGCGTCCCTGGGTCTCCCGGTCCTCCTTGCGCGGTTCGCGGACTCCGTCGACGGCGATGCGTAGATCCTTCAGCGCTTTCATCAGCACCCGGTGCACGGTCCGCACGGTGGTCCGCGACAACGGAGTGCCGCGCTTGCTGCCCCGCTTGAGCAGCGTCATATAGAAGTCGTGGATGGTGCGCTTGGACAGCGCGTAGACCTGCCGGCTGCCCAAATCCGGAACGATGTAGCAGTTGACGATGTCACGGTAGTTGCCCAGGGTGGTCTGCTGCACGTCCAGCTCCCGCTCACGGAGCCACACCGCCAGCTCGGCGGCGAGACTGCCGTCCGCGGCTAGGTCCGCGCGGGCGTACGACCTGCGGGCCTCGGTCTCCGCCGCCTGTGCGGCCTGCTGGGACACGAAGCCCCTGCGGTTCATCTGCCGGCGCTTGCCGTCGGAGGCCGGGGGCAGGTCGATGGTGAACATCCAGCGAGTCTGGCCGCGGGCCAACTGGTAGGGGTAGATAGCCACGGGTCGATCTCCTCCGCTAACGGGGCGAGGACTCGACCGACACTGCGCGATCACTGTTAGCGGAAACCAGGCAAGATCTTTAATCTTGCCTGGTCAGCCATGGTCGGGACGGCCGGATTTGAACCGACGACCCCTTGACCCCCAATCAGCGGCATGCTCACGCATGTTTGCCCCAGGTCACTGGAAGCATAAATCGGCCGAGTAAAGGAGTCCCACCGGACACACGATCCGGGTCCCCGCCCAAGGCCAGACAACACAGCAGGGTGCGAAGCGCGCTGCGCAGCCGGATGCGTCCCACGACACCGAGGTACCACAACACTCGGGCAGCGGCGGCAGCCAGATACGGACCGCCCTCACCCAGAAGACCCCGTAGTAGCGGCAGCCAGCCAACGCGACACGGTCGCTACGGGCACGGGCCCGTAGCGCGACAGCCACGGCACCGCAGCCCAGGCATTAGGGGCCCGGCGACGCAAGACCAACACCCGCGCTACAACAACAAGCTGCCACGCCGGACCGCGACCCGCTCCCGACACTGACGATCGGCCCAGCTTCGTCACCCCTCGTAACGGCCGGATCGCGGCTACTTATCTAATTTGATCTACGACTCCAGCCCGGCCAGGCTGGGTCGAGGTGGCCGGCGGGTTGCTCTCATTCGCGGCTGTCCACGGCTCAAGGGGTGTGACTCTCATTTGGCGTGCGCCCGCCGGTCACCGCTGCGGGAGTGGCTCAAGAGCGGTTTGCCCAGCTGGAAGTAGCGTTGCCCTCCTCGCAATAGTCCACTGTGTACAAGCGAGGAGAGCGAGCGCATGGGTCGTGTGGTGATCGGGATGGATCCGCACAAGCGGTCGGCCACGGTAGAGGTCATCGACGAACGCGAGCAGATGTTGGCGAAGGGCCGCTACGGCACCGACACCGACGGCTACCAGCAGATGCTCGCCGCCGGCCGCCACTTCCCCGACCGCATCTGGGCCGTGGAAGGCTGCGCAGGCATCGGCCGGCACATCGCCCAACGCCTGGTCGCCGACGGCGAACCCGTCCTCGACGTGCCCGCCAAGCTGTCCGCCCGGGTGCGGGTCTTCCACACCGGGCAGGGCCGCAAGACCGACCCGGTCGACGCGCACAGCGTCGCGGTGGCCGGGCTACGCACCCCGGGTCTGCGTGCCGTGACCGTCAACGACGCCACCGTGGCGCTGCGGCTGCTGGTAGACCGCCGTGACGAGCTCGGCCGGTCCCGCACCGAGACGGTCAGCCGCATCCACCATCTGCTGCTGGAGCTGATCCCGGGCGGGGCCAAGAAGTTCCTCACCCGCGGCCAGGCCAGCTACCTGCTGCGCACCGCGCCCGAACCGGTCGGCATCCTCGCCCGGACCCGTCACGACCTGGCCCGCGAGCTCATCGACGAGCTGACCGTCATCGACGCCAAGATCCGGGCCGCGGACAAGCAGCTACGCCAGCTCGTCTCCGCGGCGGGCAGCTCGCTACGCGACCTCAACGGAATCGGCCCATCCGGCGCCGCACGCCTCATCGGCGACATCGGTGATGTCGCCAGGTTCGGCAGTGCCGCCCACTTCGCCTCACCGAACGGCACCGCCCCGATCGAAGCGTCCTCCGGCGACCAACGCCGCCACCGCCTGTCCAGGCTCGGGAACCGGCGCATCAACCGGGTCCTGCACATCATGGCCATCGTCCAGCTGCGCCACGACACCCCCGGCCGCGCCTACTACCGGCGCCGTATCGCCGAGGGCAAGACCACCATGGAAGCCCTGCGCGCGCTCAAACGGCACCTGTCCGACGTGGTCTACAAGCAGATGCTCCGCGACGCCACACGCAATCGAGCCGGCGGGACGGGCCCGGCAGGACAATCGGGAGCGACTCTGCAATCCAGCGCGGACGGCCCAATCCCGACAGCCGCCACTTCGGACAAGTCACAACCCGGACCCGCCAGCGGCAAGCCTAGAACAAAACTCGCCGCAACCCCTTGACCTAGAGGGGAACCATGAGCGTGCGCCTGATCTTGCGGTCAGCACCGCGCGGATCGGCGACAGATGAGTAGGATGATCTTGATCCATGCGGCGAGGCCGATGTGGTGAGTCCGTGCACGGTGCGCTGCGCTGGGAAGACAGGCATTCGCGCCCGTGCGGCGGTGCAAACTCGGCGGGCAGCGCTCCCCCGACACAGCCCAACAGGAAGAATGACCGTGCAGTCGCGCGCGATCTCGCGGCCAACAGCTTTCAACACGGTGTCATGGGAAACGTTCCCGGGTGCACCCGCCAGCGTCCAGCGCACTGGGTAGCGGAGACGACGGCCGCTCAGATCTTCAGGAGCACGGACCCGCAAACTCGAACGGGACAGCCGACTCCCCCTCCAGGCCAGCGGCGATCGAAGCTCATCTCGCAACCGGCGGTCCCGCCGTCGATAACGGCAGGGATTCCGTGCTCGGACGCGGTTCGCGACTCTCGGCTGTTACCCGTGTTGTGGCCTGGCGCGGGCGAGGTCCCGGGCGAGCCGGGCCAGCGCCAGGGTCGGCGCGGACGGCTGCTCGTTGCGGTGGGCGAGAGCGAGGTCGACGACCTTCGCCGCGGGGTGAACGGCGTGGAAGGTGACGTCGTCGTGGTGGGTGCGGGTGAGCGATGACGGGACCAGGGAGACCCCGAGGCCGGCTGCGACCAGCCCGAGAATCGTCTGCATCTGCACGGCTTCCTGCACCACGGTGGGCGTGAAGCCGGCGGAGCGGCAGTAGTCGTCGATCTGGTCGCGCAGACCGGGGCCGAGGCGGCGGGGGAACAGCACGAACGGTTCGTGCGCCAGCCGGACCAGAGCGATGCCGCGGGTACGGGCGAGGCGGTGGCCGGCGGGCAGGGCCGCGACGAGGCGTTCGCGGCCAACCGATTCGACGTGCAGGCCGTCGGCGTCGGGCTCGGGCACCGGTGGCCGGAGCAGTCCTATGTCGAGCCGGCCCGCCCTTAACTGGCCGGCCTGATCGGCGGTGGTCAGCTCGCGCAGGTCCAGCGTCACGTCCGGGTAGCGGTTGCGGAACGCGCGCAGCAGAGGCGGCAGCAGGGTCAGCGCGGCCGAGCCGACGAAGCCGACCACGAGGTGCCCGGTCTCACCGCGGCTGGCCCGTTGCGCGGCGCGGGTCGCCGCGCCAGCGTGGTCGACCGCCTTTTGCGCGTCGGGCCGGAACGCTTCACCAGCGGCGGTCAGCCGCACCTGCCGGGTGCTGCGGTCGAACAACGCGACGCCCAGCTCCGCCTCCAGCGCCTGGATCTGCTGGCTCAGCGGCGGCTGCCGGATGCCCAACGTCTCGGCGGCCCGGCCGAAATGCAGGTGCTCGGCGACGGCGAGGAAGTAACGCAGGTGTCGCAGCTCCACCCTCTGACGATATGCGACGGATATCTAACAGTCGTCAGCGATATATGAAACGTGACGACAGCCCTCGTGGCCGAGAACGGTGGATGGCGACCTAAGGAGGAAACGATGATGAGGAACCTGCTGCTGGCCGGTGCCGGTGCGATCGTCGCGGCGACCCTGCTGCCGGTGACAGCCGACGCCACAGAGCACTCACGCACGATCCGAACAGATCTGCGAGTCACCAGCGATCCCGGTGTCCGGATCGCGGTTCGTGAGGTGCGACCGGCTCGCCCTTCACTACGGCCGCCGGTGCTGCTGCTACACGGCGCGCGGGTGCCCGGGGTGGCCAGCTTCGACCTGCCAGTGCCGGGTGGCTCCCTGGCCGGCGTCCTCGCGGACGCGGGCCACCGCGTGTACATCATGGACGCGCGCGGCTACGGCGCCTCCACCCGCCCGCCGTCGATGGAGCAGGACCCGCGGGCCAATCCACCCGCCGCCCGCTCCGCCGAGGTGGTCCGCGATGTCGCCGCTGTCGTCGACCTGATCAGCCGGCACACCCGCCACCCCCGGGTGGCCCTGCTCGGCTGGGCCACCGGCGGCCATTGGCTGGGCCAGTACGCCGCCGCCAACCCGCACCGCGTCAGCCACCTGGTGCTCTACAACACCTTGTACGGCGCCCACGACGGGCATCCGACCCTCGGACGCGGAAGCGACTACGAGGACCCCGACCGGCCCGGCCAGTTCCACGCGGCGGCTTTCGGCGCGTACCGGCTCAACACCGCCGACAGCCTGTTGCCGTCCTGGGACGCCGGCATCCCGGGCGACGACAAGACGGTGTGGCGTGATCCGGCCGTCGCGGCGGCCTACCAGCGGGCCGCGCTCGCCTCCGACCCGACCAGCGCCTCGCGGACCCCGCCAAGCTTCCGGGCCCCGACCGGGGCGCTGGAGGACAGCTTCCTACTCGCCACCGGGCGCCAACTGTGGGACGCCAGCCTGATCACCGCCCCGACGCTGATCCTGCGCAGTGAGTACGACTTCTGGAGCCGGCCCGAGGATCCCCGCGCGATGCGAGACCACCTCGTCCACGCCGCCGAGGTCCGCAGCGTCGAACTGACCGGCGCGACCCACTATGCCCACCTCGACCGCGACAACCACGGACGCAAGCGGTTCCTCGCCGAGACCACCAATTTCCTGGCCCGACGCTGAACTCGCTCAGGCGGCGGTTTTGCCGATCCGGGCCGGCCGAGCAGCCGTGCGGGCGACCTCGCCGACGCCTACCTCGACCTCGTAGCCGCCACCGGCAGCTCGGTGGGCGAACTCAACCGGGATCGGCCCGTCCCGGGCGGCCCGCCTGCTCGGTGACATCGCAGACGTCAGCCGGTTCCGCAGCAAGGCCCACTTCGCCTCGTGGAACGGCACCGCGCCGATCGAGGCATCCTCAGGCGACCAGAAACGCCACCGTCTGTCCCGGGCCGGCAACCGTCGCATCAACCGGGTCCTGCACATCATGGCCATCCTGCAACTACGCCACGACACTCCCGGCCGCGCCTACTACCGCCGCCGCGTCGCCGAAGGCAAGACCACGATGGAAGCCCTTCGCGCCCTCAAACGCCACCTGTCCGACGTGGTCTACCAGCGAATGGTCCTCGACACCCGACGCACCCAGACCAGCAAGGCCGGCCCGGGAGGACACCAGGCAGCGACTCTGCAATCCACCGCGGCCAGCCCAATCCCAACAGCCAACTCTTCGAACAAGTCACAACCCGGACCCGCTGCCCACCAGCCTAAAACATCCCTCGCCGCAACCCCTTGACCTAGAGGGAAGCCAAATGAGTGAAGTGGTGGGGCGACGTGGCCGTGTTTGCGGTGGCCGGCCACGTCGCTGGCTGCTCAACTTACTCGCTGATCGACAGATCCCGGCGGATGCCAGGCCCGTGCGGGCAAGGCCGCGACGCCAGGCATGCTGTGCCGGAAGGTACTCCCATACGCCGCCGGCACGGCAACGGACCAGGGCTCCTCGGGCCTAGCCGTGGGTCGGGCCGGCCAGCAGGGGCCCGCGTGGCGGTATGCATTGATGTTGAGGCGTCTCTAGGATTTCGGGTCTTCTTGACATGTAATCAAGTGCTCGACAGTTGAGCTTTGTGTCGTCGGACGGCTGCGGAGCGTTCGGCCAGTTGCAGCATGTACGCCTTCCGCGCGTGCTTCGCCATCGCGACGCGGGTCTCCTCAGGTAGCACGCCCTCGGGATCAACCTGACGCTCGAACCGATCGAGGAACGCCCTAGTGCCAGAAGACGTCCGGGCCGTCCGGTTGACGGTCCTGGCCCATGATGCGTGCGCGGCGATCCGAGCTCGGCGACTGCGCTGCGCCGCGGTCAACCCACTCCCCCGCACCCGGCCGCCGCGCCCATTCCGCTTTTCAGACACGTTCGCCTACCTTCAGCCGCGCGTGTATCTTCTGGGCGCGCTCGGCTGCGGCGCTCGCGCCGTAGCGGCGCGGCATGTCATCGGATGTCCAGCCCAGCAGGAGCATCAAATCGCCGGTGTCGCCGCCGGCCAGCTTCCACTCGTGGGCGAAGGTGTGCCGCCAGCGGTGAGCGTGCAGATGTGGCACGCCGGCCGCCTCGCCGCGGCGGCGGAGCATAAGCTTGATCCCGTTCGCGGCCAGCGGGTTGCCGCCGCGCACGGCGAGCCACAGGTGCTCGGAGATGGCGTACCGGTGCTGGGCGCGGGCGCGCAGGTATCGGCTCAGCGCTCGGCCGGTCCTCGGTCCGAATCGGACCTGCCGGTCCTTGGCACCCTTGCCGTGGTAGTGCACCACGTCGCGATTGAGATCGACGTCGGCGACGGCCAGGTGGGCGACCTCCGACAGCCGCGCTCCGGTGTTGTACAGCAGGCGGATGATCGCCTCGTCCCGTAGTCCGGCGAAGTCGTTGCCCTTGCACACGTCCAGGACGCTCTTGGTCTCTTCGTCACGCAGGACCGGGATGAGCTTCTGCGGTGTCTTCGGCTGCCGCATCCGCTCCATCGGCGACCGTTCGATGACCTCCTCGTCTTGGAGCAGCCAGCGGAAGAACTGCTGCAAGGCCTTGTACTTGTTCATCGCCGTGGACGGTGAGCGGGTCTGCACCATCCACGCCTGGAAGCTCTCCAAGTGCGCTCGCCGCACGGCCGTCGGATCCGCGGCGGCGGCCTCGGCGCTGGCATCGACACGGTGGTCGTCGAGATAGCGAGCCAGTTGCACGACTGCCAGCAGGTAGTTGTACCGGGTTGTCGTTGGATAGTTGCCGGCTCTCAGTGTTCGGTCCCAGTCCCGCACGAATCCGGCCCAGACGGCGGCAATTCCCGTTGTCAGCCGCACCAGATCTCCGGTCACGGCACTTCACCGTCTTCGCAGGTAGCCGCGCGCCGCTCCGCTCCCCTGAAGCTGCCGGTCACGTCAACGTCGGACGGCGTACGCGGGAGTGGACGCGTAGCTGCTTGTGTCTGTTCGAGATGACGCTCTCGCGTCGGATAGGCAGGCCCTTCATGTCCTTTGAAGGCCCAACAGCGCCGACGAATCTGTCGACCGGTGACGGTCAAGGAGCCAACAGCACCCAACAGCGCCGCTCGAGCCCGGACATCGACGGCCAACAGCGAGTGCTGTGCACTGGATCGTGTTGACCGGTGCCCTGGGCCGCAGAGACTCCCCTGACTGCCTGACCGGCAGCGACCCCCGCGACCGGACGCCGTGTCGTGGCGTGTTCGGGCCGTCGTGTGTCTCATGCCTTGCTCGTGGCGGCCTCTCACAACGGTCCCCGCCCCGGGGCGTTCGCGGCGAGCCGCCTGATCGCGATGTCGTGGTAGTCGGCCTTGATATCGATGCCCCAGTACTGCCGCCCGAACTGGACGGCGGCAACGCCGGTGGTGGCGACGCCACTGAATGGATCCAGGACGCGCCCGTCTGGTGGACATCCGGCCTTGATTGCCGTTGTCGGCAGATCCAGTGGATAGACGGCGAAATGGGCTCCGGCGTACGGGCGGGTGGGGATGCTCCAAACCGACCCCGGGTTGCGGCCTCTGGGGTGCGTGGTGGAGTGCGTGGTTCCGGTGGCCAGCAGGTGCCTGCGGCCTGGCTCGCTGTGCTGGACGGCCCGGTCGGTCGCGTATGTGGCGGGTTTGGCGCCGTAGGCGGTGGCTCCGCGGCGGCGGCGGGTCGGGCCGATCCCGCCTGCCTGGCCTTTGTGGCGGCCGCCGATGATGCGGGTGCCGTCGAGGGCGTCGGGTCGTGCGAGGGGGACGCGGATCGCGTCCAGGTTGAAGTAGTAGAAGCGGTTCTTGGCCAGCAGGAACACGTACTCGTGGGAACACGACGGCCGGTCCCGGACGGATTCGGGGGTGGCGTTGGGTTTGTGCCAGATGATCGCCTGCCGTAGGTACCACAGCCGGGTGTCCTGGAGCGCGAACGCGACCCGCCACGGAATTCCAATCAAGTTCTTGGCGGGCAGCAGATCCTGGGTGCGGGGCCGGATCAGGCCGGGGCGGCTGGTGGCGGTGCCGCGGTAGCCGCTGTAGGTGCCGCCGCGGGGTGCGCCGCCGGAGTTGAGGCTGTAGGAGTCGCCGAGGACCAGCCACAGCGTGCCGTGGTCGCGTAGGACGCGATGGACTTCGGTGAAGACCCGCACCATCGTGTCCACATAGGCCTGTGGGGTGGGTTCGAGGCCGTACTGGCCGGGCACGTCGTAGTTGCGCAGACCGTAGTAGGGCGGTGAGGTGACGACGGTGTCGACGGACGCGGTGGGCAGCGCGGTCAGGACGCGGTGGGCGTCGCCGAGGTAGAGGGTGACGGGGCCGTCGCGGTGGTAGAGAAACCGGTCGGCGGGTTCCGGCGCGGCAAGCGCGGTGCGGGTCATGATCGCCTCCGCGCGGCGTCGGCGGCCGTCTGGTCGCTGTTGTGGTTGTCGGTGGGGCGGGCGTGCCAGTCGGGGGTGGTGACCTGCCAGCGGGTGCGGGCGACCTGGTCGGCGCCGTGGCTGGTGCGGGGGCGGGTAGGTCGGTCCCAGCCGCTGCTGGCGGGGATGTCGGCGACGGCCCGCCAGCCGGCGGCGCGCAGGCTGGTGCCGGGCTCGTCGTGGCGGGTGTAGGTGATCATCCGCTGGTAGCCCATGCTCCGGGCGACCCGCCAGGCCGCGGCCAGCAGCGCGGAGCAGGTGTTGCGGGAGCCGTTGGTGGCCAGTCGGGTGACTTCGGCGGTGAGGCCGTCGTCGTGGTGGCGGGCGATGGGCCGGCCGACCATCGCGACGCCGACCAGGTCTCCGCTTGGGGCGGCCAGGCCGATGGAGTATTTGTGGCCTTGCGGTGGTCCCAGGTGCCGGTGATGGGTGCGGATGAACGCGCACGCCTGCCGATAGCTGATCGGACGGATCCGGGGCCGCGACCCGCGACGGACACGGTCAGTGCTGCGACGGGCACCGTGGCGGGTCATCGTGGGGCTCCGTCCGCCTGGCCGGCGGCCACCTGGATACCGCAACGCACAACAACGGGGTTGGCCGCCCGCCGTTCGCGGCCTGCTCGCCGCGGACTGGAGGTCGTGTCGCTTCGGCGGGCCGGCCGGGTCGCGACATCCTGGCCGTCCGGTCGCGACCGGTCTGGCCTCCTGGCGGCTGCGCCGCGACACGTCGCCTCGACGCAGCGGCGCATCTCGGGTGACGGCAGCCGGCCGGCGCCGGTCTTCGCGATGGGACGTTCGCCCTCTGGCCGGCGACGTGGTCTGCGCCCGAGCTGTGGTAGTCGAAGGGTCTGTGGGGACGGGGCGTGGCCGGCCTGCGGTTTCAGCGTTGACGTCTGGAGGCTATGCATCGGTACCTACCGGCAGGACGAAGACCAGTAGGTCTTGGTAGTGGCCACCGGTCTGGGCGGCGTCGTGGTGCAGCGCGGCGACCTCGTCTGGGGTGGCGACGTAGGTGAACCGGTCGGTGGCGATCGGCACCGTGACGGCGACGATGTGATGCAGCCGGCGCAGCTGCGCACGACAGGCCGCGGCGAGCAGGGTGCGGGCGTCATCGGTGTAGCGGCGGTCCGGTGTTGTGGTGGCACGGCTGACGAGCAGACACCCGTCGGGGGCCAGAAGCCCACGACAGGCGGTCAGCAGCTCCACCAGATTTCCGTCGGGCTTGTCCTGCTGGTGAGGCCAGCGCAGTGCGATAAGTCCGGCCGGCCGCGGGAGATGCGTCGGGGAGGGCACTCGGGTCGGCGAGGTGACCGGCATGTAGCGGCGACCCGTTGCCTGGGTCACCGAGCGGAAAGTTGGGTCGTTGTCGAGGTCGACGACCACCGCGCCGGGCGTGGTGTAGGTGCGCACCAGCAGTCGCGCCAGCCGGGCGGCGGGGTCGCTGCCGCTGTCGTGGCCGGTCGCGAATCGCCAGACAATGACCGCGACCGGGCCATCGCTGTCGTTGATGGTGAAGGCGTCGGCGGCGACGAGGGCGTCGGTGAGCCGGCCGACTGCGGCAGCCAGCTCAGTAGCGATGAGTTCGGTGTCGGTAGGTTCGTTGTGGACGTGCGGGGGTCCAGTCATACGCGGGTGTTGCTCCCGCGCCGGCCGGCCGTGTTCACATCCATACAAGGCCCAACAGAAGTGCCCGTTGGCGCTGTGTGACCCGATCCGCCACCCAACAGCACCCAACGGCCCTGACCAACGCCGCCAACACCACGTCGGCAGACAGCCTCCACCGCGGAGCGCGTGGCCGGACGCCAACCGTTGGCGGCTGTCGAGATCTACGGTGCTACTCGGCTGCCGAACTGTCGTCCGCGACGCGGATGGTGGTCAGGGTCAGCCACTGGTGCTGCTGCATCAGCTGCGGTAGCGGCCCTTGCCCCCGGCGGCCCGGCGCCACAGCTCTTGCGGTGTGGGCCGTGGCGGCGGCGTTGCGTCGTCCGTCGGGAAACGGGCGGTCAACGCATGGTCGACGTAGTCAGCGTCGACCAGGAACGGTGCGGCCGCCTCGACCACCGCGCGCGCCAGTCTGCTCACGTCGCGCCGTAGGTCGGCGGCGAACTCCTGGGTGATAAGAGCGGCGGCGTGGTCGGCGGCTGCCGAGCGTCGGTCGTTGGAGAGGCTCAGACCGCAAGCCTTCGCGCCGCTGCCGCGTGGTGGAGGCCGCCCAACGCTGTGGTGTGGCCGGCGCTGTTGTGCCCGTTGGGCGCAGGCACTTGTGGAAGGCGGCGCCGTTCGAACATCACGTTGGCCGGTATCGAGTTTCATCGAACAAACACCTTCTGCGTGGTGGTGATGACCTGCGCCATCGCGGGAGAACCTGTCCGCGACAAGGTTCTTGGCGCTCCGCGCTGCCGTTGCCGTCGCGGCCTCGTCGGCACGGCTGCTGAGCTGGCCCAACAGCCGGTCATCGCGGCGTTCCGGGCGTCTGCGCCCCGGGTGGACTTGTTGGCGGCTGTTGGCCGGCTCGCGTTGGGTTGATGTGGCTGGCTTGGGGTTGCGGCACACCCGGGTGGTGTCGCGCCTATCCCCTGTTCCTGCTCTGTGTCGGGAGCCAAGCCATGTCATCAATGCGAGTCTCCGCCTGGTGGATGTCGGCGCCGGAACACGCCGAATCGGCCTTCGACGTTCTCGCCGGCCCACCGTCGCCATTGCAGGTGGACGGCGAGGTACCTGGCTTTCCGGAGCGCACGCTGCGTCTGGACGAGCTACAGACGATCGTGCGGGCGGCGCGGACACCGCACCGGGTGCGGGTGGCGGTGTGGCGGGTTCTGGTGTTGCGGGCTCGCTACGACGGTCCGGACTGGACGGTGGCATGGGTCGGCTTGGCCATGCCTGGCCTTCGCCGGCGTGCCCAACTCCTCGCCGACCGACGAGGCGGCGACGCATGGCAAGACGCGGTGCTGACCGGCTTCCTCACCGCCGTCCGGTTGGTCGAACACGACGACCGGCCGGGCGGCCGTCTGTGGGATCCGTACCGTGTGCTGGAGCGGCCGGCAATGATGGCCGCCAACCATGTCTACCGCCGTGCTGGTCGCCGGCTGGCGTGGGTTCGTCTGGCGGTGCGGTGAGCGGGGTGGCTTCGTCGTGGCCGTCGTCGTCTCTGGCCGCCGCTGATCGGGCTTTCGCTCTGTTGACCTGCCCGCCGGCCCCGCTCGCTTTTGACGGTCGAGGCTTCGACGGGTTACCGGACCGCATCGTGGCTTTGGACGAGCTCAAGAAGCTGCTGCTCGGGCGGGGCATGTCCCGGCTGGAGCAGGACGCGGTCTGGCGCGAACTCGTGGTGCGGGCTCGCCGGGACGGTCCGGCCTGGGTGATCGCCTGCGTTGGCCTGGCCATGCCGGGCCTGCGTCGCGCGGTACGCCGGGTGGGCAGTGACTGGGCGTCGCCTACGGTCGACCTGCACGCCGAGGTCTTGGAAGGCTTCCTGACCCAGTTGAAGAGGGTCGACCTGGACGACGACCGGATCGTCGGGAAGCTGGTCGATGCCGGCACGCGTCGTGCGCGTAAAGCCCGCGACGCGGACGCCGACGCGTCCGCGATCCGCGTGAATCGGCCGTGGTCGCGGGCGCCGCTAAACCCGTGGGACCATCCGGACTGGGTCCTGGCCCGCGCGTTCGCGGCGGGCGTGATCGATAGCGAAGAGCACCAGCTGATTGGCCGCACTAGGTTGGAAGGTCACACGGTGGCCACGGTTGCCGCGGAGTTGGGCATCAGCGCAGCCGTCGCGGGTGACTGGCGGCGCAAGGCACAGCTGAAGCTGGCCGATGCGATCCGCGCCGGCGAGTTGGACCACGTCCGGCTGGACGCCACCCTGGTCCGCCGCCGTAAGCGGCTGCGCGAACTGTTGGGCGTCGTGCCGGTCGCCGCATAGCTGGTTTGTTGGGTGCTGTTGGGCGCTCAACAGGCCGTGGCGTGCTAGATCGGCCACCCAACACGAGCCCTTGGAGGGGCAAGGAGTCACCACGGCCGGACGCGGTCACCGGTGTCTCCCTGCGCCGCCAAGGGCTCAACCGTGTGTGGTGACGGGCTGGCCGACCCGGTTCGTGTTCACACCTGGCCCGCATTCGGCAGACAAGGAGCAACGCTCCCACCCGCTTGCCGCACGCCTTGTTGATCCCTTGGTGGCGCTTCCCCTACCGCTTCGTGCACGCCCCCACCTGTGGGTGGGGGCGGGAGGTGCCCGTCATGAACCGCATCATCCGTACCGTCGCCCGGACCGCATCGGCTGTGACCACCGCAGTCGTGCTGGCCGCGCCCGAACCGGGCGAGGACCCGACCGCCGACCTCGAGCTCGTTATCGACGACGCCACCAAATGGATCGCGGGGATCGCGTTCGCCATCGCGACCCTGTGCGGCACCGCTGGCCTGGCCCTGTACATGATGGCCGGCGGCGACACGACCCAGCTCGAACGCGCGAAGGTCGCGTTCAAGGCCGCCGCTGTCGGCTACGCCGGCGTGATCCTGACGCCGGTCTTCATGGGGATCCTGGGCCAGATCCTCGGCGAGATCTGACATGGGCTGGACCCCCTGGGGCTTCGGTGTCGAGGCGCTGCTGGATCAGGTCGTCAAGTGGTTGGGCGGTGTCGCCGCTGACGTGATCAACACCGTCTGGGGTTGGCTGGCCGCAACTGTGCTGGTCGTGCCGAACGTGACCGTCCTGCCCCAGGTCCAGGCCCTCCATGACCGTTCCTTGGCGATCGTCAACGTTTGCTATGTCCTGGCGTTTGTCGCGGTCGCGGTCGTGGTGATGGCCCGCGGCACGGTCCAGATGCGCTACGGCTTCACCGACCTGGCCCCGCGTCTGGTGATTGGGTTCGTCGCCGCGAACTTCGCTATGCCGATATGTGATGCGCTGATCACCTTCGGGAACGCGGTGACCCGGGCGATCACCGGGCAGGACATCGCCTCCGACGAATCGCTGTCCCAGATGCGGCGGATCGTCGAGGGGTCACTGGCGAACCCGGCGATCGGGCTGTTCACCACGATCGTTTCACTGAGCATCGCCGGTCTGGTGATGTGGATCATCCTCGGCTGGATCCTTCGGCTCGGGCTGGCCATCGTCCTGGTCGGCGTGGCGCCGATCGCTTTGGCCTGTCATGGGACTCCGTGGACCGATCCGGCCGCTCGGTTGTGGTGGCGGGCGTTGTTCGGCGCGCTCGGCACGGTGACCGCGCAGGCGGTCGCGTTGCACACCGCCGCGGTCATCTACTTCTCCCCCGACGCGCAGGTCGACCAGTTCGGGCTGCCCAATGACCCGACCGAGGTGTTCAACCTCTTCGTGATCGCCTGCATCCTGTACGCGGTCGCGAAGATCCCCAGCCTGATCCGCCAATACGTCACCCACAGCCGCGGCGGCGGCAACGTGCTCGGGATGATCCTGCGGGTCGCGGTCGTCCAGCAGGTGACCCGGGCCGTGACCGGCGGCGTGTGGGGCGGCGGACGAGCCGGCGCCGCCGCAGCCGCCGGCGGCAAGACCAGCCGATTTCCGCGCAGCGGAACCGGCCGGCTGCCCCGCACCACCCACACGCGGATCCGACCCACCTGGATCCGGCCACGCTCGGCTCGCACGTCGACCACCAACGCCAGTCACGTTTCGGCCAGCGCCGCAACCGCCGGCTCATCGCAGGCCGATGTTGATCCGGCCGCACGGTCGCGGCCGGTCGTGCCGTCGCATGTCACCCCGGGCACCGCGATGCCGCGCAAGCCGTCCCGGTGGTCGCGGCCTTGGGCGCACACCGGCTCGGCCACCGGCTGGCCGGCCGAGCCGATCCAAGGCCCGCAGCCGTCCACCGCCCGGTCCTACCAACGCGCCGTCCCGGCCACCTTGACCGCCTCCACCCACGGCTCACCGCTGATCACCGCGGGCGAACCCATCCGGGCCACCGCCCCAGCACCGGCTGGGGTCGCGCCCACCGGACGCCGCGCCACCGGCACCGGCTGGCCGGTCCTACCCGACCGGCCGGTCCGGACCCGGCCACGGGACCGGCCGCAACTGTGGCCGGACACCCAACCGAAATGGCCGCGGCCGGCCGGCTGGCACGCGCCGCCACCAGCCGCGACACCACCCCGAAACCGCTGAAAGGACCAACCAGCGATGCCCGCAACCCACCCGCCCACGCCCGACACGAGCAGCGCCGACACCGGCGGGCAGGCCGCCACCCGGGTGCCTACCGGCACTGGCTGGCCCACCGACCCACCCACCGCATCACCAACTGGCCGGGCGACCGGCACCGGCTGGCCCACCGACCCACCTGCGGCGAAGGAGCACCCCGATGTCTGAACCGGAGATCCGCGCGAAGATCCACGCGGACGTCGAAGCCCCCGACAAGATCCTCTACGGGCTGACCGCCCGGCAGGTCACCATCCTGGCCGCCGCCGCCCTGGCGGCGTATCTGATCTGGCGGGTCGGCGCCGGCTGGCTTCCGACGCCGGTCCTGGCCGGTGCTCTCATCCCGCTGACCGCCGCCGCGGCGGTGCTCGCCCTGGGCCGCCGCGACGGGCTCAGCTTCGACCGGTGGCTGCTGGCCGCGCTACGCGCCGCCCGCGCCCCACGCCGGCTGGTGCCCGCCGCCACCGAGGTCACCGCCCCGCCGCGCTGGGCACCCGCCGGCACAAACCCTGCCGCGGATCCTGCGCCGGCGGTGCTGCGGCTGCCCACCAACGGCATCACCGAGGCCGGAGCGATCGACCTGGGCGGCAACACCTACGCCGCGCTGGTCGCCGTGTCCACTGTGAACATCGGGCTGCGCACTGGTGAGGAGCAGGCGGCGATGCTCGGCGGGTTCGCCCGCTGGCTGCACGCCCTGTCCGGGCCGACCCAGATCGTGGTGTCCACCCGCCGGGTCGACCTGGCCGCCCACGCCGACCGGGTCCTGGACGCCGCGCAGGCCCTGCCGAACCCGGCCCTTCACGATGCGGCCTGCGACTACGCCGGCTTCCTGCTCGACCTGGCCGAGCATCGCGACCCGCTATGGCGCACCGTCACCATCGCGCACACCGCGACCGGCCGCCACGCCGATATCGAAGCGATGCGGCAGGCCGAACACACCGCCGGCGCCCTGTCGGCGCTCGGCGCCGCCACCCGGGTCCTGGACGGCGGCACCGTCACCGGCGTCCTGGCCGCCGCGACCGACCCCTATGCCGGTGTCGACCCGCATCCGGGCCGGGCGCGGCCGGACCAGCCGGTCACCACCAACGGGTGGAGGCCGTGATGCGGGTTCCATGGTTGACCCGGCCACGCCCGGCACCGCCGCCCGCCCAGGGCGCCGACACCGCGGCGGCGACCGCGGTCCTCGGCCCAGCCGCCGTGGAGGTCGCCGCCCGGCATCTGCGGGTCGGGGATGGCTACGCCGCCGTCCTGATCGTCACCCAGTATCCGGCGGAAGTGTCCGCCGCCTGGCTGGAGCCGCTGCTTGCCTGGCCGGGCCGCCTCGACCTGACGTTGCACATCGAACCGCTCCCGGCGCCGGTTGCGGCTCGCCGGTTGCGGGCGCAGCGGGCCCGGCTGGAAACCGTCCGCCGCTCCGACGCCGACCACGGCAGGCTGCACGACCCGAACACCGAGGCGTCCGCCGAGGATGCCGCCGACCTGGCTGACCGGGTCGCCCGCGGCGACGCCCGCCTGTTCCGGGTCGGGATCTACCTGGTCGTGCACGCCCCCACCCTGGACGAACTCGGCGAGTCGGTGGCCGAGGTGCGAGCCATCGCCGCCTCGGTTCTGCTGGACACCGTCCCGGCCACGTGGCGGCAGATGCAGGGCTGGACCTCGGGGTTGCCGCTCGGGGTGGACAGCCTCGGCATGCGCCGGGTCTTCGACTCCGACTCCCTGGCCTGCGCCTTCCCGCTCGCCTCCGCGGACCTGCCGGCGCCGCTGCCCGGCGACCCACCCCAACCGGGCGGTGTGCTGTATGGGCTGAACACCGCCACCGGCGGGGTCGTGTGGTGGGACCGGTGGAACGCGGACAACTACAACAGTGTCGTGCTGGCCCGAAGCGGTGCCGGCAAAAGCTACTTCATCAAGCTGGAGATCATCCGGTCCCTGATCGGCGGGGTGCTGATCCAAGTGATCGACCCGGAGGACGAGTACGTCCGCCTCGCCGCCACGGTCGGCGGCACGCTCATCCAGCTCGGCGGCCCCGGGGTCCGGATCAACCCCCTCGACATTCCGCCCGGCGACCGGCATCCGGCGGCGTTCGACCGGCGGGTCCAGTTCGTCGTCACCCTGGTCGCGGTCATGCTCGGCACCGACCACCTGTCCGGCCCGGAACGCGCCGCCCTCAACGCCGCCATCCTGGCCGCCTACGAACAGGCCGGCATCGACCTCGACCCGGCGACCTGGTCTCGGCCAGCGCCGCTGCTGCGTGACGTCCTCGCCGCGCTCGAAGCGGCCGGCACCACACCGGCTTTGTCGCTCGCCGCGCAGCTGAGGCCGTGGACGTTCGGCAGTCTCAAAGACCTCTTCGACGGCCCATCCACCACCATGCCGGACGGGCGGCTGGTCGTCTGGTCCACCCGGCAGCTGTCCGAGGAACAGCGGGCGCCGGCGATGCTGCTCGCCTTGGACGCGATCTGGCGGCAGATCGACACCCCCGCCCCGCAGGCGGTCGCCGACGACCTGCGCCAGTTGGTCATCGTCGACGAAGCCTGGAAACTGCTGCAAGACGACGCCGGCGCCGCGTTCCTGCGCACCCTGGCCAAGTCCGCCCGCAAACGCCGCGCCGGCCTGTCCGTGATCACCCAGGATGCCGCCGACGTCCTGGGCAGCACACTCGGCCGTGCGGTGGTCGCCAACTCCGCCACCCAGATCCTGCTGCGCCAGGACGCCTCCGCGATCGCCGACATCGCCACCGCGTTCGGGCTGACCACCGGCGAGGCACGGCTGCTGCTGTCCGCCCGCCGCGGCGAAGGCCTGCTGCTGTCCGGCGGCCACCGGCTCGGATTCCAGGCGGTCAGCTCCCCCGCCGAGCACGCCGCGTGTACCGGGGACCGCGACGTCGACGGCGGCCAGCCATGACGCCGCTGCGGGTGTGGACGGATCGGGCCTGGCTTCGGCCTACACCGACGCCGTCACCGACCAGCCGCACCCCGCGGCAAGACCACCACGATTCGTCCCACCCGACGATCGACGCGATCGGGCAGGCGGCCTGGTGGCTGCGGGACCGGCCCTGGCTGCTGCTGCTCGCCACCGCCACACTCTTCGCCACGATTGTGGTGCACGGACGGGTGCAGATGTGGCGGCACCAACGCCTCGCCCGGCACGCGCACCAGATCACCATCACCCCACCACCGGAGGTTCAACCCGAAGGCTCGGCGGTGTGGTGGGCGACCCTGGCCCAGATCCTGCGCCCGATCTGGTGGCGCCGGCTCATCTACGGCACCCCACACGTGGCCATGGAGTACCGGTGGGCCGGCCGACAACTGACGATCATGCTCTGGGTGCCCGGCACCATCCCGACCAGCCCGATCGTGGCCGCCGCGGTCGGGGCCTGGCCCGGCACGTCCTGCATGGTCGACAGCGCCGCATCACCACCCGTGCCGCCCCCACCGGCCCACACCGTCACGGCGAAGCCGGACGCCCCCGTCGAGCCAGTCAACCGCGGCCGTTCGACGGTCCCGGGCATGCGCGCCGCGGCTGGCCGGCTGTTCACCTGCCGCGCCAAGGCGAACGCCCCGACCGCGGTCGCCGCTGGTGGCGCCCTGGTCCCGGCCCTGCCCGGCTGGCAGCCGCTGCGCACCGAACACGACACCGACCCACTGCGGCCGCTGCTGACCGCCGCCGGTGGCCTCGGCGACCACGAACACGCCTGCGTGCAGGTCCTGACCCGGCCCGCCACACCGCATCAGGTCCGCCGGCTACGCCGCACCGTCGGCGCCCTCCGCGCCGGTCACCCACCAACCGGTCTGCTCAACCCAGGCCGGTGGCTGGGCGCACTACTCGACCCGCTGCTGCCCACACCAGCCCCCCGCCCCCAAGGCCCGGCCGGCGGCCGGGTAGTCAACGTTCACCACCCGGAACGGGACCGAGACATCCGGGCCGCGGTGGACAGGCTCGTCGACGGCCCGATCTGGCAAACCTGCATCCGCTACGCCGTCGTACACACCAACCCCCGACGGGTGCCCGCCGCCCACCTCCACGCCCGGGTCAAGACAGTCGCGCACGGCATCGCCGGCTCGTACGGCGTCTACAGCGGCGCCCGGCAACGCCTGCGCCGCCTAGCCATGCCCCACCCCGCCCGGGTGCTGGCCGGCCGGCCGCTGCGCGGCGGGTTCCTGCTGTCCACCGACGAACTTGCCGTCCTCGCCGGGCTCCCCCTGGATCTGGCGGTGCCCGGGCTGCTGCGGGCCCGCGCGAAGCCGATGCCGGCACCGATCGAGGTCCCGGCCGGCGGCCGCAACGTCAAAATCCTCGGCCGGGCCGAGGTCGGCGGCCACACCGTCGGCCTCGCGGTCGCGGACGCCCGACATCACCTGCACGTCATCGGCTCCACCGGCACCGGCAAGTCCACCCTGCTGGTACGGATGATCGTCGCCGACATCCTGGCCGGTCGGGCCGTGGTGGTCATCGACCCCAAAGGCGACCTGGTCACCGACGTCCTCGACCGGATCCCCGCCACGATGGCTGACCGGGTCATCCTGATCGACCCCGACCAACGCGTCGGGGACCGGCTCAACCCGCTACTGGGCGACGACCCCGATTTGGCCGTGGACAACATCGTCTCCATCTTCTCCAAGATCTTCCAAAGGTTCTGGGGACCACGGATGGACGACATCTTCCGCATGGCCGGCCTCACGTTGATGCGGCACGCCAACCCGGTCCTGACCAACATCTCCCCGCTGCTGCTGCAAAAACAGTTCCGCTCGCAGCTGACCGTCGACCTGGACGACCCGGAAGGTTTGCGCGGGTTCTGGGACTCGTTCGAGACCACTCCGCACGCCCAACGCGCCCAGATGATCGCCCCGGTGCTGTCCCGGCTGCGGCTGATCCTGACCCGCCCGTTCCCGAAGTACACCCTCGGCGCCGCCACCTCCACATTCGACATGGCCAAGGCGCTGAACACCGGCGGTATCGTGCTTGCCCGGCTGCCCAAAGGGCTGCTGGGTGAGGACACCGCCAGGGTGATGGGCTCGTTCGTACTGTCCACCGCCTGGCAGGCCGCCACCGCCCGCGCCCGCGTCCCTGAGGACCAGCGCCGGGACGCCACCGTCTTCGTCGACGAGGCGCACAACTTCCTCAACCTGCCCGGCTCGGTCGACGACATGCTCGCCGAAGCCCGCGGCTACCGCCTGTCCCTCGTCCTCGCGCACCAGAACCTGGCCCAACTGCCGAACGAGACCCAACGCGCTTTGTCGGCCAACGCCCGCAACAAAATCTTCTTCGACATCGCCCCCGAAGACGCCGTCGATCTGGCCAAACACACCCTGCCCGAGCTCGACGCCCACGACCTGTCCCACATGGACGTCTACCGCGCCGCCACCCGGCTGGTCGCCGCCGGCCGCCCCACTCCAGCGTTCACCCTGCGCACACTGCCGCCGACCGACCCGGTCGGCGAAGCCACCGCGATCCGGCAGGCATGCACCGCCCGCGTCGCCAAGAGCGACCCGGACGAACCCACCGGCATGCAACGGCTGGCCCGCCGCAGATAACCAGCACCGCGTCGGATGGCGACAGTCCCGGCGCCGGTGCCAGGCCCGGCTCAGACCCGGCGCAGCCATGGTCACCGAACTGCCGACCCTACGCCGGCCCACACCAGCCCAACACCGCAGCTAGGAGACGGTCATGCCCGCACCCATCCGATCCCAACAGTCCCCACAGGGGGACTCACTCCTACCGGGGGAACCCGTGTCCACACCAAACGATCGACGGTCCGCTCCCCGCTCCACCCGCCGCACACTCGTCGACATCTCCCCCCGGCTCCAACCCCGCGACTACGCCATCGCCGAACTCCTCGTCGACCACCAAGTCCTCACCACCCGACAACTCACCAACATGCTGTTCACCTCACCCACCACCTGCCTGCACCGGCTGCACACGCTGCGCCACCTCAGCGTCGTCGACCGCTTCCTGCGTCACCGGCCCGGCCAGCCCGAACCCCTGCACTGGGTCCCCGGGCTGCTCGCCGCCCGCTGCGTCGCACTGGCCCGCAACGAAAAGCCACCCACTCCGGCCGCGGTCTACGAACGCAAAGACCGCGCCATGATGCGCCCCGACCTGAACCACCTCATCGGCGTCAACCAGTTCTTCACCGACCTCATCGCTTATGCGCGCGCACATCCCGAGTATCGGCTGGCCCGCTGGTGGCCCGAGAACCACACCGTCGACGCCTTCGGTCGCCGGATCCACCCCGACGGGCACGGCGTCTGGAACCACCCCGACGGTAGCGTCGGCTTCTTCCTCGAGTACGACACCGGTACCGAGAAACTGCCCGTACTGACCGACAAACTCGACGGCTACCGGCGGCTACGCCGCGAAGGCGGACCCCACTACCCGGTGCTGTTCTGGCTGCCCACCCGCACCCGCGAACAGAACCTGCACCGCCGCCTCGCCGACGGCGTCACGCCGGGCATCACCATCGCCACCGCCGCCCGCGACACCGTCAACGGCCACAGCCCCGCAGGGCCCATCTGGCGGCTCTACGGCAACGGCCGCCACCGCCTCCACCTGGCCGACATCCCCGCTCACCACGGCGCCGCCGGCCCGCTCAACCCCGCAGCCCCTACCCCAGACCAGGACCCGCTCGCCGCGCTCAACGGCGCATAGCTCGTCGTGGGTGGCTGGGCTGGCGGTGTTGAGGAAGTCGTAGCAGAGGTTAAGCAGGACGGCGATCTGGTGGCAGCTGTTGGTGCCGGCGCCGTCCGGGTCGAAGGCGGGCTGTTGCTCGCGGCCCGCGCGTTCTGGATGCTCTGATGTGGACACTGCGACTGGGGTGTGGGTCAGGCGGCGGGTTTCTGCCTGCGGTTGCGGGTGGTGCGTAGTCGGTAGGAGTCGGTGCCGGTCTCGATTTTGTGGCTGTTGAAGGTGAGCCGGTCCACGATCGCGGCGCAGAGCCGCACGTCGGTGAAGGTGCGTTTCCACTCCGAGAAAGGCGCGTTGGACGCCACCGCGATCGCCCGGCGCTCCTCGCGTTCGGTGAAGACCTGGAACAGCAGCTTCGCGCCAGCGGCGTCCGGCTCGAGATAGCCAAACTCGTCCAGGCAGAGCAGGTCGACCCGGCCGTAGCGGGCGATGGTCTTGGACAGATGTTTCTCGTCAGCAGCCTCGACGAGCTCGTTGACCAGGTTCGCGGTGGTCGTGTACTTGACCTTCAGCCGGGCCTCGGCGACCGCGGTGCCAAATCCCGATCAGCAGGTGTGACTTGCCGGTGCCGGAGTCGCCGATCAGGCAGAGCGGGCTGCCTTCACGGACCCAGGCAGTGGAAGCGAGGGTGTTCACCGCGGCCGGGGAGATGTGCGGGTTAGCGGCGAAGTCGAAGTCTTCCAGGCGTTTGGGGCGAGGGAACCGGCTTCGCGCACGAGTCGGATCTTGCCGCGTTCCTCGCGGTCGGTGACGTCGCAGGCCAGCAGGTCGGCCAGGAACTGTCTGTAGGAGGCGTGCTCGCGCAGCGCGTCCGCGGCGATCTGGTGGTAGCGGTCACGGATGGTGGGCAGGTGCAGGGTGCGGCAGGCGTCATCGATCGCCGCGTCGGTGGCGTCGACGCCGGGCGCGGCGGCCCGGGTGCGCGGTGGGCGGACCGGCCGGTCGGTGACGGTGCTGGCGGTCATGCGTTGTCCTTTGCTGGGCGAGAAAGCAGTTGGTCGTAGATGTCGACCGACGGCGGTGGCCGGTTGTCCGGTGGGACGCGGCGGTGCGCGTCAAGGTCGATGACCGGTGCGATGGGCAGCTCATCGACAGCCGGCGGCCACTGCTCGACTGGTTCGTCGTCGACGTCGAGGTCCGGCTCCCGTATCAGGTCGGCTGGGTGGTCGTGGTGCAGGCCGCCGGCGGCCTTGCGGGCCTCGATCGCGACCAGCTCCGGGCTGGTGGAACCGACGCCGAGCGCGGCCCGCATCCCGGCGACCACGGCGTGGGCGGGTCGGTGCCGATGCAGCAGCAACACCTCGATCAGTACCCGGGTGCTTTTGGCGTCGCCGTGGGGTGTGCTTGGCCGCGGTCCAGAACTGCTCGTGCACGTCGGTGAACGAGCCCTGGCGCGGGCCTGCGCCAACCCGGTCGATCCGGCCAACGCACGGGCTTGGCGATCAGGATCTCGATGAAGTGGTCCAGGTCGTCGCGGTAGTCGTAGCGGCGGTTGATCCGCGGATGCCGGGCCATTAGGCGGCGGCCGTCGAAGACCAGTACCTCGTTCGCACGCAGCAACAGCCGCACCTTGGCGCCGATGAATCTGGCCGGCATCGAGTAGTAGCACTGGCGCACCACGACCCGCGAATAGCGGTTCACGGTCGGCGTCAGCGTCGCCCCGCACTCGAACTCCTCGCCGGGCAGCGGCGCCAGCAATGGCGCCTCGACGGCGAAGTTGACCCCGACCGGGGTCGGGCTGCCGTGCACGTGCCGGCGGTCTTCGGCGGCGTCGATGACGGCCAGCTTCTCCTTGAGCTCGGCCAAGGACTCAACTTCGGGCACCGGGACCAGGTGCGTGCGGCGGAAGCGGCTGCCTTCCTGCTCCACTCCGCCTTTCTCGTGCGCGCCGTCCTTGCCAGGCTGACAGTAGAAGGCGTCGAAGCCGATCCCCGGTGAGTTCACGAATACTGACGCCGCGCCTTCCTGAACTCACCGCTGCAACAGCGCAGCAACGGCCGAGTTCGACCTTCGTGGCGCTACTGACAATGAGCGCCGTCGCGCTCATTACGCTGCCGCCTGCAGCACCGCGCAGCACTCATCCCTCGATGCGAATCACCGCGGACGGCCGCGACCTGTCAGCCGTCCTTTGTTACTCAGCCGGTCCCATGCGGTTGTCGGCCGTCTCTGTGGCGAGCAGCCCCCGCAGTATCTCCATGTCGCCGATGTCTTTCTGCCGCCATGGCCGGCCGTGGCGCAGGTGTGGAAACTGCTCCTTCATCGCGAGCATGCCGGAAGCGCTCATGGCCAGGACCGGCGTGCCGTCGAGCGTCACGGGCTCGTCGTCAAAGGATCCTGGCGGAAACCGCCAGTCAGAGAACCCCCCGATGGGCTGGTAGAAAGATCCGTCCGGCCGCCGGTCGAAGTAGGCGGTGCTGAAAGAGGTCCCGTCAAGGATGAACTCGCAGGCCTCTTCTGGCGGCTGAGTCGACAAAGCCGTGCCACCAATCCCTTCGATCAGCGCCCTTGATTGGTCGGCGTGAATGCGTTCGACCCAGAGCTCCACGTCGCCGTGCTCTCGCGTGATCCGGCCGATCCTTGCGTCGAGTCCCCAGCCGCCGAACAACCACGCCGAGATGCCCTCAGCTTGCAAGGCCGCGATGACCTCGCGGATGACACGCAACTGCGCCCTGGCCTTTGAATCCATGGATTGATCCTGTCATGCAGCGGACGGCGCACCCATGTCCCCTGGAGCAGTGGATCGTGATGCTTATCGATTCACTTCGAGTTGTTCACGTCGGGTTCTGGTCGGCGGGCTCCGGCCAGACAGTCTTGGCGTAGCGCAGAGCGGGTTTGGCGGTGAGGCCGAACATTGCGGCGATGTGCAGCGGGTCACCGTTGGCAGCTCGCGCCTCCTCCAGGATGCGATCCTCGCGAAGCTGGGCGGCGGTGGCCGGCAGGCCGTCGAAGAGGCAGGTGAGCCAGTGGGCGCTGACCGGTCCGCGTTCGTGGGCGTTGCGTCGCGTCAGCTATAGGTGCTGGTTTCCCGTGTCTGGCCAGCGCTGATGCCGGTAGTCCAGGTAGGCGGCCAGCGCTGCGGCGGTGAACGGATCCAGGCGCCGTCGGGCGTGCCCAGGTCGACGCGTTGGTTGGGTAGATCGATCTGATCGAGCGTCAGGCTGCGGACCTGATGAGGGCGTAAGGCGTGGACGCCGATGAGCGCCACCACGGTCTGCAGGGCTGGGTCGTTCTTGGCCGCGTCGCCGATGGCGTGGAGTGCTTCGCAGGTCAACGCGGCCGGCGTGCTCGGGTTGGTACTTCCGACGTGAATTCGTGTGAGCGGATTGGCGAAGACCAGGCGCTGGGCCTTGAGGACGCCGAATAGGTCACGCAGGGCGTGAGCGTCGGAGGCCCGGTGTTTGCGGTCGTCGAGCCAGTCGAGCACGTCTTGGCGGGTGACCTGGCGAAGCGTGGTGTAGCGGTCGGCGATCTCGGTGAGGAACGGGTGAGCGGCGGCAAGCAGCGTGAAGGCGGTGATGCGGGGCCGGGCTCGCCGCCGTGCAGTGCCGTGTCGTAGCACCGTGATCCAGGCGTCGAGCTCGTCGCGCATCCGCGGGGGCAGCGAGGCGAACTTGGCGTCGATCCGGACGGTGAGCGAGTCGGTGCGATCGTCGACGACGAGGTCGTCGCCAGCGGCGAACAGGACTTCGAGCACACGCAGGCCGGGGACGCCGTGCGGGCTCATCGCGGTGGCGGTGCTGGCCCTGACCGGCTCACCCGGCTCGTGACAGCTGGCGATCATCCGCAGGCCTCGGCGGACCTGTTGCAGGGTGCGTGGTGGCCAGCCGTTGTGCTCGGCCAGGACATCCGCGTGGCGCAGCGCCAGGTGCAAGAAGCCGGGATCGCGGGGCGGGTCGAGGCTGCTGGCATGTCGGCAATCGCGCGGCGCATCGACAAGAATCGGCTGCTCCCAGCCCTTCGGCTGCGCTGCCAGGGCCGCCAGTGTCGGCGGCGGCACTCGTGACCGCACCCACTTCGAGCGCGTCCGGGCTGCCCGGGAGAAACCGGCGAGGAATAGTTGCTGGCCGGTGCTGGCCGCGACGGTCAGGTCCAATGCGGTCTTGCAGTGGGGTCCGGCGATCAGGCTGGCCTGTCGGCGGCAGAGCCGGCAGACGCCCTCGTCGACCGGGACGGCCCAGCGGGCGCAGGTGCGGCAGCGACCGAGCGGATGCATGGTGGCGAAGGTTTCGCAGCCGCGGCAGAGCCGCTGGCGTAGCACGCCCCAGGCCAGGCACTGCTCGCAGCTGCGCGCCGGCCCTCGATAGACGCGTTTGCCCCGGCGGCGCAGTGACGCTGTCCTCATACCGGGGGTTTGCTGCGTCCGGCGTGTCGGCGCTGGATCGGCGCCTCGCCCGCTACGGCCCGCAGCGGAGCTGCCTCGGCCGGGCGCGGCGCCGGCAGCGGGGCGTCTTCCAGCACCAGCAGATCGTTCGGGGTGCAGCCGAGCACCGTGCAGATGATCTGCAGATCTTCGAGCCGGATCGTCACCGGCTGGCTCGACCACAGGTGCGACATCTTCCCGGCGCTGATCACCAGACCGGCGTCCGCGAGCATGGCCTGCAGCTGCGAGGGCTTCCAGATGTCGCGTTGCGCGGCGGCCAGGCGCAGGTTCCACTTCATCGTCGGCTCCCGAAACGGTTCGCGGCCCGCTGGCCGACACCGGCCCATGCGTCTTCGATGTGGGTCTTGTCGACGTGCTCTGGCGACGTCAGATATTGGAACTGTCTGAATGCCCGTGTGCAGACCACCGCGCCACGCCGCCCGCCTGATGGCTGAGCAACACTCGGGCGGGCACTACGTTCAGTGACCGGCAGAGATTGGGTCCGGAATCCCGACGTGTGCGTGTGGCCGCGCGTCCGGCCGAGGCCGCCGCCGTACAGTTGATCGCGTCGGCGAGCGTTGTACCCGCGACCGCCCGCCGACCCTGCGGTGACGCGGTGGCCAACGCGAACATTGACGACTCCTTCGCGTCAGCGCCTTACCGGCGGCAGATCCGGATACCCGATGACCGACGATTCGCTTCCTCTCTAGTCTCAGCTCTTCAACGGGCGCGGCTGGCTGAGGTGCCGAGGAACGCGAAAGTGCTTCTGATCTGGGATGACATGACTTGTCTAGGACCAGAATCGTCGTTTTCGAAGGCACTCTCAAGGTGCAGAGTACCGGCACGCGTCCGAAGGTTAAGGTCACCCGCTCACGGCCGCCGCCCAGTGCTGGTTGAGGGAAAGCACCTGTCCGGTCAGCGGGTCCGCCACCACGACGGCCGGCCCAGACGCAGCGCCGAACGGCGTACGGCCAGCTCACGCACGATCGGGTCGCCGAATCCCAGAACCTCGATCTGGTCGGGGAGCCGGTCCTCCAGCATCGCCTCGTACTCCTCCTGATGGCCCTGGTCGAGCAGCTCGGCGATCAGGAAGAATGCGATGGTCGCGGTTTGCCGGTGGGTGCGGCCGAGCACCCGGTCGGCGTCGGCCAGCCCGGTGCGCAGGGTGGCCAGCGCCGCGGCCGGGTCGCCGCCGTCTTTCTCGCAGCCCGCGAGATGCCAGCGGGCCCGGATCACCTCGGGATGGCCCGGTCCGAGCAGTTGAGTGCCCTCGTCGACGACCCGGCGCAGGACAGCACCGGCAATCGCGGGATTGCCGGCGCGCCGGGCCGCGGCCCCGTGGTCGACCCAGTCCTGGATCGTCTCCGCGGTGATCGGCCCGGACGGCTCGGCAGGTTCGAGGTCGCCCGGGTTGTCCTCGGCGGCGATCGCCCGGCGGATTAGGGCGGTCACCGGATGATCGGCGCCGAGTTCCCGGTCGGCGTCGGCCAACACGTCCCGCCACACGGCGAGCGCCTCGGCGGGCCGGCCGCTGTGCCGCTGCACCGCGCCGACGTTGATGATCGCCTTGAGGGTTTCCGGGTGGGCCGGCCCGAGCACCCGCCGGTGCCGGTCGGCGACCCGGCGGGCCAGCTCCAGTGCCCGGTCGAAGGCGCCGATGGTTTGCAGATCCACCGCGAGGTTGGCGTAGGCCAGCCAGATCGCCGGATGGTCGGGGTCGAGCCGAGCCGCCGCGATCGCCTCTTCCCGGACCCGGACCGCGCGGTGCGGCGCGCCTTCCTGCTCGTGCACCGACGCCCGGTGGTCACGCACGGTCAGCAGTCGCGGGTCGTCGTCGTCGAGCAGCCGGGTCGCGGAGCGCACCGTCCGGTCGATCAGCGGCCGGGCCGCCGCCCCGTTCTGCGCGGTGAGCAGCACGACCGTGGCCCGGTCGAGCAGGTCCAGCACCCGAAGGAAGTCGTCATCCGGATCGGTCAGCGAGATCCAGGCCAGCATGTGTGGCAGCAGCCGGAAGCACCGGGCCGTGATGGCCGGATCGTCGTCGCCGAGGTAGGCGCGCATGTACAGCACCGCCTCGGCCCGGCCGTCGGCCCCGTGCCGCTCGCGGATCTCCCGTTGCAGCTCCGGCGCGATCGACACCGTTCCGTCGGCATCGCCGGCACGCAGGATCCCGGACAGCTGCCGGCGGGTGCGCCGGCCGGTCCAGCCGCGGCCCGGATCGGGCAGCACCTCCGCCGGGATGTCCTCCGGCGCCAGCCAGGCGGCGATCTTCAGGATATCTTTGGCTCGGCTCACCTCACGCTCCCACATGCACGTACGAGGCCCACGTCGTCGGCGCAGCCCGGTGGGTTTCCCGCAGCTTGCGTACGGCGTGGTGCAGCGCGACCGCCGACACGGCTGCTCGTGGCGGATGCTGCCCGCCGGTGGTGAGCCGGTCGTAGAAGTCCCCGGCGAGCCGGGCCGCGATCGTGTCGCTGACAGGCCACAGCGCCCCGATCACGTGCCTGAACCCGGCCAGCTGGAAGGCCGCGGTCAGGTGGGTCGACTCGTCGGTGAGGTCCGGGTCGACCTCGGAGGTGCTGCACGCGGACAGCATCGCCAGTTCGCGCCCGGGCAGGTGCAGCGCGGCCAGGTCGGCGACGGTCAGCGGGGCGGTCTCGTGGTCGGCGAGCAGCAGCCGGCCGGCGCCGGGCCGCCGGGGATCGGACATCGCGTGGCAGGCGAGGTGCACGTGGGTGTGCCCGGCCAGTGCGGCGAGCACGGCTTCGCGGGTTGCCGCCGCCCCGGCGAGGACGGTGCTGCCGGGCAGCAACGGCCCGAGCGCCGCGATCTCCTCGTCGACGCCGCGCAGCGGGACGACACCGGCCACCTCGGGGGCGGCCACGACCAGAGTTCTCGGCGGCGCCGGGTCTCCCCCGGCGCGGGTTTCCCGCAGGGCGCGCAGCCCGGCGGTGTAGGAGGACACAACGTGGTCGAGCACCCCCGGCCCGTCCGCCAGTCCGGCCGCGTGCCACGGCAGATAGCCGAGGAAGCCAATCGGGCACCACCACACCCGCGGCCCGGCGGTCGCCGGCTCACCGATGACACCCAGAGCGTCGAGGATCGGCCGGGCCGCGGCCGTCCACAGCCACTGCAGGGTGGCGCGCACCTCCTCTTGCGCGCGGCGGCGGACCTTGAGCGGGTAGACATCGTCGAGCGCGTAGTGCCGCGCGGCCAGGAAGGTGAGCACCCGGTCGCGGGTCTCGTCGGCGGCCAGGCCAGGCAGTGGCAGCGCGACGACCGGCCGGTCCGGCTCGCCGGTCAGGATCAGCGCCTGCCCGTGCGGGTCGGCGGCCGCGACCAGCAGGATCGGGCCCGCGGCGGCGAGCTCGGTGAGGCTGGCCGCGGTCTCCGGCCGGCCGGTATGCACGGCGGCATCGGCGCGCAACCGGTCCCAGCGGTCGAGCAACTCGGCGCGGTCCGCCGCCAGCGCCCGTTCGGCCTCGCGGGTGCGTTCCGGGCCGGTCGAGCCACGGTCGCGAGCCTGCAGATCCCGCAGCGCCGCGGCGGTCTCCTCCAGGGCGCCGGCGAGCGCCTCGTCGCGGGCCCGCACCCGGCCCAGGTCGCCGCGCAGGTCGAGGGCGTCTTGGGCGAGCAGGCCGCGGGCGCGCTCGAGCAACCCGACCGTACGGACCGGGTCGCCGGACGCCGCGCCGGCGGTGACAATGACCGCGCTGAGATCGGCATACGTCCGCAGGATCTGCTCGCGGTCGGACAAGAGCGCCGCGGTGGAGAAGTTGTGCCGCAGCAGATCGACGACGATCTCCATATCGGACAGTTTGACGGCGGTGGCCGGCCCGGACGCCAGCTGCGCGGCGGCCCCCAGCCGGGTGTCGGGGCGCGCGTCCACCGATCGGGCGACCTCGCGCAGCGCATGCCGGGCCTCGGCCAGCGCGGCCGGGTCGCCGTCAGCGCGGGCGAGGGCGGCCAGCGCGGCGGAGCGTTCGGCGGCGGTGAAGGCGGTCATCTCGGCCGGCGGGCCGATAGCGAGGAGCCGGTCGGCGACACGGATCGCATCGCGCAGCCGGTCCCGGTCACCGCTCGCGGCGCCCAGCGCTCGATACACCCGCAGCAGCGTGACTTGCGCGACCGACGCCGCCGCATGGTGCGCCGGAATCACCGTGGCGGCGGCCTCGGCGTGCTCGACGGCCTCGTGCAGGGTGGTCAGCGGCTCGTCGAGGGCCACCAGGAACAGGTCGGTGAGCGCCTTCGCGAGGATGGTGCGGGTCACGGCGTACGAAACCTGGGCCGCGCCCATGCGGGCACCGACCTCCCGCAGCGCCTCGACCGCCTCCCGCAGTTGGCCCGGATCACGGCGGTGCGCTGCCAGGGTGTAGCGGAACGTGGCGTGATTGACAGCCATCCGGATCGCGTTCGGCGAGTCGTCGTCCGGGGCCAGGGCGGCCTCGGCCTCACCGGCGGCGTGCAGGGCGTCTCGCTGTGCCTCAAGGTCGCCCGTCAGCTCGTACAGCGCCCAGTGCGCACCGGCCAGCACGCCGGTGACCACAGAGCGATCGTCGGGGTCCAGCGTCAGTGTCGCCTCGGCAATGGCAATCGACTCCCGTACGGTAACGAGGTCCCCGTCGACCTGACCGATCACCGACAGTGCGGACGCGACACTGGCCGCTATCGCGATTTTGTCGATAACCGGCTGGGCCGGCAGCGCGAGCGCCCGGCGGCCCCAGCCGGCGACCTCACGGAGACTGTCGAGCCGCAGCTCGTCCAGATAGGCCAGCGAGGCCAGCTGAGCCAACGCGGCCAGCGCCGGGGCGTCGGCCGGCGTGTCCGGCCGGCCGGAGCCGAGCGAGTCGCGGCAGAAGGCGGCGATCCGCTCGTGCCAGGCGGGGTCAGCGACGAGCTTGCCGAGCAGCACGGCCAGATTCGCGATAGCGCGAGCGTCCACATCGGCGGTTTCCCGCAGCACCCGCAGCGCGCGAAGACCGACCGTCTCGTCGTCGCTCAGCGGCGCCAGGGTAGCCAGCGCGCCGCCGAGATTGATCAGCGTGGTCACGTCCCCCGGGTCGAGCTCGTGAGCCTCGTCGAACAACCGCACCGCCAGCGCCAGCAGGTCGAGGTCGTCGTGGTCGTCGCCGAGGCGGAACGCCGAGAAGCCGGTGAGCATCAACAGCTCCGACCGCTCGGCATGGTCCGGTGGCAGCAGGCCGAGCGCGTACAACCCGGTCTCGACCAGCTCGGCGCGGGCGTCGTCGTCGCCCGCCGAGCGCAGCACGTCGAGGTAGCGGACCAGCCGCAGCGCCACCTCGCCGATCCGCGGATGCTCCGGGTAGGCCGCGTGCAGGGCCAGCCGCTGCAGCCCGACCGCGACCTGCAGCGCCGCGGCGTCGCCGTGGTCCAGCCAGTCGGCCATCGCCATCGCCGCGATCTCCTGGCGGCCCTCCGGGTCGTCCGGGAGGTTCGCCGGATCGAGTTTCGACCGGTCTGGACGGCTGGATCGACTCATGGCCCACTCCGCACGGTGGATTTGGACGATAAGCTACTCGCGTGTCCGAGGATGCGCCCGTCGCGCCAGTGTCACATCCCATTCCCGCCGCGCTTGCCGAGCGGATCGGGCAATTCTGCCGGCAGTACGGGAGAAACGATCAGCTTGCCGACCTGATGACCGAGGTCGGCGCCGACGACCTGCTGGCCTCGGCCCTGTCGCTGGCCACTTCGGACAGTGCCGGCCCGGCCGAGGTGACCCGCGCGCTGGACGCCGTCGAGGAGGTCCTCGCCGGCCTCGGCATTCACGGCCTCACCAGCCCGAACCGGGAATGGCGCCCGCTGCCCGGAGTGACCGCGTCGGACGCCGCTCTGTCGGTGTGGGTGTGCCCGGTCCGCCGCTGCGCCCGGGCCGAGACCAGCGCCGCCGCCTGCGGCCTGACCGGCGGGCCGCTGACCGCGATCCCGATCCCCCGGTGAACCCGCTGCTGCAGGAACTGTCCAAGAAGCTCGCCGAGCGGTGGGCGACGCTGTTCCTCGGCCCCGGCCTGCTGTTCGTCGCCACCGCCGCGCTGGCCCGGCACCAGGGTTTCCGGCATGCCGTGGACCTGCCTTTCCTGCGTCGTCACCTGTCCGGGATAACGACCGACACCCGAAACCGGGAAACCGCGGTCCTTCTGATGATCGCCGCGTTCGCCGCACTGGCCGCGGTGATCGCCGGCCTGCTGGTGGCCGCCGCCGGCCGGCTCATCGAACGGTTGTGGACCCCCACCGGAACGGCCCGCTGGACCGGCTGGCTGACCGCGTGGCGGCTGCGCCGCTGGACGCGCCTGCGCACCGCGCTGGCCGAGGCAACCACGCAGGCGGGCGCCACCCTGGCCATCGACCGCTTGTCCGCCGGCACGCCACTCGAGCGCCACTTCCCGCGCCCGCACCGGCTGCGCTCACGCTTGGAGCACTGGTCCGAGGGCCGCCCCGACCAGCCCACCTGGTACGCCCAGCGGATGGCCGCCCTGACCCGGCGCCTGCACGACCGCTACGGCATCGACCTGGCCCTGTTCTGGCCGCACCTTTGGACGATCGCCGGCGCCGACGCCCGCGCGGACGTGCAAGCTGTGCAGGACAATTACGCTTCCGCCGCGCGCCTGGCCGGCTGGGCCGTCGCATACGCAATAGTCTTCCCTGGAACGGGTTGGTGGCCCGCCCTGCTGATCGCGCTCGCGCTGGCCGCCATGGCCCGCAGCCGCGCCCGCGCCGCCGTGAACACGCTGGTCCCACTGGTCGAGAGCATGGCCGACCTGAACCTGCGATCCCTGGCCGACCGTCTCGGCGTGCCGTGCCCGCAGACGTTCACCCCGCAGGTCGGAGCCGAACTCACCACAATCCTCCGCAGCACGGGCACGGCGAACACCTCACCCGATCCGATCCGGCCGGCACCGAGGTGAGCGCGACGCTAGCTTCAGCCCTTCAACAGGCGCGGCTGGCTGAGGTGCCCAGGAACGTGAAAGTGCATTCGCGGGACTGTGCCACGAACGGCACCTCTCTGCTGCCGACGTCTTGACAAAGAGAGGTGCCGTTCGTGGCACAGAACCGGCGAACCAGCCGCTCCCGCGGCGCGATCGTGTCCTCTTGCAGCCCCCGAGCCGCCACCTCGTTGGCGTGGTATCCGAGGACGTCGCGCAGGATGAGGACGGTGCGTTGGCGGGCGGGCAGGACCTGCAGTGCGGTCACGAAGGCCAGGGAGATGGCTTCGGTCTGTTCGTAGTGTGCCTCTGGGCCGAGCGGCACGTTGATCGCGCCTTCGAGGAGGGCGTCGGGGTACGGCTCGAGCCATACGACTTCGCCGATCCGGGTCGGCTCTGGCGGGTCAATGTCGGGGATGTCCCATTGTTTGGCCGGGCGTCGGTTTGCCGAGCGAAGCGCGTTGAGGCAGCGGGTGGTGGCGATCCGGTATAGCCAGGTGCGGACCGAGGCGGCTTGGTGGCCAGGACGTAGCCGACACGGTGACCGGCCAACCGCGAAATCACGCAGCCACACGCCGATCGAACCCACCGGCCGGTCACCCGCACGGTCCACGATCACCATCGGATAGCCCTCACCGTCACGGGCACGCGCGTGCTGCCGCGCGATGAACGCCAGCCCATCCTCGCGCGTGAACGGGCACGGGACCGTCGTCACCAACGGGATATACGGATCGGCCGCGGCCTCCCGCACCAGCCCAACGTCACCCGGCTCGAACGCACGCAACACGTACGGCCCGGCAGCCAGCCTCGGCACCGCGAGCGTTGACGTCACCCGCCGATTCTCGCCATCCCCGCAGTGGTGCTCAAACTCATTGCCAAACGATCAAGGGCAGCAACGCCAACTCGCTACCACCCAAGTAGGAAGTGGCGCTCGTTCTCCTTGCCCGACTGGCGCTCAAACACGTTGCCACAAACATCGATAGGCAACTGGTTGCCTGCCACCTAACCGTAGTGGATTCGGACTCTAAGCTCTCCGTACGCCTCGGCGCCCTCCGCGTTGAGGTCCGCGCGTCGACGGCAGTAGATCCGGTAGCGGACGAAAGTGGCCAGCAGCCCGAGCGCCGCGACGGCGAACGTCAAGAGGTCAAACCCCCACGCCACCCACAGCACGCTCCGGTGCCGATCGCCGCTGACGTCACCGAGCAGAGCTAGAACACCGGCGCCGACGGCGGCCAGCACACCGCCCACAAGGAACCTGACCGCAATCGACCTGAGTCGTTGCCTGATATGGGCGGTGTGGTCTGCCGGATAGATCGGCGCCATGGGATCAGTGTGTCGACCGGACCGCAAATCCTACAAGGACTCGGCGCGGTCACGACGCGAGCGGGACATCTCTCGCCGGCCTCGATGCCGTGCAAGCCAGCCCAGTAGCTTCAAACCCGGCACCTGACGACGCCGCACCCCAACAGTAGTCAACAGCTAGCCCTCCTGCGGCCGCTGAAACCTGGCCAACAGTGCAGGTCTCGGTCGCCCTACCGGGGTTTCTCGCGGTGGCGTGATCTGTTGGGTTGGCGCGGTACGGTCGCATTTCAACAGAGTTTGAGCACCACCTGGGGCGTTGCCCGCTCGCGGTCGCAGCCGCATCAGCCCACCTGCCGCACTGGCCGGTCGGCGGCGTCACTGCCCGCGCAGCCCACGCCCACCCGCACCACCTTTCCCGCCGCTCTTGACGGCCACCGCCAGCCAGATCCAGCTTTCTGGACGCTCACGGCGGCACAGCCGGCACCCACTCACGGGTACGCCCGGCCAATCCCCTCTGCTTCGCCCCCATCGCCGCGTCCGCGACCGCAGACCGGTCCCATGCCTTGCGTGCGCGGGCAACCCGTCTCCCCATGGAAAGGGGGTCTTCCCATGCCGATCGCCATGCCCTGCGGTGTCATGGTCCGCACCATCACGTTCTGGTACCCGGCCGACCATCTGGGCATCGACGACTGGACGGTGCCGCTGGCCACCTACTTCGACGACGAGATCCAGCCGCACCGCCGGCTGCTGGCCGCCGCGCCGCGGTCCGCGTGGTCGCTGCTCGCCGCCCCGCGCAGCGGGCGCCGCATGTGGTGTGCCGGCGGGCCGCTGAACCTGCTGGACCTCGCCGGCACCGGCGCCATCGCCGGCGAAGAGGCCCGTTCCCGCTTTCAGCTGTGGACAAGCACCGGGACGGTTCGTGGGCGTCGACCCGGCCCGGCCGAAGCTGACCTGCTCCGCGCCGGTGAGCAGACCTACGTGGCCTACCACAGCCTGCGTCGCGTGGTCGGCGACGTGTTGGTCGTCATGCGCAACGGCTGGCTGCCGCAGCAGCCCGCCGCGGGCACACCCGACGCCCTAATTGCCTTCGTCCAGCGCGCCACCGGCCTGTTGGCCCAAGCCAACCCCAACGACGTGCTCATCACCGTCGCCATCTGAGCACCGCCCCCGCTCGGTCTGCCCGCGTAGCGGGCACCCACTGGCCGCTGCCTACCGACATCACCCCGCACCGCCGCGGCGACGCCGCCGCCCAGTGGCCCGGCGCCTATGCCGCGCGGGCCGCGGCCCTTTCATCCATGCAGAGTAGGAGGAGGTTTCCCTGTGTTCATCGATTCGCGGACCGTCGTGGTCTGCGTGCCCGCCGCCACCCCGGTGGAAGACCTGGTCGATGTGGCTGGCGCCCGGCTGGCCACGCTCGGCCTGACCACACACGGCCCCGTTGGCCACTTCGTCGTTCACCCTGGGCCCGCCCCACGCCGGTTCATCCGCGGGAAACGCCGCCCGACACCGACTCTGACGTACGGCGGGCCGATCCGCCAGCTGGACCTGGCCGGCATGCGCCACGGCGCCGCCGCGCACGCCGCCGAACTTTGGCAGCTGTGGCAGCAGGTGGTCGCCAAGACCCCGCCTGCGCGGCCGTACTGGTCCTTTGAAGACCGTCACTACGAGGACCCGCAACGGTGGCCGTTGGCCCGCGCGCAGCTGGCTTACACCAGCCAGCCCCGCTACCAGGCCATGGCCGTCTACAACGCCGCCGTGCACCCGGTGCACCAGCTTTCCACTGACCATCTCGAAGCGTTCCAGGCCGGCGCCGACGCCTACACCCGGCTCGCCGCCCTCGCGGCCGTCCCCGCCGACGCGGTCGCCACCGTGCCGGCCGACGCGGTCGCGGTCGCTTCCGGACCGCCGGGCTGGTTCACGCCCACCTCCGCACGCCTGGCCGACCTGGTGGCCTACCTGACGCTCGCCAACCGGCTGCTGGACAGCCTGCCCCTGGACACCCGTCTGGCGGCGCTCACCGCCAGCTGACCGACTCGCACAACCCGTCCGGGCACGGTGTTTCGCCGGTCCCGCCCGAGACCGCGGCGGGACCGGGGGCGTCGCGTATTGGCCTGTCGACTCCGTTCGGCGCCTGCTGCGCGCCGAGCGCTCACCTCAGAAGGAGATCCACATGACCATCGCCAACCAGCCGAGCGGGTCGCTCGACGACGAACAACTCCGCGCTGTGCTGACCCGCGCCTGGGCCGAGTATGGCTTCGGGCCGGTCGCGGACCCGATCGTCCAGTCGTTCCTGTCCGCTGCCGCCGCACGCCGGGCTATCGGACTGGAGCCTGACCCGGCCGGGCACAACCATTTCGACGACGAGCGCGATGGCTGCGTCGCCCGGCTCGTTGAGGACGTCCGCGCGAGCCTGCGACGGCGGGCTGCCGCCCAGGCCGCCACCGACAGGCAGCGCCGGGCACTGCACCAGTTGCAGGTAGACCTCCGAGCAGCTGCGGTCGACGCGCTGGCCACGCAGCCGCAGCTCGCGCAGAGTCTGGAACCGGCGCTGCGGGACTGGGGTATGCCACCGATCCCCACCCCATACGCGGTCACGTTGCAGGTCCCGATCGTCGTCCACGTCGACGCGGCCGGTGAGCAGGAAGCCACGGACCGGGCGACCGACCGGCTCCGCGACGAACTCCACCCGCCGTACGGGATGGACATCGACATCAGCGAGGCGTTCTGCACCGACCTCGCCGCCGAGTAACACCTGCCGCACACGCCGTGCCACAACCGGCTTTGCCTAAGCCACCTCGAAATCCACCGCAGGTGGCGTTCTTCGTATCCGCTCACTCCCGATTGGAGACGCCTGGCCATGACCGACTCCCCGCCCCAGCCCGCCACCGCCGACACCAACGCCGTAACGGTGAAGCCCGTTGAACTCGGCGTCGCCGAGCAGCTCACGGCTGTCGAGCTGATGCTGGCCAATGCATGGTTCGCCATCGACGGCCAACCCGTTGCCCCGCCGGCATGGCTACACCTGGTTGCCGCCCGCGTGGTGGCTGACCTTGGCCCGATCCCCGGCCTGGACACCCTCGCCGGGGTACACCGGTGGCTGGTCGGCTTCGCCGACGCTACCCGCGCCGCTGCCGACGCCGCGCACGCAAAAGCCGACGAGGCGGGGCAGGCGCTGGATGACTTCCACGCCGATGTACGCCGCCGCGCCGCGCACGCCGTGGCGGAGGGCCAGATCTGCCTCTCCGGCACCAATCGCACCCTCGACCGGTTCGGCGTCGATGAGTTGCCCGAGAAATACCGGGTCGACCTGCTGGTCCCGGTCGCGGTCACCGTATACGCCACCGACGAGGACGACGCATACCGGCAAGCCGAAGAAGCCGTCCGTGACGACCTGGTCGGATCCGTCGTCGACATCCACACCTGCGATCTGCGGCATGAGGGCGCCGACGCCACCGGCGAACTCGATCCGGACGATCTCGACTGAACCCGTTCGCCTGGGCCTATCTCGGGTCCTACCACCGTTTCCCACACCGCCGCCGGTTCAGCTAACGGCGGTGAGTGAAAGCGCGCAAGCACCCGGCGCTGACGCCGCTCGACCCCGACGCTGGCGCCCGGCTCGTTGACACGGCACCGCGGCGGGCCGGTCGACCAAACCCCTTGTGGTCCTCTGCGGCCTCCGGCCTGCGACCGCCTTTGCTCTGGTCGGATCCGGCGCGCCGATGAGCCCTCACGCCGATGGGCGTTTCCACGTGGTCGCACATCGCGCTGCGAATCCTTCTTCCGTCGCTCCGCTCGGTTGCCTATGCCGCGCGGAGTCCACTCATGCAGGGAGACAACGATGACCGAGTCGACCAACATCCTGGCCGGTACCGCTGATCCGGCCTGTCCGCGGTTCCGGGTGACCGGCACGCTGCCGGTGACCGTCACCGTCGCCGCCAACCACACCAGGCACGCACGCCTGCTCGCCCTGGCAACCATCGCCACGGCGCTCGCCCCGCACGCCGACTTGCTCGTCGACCTGCACGTCGACCCGCAGGCCGCCTACCCGGTCGGCACCGCCGACACCGAACCGGTCGCCGACGGCGAACCCCCACGGCAGTGGCGGGTACCGGTGACCGTGGCCGGCCACATCGACATCGCCGCAGACGACGCCCTGACCGCTGCGGTGCTCGCCCTGGAAGCCATCCATGGCCGCCTCGCCCCGCACCCCAGCCTCGACGTCGACGCCGCGGCCGCAACCTGCGCCACCTGCGAGCCGATCACCGAAACCACCGTCAACTGACCGCGGTCGTGCTGACCCCGACAGCCCCGGTCAGGGCGTCGCCCTCGCGGGACCGGCCCGCCGCCCCAGCGCCAGGGCGATCCACCGTTCGACCCAGCACTGCCGCCCACGGGGGCTCACGTCGTCGAAATCGCCCGCCCTGCGGGCTGACTCAAACGCGGCAATAGTGCGGCGCCCACGCCAGCGCATGCCCGATGCGGCGTCGCGGCACAGCGCTGCCCTGCTGTAAGCAGCACACCGCTTCTCTGCGGCCGTTGCCCGGCCACTGACCCACCCGCGCGAACGCGCAACGTCCGGGCACGGCCACCTGGCCGCGCCCGGACTCCGTCTGTCCACAAAGGAGATCCGGATCGTGAGCCATCCAACGCACACCCCAATCGTCCAGCGTCCGATGCTGCGTCTGGGCCAGCAGGTGCATGTCAACGCCCGCGCCAGCTGGCTTGCCGCCACCGTCACCTCGATCGCCCCGGTCAGTGTCGGGGTCCGCTACCACATCGCGACACCGCTGGCCCCGCTGGTCGCGCCGTGGCTGATCCGCCCCGCCGCAGGAATCCGGCTACAACCGGTCCACCAGCTCGCCGCCGGCGATCAGGTGGTCGCCTACGACGGCGCCATTCAGGTCATCAGCGGCCCGCCCTGGCGGGGCCGCGACGGCTGGTGGGTGCTCACCTACGACAACGGCGAATCCGCCGTCCTGCCAGCATCCGCCGTTCTGCGTCTGAACGACCCCGGTAGTGGCGATGCCTGAGGCGGCCGATTGTGACGCTGCCTCGCGGCCGGCGCGGGCAGGGACAGGGTGTGCGCGCTGCGGCGGCGCCGCAACGGCGCTGGGAGGCCGTCGGTGGTGCCCGTCGTGCGGCATCTATCTGGTCCTTGATGTCGACTCCGGCGAATGGGGTCAGCCACGCCGAGCTCGACCATCGCCAGCGCGAGGCCCGCTCCCGACGGGCCGTGGGTGTCTCCGCTCGGCTGGCTGCCGCGCACTGCCTGGGGTCCGCAGGTTGTTGCCGGCCGGCTGGTCGGCCACCGCGTCGCAGGCGATCAGCGGGGCGACGCACACCATCGCGATCACACCGCCGGTCGGCGCCGTGGATGCCAGCGCGTACCTGTCCCCGCCCGCGTCGGACAGTGACAGCGGTTGGACCGTGCGGATCCACCACCGTGCCGAAGGCATCGGCTTTCCGCTCTACACCGCCGGCGGCGCCCACGCCGCTACCTACTCCACGGCGCCGGACGCGGCTGCTGCGGCCGTCGCAGCCCTGCGCTGCGAAACCGCGCGATAGACCCGCCGCAATCCCGCGACTACGGGCCATAGGCGAGCCAACCCGGGGCCGCCACCGGCGAGCGTCCGCACAGAAAGGTTCTCATCCGCATGACGATCTTTGACCTTTTCAGCGCGACCGAGGGCCACGACGGGCACCGGCGTGCGTCCGGCCTGACGGCCGTGGTGTGCCTGCCGCCCGGCAGTTCCGACAACCCGGCCGCGGTGACCGCGGCGGTGCAGAGTCGGCTGCCGGCCCTGGTTCATCCGCAGATCGACCTACGCCTGAGCGAGACGGCCTATCTGTCCCGTACAGGTCTCACCGCGCGCGAACACCGGCAGCTGGTCGGCGCCGGTGCCGTGGTGGACGGGCGAGTTGGCTGCGCGGGTGGACCGATCGGCTTGCTGGACCTGCCGGCCACCCGCGAGGTCGCCGCCGCCGCAGCCCGGCAGTTGTGGCAGCGGCACCACAGCGTCGTCGCCGGGACACCGCCAGCGGCACCGTGGTCACAGTTCGCCGACCGCAACGAGGCTGACCCCGACCACTACCCGTATGCCACCGCGGTTTGCGAGTTCACCGCGCAACCCCGGATCGCGACCATGCTCGCGCACGACGAGTTCACCACTGATCCCGACGACACGTTCACGCTCGACGACTATGGACCGGGCCTGGCCGCCTACGACGATGGGCCCGCTGCGTACGCCGACTACCGCGCCGGTGTCCTGCTCTACGGCGACGTGCTGATCGGCGTCAACGGCCGCCCGGTGACACCGACCGGGCAGCTGCTGCCGTGCACCTCGCACACCTGGCCGCAGCGGCAGGCATACCACCAGCTCGCCGCCGCACACCTGGCCGACTGCGAGCCCGGGACCGTGCTGCTGTCCGTCACCGTGCAGGGCAGCGAAAACTTCTAGCCCCGCACCCCGCTCGCCCGGCCGGTCCCCTTTCGTGGGACCAACCCGGACATTGGCACCCGTTGGTATCTGGTAACCGCGTCGCCGCTTGCACCCGCCTGCGGCGACGCAGGCGGCGACGCGCACCTCCACTGGCGAAGGAGCGCGCCATGCCAGCCACGGCCTACCCCGTCGGCACCTCCCGGCGTCCACGGTGGACACCCGCCTGGATCGGGCTGCCCGACCTGCCCGCCCCGTACCCGGCGCTCGTGGCTACCCGCCGCCGCCGACACACCAACCCGATCGCCCGAGTAAGTCTGCCGGTCCTGCAACGGCTCGCCGGCGACACCATCGACCGCTGGCACACCGACCCCGAACCCGGCCGGCTGCTGCCCGTCATCACCCTGCACGACGGCGACGTTCACATCCTGGCCCGCTTCGGCGACCGCGACACCCCCGTCGAACCCCTGCCACCAGACGCGGACGGCCTCTACCGCATCGCCGGCCCGCTATGGCCCTGGATCGTCAGCCACTAACCGGCACACCCCAAACCCTGCGCGGGTCGCAGCGCCGTTGCCCGGCGCTGACCACCGATGAAAGGGGCGTGCCTGATGGCTTCCTTCCTGCAATCATTGACCAGCTGGCGCCGCTACCGCGACCGGACACTGGCATTCGCCGCAACCACCACGCTGGCCGGCCTCTGCCTTTACCTGCTCACCGGCTTCGCCTGGATCGTCGCCGCGGTGCTTATCGCTGCCACCGCGGCGTTTCTGGCCGGCCTCCACACTGGAACGGCCGGCACCCGGGACCTGCTCGGCGCCGCCTACACCGACCCGGTCACGGGCCTGGCCACCCGGGCGGTCGCCGACCACCTGCTGTGGGAAGCCGACCGGGCCGGCATCGGGTTGCGGGTCGCGGTGGCCGACGTGGACAACCTCAACGAAGTCAACGCCGTCGGGCACGCCGAAGGCGACCGCTACCTGACCACGATCGCCCGGCGGCTCGAGGCCGCAGCCAGCGCTCACGGAACGGTGGTACGGCTTGGCGGGACGAGTTCGGGATCCTGTCCACGAGCCTGTCCGCCGACCAGCTCCGTGACGCGGTCGACGCGTCCCTGGCCGAGCCGACCGTGGTCGCGGCGACCCGGATGCGGCCACGGCTCAGCGTCGGTATCGCCAGCACCCGCATCGGCCGCCCCTCGCATGTGCTGGCCTGCGCGGACGCGGCCATGCAGACGGTCAAGACGGCCGGCGGACACCGCAGCGCCGTCTACCACCCCGACCGTGACGGCATCCCCCGACACGATGGCCTGCTGCCCCAACTGCGTCGGCCCGAACCACTGTTCGCCCCACAGGCTGTGGCCGCCAGACCCGACCGGCTGTTGCGCCTCTACCTCACCGCAGCCGAAGCCCGCGGCGTGCACCACGCGTTGCAGGCTCTGCACGACCGATGGGCCCAGGTCACCCGGACCCCCGAGGCCACCGTCCTCGACCTGCCGGCCACAGCCGCACCCGCGCCGCCTGGGCTCGCCGACGTCTCGGCCAGTTCGCCGTGGCGAGCCGGCATCAGCCGCATCAGCCAAGCCCAGGCCAACCGCTACGGCGCACTCGCGCAGCAGGTCCAGCACGTCATCACCATCGCCGACGTCCTGACCTGACCGCCGCCCGCGTCCCATCTCGCCGCGGGCCCGTTCACCCCCAAGACGCGGGTAAACCCAGCCGCCGGTGTCCACACAAACCCGGCCCGCTGCCGCGACGGCCGCACACCATCGGCCCGACGTCCCAGACCTTCGGCAGCCATCGCGGCTAGGCATCCCAGGCCGGCCCGCGCATCCGCTTGAAGACGTATGGACTTCCGTTGCAGCGGCCGGGCCAGCGAACGCCTTACGGTTACCGCACCACACCAGCTCTGACGAGCAAAACGCATGCTCCACAACCAGCACAGCCCGCCATGATCCACCGCCGGTTCCCGATCCGGCTGCGCCATCGCCTCGAGCCCGCCACCTCCACCGGCTAGTACCTGACGTTGCTGGACAGCGAACGCGAAGCGTCGCTGGGCACGGCTCGGCAGGCGGCCGAATGCGCGGACGCCGGCTACGCCGACCTGCTCGCAATCGCGGCCCGCGCACCAGCCACAGGTGGCGCGGCTGGTGTTCAGCCTCAGCGAAGGCGTCACCCATCGGCGCCGCGCGATAACACCGCGTTTTCGTCGACCGGTCGTCGCTGCCGGAACACCCGCGATGCCCGCGACCGCACCAGCCACCACAACCAGCTCCACACCGACGGACCGTGCTGGTAGCCATCCACCGGCCGACGAGTCGTCGCGGCTGGCGACAGAGCCTCACAGGCCGTCAGTCGCGACCGAAGCGACAACCGTCGCGACGGGACCGCAGCCTGTCGCGACAGGCCGATCCCCTCAACATCCCGGGGCGACCACCTTGCCTCGACCCCGAAGGGCTGATCATGATCCCTGTCAACGCCGCGCGACACGCTCGGAGTCCGTCGCGACGGCCATCACCTGCCGCGAGCCAGCGGTGACCGGCCACCCCGACGAGCAGCCGCGGGAAACATTCACCTTCGCCAGCTGGGTGTGGGACATCACCACCGCCCGCGCCATCGTCGCCGGACGGCCCCACCAGCTGATCGCCGTGGGGCCGCTGCACAGCTACCTGGCCATCGGCCTGATCCGCGTCGACCCGAACCACGCGATGACCACCGACCTGTCCCAGCCGCTGATCCTGGCCCCACTGCCCGGCGCCGGCGGAAACCTACCCATCGACGGCTGGCACCGCATCTACCACGCTGTTCGCAAGCGGGTGGAATACCTGCCGGCGGTCGCGTTGACCGACGCCGAAGGCGACCAGATCCGCACCCAAATCCCCGGCTGGCAGCCTCTCACCCGACCCGCACCACCACCGGCCGTGCCCAGACCGGCAGACCAGCTCCGGGCCGAAACCCCGTTCGGGCGTCTGCCTGAGGGCGCCGTGCGGGACCTGGTCGCCGCGCACCTGGACAACCACCCCGGGCAAGGCTTCACCATCGGCGAACTAGCTCGTGTCCTGGGCATCGCCAAAGCCCCGGTCCGCGACGCCGTACAGCGCCTGGTCGCCGACCACCGCGCCACCCGGACAGCCGGCCGGTACACCAGCACATCAGGACCCACCCCCGCGCCCTGACCCATGCCCAGACCCCTGCCCGGCCCTGCGGCTGGGCACGCCGGGACGGCGGTCACCCACCCGTCCACACCCTCGGCGCCCAGTGTCGAGATCCCACCAACCCCTCGCGTGGGTGTGCCGACGCCCACGCGAGGGCGCGGCACACCGCGCCCTTTCATTCGTGGAAGGGAGCGTTGCTGTGATCCACCACCAGCGCACCGGCCGACTCCGGCCAGCGGAGCACAGCCACCAACTACGCCCGACGCACACCACCCCGACCGTGGCCCGGCCCGCCGGCCTACGCGGCCGGACCGGTCAGCAAACGTCACCGGCCACCCCATCGACCGCAGCAGCAGCGGCGATCGTCCACATCGGCGGTCCGGCCCCCTCGACGGCGCCGCCTCACCCGCCGGCCACGAACCGACTGGCCCGGCGGTGACCGCGATGGCGACGACCGACCTACCCGAACCGGCCTCCCCGACCCCGCCCGCACCGACCACCGGCCGGACTCCAGCGGTGGTACCGCCGCCACGATGGTCGCCAGCCCGGCTGGCCTACTGGTTCTACACCGTCGCCGCCGCCGGCGCAGTCATCGGCCAAACCTGGGTCGCGGTCACCCACATCCCCTGGAGCTCGTCCCTACCCGCCGTCGCGCGTGTAGCGGCGGTGCTGCCGTTCGCGCTCTGCCTGGAACTGCTCGCCATGGCCTTGGCCGCGATGGCCGACCAGCGGATGCGGCTCGGCGAACGCGCATACGGATTTCGCCTTTTCTCCGCGACAGTCGCCGCAGTCTCGGTCGGGATCCTGATCGGCGGTCACTGGCCGGACCTGTACTGGTCCGCCGGGTTCGGCCTGCTATCCGCGGCGGCGTACCTGCTGTGGCTGCTGCACGCCGCCGCCCGCCGCCGGGACGCGCTACGCGCCACCGGCAAGCTCGCCGACACCGCCCCCGACTACGGGCTCTGGCGCCGCCTGCGGTACCCGCTATGGACCGCCCGCGCCGCCGAACTCGCCCGCACCGGCACCCACAAACCCCACGGCCGGTGGCGGCCGCTCGGCCTGCACGAGTCGCTGGAAGCCGCCCGACTAGCCATCCGGGCCGACAAGCGACGCCCGGCCATCGCCAAGGCGGTCGAACAGGTCATCCGCGCCGACCAGTCAGACCCGCTCATGGCCGAGATCGCCGTCCGCACCCTCGATCTGGACCGGCTCGCCGCCGGTCTCGCCGACCAGATCGACTACACCGCCTGGACGGCTCGGCTGGCCCCCGCCATCACCGCACTGCCAACAGCGCGGATCGAGAAGCAGGCCAGCTGGCCGAACAATGGCGACAGCCCGACCGGCTCAGCCACCGGCAGCGCCCCAGACAAACCAGATCTCGCTGAGGACGAAACCTCCGACAGCCGGCAGCCACCGGTGGATCTGATGCGCCAGATCCCCATCCAGCAGGAGCAGTACCGGGCCTGGCAGACCGTCTGGGCCGACCTGACCAACCACCCCGACGAGCCCCTGGACACGATCGCCGCCCGCCACAAGATCAGCCGCCGGCAGGTCGAACGGATCCGCCGCGCTGGCCAGTTCAGCCTGCTCAACTGGCCCATCCCACCGGCCCGACTGATGGCCACCATGCTCGTCGACGGCTACCTGACCAGTCCGCCCCTCACCGTTGGCCGCCCGCAGCCACCGCTAGCCGACACAAATGCCGGCCACACCGCCACCGGATCCACATCCCACGGCGGTGTGCCGCCGGCGGCAGACAACGGCGGCACACCGCCGACGTGAGCCGGCCCGTCCACCGCGCATTCCTTCACGCCGTCAGGGGCCACCACTGCCCGGTCAAAAACCTCGAGCAGCCACGCCCTCTCTTTCCCGCGGCGTAGCAGCCCGCGTGCCCGTCGCCCAACCCCACGTCCCGGAGGTCACCATGTCCAGCCGATCACCGCGGCAGGTCCACCCATGAGCAGCCGCGCCATCGCCACCATCGTCGCCGCAGGCCTATGCGTCGTACTCGTCTGCGGCGCCGGCACCGCCGTGCTCACCGCCGGCACCGCATCCGCCTGCACCACCACCGCCGTCCCCACCGCGACGCACACCACCGGCGCCGGCGCCGCGACAACGTCGGGGCCGTCCACGCAATGGTCACCGATCGAGCCGTTCAACTCCGAACAGGTCGGCAATGCCGTCACCATCATCCGGGTCGGCGCCGACACCGGCCTGCCCAGCCAGGCCTGGGTGATCGCGGTTGCCACCGCCATCACCGAGTCCAGCCTCTACAACCGCACCGTCCCGGTCGACCACGACAGCCTCGGCCTGTTCCAGCAACGCCCCAGCCAAGGCTGGGGCACACCGCAGCAGCTCACCGACCCCGTGTACGCATCCCAAGCCTTCTACCGCAAACTCGCCACCGTCGACGGCTGGCAGACGATGCCTCTCGCCGAGGCCGCACAAGCGGTGCAGAAATCGGCGCGCCCGAACGCCTATCAGAAGTGGGCGGAGCACGCCGCCATGCTAGTCACCACGATCAGCGAGACCTTGGGCCTGGCCAGCTGCGCCGCCAGCGGCTGGACCCAGCCCGTTCAGGCACCGGTCACATCCGGCTTCCGGACCGCCGAACGTCCCACCCACGACGGCGTGGACCTCGGCGCACCCCGCGGCACCATCGTCCGGGCCGCGGCAGCCGGCAAGGTCGTCCGCGTTCGCTGCAACGCCATCGACATCCGCGACGACAGTGACTGGGGCTGCCACCGCGACGGCGACAAGAACCTGACCCGCGGCTGTGGCTGGTACATCGACCTGGCCCACGACGGCGGAATCATAACCAGATACTGCCACCTCGGCCGCCAGCCAACCGTCCACGTAGGAGACACGGTATCCGTAGGCGCCCCGATCGGAGTGGTCGGCAGCACCGGCCACTCCAGCGGACCACACCTGCACTTCGAGGTTCATGTCAACGCTGATTCCACATCGGACGGTGTAGTTCCGCCGGAGCCGTTCATGGCCCAACATGGCGCACCGCTAGGCCAAGCTGGCTAAACCTCGTGAAGGATCAACGATTCTCACCTTCACGTCGGCACAGACATTCCCCGCTCGCTGCCCTTCATACCCGTCCTGACCTCCGGCGCCAGCAGCGCCGACAAGAGCCGGGGAGTCGCTGACGGCAAAGCTCAATGTCAGCATGATCCACACCCTTCTGTACCTGAATCCAGAACGCGCACCTGATCTCGCACGTTGCAGCTTCTCGCGCGCTTCTCACGCAGAAAAGGAATACCAACAACACCGATGGAGGCGAACCGCACGATGACAACACGGTTGTGGTGGCGGGTCACACAGTTGCTCCCGATAGCCGAGCACGCCGCTGCCGTAGCGACCGGCCGCGACGCCTGCTCATCCACCCCGCGCTGGTTGGTTCAGCGACAGCGGCGGCGACCGCATCGAGTCCAGCGGCCAACCGGTCTGGTACGACGCCGACGGACACCTGCGTGCCGCGACCGCCGAGACCTGGACACATACTGCCCACCGGCACAATCGGGAACCCGGCGCCGGCCAGTGACCGCGACCGCCACCTGCCGCTGCTGGCAGACCACCCGGACGGGCGACGGAGCCTGTTGGATCTGCTGCGTTTCGCCCGCGCCCACGAGGTGAACTGGCTCGCCGTGCACCCGGACCCCCGCTTCACCCGCGAGACCGTGCAACGGATGGGCAGTGACCTGGCGTACATGAACAAACGGTGCAGTCGGGTATTGCAAGTCTCTGAATGTGTCCGTTCCCGGAAGGTCAGCGGGGCAGGGCGGTCGCCAGGACGTCGGCGGCGGCGTGGTCCAGATAGGTCCGGAGCCTGGCGCCCGTGGGCGGCGGATGGCCAGTCCACCTGCATGGCAGGATCACGACTATGGACGAGAAGACCGAAGGGCAGCTGCGTGTCATTCGCGAGGTCGTCGCGGTCCTGCAGACGGACGATATCCCAGCGTGGCTGTTCGGAGGCTGGGGACTCGATGCGAGGATCGGCCGGATTACGCGTGAGCACGGCGACGTGGAGTTCTGGGTCGAGCGCATTCATGCCGAGCGTTCGAAGGCGCTTCTCGTGGGAGCTGGCGCCACGGCTCTGCCGACTCAACCGCCGGAGGAGTCTTGCGAGTTCACGTGGGACGACGTTTCGTTCAGTACTGCTTACTTTGATCGGTGGCCAGACGGATCGTTCAGCCAGCCCCTTGGGCGGTTCGCCGACTGGCTGTTCCCGCCAGGATCCTTCGGCGATGAGCTCGTGACGCTGGACGGCACGCCGGTCCTGGCCATGAGCGTCTCTGGCATGCTCGCCATGAAGGAGCAGTTCCCCCATCTGCGCAACGGCCGGCCATGGCGACAGAAGGACATTACCGACATGGAGATACTTCGAGGATTGGCCTTTGCGGAGACGACCGACGGCCGCATCGGAGCGCCCTGAACGGCTCAGCCCGTGAGATGGACCAGGGATAGCGGATTGCATGGGTGAGAGTCGACGTGCCATGGCGGGAGTCGCTTGAAGTCAAGATGGCTTTCGTTGGCTTACGGCGGCGGCGTATCCGGACCAATCGCCTGCGGATGCCTTCTGCCATAGGACCGCTACCTGGATGTGGATCCCGAGCATCCGGGCGAGGACGGCGGCGGGGAGTTCGGCGGCGAGTGCGAACAGTGCGGTGGAGCGGTCTTGCTGGGGGCGTAGGCCGATCGCGTGGAGGCGTTGTCCGAGCCGGTCGTCGCCGAGCGGTTGACCCGGACGGCCACCCGGGAACAGCCACGGGATGTCGTCTGGGGTGCCGATTCTGGCCTTGCCGCGGCGTGTCGCGACGAGTTGGCGGACGAGGCTGGCCAAGGGCTCCGGGAGGACGACCGGTGAGCTGCCGAACCTGATCGTGAGCGTGTCGCCTTCGAGGTCGACGTGTTCGACGGTCAGCTGGCTGATCGTGGCGATGCGCTGCGCGTAGAGCAGCAGCAGTAGGCCGGCGACTCGGTCGCCCGTGGGCAACGTGTTGTCGTGCAGGAGTCGGCGGGCGTTGGCCCAGCGTTTCTCGGTGTCGAGCGTGCCCCGCGGGCCGGCCCACCGGACGGCTGGAAAGGTCAGCCCGGTGGTGTGTCGCTGTTGAACGGCCCAGCGGACGAAGTGCCCGGTCTCGTCGTGGTAGGTGGTGTCCGGATTGGCGATCCACTGATCGAGGTGCTGTTGGGTGCACGTCTTGATGGTCAGGCTGCTGGCAGTCAGCCAGTCGAGGAAGTTGACGGCGGCGGTGACGTGGCAACGGACGTTGAGGGCCTGCAGATGGGTGGTGTGGCCGTCATCGACGCGGCGTCGCAGCCGGCGCAGGTGGTGCCAGACGGCATAGCCGTGCAAGACCCGCCGCTCGACGGGGTCTGTTCGATTCTGAACCGCGGTCTTGATCCAGGCTTCCAGGACGACGAGGCGTTCGTCGCGGACTGGCAAGGCGCCGGTGGCGACCAGGACGCTGCGCAAGTGAGCCAGCAGCTTGTCGGAGGGCAGTTCGTCGAGGACGTTGTGCGAGAGGGGCCGATTGTCGCGGCTCAGGTGTTCCAGCACGGCGCTGACCTTCGTGCCGGACAGCCAGACGAGGGTGGAGTCGGGGCGTTCGGCATTGGCGAGCGCATCGCGGAAGGGCGCGAGGTCCGCTCGGACGACACCGGTGCCGTTGCTGAGAAGTTTGTCGATCCGTTCGTTCAGGTTGCAGCGCAGGCAGGGGCGTGGGCTGCGTTGCCAGGTGGCCTTGCAGGTCGGGCAGCGGCCCCAGAAGTCGGGGTCCGGGTTGGTGCACGCGGCGCAAAGCGGGGCGACCCAGGTGCCTCCGCGGATCGGCGCTGTGGTGGCGCAGCCGCTGCAGGTGGCCCATCGTTGCTGGCAGCGCCGGCACCAGGGCTGCCCGGTGGCCTGCGACATCTCGCAGGCTGATGTCCTGCCGCAGTGGAAGCATTCGGCGGTGAGTTTCGGGCGGCAGTTGTCGCAGCGAGGGCCGTCCGGGGTCCGGACCGCAACACGTTTGCGGCGGCCGCAACCGACGCATACCTCGAGGTTGGCCGGGTCGGAGATCAGGCAGTTCGGGCAGAGCGGGTTGCCGTCGGCGTCACGGGTGGCAGGTTCGCGTACCGCCCCGCAGCGGGCGCACGGGACGGCGGCGTGCCGGGCGAAACAGGCCCGGCAGACCCGTTTGCCGTCCAGCAGCTTCGACAGCACCTTCACCCCGTGGCAGCGGGGGCAGGCCGGCCGGACGATTCTGGTGGCGCCGACGGCAACGAGTTCGTCGAGGAACCGCAGCACCGCCGGAGTCGGCGCGTCGTGCCCCGCCCCGGTCAGCAACGCGGGTGAGGAGAGCACCGCCCAGGCGAGTCGCCGCTGCCCGGCTGGGCGGACGGTGGCCCGGCCGAGAGCAGCGTGCACCTGGTCGGCGGTCAACGCGGGGTCGAGCCCGGTGACCAGGTTGACGAGGTCATTGAGCGGGTCGCCGGCAGTGTCGGGGCATTTCGCGCACCGGGCGCTGCCGTGACGGTCGCGGCTGACTACTCGCCGCAGTTGACCGCAGCCTGCGCAGTTCGTCGGCGCGTCGGAGCATGGCGAGCAGGTCCACACGCCGCCACTGCGGCTGCCCACGTACGCCACCGCGCGATCACATCCGCTGCACCGTGGACGGCTGACGTCTCGGGCGCCCTCCTCGCGTAGCGCCATCAGCAGCTTGGCCACGCAGTATGGGGCGGGCGGCCGTCCCGTTCGCAGGACCGTCGCGTCCGCTTGGAGGGCTTGAGCCAGTCGCCGACGGCCGGCCCGTTGGCCCATCACCGCGCAGACGACCGCGCGGACGGCCTCCTCGTCGAGGTGCCGCTCGACGGACTTGACCAGACGCACGACCACTTCGACCGGGTCCTGCAAGACGTCATCGACGGTGTCGGTCACTGGTCCACCGCAGTGATCCGGGCACGCTTCGGCCGAAGGCTCCCGATGCTTTCCGCGCCGGCGCCGCCCGCTGCGGCCTTCCTCGGCTTTGCCCCCGTGCCGGCCGCAGAGACCGGCTCGATGAGGTCGTCCATAGTGCAGTCCAGAATGTCGAGCAACGCCATGAGAATCTTCAAGCTGAGACGCTCGGGGCGGTCGACGACCAGCCGGTAGACCTGGCTGGATGACAGTTGGATGTCGCGCTCGGCCAGCGGCTTGAGCAGGTCGGTCGTGGAGAACATCCCGCGGTCGGCCATGATCCTGCGGAGATGCCAGCGATAGTCGAGCTTGGCCGCCATCGGCTCGTCCTTCCTTATCGCGTCCTGCCGAAGGCAGGAGCCAGCGCCTTGTTCAGGGCAGTGTTCATGAAGTCGTCGCTTACGTGGGTGTAGATCGCGGTCGAACTGTCCCGTTCGTGGCCCACCTGCTGCTGAATGAAGCGGCGGTCGACGCCGTCCTCGGTGAGATGGGTGACGTAGGAATGTCTTAATGAGTGGGGTACGAGCTCGCCTGGCAGCTTGAGGGCGTCGCGGTAGGCGACGAACCGGGCGTTAATCTCCGACGGCGTGATCCGCCCGCGTCGTTCGGTAAGCCACAACCCGGGGTGGTCATCACAGCCGAAACGCGGCCGGACGTTCTCGACGTAGTCAGCAACCGCCTCCACCGCCCAGTCCATCACCGACAGCACATTGCGCCGACGCGGCGGCTGACCACGCTTGGCCTTGCCATACCGGACATTGAGCGTGCCGTACCGCCCGAACTGCGGTGCCTGCGGGTTACGGCCGAAGTCGACCAGATCCAGCTTCGCCGTCTCCGTGCGTCGTAGCCCCCACCCGTAGACGACCTTGAACAGGGTGGCATCGCGGTAGGCAGCCAGCGCACCCTTGCGTTCCGCCCGGACCGCACGCTCGACCTGTTCATCGGCGTAGTCGAGGAACAACTGCAGCTCCTTCCGGCTGAACGGACGGGCCTCGGGTGCACCTTCGTAGCCGTTGAGGTGGGCGATCGTGTTCCACTCGTGGCAGATCGCCACCGGATGGGTGCCGAACGCCTCCTCGCAGGCCGGTCCCCAGCCGTACCGGCCGTCGATCAGGAACTCGGTGAACATCCGCAGATCACCCTGATACGCGCGGACCGTCGACGGCGCCAGCCTCCGCTCACCGGTCAGGTGGGCCGACCATTCGTCGAGATGAGCCGGCGTCCACCGCCATGGATACTCGTTGACGTAGCCATGGAAACGGCGTACCAGCCGCTCCCGATCCTCGACTGTCTCGTCGCGCAAACCCCGAGCCTTCTGCTGCGCTCGCCATCCACGCAGCATCGCATCGAACATCGCGTCCTCCGGACGCAGCTGAACCACACCCGAGACCAGCTCCAAGCGTGCCGCCCCGGCCAGAGCTTTCATCTGCTGCCCCACTCCAGACCATCCCTTCTGGAGGGAAGATCTTGCATCAGACGGGCGCTCTCTGGCAAACTTGCTGATCAGACGCGATACGCTGCATCAGCTTCAGGAAACCGATGGCCACCCTGACAAGCAGGTTGTCCGATCCAGTTGAAGTCTGCGAATCGTCGGCCGGCTGACCAGCGCTTCGCAGAGTAGATCTGACCGACCCGGCCGGGATTTGGTCAGAACTGCCTTGCGATTTCGGTGGATCTTGTTGGTTCGAGTAGGTGGTGAGTGCGGGAATTCTCCGGCTGGCGTGGGGTCAACGGAGGACCGTGATACTGGGTCTCCGTGACCGTCCGCTGTGTATTGGTAAACCCCGGACCGGAACGCATGTCCATTGCGGCATGACGGCTCCAAGATCCACGGAGATGGGTAGACATCCCCCTATATCCTCTCGTCATGTCCTCGGATGAAGGGCGCGAAACGTGACGCTGCCCGGCTGGCAGCCGCCCGCGCCGACGCGGTCCCGGAGGAGGTTGGTGCTGTGGATGGTCATCGCGGCACTCATCGGAGCAGCGGTGCCCGGGGTCACCCTGGTCAGGTACTACCTCGAACTCGAACCCCGGCCCCCGTCCCTCCCCGCCACGCTATGCCCCCAGGATCGGGGAACCGGTCCGGTGCGGCATCCATCGGAGTACACCGATCGGGCCGCACCCTACGCCGGGCCCGGGCCACACCCCGCGGACTTCTTCCAGCTTGGCGACGGCCGTGAAGTCCACCCTGTCCTCACCGAGCCGGACAACGAACGGTTGCCGGCCGAATGGAGGCCAACCGGCGCAACCGCGAGTACCAACGCCAGTACCAATGTGCAGCTCGTGGTCTGCGAGTACCTGACCAGAACCGGATCAGCGATCAAGTCGTGCACGTACCACCAACCGCCGTACGACGGTCTCTCCACCGCAGTGCCCCGTGTCGAAGGCAGAGCGGTGACGATGTCGCTGATCGAGGCGTCGTACACCTACCAGGTCTACGAAGCGCGGACCGGCAATCTCATCGCCAAGTTCGACCTGGACGGCTCAAGCTCCTGCCCTCCCTTCGGCTTCCCCTACCAGGCACGCCTCAGGCCCGGGGAAACGCAGCTGCACTGGCCGCAGGAGATCCAGGAGCAGGTCTCGAACTCGCACCTCTACGACCAGTTGCGCCCGATCATCGCAGGTACGGTCCGAACGCATACCCCACGATGAACCCAACGAGGGACAACAACAGCGGCTGCGACCGCCACCCGCGCGAGAATCCGCCGCGACAACCGCACGGTCCCCGAGAACCTGCCAACTTCACGGAGGCTGGACAGCCCGCCCGGCAGCGACTCGCAGGGTAATTCTGACCCTCGCAAGATCACTCGCAACCTAACTCTGACACTCGCAACCTTCGGCGATACAGGACACAGGTGACTTGAGGATCCTCGCCCATCTGATGCAATTCCTGAGCTTTCTTGTAGCCCAGGGTGACGTTGATGTCGCGGTGGCCTGCTATGACCTGGGCGATATGCGGTGGCAGGCCGCTCATGACGGCGTCGGTGATGAAGATTCGCCGGAAATCGTGGGGCGAGTAGTGCAGGGGTTGCCCGTACCGTCTACCCCGAGGAGGCCATCCAAGCCCACCTGGCCTTCCTCGCCCGCCGCCGGTCCCTGCGCCCAGGCGAGGAATACCGCATCCCCACCGACGCCGAATGGGAGGAATTCCTCGGACATTTCGAGCTGAGAAAAGTCGCCACGGGAACATGCGGACGCGCCTTTGGAACCCCGCGCGTTCACGAGCACAGCTGCCTACGTTGCAGCATGCACTGGCCCGACCCCGCTCAACGCCCCCGCATCGCGGAGATCCGCGACAATCTGATCGCCCGCATCGCCGAGGCCGAGCGTGAGGGCTGGCTCGGCGAAGCCGAAGGCCTCAAAATCAGCCTCGCCGGCGCCAACGACAAGCTCGCCCAGATCGACCGACGCTCCCGCACCACTGTCGAACTCGGCAGTCCGGCGGTCCCTGTGGCCCGCTGACCAGGGATGCGAGCCATCAGAGCCTGAAGATCACCTTAAGAGAAGAGGATGTGGTTCCTTCAACCCCTATCATCGACCAACGGCACGAGGGGAGTCGTCATGACCGTGATCATCGGGTTGGTTGGAGCGATCGTTGGTGCTGTTGTCGGGACTATCGCTACCTACCTGACGACGCGCTCCAACATGAGACTCACGCTTGAGCACTCGTACGATCAGACAATGCAAGGCAAGAGGCTAGAACGCTATCAGGCACTATTTCATGTTTCTAGACACTTACCTCGGTACTGGCCTCCAATGGAAGAGCAACCAAAACGAACTGATTTGCAAAGATACATGCGAGACTTCCACGACTGGTATTTCGGCGAGGATGCCGGAGGAATGTTCCTCACTCCAGCCGCGAAAGACATCTACATGAGACTACTGAACCTACTCGCGGAAGCCGCGTTTAAAGACAAGGACGGACCCAATAGCGCGGTTGACTCTCCGCTGTCAGCCGCCGAATCACAGACTTTGCGTAACCTGGCCGGTGAGCTCCGACGCCAACTTGCTGAGGATGTAGGAGCAGCGAACCCGCCTCGCCTGCGATGGACGCGACCAAACCCACAGACCCCACTACCGAGGATCAGCAACTGACGCCGGTCGCCAGCCAGCACTCCTGAGCCGCGCGCTTCGGCCGCAAGTTCAGAGAATGGTCATCGGCCCGGAGCTGGCCAACGTGTTCGCCCAAGTCATCCACCGCGTCCGGGGCGGCAACGAACGCGTGCCCCTGGTCACCCGGTACGACCACGCCGAACGGCTGCACAGCCCGCCGCTGCCGTTCCTGTTCCAGCGTCGGTGGGGACTGAACACCATCGCGGTCACGCATACTCGGGTCAAGGAACTCCTCGACGAGCTCGTCGCCGCGGCCACGATTACCAACCCGGACGGCACCCCGGCCGCGTTCAGCCCACACGACTTCCGGCGCATCTTCGCCACCGAAGCGGTCGCATCCGGCCTGCCCGTGCACATCGCCGCGAAGATCCTCGGCCACGACGCGATCGCCACCACCCAGACCTACATCGCGGTCTACGACCAGGACGTCATCGACCACCATCGCGCGTTCATCGCCCGCCGGCGAAACCTGCGCTCGAGCGAGGAGTACCGCGAACCCACCGACAGCGAATGGGACGAGTTCCTCGGACACTTCGCCAAACGCAAGATCGAACTTGGCACCTGCGGACGCGCCTACGGCACGAGCTGCCAGCACGAGCACCCCTGCTTAACCGAAGTGATCTTGGTCGACAGCGCACCGCGCCCGGCATCCACTCCTCACCTAGAGTGATGGAGAGGGATTGCAATGCCTTCTCGCCCGGGCGTGTCGGTGTGTGAGTTCGGACGAAGAAGTGCATCAAGGAGCGGTGGCGCGCCCTTGTTCGCAGCCGCTTCTGCGCACTTGACCTTGACAGCCAAGGGCGGCTGGTGGCACGCCGCACTGCGGTAGGCGATGCTTTCGTTCAGCGGTGCTGCACCCAGAGATTCTGCTCTACGTAGACACCGCAGTCCCGTTCCCGGTCGATCCGGACCAGGTTCAGCGCGTCTGGGACGACATATTCTCGCGTGACAGGGAAGACCATGCCCGTCCAGCTCTCCCATTCCGCGACGGTGCCTTCAACCACCATCGAGCTCAGTGCCGGGCCAAGCACCCGTGCGCCCATCCGCTGATGGGCGCGAATCCACGGATCGATCGAGAGCCCGTCTGCGCGTGCCCACGCGGCGTATTCGTCCATGGGAACCATCGGGTACCGGTGCTTCCATGTCGGCCGTAGCGGAGCAATGACGTGGACAAGGCCAGCCTCGTGAGCCCGTCGCGTCAGCTCCTGAAGAACAACAGTGGCGAGACCCCGCTTGTCATGCGCTGATCCGACGGCGACGGCCATGAAGCTCAGCGTCGTGGCTGGGATGGCCGCCTCCCGCGCGTGCACGGCTCGGACCAGCGCATCGTCATAACCCGACGGCAGATCGTCGGCGTCGCCGCTCCACGGAATAGGTACGCCCCAACCACCGGCAACCACGGCGTCGTGGTCGAGCACCATGATGTCGAAGCGGCCGAAGTGCTGCTTGACGCGGCCCATGTACTTCTTGGGTATCTCGTCGTGGAATATGAACTCCGGCCAGCGTTCCTTGAACACGGTAGCGGCCATGTCGTGCAGATCCGGCCTGTCCGCGCGAGTCACGACCTCCACGGCAGGACTCTACCGTCACCACGGCCGGGTAGGGACCTTGGCAATCCGCCGACATCCGCTCAGCAGAAGATGATGCGACGATCGACGCCTGTGGCGGGGCCCTCATCGTTTCGGTTCACGCCAGTTCGATCGGCCGGCGGGTAGACGGGCATGGGGCATGCCGAGGAGAACAGGTGTCTCGCGGGCAGTGCGCATGGCTTCGAGCTTTTGAGCTGCGGCCGCCATGGTGGTCTGGATCGCGGCGACCTCGCCCAGCCAGCCCCGCTCCTTGGCCTCGGCGAGTCGGTCGGCGAGGTTGGCGTGGATCTCCTCCAGTCGCAGCATCTGGGCCGGATCAACCCGAAGGAGTGGGCATCTGACGCAGGCGTTTTCGTGCGCGCAGGGGGTGCCATAGTCCCGGCCGCAGGTCCCGAGAGCAACTTTCCGCAGCTCGAAGTGGGCGAGGAATTCGTCCCATTCGGCGGCGGTGAGGTCGCGGTATTCCTCGCTGGGTCGCTGGTCGCGGCGGCGTGCGATGAACGCCCGGTGGTGGGCGATCACGTCCTCGGGGTAGATGGCGGCATATCCTATCGTTGTGTCTACTGTGGAGTGGCCGCAGAGCTTGGCGGCGATGTGCGGGGGCAGGCCAGAGCGGACGGCGTCGGTGACGAAGATCCGGCGGAAGTCGTGGGGTCGCCATTGCAGTGGCTGGCCGGCGGCGGTGATCTGCGCGGCATGGGATGTGGCGAGAAGGCATTCGCGGATGTAGCTGCGAGTCAGCGGACGGTCCTCGGTGCCGTATCGGCGCTGGAATAGAAACGGCATCGGCGGGCTCCAGGTCTGCTCGAACACGTCGTAGGCGGAGACCAGCGGCAGGGCGGCGTTGCCCGCGCGGACGCGGAAGATGATCGCGGTCAGGACCTCAGCCAGCTCGGGCGAGACCAGCAGCAGTCGCTCGGCGTCGGTCTTGGACGGAGCGATCTGCAGCATCGGGACAACCTCGCCGGTGGTGGGCAGCGTGTAGGCGACGAAGCTCTGGTGGGTCAGTTCCAGCATCTCCTCGATGCGGATTCCGGTGTGCCGCAACACTTCCACCGTTGCCCACGACCAGAACGCCGCTTCCTTCTCGTGGGTCAGGTCTCGTCGCTTGCCTGTGCTCAGGTCGATGGCGTAGACGCGGCCGGAGTCGCCGACGCGGCAACGCTGGAACTCTATGCCGCCTGCGGTGAGCCGACTGCCGGAGGGGACAGCCCTTGCGATGCCGACGCGTTCCTCGGCGTCTTTGTGCTGCTGGTCAACCGCGCGTAGCAGGGCGGGCAGCAGCGGCAGCTGGGTCCGGGTCCGCTGATCCATCCGGGCCTTGACCCGCGCCTGGACCTTCTTGCGAGTCACTTCATAGGCCTTGATCGGGCACGGCGCGACCCAGCGCGCCCAGCGGGCCGGGTCGTCAGCGGCCCAGCGGGCGATGTCCTCGTAGAAGGCCCGCACGAACACCAACTCGCTGCGGTAGTTCACCCGCGGCCGCACGGGCTTGCCATCGGCGTCGCGGATGTGGGCCAGCCGTTCCTTCCACGCTTGCGCGATCTCGGGGGCCAGCCTCAGCGAGTCGATGCCCGGGTGGTGGATCTCCAGATCGCGCCAGAACAGCCGGCAGAGGTTGCGGGCGACCGATCGCAGCGAGGTGTGGTCGAGCTCGGGGGATCGCTCGGTGAGGTATTCGACCAGCAGGTCCCGGACCGGCCCGCACTGGATGTCGTAGGCGTCGACGATCTGCTCGACGCTGCGGCGGCCGTCCACCCGCAGCGCCCGTAGCCGCTCCGGCGCCGCGGCTGGGAGCACGCCGGTCGCCTTCAGCAGCGCGTAGAACAGCGGACGCCCGGCGCTGCCCCGGAAGTGGTGCTCCTGCAGCGCTTTGGTCAGCTCGACGCAGTCGCCAACGGTGATGTCGGCGACCAGGCCGCCCTTGCGGATCACGATCCAGGTGAGCTTGTTCAACGCATCAGACCTCGCGTAGCGGGCGGCCTGGTTGGCGTCACGCTCGATGCGGGCGAAGCCGTCGGGGTCGATGGCCGCACGAACCTCGGCGAGCATCAGGGCTTGGCGTTGCCGCAACAGCCATGGGTAGCCGGGCCGGATTGCCTGGCCGGCCACCAGCATGGCCAGTCCACAGCTCAGCTCGTCGCGGTGGTGACGCCGCGGGTCGACGATTCCGTTCAGTGGCAGGTCGGCCCAGTCGAAGCCGGCCGCGTTGGCGCCGCTGGCCAGCCATCGCTGCTGCCAGGTGGCGCCGGGCTGGCGTTCGAGCCAGTCCAGCACCTTGCCCAGGCCACGTCGCCGGGTCTTGTCACGGGTGCTGCTCGCTCCTTGCCCGGTGAACATGCGCAGGAGCCGCTCGACCAACGCGACGCGGGTCTGGCAGGTCTGCCACCAACTCTGCTCGACCGGCCGCGGCTCCCACTCGCCGAGCCGCACCGCCTCAACAACGTCGAGCTTCGCGTCGGCGACTGCGGTGTCGATCGCCGTGACGCTCACCGATCACGTACCTCGGCAGGCGCGGCACCGAACAAGGTCGCAAGCACCTCCGGCCGGTAACCGGGCGCCGGGGGCGCTGGTGGTCCTTCTCGCTCGGCGCGCTGCCGGTCGTGGTGGGCTAGGACGTGAGCGATGACCTCGTTGGGAGTGGGTGCGGTGTAGATCTCCGTGGTGGTGATGTGGGCGTGCCCCAGGACCCACTGCACGTCGGCCAGCGTGAGGTTCGGGTCGCGGACCATCCGCTTGGCCGCAGAATGTCGCAGGTCATGGAGGGTCCAGTTCGCGCCGAGGGCGGCGTTGACCTTGGTGAACACCATCCGCACCGCGTCGTACGTTAACGGCCGGAACGGTCGGCGCAGCGACCACCACAACGGCTCGTTCGGCCCTTTCGGAACCAAACCCATGGTCTCCTGCTGGTAGAGCCGCAGCCAGACGAACGCGTCCGCTGAGGCAGGCAGCCGCTGCAAGGCTTGGCTGCCCTTGCGGACCACACCGATCACCTGCTCCTCCGGTTCCACCAGGCCCTGGCGGACGCCCAGCAACTCGGAGGCGCGTGCGCCGGTGGAAATGTAGAACGCGAGCAGCGCCCGATCCCGGTTGCAGATCAGCGCCGCGAAAAGGACGTTGAAAGCGTCGTCCGGAATGCTCCGTGGCGCTGCTTTGGGCTCCTTCGGCTGATACATGGCTCGGCGAGACTGCCGGCGGAACGGTCGCATCGGGTTGTGGTGGGCGTTGAGATCCTCATCCTCGACACCCGCGGTCTTGGGGAATGGGTTGACCAGGGGTCGACCATGAGTCTCGCGGTGGTACTCGTAGAAGGCGCGGACCACCGCTCGGGCGTGCCGCCGGGTCCGGGCCGCGTAGTTTTCGGCCGGCGTTGCCTTGCCTGTCACCAGGTTCACCGACCCCGGCGCCGGCGCATCAGGCAGCCGCGGCCGTGCCGGCTTCTTGCTCGTCTTCAGCCACAACGCGAAATCGCGGGCTTCCACCCGGCTAGCCAGATGCCACGGCACCTCGACCGCGCGCAGGAACCGGAACCAGGACAACAGTTCGTAGGCATACGAACGCAGCGACGCCGGGCTAGCGTCGTCGGCGAGCATGTGGCCCAGGAACTCCGTGACAGCCAGTTCCTCGACACCATGCTCATCGACAAGCCTGAACGGCCGCAGCCGGTCACCGGTCTCCTCGACCCGCCCGACTCTCGCGACCGCCAAGGCCGCCACGTCCCGGATCACCCTGCCGCGTTCCGCCACCCGAACCTCCACGAGCCGTCTTCCCCTGACAGCACGGGATCAGAGCAGAGACACCTCACTACGCGCAGTGACCCGCAAAAGCAAAACGGCCACGAACGTCACCGTCCGTCAACATCGGAGAACCGCAGGACGTCCCCGGTTAGTTCGGTCAACGGGACATACGGTGCCCGATGCTGCGCCCCGAACCGGCTCAACAACAGCGCCTCGAAGCCATCATCGCCAGCCTCCGCGAACGCATCGTCGAGGCACATGACCGCGGCTGGCTCGGCGAGGTCGAGGGGCTGCAGACCAGCCTGACCGCGGCCGAACAGAAGCTCGTCCACATGCGACGGACCGCCATCAACCTCGGCATCCCCACCCTGCCTACAAAGACATCAAGCGCGGGTAGCGGGGCTCGGTCGTAGGTCCGGAACCTCGCGTGCCAATAAACTTGCCGAGTGTCTGGATCGTTCTCTTGGGTAGACCTCGCGGCTCTTGTGGTCTCGACGGCCTCGTTCGGCGTCACGATCGCCATCTTCCTTCTTGGGCGGCGCCTATCGTTCCGGCAACAGCGGGAACGGGTTCGCGAGCTCGAATCCAAGGCGTGGGAGGTGCTTGGGCCGATCCGTACCGAGGGACTCAACAACAAGATCATCATCATGAACGTGGCACGCTATGAGCGCGGCTACGACGGCAGTAACAATATGACTTGGCGGGGGTACGCCTACACGGGACCAGAACTGATCGAGATTGTCCATGGCGGCGTGGAGGTCGTTATTAGAGGTAAGAAGAGCTATTACGATGACCGAGGACGACGCACTCTCACGCCAACCGAAAACCCAGCGCCTACGGTCGTCGAAGTCGGGCACATCCCGTGGGCCCGGATTGAGGACATCGCGAAGGAAGGCGACGAGTTCGACGGCGCACCTATCTTCTTCGTCCGTCACCGTGCGCCGGGGCGAAGGCCATACGACTTCATCACCTACCGCGAAGGAGTCCCCGTTCCGTTCGGGCCGAATAGCCGCGACTACTACACGCAGATCCCGGAGCTGGGAACCCGGCGACCGCGATTCATCCGAGACTGGGTTCGTTTCGTAGGGCTAATACGGCAAAACAGGAAGATGGAGGCAAACGCACGGCGGACATGGAGAGACGGTAGTTGAAGTCATTTTCCACGCATGGGAGCCAAGCCGAGCGCCACCGGCCTCTTACCGGCCGCAGTCAGGCGTCAACAGCGCCATGCTCCGAGTTGCCTCCTGCTTTCTCCGCAGGTTTTCGCCCATTTCCACCGGATCGGCGCCGAGGACCTCGATCTCCACCTCGCGGGGCTCCGGGAGGTCCCGGTTGAGTAGAGCCCTGTCCTCCGGGTGATGGAAGATCCACATGCGTGCGTTGTTGATCGTAGCGTTGTTGAACAAGTCGGCGAGCTGCACGGTGCCGGGCTGGCGCGAGTCGACCCGTCCCTCCGCGACGGCGTCCAACGTGATGTGTCCAAAGAGCGGCGACGGGTCAGCCATAAGCAAGCCCACATCGCGCGAGAGTGGAAAGGTGATTCCCCACGCGGTGAGCAGACCCACACCTGAACCAGGTGAACGGTCCGCATGAGGAATCAATGCGATCGGCGTGTCGCAGGTGCACAGCCTGCGCCGCTGAAACCTTACGAGCACCCAAGGGCGCCCGAGAAAGTAAGGCAGAATCTCCGGCAGTACCCGGAGTAGTTGTTCGATGTGTCCCAGGCTGGATAGGCGAATCGGTGGTCCACCCGGCTGTGTTACGTCAGCCCAGAGGCGATCCGCTTCTTCTTCAGTGATTTCGCGACCCAGCTTGTCCTTCGCGTAGGCAAAGACGCTGTCTCGGCCGCCCACGCCGAGTTCGATGCGGGTCGTGGCCGCAACAATTTGCTCCATATGGCGCCGCTGATTCGGTCCGCGCAGGGCCTGCGTCGCGGCGAAGACGCCGAGCGCTGTGCGTTCTTCCGAGTCGAGCGGCCAAACGTCGCGTTCGATGACTGCCCTAAGAGCGACGGAGGCCACGCGCTCCATTCGACCAAGGCTTCGTTCGAAGAGGTCGGCGTCCTTCGGCTCTGTCGTATCCAGGGAGTAGAAGTTATTGTTCGTCGCGGCGTTTTTCACCGACTGTACGAACCGCTGGTCGCCGGGGAGCCGAACAGTCCCGATCCGACCGTCCTCGGAGAACCGCTCCAGATAGAACCGCGGAACCGTATGGTGGCGGCGAGCGATATTAGGCACACCTCATTATACGGTTTCTGCAGTCCGGCGCGTGCCAGGTGGCAACTACTGACATAGCCTGCCCGATCAACGTCTGTCCGATCCGCACCCGATCTCGTCAGGCCAGCAATCCCAAATCTAGCCGGCGGCCCCGCCGTGCCCGAACTCGCTGGTTCTGCTCGCCGACAGCCCAAACGGCCAACTCCAGGGCGTCGCTGTTGACCCGGCGTCGCCGCGGCTGGTCGATCCCATAACACGCGCCCAAGGGGCGTTCCGGTTCGGCACCACACCCGGGACGCCATCAGGGCGCCCGGGTCCACATACCCGGAAGGAGCACCACCCATGTCCAGCACCGCACAACCAGGCGACGTCAACGCGGCGTTCGCCGCCGAACGCGCCGACCAGATCCAAGCCGCCAACGCGAGGCAGGCTGACTTCGACGCCCGCGTCGCCAACGGCAAACTCATCCCCCTCGGGAACGGCCGGTTCCGAGTCAACGACCCCGGCAGCTGGGACAACGGCGAAGTCCTGATCCAGCAACAGGATGGACAGATCCTGCCGCAGCACGGCCTGGACACCAGCCGCGGCCAAGTCGCCCTCTACAGCAGCGTGCCCGCCTGGCACCAGCTAGGCAACATCGTGCCCGGCGGCATCAGCGACATCGAGGACGTACTCAAGCTTGGCGGTATCGACTTCGACGTGGTGCGCCGACCGGTCGAGTTCCGCAACAGCCTCACCGGCCCGCACCGGGTGTTGTCCGAGCAGTTCGTCACAGTGCGCCAGGACACCGGCGCTGGCCTCGGTGTCGTCGGAAGCAAGTACGAAGTGCTGCAAAACCGCGACGGGTTCGCGTTCCTGCAAGACCTCGTCGACCGTCGCGACGTGATCTGGGAGTCCGCCGGCGCGGTCCGCGACGGGCGGAAGGTGTTCATCAGCATGCGCCTGCCCCACACCGTAACCATCGACGCGGCAGGCGTGGCTGACCAGATCATTCCGTTCATCGTGGCGCTCAACAGCCACGACGGGTCCAGCTTGTTCCACGTGGTTGTCACCCCATGGCGGCCGGTATGCCGCAACACCGAACGGTTCGCGCTCCGCGACGCCATCACCCGCTGGGGAGTGCGGCACACCCGCAACGCCCGCGACCGGATCGAGGAAGCCCGCCGCACGCTCGGCCTCTCCGTTACGTATTTCGACCAGTTCGCTGCTGAGGAAGAGGCTTTGGCGCGCACCGATCTGGCATTGGGGGAATACCGCCGCGTCGTCGACGACCTGTGGCAGCCACCGGCCGACGACGCGTCCACTCGCACCAAGAACAGCCACGGGCGGCGAACCGACGAGCTGATCGACCTCTACACCGCTAACGCCGCACAGCTGGGAACCACGGCATACGCCGCCGAACGCGCGCTAACCGAGTACGCCGACTGGAAGCAAACGATCCGCCCGACCGGCTCACTGCGGGGCAACAACCTCGCAGCTCGCGCCACCGCCGTCCTCGAAGGCAGCAACGACGACCTCAAGAGCCGCGCCCACCGGCGTCTGCTCACCCTTGTCCGTCGCTAACGAGGATCATGCGAACCCCTTACCATTGGCCAAACGTCGGCCGTCCGCACGTGGACCTAGACAGACATCAATCAGATGAACCGAAAGCCATAGCCCATCACGATCGGCATCCCCGGCAAGGCGTCACGGCCGTTCGCCGGTCGCCGATCTCCATGCCATCGCCAGCACGACCAAACGATCCGCCCATCTGGTGCAGAAAAGAACTGGCGCACATCCGCTGCGGGCACCTCGATGACGCCTCCGGCCAGGACTTGCACCGCGGCCGGTTCGAGACCGAGGCGGAAAGTGTCGCGCACATCGTGCTGCGCGCCCTGGGGCTAGACAGTGCGGCCTACTCCGACGCCTACGTGTTCGGCTGGGCCGACGGCGACCTCGACCTGGTCCAGCAGTGCGCCGAAACGGTCCTGCGGGTGGCCAGGCGGATCCTGACCGACCTGACCCCACCCGACGAAATGGATCCAGCCGCCGACCATACGGGCGGCGACCGCACCGAACCCGACCTGGCCGCGGCCCCTACCGCCGGCCTGGAAGATCTCGCTGCGGAGGTGGCCTGATGGACGAATTCCACGACGAACGGACGGCGCGGGCGACCCTCGGTTGGCTGTGTGAACCGGGCAACCCGTTCGTGCAGCAGTTCCTGCCCACGCGCGGCGCGACCGAGATGGTGGACATGTTGTTCTCCGGGTAAGGGTCGGTCGCGGTCCGGGCCGGGCTGCGGAACATGCCTGCATCCCGGCTGTGGGTGCAGGCGCGGGCTGCGCGCGCCGACGCGGAACGCGCCGGCTGGCGGGTGGTCATCCCGCAGGACAAGGACTGGCCGGCCGGCCTCGCCGATCTGGGCGGCTGGCAACCGGTGTGCCTGTGGGCGCACGGGCCAGCCCCCATCCCGCAGCCGGCGACGTCGGTCACCGTCGTCGGGTCGCGAGCCGCCACCAGCTACGGCCAAAACGTGGCCGCCGATCTCGCGTTCCGCCTCACCGACCGGACGTGGACGGTGGTGTCCACGCCGGCGCTGGGCGTCGACGGCGCCGCCCTCCGCGCGGCCCTCGCCGCCGGCACCGGCACCGGTAGCGGCGGTGCTGTCGCGGTCCTGCCGCATGGCCTGGACCAGATCCACCCCGCCGCGCACGCAAACCTGTTCAGCCAGCTCGCCGACCGGGGACTGCTGCTGAGCGCCTGGCCCGCCGGGGCCCAACTAACCCGGGAACGGGTCAAGACCAACCTGGCCTTGGTGGCGGCGTTAACCGCCGGCACCGTCGTGGTCGAAGCGTCCTTGCGCAGCGACGCGTTAGGCGTTGCCCACCACGCCCTCGAAGCAGGCCGGCCTTGCAGGGTGGTGCCCGGCCCGATCACGTCGGCGATGTCCGCAGGCTGCCACGAACTGCTACGCGCGCAGCCGCATGCCCGTCTGGTCACCGGCGTCGACGACATCGTCGCCGACCTACGCCGCATCCCGTGGCCAGCCAGTAGCCCACCGGCGGAAGAACCCCGATGACCCGCACACCTGACATCCCGCAACATCTGGCCGGATCGCACTGCGTAGGCGGGCTGGTCGTTCCCCAGATCACCCCGGTCAGCCGCACTGGTGTGCCACTGTTCGGCAAGATCAGTGATCTGGCGCAGTACCGGTTCCTGCACGGCCGCCGCTGCCAGGTCTGCGGCCAGAGGCTCGGCGATCGGACCGTGCTGTTCGCCCGGCACTCGGATTTCGCCTACCAGTGCACCGCTGAGCCTGGGGTTTGTCCGCCTTGCGCCGCGTACAGCGCTCGGGCCTGTCCCATGCTGGCCGGGCGCCGCGACCGCCACCGGCCTCGCCAACCCCCGGCCTTGGCTGGCATTGCGGTCAGCGACGACCAACTGCTGCGGATGGGTGCGCCGGCCGAGGACTGGTACACGGTCTGGATCCGGGACTACGACGTCGTCGCCCACCCCGCGCAGTCCGACACCCTGGCCGCCTCATGGCGGCGGATCCCGCCGCTGCGCATCCGCCGGCTGCCGGTCGGCGCCTAACGCGACCGCCACCGGCGCGTCGCCGTCGCAGCATGCGGCCCCCGTTCACCTGAACCAGTCCCGGCACCCTGCTCGGCCGCCGGTTGTGCGCGCGCATCCGCCCGGGCACGATCCACTACCCCATCGGGTTTAGCTGACCGTCGAGCCCACCCATCCCACCCTTTGACCCCGTCCGGGGCCGCGTTGATCTTGCCTGGCGCCAACCCCGGGGTTTGCCCTGGGTGGTGCGCGGCTCGGCGCGGCGCCGGCCAGCGCAGAGAGGATGCGGGCCTCATGTTCGAGCCGTCCGCGCAGATCGAGTCCGTTCTCGCCGCCGTCGTACAGAACCCGATCGCCTCGACGGGCCTGCGGGCGATGACGGAACGGGAATCGGAGTTCCCCAACCCGTTGCAGGCCAAGCTCACCGGTATCGCCCTGGACCCGTATGGCCGCGATATCGCCGACCAGGCGCTGGACGCCTACTGGTCGGACGAGCCGCGTCAGACGGATACCCTCAGCTCCAGCAGCATCGCTCGTGAGGTCATCATCGGCAGCGGCTTCCACGCCGCTGTCTACGCCGCAACTCGTGTCTTGAGCGGCTACCCGAAACCGTTGGTCTTGGAACGCAACGAGCGCGTCGGTGGCACGTTCGCGATGACCGCACGGCCGACGTTTTTCTTGAACTCGCGTAACCGTGCCGGCGCCGCGGGGTTGGCCGGTGACCAAGGGGCAGCCCTGAACTTCCTGCCCGGCGGGCTGATCCAAGCCGCGAACGTGTCCATGGTGGAGTACCAGCCGAACACCGACATGGCGTTCGTGATCCGGGTCGCTCTGGCGCAGTTCGCCGACGTGTTGACCAACGCCAACGTCCTGGCGGTTTCCCGGGACGGCAGCGGGGCGCAGATCGAGATCGCCGACCGCAGTCCGCTGTTCGCCGGTCGAATCATCGACGCGCGCGGCGTGGGTGACCCGGCCGACCAGAACATCGCCAATGGCACAACGATTCTCACCTTCCCACAGTTCATGCAACGGATGGCCCGCCTGTGGCCGCTACGGGGTATGCGTCGAGTCGCGGTTGTCGGCGGCGGCGACGCCGGCAAATGCGCGGTCGAGTCGTTCCTGGGCATCGCGCCGCAACCGCCGATGGCCGCCGCGGCCTTGGACAGCGTGGACCGCATCGACTGGTACGCCGAAGACCTGCCGACCACCTGCGAACGGTGGCAGCAGACCATCCGCGGCCGATACCAGGGGATCGGCCGCTACCTCAAGCCCGGCCGGCTGCTGACCGTGGTCAATCGGCGCGCCTTTCCCATCGCCCTGCCCGGCGCGGTACTCATCGACGGCCGCAGCTACGACCTGGTCGTGCTGTGCACCGGCAACCGGGAGACGACCATGCCCGGACTCGACCAAGGCGCATTCGACGACTACGAAACCGCCGACGAGAACGTCGTCGCCAGCCAGCACTACAGCCTTCCCGCGTTCCGCGTCGGTCCACACGCGAGACTGCCGTTCACCGACCAGGAAGCGGCGACCGGTATAGCCGCCATCCCGGAGAACGCCGTCGCGATGTTCCGCACCGCCACCAAAACAGCGGCACTGGCGGCCACACTACCGGCCGTCTACTAGCCGCTGGCGCACAGACACCGCAAACAATAGCCGGGAACGCGTCGACGACGTGACGGCTGCCGTCTCGACAATCGGTGCCGCCACCGTGGGCCACCGCCTTGACCTGGCGACGGCGGCCGGCCGGAAAATCACCGAGGCAGCACGGCCTAGCCCCGGCTGGCACTTGCGCAGCGCGGGCACCACCACCGCCAGTCCGGCAAGCCGTGCCGGCATCCCGTCACCACCACGGCCGGCCTCCGGGCGGGCGTGGTCGGCAACACGCGACCACGGCACGTGACGGCCTGCTTCCTGCACCGCACACTGTCGCGCCGATCGTCGGATCCCACGCTGAGTCTGCTGCGACAACGCAGCCGGCTTCGGCGTCCGTTGTGGACACGCCCGTGTGGAGCTCCTCCGTTGAACCCGCGCCGCTCATTCTGAGCGGCCTTCGCCAGCACAAGCCCATCCAGCCCTCAACAGGGAGCGTACATGTCCAGTGACAACTTTCGGCCGGAGCTGGAGTCTCAGCTTCCACCGGCCCGCACCTGCGCCGACCTGTTGGCCATCGTGCCGTATCTGGTCGGCTTCACCCCAAAGGCCAGCCTGGTGTGCCTTGGCGTTCGCGGCATGAAGGTTGTGTTTGCCGTACGCGCTGACCTTCCCCCCGCCGGCAGCACCGCCTCCGACATTCAGAATCTTGTCGACGACGTCACCCGGGTGATCGGCCGGCAGGGCCTGACCAGCGTGATCGCCGTCGGATACGGGACAGCGGAACAAGCCGACCCGGTACTGGTCCAGGCGGCCTCGACCATCACCTCGATCGGCTTGCCGGTCGCTGATCTGCTCCGCGTTGCCGGCAACCAGTTCTTCATCTACCAACCGGACCAGCCTGACGCGCCGCCGCGGCACGGCGGCCGCCTCACCATCGACGACAGCGTCATGGCCGCGCACGCCACCGTCGCCGGCCTCGTGGCCCTACCGAACCGGGCCACCCTCGCCGCCCAACTGGAACCCCTGGATGAAGCCGCCCGCCACGCCATGGCTCAGGTGGTCGACGACGTCCACGACCAGATGAGCATCCGGCTCGCCGAAACGGTCAAGCACCGCATGACCGAGAACGACGAACCCACGCCTGCGCGATCCTGGATCGCCGCCGCCGACGAGGTCATACAGCAGTGGGGCCGCCAGACCGCCAACGAGGCGATCAGCCAATACGAACACGGCGACCGGCTAAACGATCACGACGCCGCGCGGCTCCTGCTGCTGCTGCACCACCCGCGAGTACGCGAGCACGCGTGGGAGCACATCCGCCCGACCCCGGAACATCTGCGCATGTGGATCGACCTGACCCGCCGCGCACCGACCCCACTGGTGCCCGCACCGGCCAGCCTCTTGGCGTTCACCGCCTGGCGGCTCGGCAACGGCGCCCTAGCAAATGTCGCGATCAACCGCGCGCTCACCGCCGATCCCCGCTACCCGTTCGCCCACGCCCTGCACGAACTCCTGCGTAGCGGCCTGCCGCCCGGCGACTGGGACGACGAAAGCGGTAGCGACCCCGACTGACATTGATCATACCGGCGAGCCCTAGCGGCCTGGCTGAGGCCGGGCACGCACGACGCCCCACGACAACACTGTCCACAGTGGCGTCGCGGCCGGACGGCCGGGGCCTTCGGAACTGGCCAGCCAGGCGTTCTCACATCTGATCGCTAGGCGCTCGCCTCGGTGGAAGGGAGTCTCGATGGCGCTGTACCGCTTTGGCCTGATCCTCGGCCGTCCGGTAGAGCGGTCGCAGGCAGACGCCATCGCGGCCGTCTGCCCGGACATAACAGCTAGCCAGCAAGCCGTATCGGTGGCGCGCACAGCCGACACCTTCGCCGCGGCCATCGTGTCCGCCATCAACGACCTGGAATCCCTTGACCTCGTCCCGGTTCGAGTCTGTGCTGACGACTGGGTCACCCTTGCCGACATCGGCGCTCGGATCGGCCGATCGCGGGAGATCGTCCGGCTCTGGTCGATTGGCCAGCAAGGGCCCGGCGGCTTCCCACCCCCCGTCAATCCCGGCTGCGACACCCGCTTCTACTCCTGGACCGAAGCAACGCTCTGGCTGCGTGAAGCCATGGGCTTCAGCCTTGCCCGACCGCACGCGGACCTGGTCGCCGCGAACCTGCTGCTTCAGGCTCGCCGACTCGCGCCACTGATCCGGGACAAACGGACCCTGGCCACGCTGCTGCCCTGGCACGAGAAGCCCGCAGCCGCAAAGGCAGGCCGACCTGCTGGTCAAGTCAGGTCGACGCCCTGACCAGGACGGTCGGCCCGCCAATCCTTGGAGCTCCACTGTGGACGTCACCGGCGCATCGAATGCACGTCAATGTGAACGCTTCGTTTGCCGTAGGTCCGCATCGGTTGGCGCCGGGGTTTGGCCAGCCACACTTGCCCGTGCCCGGACCCCGACGCCTGTACCTGTACGCCGCCGCCGCTACCTGGCCCGCCTGAACCCGCTGCTGGACCGGGTAGCCATCCAGGTCAGCCTGCCACCGCAGCAGCTGCCCACCGCGGGCGAATCGACCGCCACGGTCGCCGCCCGCGTCGCGCGGGCCCGGACGACGCCACGCTGGCAGACCCAACGGTCACCTGCAACCGGGAGGCGCCCATCGAAGCGGTGCAGGCCAGCATGACCCGTCAGCGGCGCACCGAACTGGCGCCGTTGGCGGCCGCGGTGGACGACGTCCTGACCGCACCGGGGGGCGACACGCGTCCTGCTGCTGGCCTGGACCATGGCGGACATCCACGGCCGGGACCAGCCAGAACGCGACCACGTCGCTGAAGCGCTCACCCTGCGCACCGGTCAGTAGATCCAGGGTCGTTCACGCTTACCGCCACAAGCCCTCCGACGCCCGCCGCAATCGCGCCCGGCGGGGCGGTCAGGGCGGGGACCGCTCCCATTTGGTGCCACCTAGACCGGGTGGCGTTTCGCATGTTCTTCGACAGGAGTAGCCATGACTGTGAACCCGGCAATGGACCGGGCCTTCCGGCGACAGCTGCAACAGCAGGTCGACGCGCTCGCCGCGACGGTCTCACTCAAACCCAACAGCACCTGCGTCGCCTCGGCGATCGACGACGCGCGGCGGGCGGTCGCCGCCGCCTGGGTCTACACCTCCTGCGTAGTCGTCTGGGCCGAGGACCACGACCTGGTGCGGCCGCTGTTACGCCGTTCCCCCACCGGCCTGGTCCGCACCCCGGCCAGCGGCGCGCTCTGGCTCGGCCGCGCCTTCGAGCAACTGGCCGTTCACCCCGGCACCCAATGGCTGATCCATCCCGCCTACCAGCCGGCCCTGTGGGCCGGCCTGCCCAGCCCAGCGGCGTGCACCCGCCTGATCGACTGGTGGGCCAACCAGGCGCCCAGCCTGGCCTACCCGGCCACCGACACCACACCCGGATCGATCAGCGGCTGGCCGGTCGGTGACCTGCTCCCAGTCCTGCACGACCACCTGCGCGCCGGCAATGCCCTGGTCCAAACTCCGTCCTGGGTCGCCGACCTGATCCTGGACCTGAGCCTTATCCCCGCCGTCGACAGCTTCCGCGACGAACACCTCGTGCGCACCATCGACCCGGCCTGCGGCACCGGCCACTTCCTGATCCGGGCCATCGACTACCTGTGGCAATGGTGGACCACCGGCACCCTCAGCAGCCGCTCGACAAGTGGCCGGCCACCGGTCATCGGCGGCCCAGCCCGGTCGCCGGTCGAGGCGGCGCGGCGGATCCTGGCCAGCGTCGACGGCGTCGACATCGACCCGCTCACCGCGGCCGTCGCCCGTTTCCGCTCCACCATCTACATCGGACACCTCCTGGCCGACAGCGGCGTCCTGCCGCGTCCGCTGCGCCTGGAACACATCCCGCACACCATCACTCCGCGGATCGCGGTCGGTGACGCGCTGCTGCTGGGCCGGATCCCCCGCAGCCAATACCGCCGCGTCCACCCCCACCTGGCCGACCTACCGGGTGCCATGTTCCCGTGCGAGGAGTTCACCTGGCCACCCGAACCGGAGCCGAACCCAGATCCCGACCGACCACCGGCCGACGACTGCCCACGATGACCCCCCAACCGCCGGCAGGCCAACCACCCCGGACTGTGTATTCCGCACGTCGGTCAAGCCTCGCCCTCGCCAGAGCCGTCGACGGCCGGCGCGGCGGAGCAGCCCCGGCTGTCCAGGGCGACCGGAAATGGGCAGGCTTCACCTACCGGGTCAGCGACCGGGCCCGTCTGGGCCGGCTCCGGGTCGCCTGTCTAGCCGAAATCGTCACCACGACCGGCTGCACCGTGCACACCACCGCTGGCCGCAGCGGGCACCGGCTGCAGGTCTGGGGCACGCGTCCGCTCGTCGAGCATCTCGCCGCCACGATCCACGATCTCGCCGAGACGCTGGAAGCGGCCTCACTGGCGGCGACATTGCGGTACGGACGGTGGCTACGCGACCAACCCGACCCGGACCACACCCCGGCCGAACGGCGGAACCTGCGGCGCGCCTGGCGGCGCACCTACCTATCGGCGTGGGCCAACGCTTACGCCCACCGGCTGCTGTCCCTGGCCACCGGCCGACCCGAACACCCCGCCACCCGCCTACCGCCGATCGGACACCACAGCGCGCACACCCAAGCCCGACACGACGTCGCACACCTGCACCCGACCCTGCTACAAGACACCGCTGACCTGATCGCCCGCCAACGCCGCCGAACCCTCGCACGCCAAGCCGATCACCAGTAATCCGTCCACCAGCGGACCGCCGCTGGCGTGAATCATCGCGTCGGCGCCACGGCCAGCCTGGTCCACGTCGACGGCGAAGGGCAGCAGCGACGCATCGCCAATTTCCTGCTTCGGCCCACCTGGGCGCCGTCCATCACCGCACAAATACAAGGACGCGGGCTGCCGGTCACCTATGCCAACGGTCGCCCGTTACCCGGCAGGCTATGGCTGACCTGGACCATCGCCGAACACCTCGAACCAACACGGACACCGCCACTGAGCACAACGCCGGCACCAGACCAGCTCATCATCGTTAGTGGCGCCCGGAAACGACCCGAGCCGTGTGAACGTCCCGCCGGACAGCTCTACACTGGCCCCCGCGCCGCTGGGCAGGCCATCACGGCACCCGGCTCGCCGCTCTCGCCACCGACCACGCACCTGCGGCCGGTTCACCTAGCAGGTTTGCCTGCCCGGACCGCTTGCTCGATCTCGTGCCGGCTGGGCGACGTGGGCGGGGAGCGCACGTATTCGTAGCGTGCCGGTCGAGCGGCAGCGACGCCCGCTGACCTCACATTGCTGGCGCCGCCGACCGCGAGCGCAGCACCACCACCCCTTACCCCCTTGGATCCGTGCGCGTCACACGCCGAACAGCCGTTGGCTGCCCGCGGCGTGTGCCGCGGCAGGAGCTGGCCGCGTGCGGCGCGCCCGGCGCAGAGCATGTTTGGAGGACCACCGCATGAACCGCGACGACGCCGCCTGGCTCGAACACCTCGACATCATCACCGCCTGGGGCCGAGCCAGCGCCATCAACGGCAGCCCACCGGCCACCGACGACGAGTTGTGGACCATCTCCCGCCGCCGGCAGGACCTGAACCTGCCCGAACACCTCGATGCAGGGCTGCTGCCCCGACTGCGGGACGCGTTCAACAAGGGCCGATTTGCTGGCCGCATCGACCTGCGGGCGCTGGCGGACGCACTACGCGAGCGCGGCCACGACGCGGTCGTGGAACGCACCGACGGCGGCGTCGTACTCTACGGCGGCCGTCAGGCGCCAGACCGGGACGGCGTCCCACGCTGGTCGGCGGTTGTCAGACCCGGCTGGTACCAGACGCGGGACCTGCGGCACGCGGTCGCCGACCTCGCCGATTGCCGCATCGGACCAGACGGCGAAAATGCCTGGGCAGTCACCGTCCCCCACACGTGGACGATCGACCCGCTGGTCCAGCTGACCATCGCGGTCATCGACGAGGTGGAAACCCGACGGGCACGATTCGCGCGTGCGGCCCAGGACGCCCTCGACGCGATCTGGACGGCCCTCGCCGCCGCCCACCAGGCGTTCACCACCAGCGACGCGGCGCCCGGCGCAGACCACCCTTTTGCCGCCGAATCGACCAAGCTGCTGGCCGGTTGGCTCGCCGACAACTGGCCCGACGCCCGCACCGTGCCCGCCCACATCGCGGCCTTCGCCGCTGGCGGCCGCAATCGGAATGACGATCAACCGCCGGACGAACACCCACACGACTACGGCGACTACAGCGACGTCCAGTAACGCACGGCAGAACCATCATTACCCGCGCTTGCCGGACCCCCGACCGCCGGCACAGCAGCACCGTCATGAACCACTGCGAAGCATCCAATGCCGTCAAGGCCGTCGCCGGCCACCTCACCGCTCACCCGCGTCGGTAGAGCGAGCCCGTGCACGCGACAACGCTCTGCCCGCTGTTTAGGGCAACGCGCCCGAGCGCCACTCGGGCAACCGATGGAGCGCCACTCCTTCGGATCGGTTGGCACGGTCCACCGCGCGCGCGTGATCGTCTGCCGACGAGATCGGGCGCCATGGTCGTCGGCACGCTCCGGCGCGCACCGTGGTCGGTGGCATCTGACACGCGCTGCCGGCGCGCAAGCGCCCCAGAGCGGCAGTCAGAGCGTCACCGATAGCGACCTCACCCCGACGGGGTGGGTGGATCCCAAACCCGCTGCCCATTGGCCGTCCGAATTGGTCAATCGCCGCCGCCGCGCTCCGTGCCATTGCCGAGATGGTGCTCAGCCGCCTTGCCGAAACAGCCCGCCCCGTCCCGGTGCAGACGTTCGCGCAGCGGACAGATCCCGCCCGACAATGGATCGCGGACAGCGGAACGTGGCGGGTCCGCCACAAACAGCGCGCGGGCGGGGCTGACCAGGTAGCCAGCTGACAACGCCCAAGTGACCACGCCAGCGGCGTTAGACCCACCACTCACCAGCCGTGCCCCATGCGCCACGACCGCCGCCGATGCCACCCATAGCAGCGGTTGCCAACCTTGTGCCGCGCCGGTTCTGAAGCCGGCGACACGGGTCCAATCAGGACCAGACCGGCGTCCGCGGCAAGGGCCGCGCCATGTAACACGGCGCCACCCTATGAGCGGACCAGCCAACGTTCAGCGTTCGCCGTCAGCCCTGCCGCCAGTCCAAGCCCCCGGTCGCGGCGCGCAGTCGTCCTCGAGCCCGCAGCTGACGCGCGTACCGGCGGCGATCCCGACACTGCGCCCGAACTTTCTACCGCGCCCTCTGGAAGGGAGCGATCGTGCTGATCTACAACGAACACGCCAACGACATCGGCGACTGGTGTCTGCACTCCGGACAGCCGGCCCCGCCGGACACTGGCGACCAGGACGGCTGCCCGGCTCTCTGCCACGCCAGCCGCATCATTGAAGGCCTAACCCATGCGGCCCCCGGTGTGGCGCCCACCGCACCGGGATCGCATCTGCCGAGCTTGGGTGAACTCACGTACCTCATCTCACCCAGCTATGCGAAGTCTTGGACAGCGGTTCGTGCCATCGCGGAGCTCATCGCCAACGCGCTCGACGAAGACCCGCGACCGTGCGTCGCGTGGGCCGACGGCGTGCTGACCATCACCGACGACGGTCCCGGCATCCCCGAGGAAGGACTCATCCTCGGGGAATCGGACAAGACCGAGCGGCAGATCGGCCAGTTCGGTGAAGGCAAGAAGGTCGCCTGCCTGGTGCTGGCCCGCAGCCCCGGCATCGGTGCGATCCGGATCGACACCGTCGGCTACGGCCTCGTCCCCACTGTCCAGCGTGGACGCCTGCTGGACGGTCAACTCCCATCCCGAACGCAGCAAGGTGCGCAAAAGCTCGTCTACCGGGTGTACGGCAACACCCGCACCCGGGGCACCACCGTCACCATCGAATGCCCGCACGACCTCGCCGTCGAGGCCATCGGCCGGTTCCGGGCCTTGACCGAGCCGGACTACACCCCACCCGCGCAGCCCGGGGCCTGCGTGCTGACCGGCGACCCCGGCCGGGTCTGGATCGGTGGCGTGCTTGTCAACACCGTCCCCGATCTGATCGCCTCCTACGACCTGCCCCTGACGGACAAGGACATGCAGAACCGGGACCGGACCGTCATCGAGGCGGACAGCCTGCGTGACGCGGTACGCGGCATCCTCGCCGCCTGCCAAGACCTCACGGTGATCGGCCGGTTCGCCCGGCACGTGCTAGACGGCAACGGCCTGCGCGAACCCGAAGAGTTCTTCGACCACGTCACCCGCCCCCGGGTACGCGCCGCGTGGCGGACCTGGGCCCGCACCCATATGCCGGACAGGGCCTTCTACGCCGGCACCGGCCACGAAGAGGCCGCGCTCGACTTGCGCGACAAAGGCTTTACCGAGGTAACCGCCCGCGGGTTGCCGGCCCACCGGCAGCGAGTTTTCATGGACCTGCTCGGTGTCGAAATCGCCCGAACGAGCCGACAACGCCACTACGAAAAGACCCGGGACAAGACCACCTGGGTCGCCGACCGTGACCTCACGCCCGCCCAACGCACCCTCCTACAGCAGTCGCGGCAGCTGGTCCGGGCAGCGATCGGCGCGTTCGCGCTGGACCGGGTCCGGGTGTACTCGGCCAGCGAGCAATCCCCGTGTTCGTTGGGGTTCTACAGCCTGCGCACCGGTGACGTGGCCGTCCACCTTGACGCGCTCGCCGACCGCTACCAGACGCTGACCACGTTGATCCACGAAGCCGCACACCGGGTCGGGCACCGCGGCGGCGGCCGGTGGACACCGATCCTTGATTACGGGGACCGGTCCCGCGGGTTCGAGAACCTGCTCAGCGAGTTCGCCGGGCTCCTGCTCAGCTACCTCGCTGACGCCGGAGCGTTGGCGGACCCGGTCGAAGCACCAGCAGAAGTCGCGCGCGGCGATCGGGGGCCTGCCGTAGAGGATTCCGCGGCCCCGGTCAGCCGTCGGGAACTGGCCCAGCTACTGCGCGACCAGCTCCCGCAGGCGTTGGTCGCCAAAGGTTTTACCAGCGAAAGGGATCTCGTCGACTCCACCGCCGTCCATCCCGAAGTCTGGCGCACCCTAACCAAACCACGCGCGGCCGGCTACCGACGCAGGTGGGGCGCCGGCGGCCGGGCGTGGGACTACGACAAGGTCGCCCTGCTCGCTGAGGCCGCGGGTGTCGCGGCGCCAGTCGTTTGGCTGGGCTACAACCTCTGTGAAGGACCGATCTATGGCCGCCAACGCCAACACTGGAACCGGCCCGGCCCCTGGACCAAGAAGATGCGCGAGGCGACCATGCGCGCCTGTGCCGATCTACAGACACTCGGCGGCGCCTACGCCGAACAGATCCCGGCCCTGCATGCCCTTGTCAACGGGCAGGCCGTCGCTGTCCTGGGCGACGACAGCTGGCAGGCACCCATCCGCGTCCTGATCGCGCTGGAACGCGCTCGGCTGCGCCTCGACGCCGGCAGCGGCTGACCATCTCGGTTCCTCGAGTGTCCGGTGCGGTCTGAGCGTTGACGCTCCCGGCACCTGCCGCCCAGTCCAGGCCCGCGCCCATCGACGGTGTTCGTCCCCGCACGGGGTGCGTCAGGTCCACTGTCGACGGGCGCGGGTCTGCGGCGCCGGGCGTTGCAGGGCGCGCCCCGCCCTGAACGCTCGACCACCCCTTTTTTGTCCAACGCTGACCCTTATACGGCTTATGTACACGAAGTCGCGGGTGACGACTTGCTTGCCATGTGCTTCCTCCCGCGCTTGGTCAACTCGGACAGCACGTTTTCAGCGGTGGAGGTCGTCGCCGCGGGGCGGCTCCTCGGGGGCCGGCCGTGGTTCGCGGACCGCCACGTCGCGGCAAAGTTGTGCGGCGAGCGCGGCGGTTTCCTCGGCCGGTTCCTGACCCGTGTCGAGCAGGGCACGGGACAGCCGGCTGAACCGGGCTCGGATGGCGTTGATGTCTGCGGTGGCGGCGTGGGCGCGCATTGCCGCGACGGCCAGTTCCTCGTTGATCGGGTCCAGGTCCGCAGCGGTCTGCAGGTAGCGGGCTGCCCGTTCCGGTTGCTGCGGGCCGACCAGGTCCGCGAGTTGGGCGTGGGCGGTGACGCCGTGACGGCGGCTGATCTCCACGTCGACGTTGGCCCATTCATAGGTTCCGTCCGCGTCGTACAGCAGGCCGCCGAACCCGCCGACGGCTCGTTCGAGCGCGGCCCGTCGAGCCGGCGTGTCGGCGGCGGTGCGTGCCTCGGCGACGGCGTCGCATACCCGCCACCAGTCGATGTCGACCAGATCCGGGGCCAGGATGTAGCGGCCTCCTGGGTTGATCACGAACTCCGGCCCGGCGGGTTTGCGCCCACCGCGTGCGGGCTTGCGCTGTCCGGTCCCGGCGGGATTCGGCTCCTCCTGCTGCGGGGTGATGCCGGCGCCGGCGCGCAGGCTGGCGCGGAGGTTGGCGACGTCGGTGGCGAGGCGTTCTTTGGCGCGGCTCATGGGTGCGTCCGGCCACAGCGCCTCCTTGATGTCGTCGATGGCGGCTCCGCCGCGGTGCGTGGCGAGGTAGAGCAGCAGTTCGGCGGCTTTGCGGCGCAGCCCGGTTACTTCTGTGCCGTCCGGTTTGATGATGGCGACCCGTCCGAGGACCTGGACCGAAACCCGGATCTTGGCCCCGCCCGGGAGGTCTGGGCCGTCGCGGTCGGCGGCGTGGGGCGCGGGCGATCTGGCCTCCGTCACCGTGGCTGTCTTCCGGGAAGGCCCGCTGGTGCTCGTGCTGGTGGCGGCGACCTGTTTCTCGGGTTTGCTGCCCGGTTCATCGGCGGCGAGGGCTTGGTCGTGCGGCGCCGGTGTCGATGCGGTTGATGTCGATGCGGTTGGTGCCGCCGGGTGAGGCGTGCGGGAGGTGTCGGTGTGGGGGGTGGACGGCTTCTGCGTGGCGGTGGCCGGCTCGCCGGTGTGCGCTTCGCGCAGCAGCGCGAGGCTCTCCATCATGGTTGTCTGGTCCAGGGTGGACAGCCGCTGGCCGTCGCCGCCGGTGGTGCTTCCGTCCGGGTCGACTTGCACGGTGGTTCCGGCGGGCCAGTCGCCGAGCAGGACCGCGCCGATGCCCACGGTGTCGGACATTTCCAGGATGGTCGACAGGCGGGTCCGTGTGGCCGGTTCCGGTATGTCGGCGATCAGCAGCACGGGGGGCAATGGTTCGTGGCCGGGGAACCGGGTGCGTAGCTCCGTCACCGTGTGTACGTCGTGCTGGTCCAGAATCCAGGCGCGGTCCAGGTTTTCCCGGTGTAAGTGGGTCACCGCCTCGCTCAGGCCGGGGGTGATGATCAAGCGCGGGATCGATCCGGCCAGGTCGACAACGGCGGGATCGCCGGCCAGGTCGGCCAGGACGCTGGCCGGCACGACAACGGTTGCCTCGGCGTCCGGGTCGTACGCGTGCCCGGCCGACAGGGTAGCCACGAGCATGGCGCGGGCCGCGCCGGCGGCACCGGGTCCGGCAAGGCCCAGTCCGCCTGCTGGTAGTGGCCCCCAGCCGGCTAGCTGCGATCCGTGCGGACCGGGTTCCGGCAGTGCGGGCTTGGGATCCATCTGGACGTATTCCCGCACGGTTGGGCCGGGGTCCGGGGCTTGCAGCAGGTGCGGGGACTGGCGGCGGACCTCGCGGCGTAGCCGGGTGACAGTGGCCGGCAACGGTTGCAGGCTGGGATCGGCTGCTGGGTCCGGTGTGGTGCGGGGGTCGTAGCGATGCCGGCGGCGCAGCCAAACCCCGGCCGCCGCGGCGACGAGCGCGGCGGCGAGCCCGGTGGTGAGCCAGCCATTGGGTATCGCGACGCCGTTGTCGTTGTCGGATCGGTGCTGCGGGCAGTCGCCCGCGGTCTGGGGCGCCGCTGGGCCTGCGGTGTTCGGGCTGGATGGTGTTGTCCGAGCAGGTGATGGGTGAGGTTCGACGACGCCGTCGGGGTCCGGCGGCGCTGGGTTTTGCTTCGGTGCGGGCCTAGCCGGTGGGGCGGGACGCACCGGGGTGGCATCGGCGGGCGGTCGGGCATCGGTGGGCAGGCGCAGGTCCCAGCCGGGATAGATCAGGTCGCAGTCGCGCAGGGTGCCGCCCACGGTCGGGAAATGGCGGTGGTGGTTCAGGCGGCAGATCTGCGGCCACCGTCCCGGCGTGCCGAGCCAGTCGCGGGAGATCTTGGACAGGGTGTCCCCCGGCTTGACCACGTACCGATAGCTTGTCGATCCGACGTGGACAGTCGCCGGTGCCGGCTGCACCGACGGTGGTGTGGCGGCGACGGTTCGGGTGTGGTTGCCTTCGTCGGCGGTGACGGCGGGCCCGCCGGTGTCCGCGACCGTGGCGGCGCCAGCGGTGGAGCTGACCGCGGCGGTCCCGACGAGGGTTGCGGTGAGCATTTGCGCGGGTTGCGGGATGTGCAGCCGCGGTAGCCGGCGTCGCCGGGCCAGCCACCGGCACACCTCGACAATCGCTATGCCCAGCAGGATCAGCCAGGTCAGCCAGGCCAGGATCACCATCGTGGCGGTGATCGATCCGTAGGTCAGCGGCTCGGCAACCCAGGCCGCGAGATCGGCCCGGCTCGGTGCGGCAGGCAGCGGCCAGCCGGTTAGCCGCACCAGCCCGACCGGGAGGCCGATCAGCAGCAGCGCGCTCCAGAAGTCGATCGGTGCCCGCGGTCGCATCCCGCCCCCTTTGTCGCTTCGGGTATCCCCGGTTGGATGTCTTCGACGGTGGGGCGTATCGGCTGTGGCGGCAAGGCTTTCGGGCGTGTGGCGACCTGACACAAACCTCACACGCATCTCACACGACCTCACACGGCCTGGTCAGAGGCCTTTTCGAGGTTGGCGGCGGCGAGGTGCCGGGCGTGGTCGTCGCTCAGTAGGCGGGCGGCGTGGTGGTCGCCGGAGGCGATCAACGCGTGGACGGCGTGGTGGTGCAGGTATTCGTTGACCGGGTCGATGCGGGCGGCATCGCGCCACAGCCGGGCGGCCTGGTCGGGGAGGTCGGCGGCGAGCCGCGCATGGGCGTTGATCACTTCGCGGCGGACGTGTTCACGTAGCGGGGCCAGCCACGGCCAGGTGCGTCCGGCGGCGAGCTCACCGCGGTACAGGTCGATCACGTCCCGCAGGGCCGCCTCCCGAACTTTGCGGTCGGTTGCGGTGGTGGCCTGCCGGCCGGCGGTCAGCAGCCGGTCGACGTCGGTGTCGACCAGGTGGTGGTCGATCTGGTAGCGGTCGCCGGTGTGGGTGATGACCTCACGGCCGCCGGTCGCGGTGCGTAGGACGCTACGCAGTTCGCTGACCGTGGTGTAGAAGCGGCCGGCGGCGGTGTGCGGGCGCAGCTGCGGCCACAGCGCCTCGCACAACTCGGCGGTGGTGGCACCGGCCGGGTGCAGGGCGAGGAACACCAGGATCTGGGTGGCCGCGGTCCGGCGAACAGCCACCGGGCCCTGGCCGGCGGTGACGGTGACCTGGCCCAGCAGGCTCAGACGCAGCCGCACGTTTTCGGCGGGGCCGGTGACGGTCGGGCTGACCGGTGGCGCCGGCCCGGCCGGGTGCTGAGCGGTCGGATGCTCGGCGGTGCGCAGCGCGGTGAGGGTGAGCAGGTCGAGGGCGGCGGCAGCGGTCAACGTGGTCAGCCGGCCGGGCGCGCCGTCCACCCGGCCGTCGTCCTCGACCTGCCAGGTGGTGCGGTGCGGCCATGCTCCGACGATCACCCCGGACAGGCCCTGCCCGGCGCCGAGGGTGAGCAGCGCCGCCAGCCGGCGCACCAGCCCATCGTCGGGCGCGGCGGTGATGATGGTGACCGGCCGGCCCGGATGATCGACCACCATGGCGTCCAGGACAGCGCAGGCATCGGCCAGACTGTTCGCCACCCGCAAACCGGGCAGCTGCGGCCAGGACGTCGGGCGGTCAAGCAGAGTGTCCAGGTCGTCCCCTGTGGTGACCACGCGGGGACGGTCACCGGAATGGGACAGCAGCAGCGCGACCAGCACGCCGCGGGCGGCCGCGGCGGCGCCGGGTCCGGTCAATCCGACCCCGCCGGCGGGTAGGTCGTGGACCAGGCCGCCGGCAGATAGGTGTCGGTGGCCGGCGGGGTATCGGCGAGTGCGGCCTGCACGGCGTGGGCCGTCCGCGGCAGCGGATTGAGGTCTTCGCCGGCCCGATGCGCGGGCAGGGTCGGGTCGTAGTGGCGGCGGCGGCGCCACCACACCGCTGCCGCGGCCGCCTGGACCGACTGCGCCAGCGGGGCAGGTAGCCAGCCGCCATCAGCCAGCTCCACCCCACCGGACACGCCCGCCTGCCGTTCACCGTCAACGACCGGCGCCCACACGCGACCGGCATTGTCTACATTGGATGCGGCGGTGGCTGGTGGGGTCGCTGGCGCGCTGGTCGGGGTAGCGGTTACCGCGACTGCGCCCAGCATCCCACCCGCCAACCCTTGCAGCGGTGTGGGCAGCGGCAGCCGTGGCAGGCGACGCAGCCACGTGACCGACCGGCGGACGGCCTGCCCGATCGTGGCGATCGCCGCATACAGCACACCGGCCCAGATCAGCCACGCCGCCACCGCGATCGCGGCGTAGATGTTCTGTTCGGTCAACGGCTGCTGGATCAGCCCGGGCAGGTCACCACGACGTGGTAACGGGTTGCCGACCGTGCGGACCAGCACCACCGGGACGCCGACGAGCATCACCACGGCCCAAAAGCCACTCCACAACCGTTTGACCATCAATAACCCACTCGGATGTGACCGACGGCGCGGTGTGGGTAGGTCATGTGCCCGGTAGCCATTGTCGCGGCGGACCGGTCCACAGCTGCCACAACCGTTGCAGCCACCACAAGGTGACCGCGGCGATGTAGATGACCGCGAGCACGCCGGTCGTGCGCCAGTCGGTGATCGCCGCCGCCGCGACCCCGACCGGGCCGGCCAGAACCAGCCGCAACAGCAGCGGCCGCACCAGCGCCAGCGCGGCACCCACCCCGATCAACAACCCACCGAACCGCCCCAGCAGGCCGTCCCACCCCCCAGCGGCGGAGTTGCCGTAGGCGTAGTCGACCAGCACCATCCCCACCGCGGCCGGCACCACCGAACTGACCGGAAACCCCAACCAGTCATGCCACCCCACCGCCGGACGCCTGCCCCACCGGGCGGCCAGCGCCGCGACCGCCACCACCACCGCCAACAGCGGCAGCACCGGCACCAACGCCCACCGCAGATACGCGCCGCTCGGCGCCCTGAAGTACAACGACACACCGACCGCGTACACGCCGGCCACCGACACACCCAACCCGGCCGCCACCAACAGCCCAGCGGCCATCTGCCCACCATCCGAACCCGCCGCACCGGCCGGGCCGACCGCGTACGGCAGCACCGACGCGATCAACGCCGCACCACACAAACACGCCACCACCGCCAACGTGGCCGCCAACGCCAACGCACCCCAGTTCACCGGCAGCGCGTACACGTCACCGTTCCAGGAACGCTGATAGAACTGGTACCAGTTGTACGGGCCCTCGGCCCGATCCTTGACCATCAACAACCGGGCCAGCACCAACAGCGACGCGAACCCGGGCACCGCCAACGACAACGCCCGCCGCAGCGGCGGCAACGGCGGCCCCGCCGCCACCGGCACCCCGGCGCCGCCCTGCGGACCGGTCGCCTGCGCCGCCCCGCGCACCGCCGCCACCCCCGGATCGGCGACCACCACCGGCGCCCGACCCACCGCCTCGCCCATTACCTGGCCGGCCAGCGGCATGCTCGCCCCGCCACCGGCCAGGAACACACCGGCCAGCCGGTCCGGTGTCAGGTCCGCTGCCTCCACAGCCTTCACCACCTGCTGGGCGGCCTGCTCCAACACCGGCCGCGCGACCTGCTGCACCTGCCCGGCCGTCCACACCGTCGGCGGCGAACCCACCGTCACCGTCGCATACCCCGACGCCGCCTCCTTGGCCGCCCGCACCGCCGCCACCACCTGCCACCGCCCATCCACCGCCGCCGCGGTTTCCGGCTGGTGGCCGTTGAGCTGCGCCGCCAACAGTTCATCAATCCGGGACCCACCAGCCGATTCGTCGTCCGCAAAGGACAAAACCTCGAACCCGGCCGGACCACGACGCAGCACGTTGACCTTGACACCGCCACCCAGGTCACAAACCGCCAGGTACGAACCCACCGGCAGCTGGACACCCGAAATAGTCAGGTGTTGGGCCACCGCGACCGGTGCCGGCACCAACGTCACCTCAGCCAGCCCGGCCCGCCGCGCCGCCTGCCGCAACCACGTCAAACGGGTCGGCCCCCACACCGCCGGCACCACCAGCCGCACATCAGCCACCGGCCCACCCGCGACCCGGGCCGCTTCCTGCCCCACCACCCGCAGCGTCGCCGCCACCAAGTCCACCGCCGGCAACTGCGTCCCGGCCACAACCAGCTGGTCCTGCCCCGCCCGGCGCACCGGCGACGGCTCAAACCCCGCCGGCGACGACACCGCCGCCAGCCACGCCTGCTGCCCCGCCGTCACCTGCCCGTCCGCTGCGACGTGAACAGCGCTGGACAGCCACGGCCAGCCATCCCACTGCAACGGCAGCCAACCACCATCCCACGCCAACACCGCCGCCGTGGTCACCGAGCCACAATCAACCGCCAGCCGCAAATCCCGGAAAGGCATAGACAACAGTCATACCACCAGCCACAACTGACCGTCACCCCACAACCCGAATCAGTAACCACGAGGCAGCACAATCCCTGTACCGCCGCCGGACGATGAGCACACGAACCACTGCCACCTCGGCCCGCGCCCACTCGCCGACCGGACAGTTGGCCAGGACGTCACACCGCCACAGCCGCAGGGCCCGGCGAGCAGCTCCGCGGCCTTTTCGACGACGTGGTAGCCAGGGCCGCCCGCATGCGCCGGCTCAAGGCGTCGAACCGATGGATGTCGTCTGCCGCGAGCGCGTACCCAGGTGGTGCGGTCCGGATCAGCCCGCGCAGGTCCGCGGTGGCGAGGGTCCGCGCAGGTATGCCACGTGGGCCCGCCGCGTGGCGTCGACCGTCTGGATCTGCTCGCGGGCGTAGGCGGCGAACTCACCGGCCATTAGAGGGCGTCTGGGCACCGCTCACCCCGGCAGCGCAGCGAAGTGAAGCCTAGTCGGGCTGTGGGTTTCCCCAGGTCTGTCACGGCGGAGCCGGTGACGACCAGGCGTACCGGCTCGGTGGCGGCGTACTGGCGGATTGCCAGCGATAGCTTCGGCTCATGACCCGCAATCATCGGGGTGGCGCAGAGTTGGTCGACGAACCGGCGCGTGAGCCGGACCCGGCCTTCCAGCACCCAAAGGTTCATCGATACGGTGGCGGCCCACCTGGCCGAGCAGGCTCCAGACGAGCTGACCCTCACCGTCGACCCCCAAGCCGGCGACCTGAACCGGGCGCGGGAGCAGTTTCACCGCGCCCAATTGATACCTGTCCCCCGTGGGCTTCCTCCGCGTGGTGACACAACTCGATGGGTTCGAGAATGACGGCGCTAATCGGCACCATCCACCTCGTCCTCAAACACCGCTGGCACCTGGACCAGCCCTGACCGCAACCGCCAGCAGGGCACCTTCGGTCCACGCCGCGTGAGTCACGGCAGCGAGTCCAGTGGCGCGAGAACCGTGTCTCCTTAGGACATGTCAGCCGCGGACCTGCGTGGGAACGCCGTCGTCACCCAGAGACGGCCCTCGCCCATGGTGCCAGGAGTCGTTCGGTGGCAACGATGGCGTAGAAGAGTGTGACGTTGAGGCCGGCGAGGATGGTGATCGCGGCGAAGGCTAGTGGTGTGTCGGCTTGGGCGGAGCTGGTCACGATGAGGGCGCCGAGGCCGCGGTTGGGGCTGGTGACTTCGGCGACGACGGCGCCGATGACGGCGAGTTGGATGCTGAGTTTGAGGCCGGTGAAGATCTGCGGTAGCGCGTGTGGGAGGCGGATTTTGCGGAAGGTTCGCCAGCGGTTGGCGTCCAGCGATCGGGCTAGTTCGGCGAGTTCGGCGGGGGTTGAGGTGAGCCCGGCGAGCGTGCCGAGCAGGATGGGGAAGGTGCAGATCAGCCAGACGAGGGCGATCTTGGGTTCGGGTCCGAATCCGAGCCAGAGGACGAACAACGGTGCTACGGCTACCTTGGGTACGGCGTTGAGCGCGACGAGCGGCGGCATCAGGGCGCGCTCGAGCGGCCGCCAGGCCGCGAGGACGGCGGCCGCGACCAGACCGCTGGCGACGGCGAAGGCGAACCCGGCCAGGATCTCGATGATGGTCACCCACGCTTCGCTGGCGAGGTAGCCGGGCATGGCGCGTCCCGCGCGGGCGACGTCCAGCGGATCGGGCAGGAAGAACGAGGGAATGTCGAACGCCGCCGTCGCGGCCCACCAGCCGGCGACGCCGGCGGTGCAAGCGGCCACCGGGAGCAGCGCCCCGAGCCAACGGCGGAACGGAAATGCCACCGGGCGAACCTCCTGGTCCGGTCGGAATCTGGAGGGGAGATGCCGGAGGGTGCCCACGCCTGCGGGGCACCCTCGGCGGTCCGTACAGCCCTACCGCTGGGGCACGTATCCGCTGGTGGAGTAGAGCAGGTGGGACTCCACTTTCAACGCGGGGTTGTGGAGCAGTTCCAGGACTGCGTCGATGTCAGCGGTGGTGAAGCCTTTGGCCAGTAGGCCGTCGGCCAGTTGCGGAATGGTGCCGGCGACCATGCGGGCGGCGGGGTCGCCGCCGCGCCAGAAGCTGCCGTGGATGACGGTGTCCACATTGGTCAGGCCGCGGTTCTCCATGGCGGTGGGTACCTGTTTTGCCCAGTGGGGGTCGGTGCCGGCGTCGTCGAAGATGCGGCCGCTGGCGTGGGCGAAGCGTTCGTACAGGTAGCGGGAGTCCGGGTCGGGTGCGGCAACGACCGGGTTGACCCGGACGGGCCGCCATGCCTCCTCGATCAGGACGCCGCCGGGCCGGAGCACGGCGATCAGCCGGTCCAGGATGTCCTCGCGGGTGGGCAGGTGTTGCAGGACCAGGCGGGTGTGGACGCCGTCGAAGGGTCCGGCCGGCAGGGCCGTGTCGCTGGTCAGGTCGTGCTGGATGACGGTGATGCGGTCGTGGTCGAGCGCCGGGGGTTTGAGGTCGGTGGCAGTCACGTGGCCGCTGTCGCCGACCATGTCGGCGAGGCGGCGCGCGAACGAGCCCTTGCCGCAGCCCACTTCGAGCACGTGCGCCCCGGACCAGTCGCGCAGGCCCGCGAGGCGGTGCTGGGAGAAGTTGTCCAGCAGGTGGGCGAGCCCGTGGTGGTGGGCGTCGGCACCGTCGGCGGTGTTGTCCAACGGGTACGGAGTGACGGTGCCGGTCGGCGGTGTCATTGGGGCACCAGGTCGAACGCGACCAGCTGTTCCGGCGTGATGTTCGGCATGGGCAGGTTCTGCAAGATGGCGATCGAGCGGGCAACCTGTGCCGGATCCATAAATCCGTACGGATGGCCGCCGGGTGGTACGGCGAACGGCTTCACCAGTTCCAACTCGCGGGCCGCGGTCGCGGGATTCTGCTTGGCGTCCATGTCGTGCAGAATCTGGCCGGCCTCTTGCGGATGCTCGACCGCGTACCGCAGGCCCTTCATCAGCGCCCCGGTGAACCGGCGGACCCGGTCCGGGTCGCGGTCGACGAGATGGGTGGAGGTGATCAGCACGGTGCCGTACATGTCGGTCAGGTAGTCGGAGTACGGCAGCTTGACCACCTGCCGCGGCGGCCGGTTCTGTTCCTTGGCCAGTTTCGCCTCGGCCGCCTCGACCTGCGGTATGCCCGCGACGAACAGGCCGATCGCGTCGACCTTGTTCGCCACCAGCAGCCCGGCGAGGGTGTCCGGCTTGTTCTCCACGAAGGTCACCGGGCCGACACCGGCCAGCTTCGCGTACAGCGGCCACATCACCCGTGGGGCGGCCCCAGGGCCAACCCCCAACCGTTTGCCGGCCAGGTCCTTGGGTACCCGGATGTTCCGGTCGCTGAGGGTGACCATCGACAGCAGGGTGCGTTGCTGCACGGCGGCCACCGTGCGGACCTTCCGCTGGCCGGGGGCTGCCTTGGCGAACCGGACGAACGCGCCGCTGGCGTCGACGCCGGCGAACTGCGCCTTCCCGGCGCCGACGGCGTTGTCGTTGTAGGGGCCTGCCTGCCCCGGCTCGATCGTGACCTCGAAACCGGCCTCGCGGAAGAACCCCTTCGCCACCGCGGTATGCGCGTGCGACTCCCGTCCGCTGATCCCGAACCCGGTCAGGTAGGTGACCTTGTCCAACGGCTCACCCGCGGCAGTCTCGCCGTCGCCGCCGCAGCCCGCCAACAGCAGCAGGACTACTGCGGCGACCACACCGACGCCGGGCCGCCGCCGGGAGGACCCCGGCGGATGTGGTGCTACCAACATCACATCTCCAGCTCGCATGCTATTCATTCCAAGTGGTCGGCTTCGCCGCCGTGGGCGAAGCGGTTGAATGATCACGACGAGGCCAGCCGGGCCGCCGCCGCGGGTGGCGATGTGCCGGTGCCGGTGGCGGCGGTGGGTGGCCCTTTTCGAACCGGCCACCGCCCGGCCCGCGTCTTGCTCGCTCCCCCGGTTGCCCGCAGGCTCACAGACCGATCCATGTGCCGACATCGACCGGTGGCGCTACCGCTGGTCGACGTGCCGGGTGGAGGTGAGCGCACAGGTTGCCGAACCGACCGGACACCTCCACCCGACAACAACTTAGAATGCTATTGCTGCCAAGTCAATGGATGCTGTTCATGCTTGGCATTCCACCTTGGCGCGTGGTCAGATGGGGGCGCCGAACCAAAGGAGCGCACGCACCGATGCCAGCCGCCGAAGCCGTCTACCAGACGATCATCGATGATATCCGCCGGGACATCGCCTCCGGCACGCTCAAGCCCGGTGACAAACTCCCCTCCATCAACGAGCTGCGCACCAAGTACGAGTGCAGCGCCGAGCCGGTCAAGACCGCCCTGCGGATGCTGTCCGCGGCCGGTGACACCATCGGCCACCAAGGCCGCGGCACCTTCGTCGCGCGACCTACCCAGGCGACGCGCGACCGCGCGCCCAGCGCACCGCCGCCGGCCTGACGACCAGTGGCCGGCCCGCCTCGGCTTGGCGGATGACTTCGCGGATTCGCAGCAGCCGCTGCTCGTACCAGTCGCGGTCCTCGTCCAAGCGCTCCAGCTGGTCATGCGCCCACACCAGGCGGTCGCAGCCGTCCGGGCGGCAGCCACCGCATCGGTCGCCCGCGCCGTGGCGTTGAACCAACCGCCAGGCACGAGCGAGCGTCGCCTCGCCGGCGTCGCCGCCGTGGTCACGTCCCATGGACCAAGGCACCTTCCTCTTGGATCTTCGTCAACCAGGTACGCGGCCGGAGTCCTTGCGGCGTCCACATGGGGCATAGAGGCATGACGAACCGATGATGTTCTAGGCGTGCAGGGCGGCGAGCAGACCGAGTGCGAGGCGGGTTGCGGTGGCCTCGGCGTCCGTGCCGGTGAAGCGCTTGCCCTCACCGATGCCGGTCACGGTCACGGACAGGAACAGGTTGCCGTCCCACAGGTGCAGCCCGTACGACCAGGTGGCCCGGCCGCGGCGGTTTGTCGGGCGGCGTTCACTGGTCGCGAACGCCTGACTGCCCAGGCCCACGACATCGTGGACCTGTCCGCCGCCCTTGTCGCGGATCATGAAATCCCGGCGGGTGCGCCAGGTCCATCCCGCCTGGGTCGATTCGTCCGGGAACGAGGTGGCGTCGACGACGATAGCGATCAACTCCCGGCTGGTATCGACGTCGCCGTCCGGGTCGAGGCGCGGTGCGTCGGCCAGCCGCAACACCATCCGGCATGAGCTGCTCGCGGAGAAGGTCAGCGGCACGGCTTCACGAACGACGAACCTGCGTTGGACCAGCGGTGCCACGTCTACGAGGGCGCACGGGTCGACGAACCCAGCGTCGTATCGTCGGCCGTGGGGAGATGGCAGCGACGATGTCGTGGTCGGCATGAGCGCGGTCACACCTGTCGGGGCCGGATGCGGGTCTGCGAGCCGGGTCCACGCCAGCCCGGCGGCGGCCACGCTGGCCGCGCCCGCCAGGGCGCCTGCTGCCATCACCGGCCGCGGCCAGCGGCCGCACCACCGCCACCCGCTCACGTTGTAAGCCCGGATGGCTTGACGGCCACGCCGGCGTGGCCGCCGGAGCGGGCCGGGTCCTGGGCGAACGCGGCCGGCTCAGCGTCGGCGTCGGCGTGGTGCCATTGGCTGACGTAGACCAGGCCGGGGTCGACGAGCGGGAAGTCGCCGAAGAACGCCCGGACCTGCTCGCGGGTGCGGGTGACTGGATATCCCGTGCCGCGTTCGCGGTAGATGCCCTGCACCGCCGCGACATCGGCCTGGGTGAAGGACTCGGTGGCGAGGTGACTGACCACCAAGGGACTGCCCGGTGGCATCGCCTCGCGGAGCCGGGCGACCAACTGCTGCGGGCCGGTGTGGTCGGGGAAGAAGTGCAGGACCGCGACGAGCAGCACCGCGAACGGCCGGTCCAGGTCGACGACCGGCCGTAGCCGCGGATCGGTCAACCGGTCCAACAGCAGGTCCACCTCGCGCAGGTCCCCCGGGACGACCACCGCACGCGCGTCGTCCTGCAGCAACTCCCGGCTGTACGTGACGGCGACCGGGTCGTTGTCCACATAGATGACTCCGGCATCCGGCGCCGTCTGTTGCGCGATCTCGTGAACGTTGCCCACCGTCGGTAGCCCGGAGCCGATGTCGACGAACTGGCGGATCCCCCGCCCGACCAGGTACTGCACGGCGCGGCGCAGGAACGCACGGTTGGCCCTGGCCACGAGCGGCGCGTCCGGGTTCTGGGCGATGATCGCCTCCGCGGCGGCCTGGTCGACCGCGAAGCTGTTCCGGCCGCCGAGCAGGTAGTCGTAGATCCGGGCTTGGGAGACCTGCTCCGGGTCCATCCGCTGCCGGGCGACAGCCGTCCAGTACCGGCGGTCCATCTCGTCGTACCGCTCCACTGCGGTCATGGTTGTCGCGTCTCCTGACTGCGCTACGACCGAGCTACGCCTGTCCACAAGGGACACAGGTGCCGATCCACCGACGCCGCTCCCGGCGAATCGTCGCGTCAATTGGCCGGCCACCTCGACTGTCACAGCGGGTCGCGGCCGGCGATGGCCGGCCGGCAGGATCCCGGCCACCGCGACCCAGCCCGGTCCCACCAACCGCGCCTACGCCATCCGCGCTTACGCGGGCGTGCAGCGTCCCGAAGCCGGTACCGGTCTCACCCCTTTGGGTCCCGGCCGGAACATGGGCCATAGCGTCGGGCCGTTATCGGGCAGGAAGGTATCCGCCGTGACGGTGAAGCCGTGGCGTTCCAGGAACATGCGATGGGTCGGGGACAGCGCGACCGCCCAAGTCGGCCAGTGGGCGCCGTGGGTGTCCATGTCGGACAACGTGTGTCGCATCAGCGTCGAGCCGATCCCGGTGCGGTGACGGGAGCGATCCACCGCTACGAGGGCCAGCAGCCAGCTCTCGCCCAGACCGCACTCGACCAGAGTCCGCCGGGCGATGGTGTCGAGCAGTCGGAACCTGTCCGCGTACGGTCCGAACACCTCGTCGAACACGTTGTTCCGGTCCAAGGGCGGATCGAGTTCGTAGGTGACGACATCCAGCCACCACGCGCAGCCGGTGGGAGTTGGGCCGCCGGTGACGTGCAGGATCGTCGCCATGTCGGTGTAGAGCTGGTCCGCCAGTCGGTGAAAGTAGCGCCGGAACAGGTCGGTGCGAACGGCCGGGTCGCTGATGAGCCACGCTCCGACCGGGGTGCCGGCGAGCGCGTCTGCCATCAGGACGGCGACCTGCCCCGAGTCCTTCTTCTCGGCGTGGCGGATGGTCCGGTCTTCGTCGCTTGTCACGTGTTCCCCGCTGATGTGTTGTCGGCCATGTTTGTTGCTCTCCTGTCGATTCGTTGGATGGGCGAGGAGGCGACCGCCCTACCAGCCGGTCCTTACATCCGAGCCGACAGCGAGCCGCACCGGCGCGGGCGGTGCGGCCATGCCAGCGGCGCGCCTGTGTTGTCGAACTCCACGCGTGGAAAGTCGCTCTTGGCTTGTGCCGATCGGCGTGGCAGTGCGCGGTGGCCGAAATGGGCCCACGTGGCATTGGCGGCGTGGGTTGATACGCCAGGTATGGCTACAGCCTTAGCACGGTGGTTTGGCGTGTTTCGACGCCGACATCGCGCGCTGGCCCGGCCGGCTTCGTCACCGCCTCCGGGGCGGGCGCGGCGTCGTGGGCGGGCCGGTTCATCATCGCCACGACGCGTTCGAGCTTGCCGCCCATCTCTGCGGTGACGTCCTTGCCGTTGACGGTTACCAGGAACGGCGGCTCGCCAACTTCGTGGCACGATCCGTCCGGCCACACGTGGAAGTTGACCCGCAGGACCGCCCGGACCTTGGGCATGCGAACTTCGGCCGCCCAGAACACGGAGCCGACCGTTCCCACCACGCATTCGGCGGACTTGCCGAACGCGCGGCTTAGCTTCCGCAGGCCCTTGGCCACCGGCGCCGGCGCCTCGGCCGTGGGCCGCACGTGTATGACTGCATCCAGTGGAGGCGGTGGCAACTGGCGGCGGTTGTATTCCTCGTCCGGGTTGGCGAACACGCGCACGAAGTGCTCCAGGTTCTCCGCTGCTGTTACCGGTTGCCCGTCGATGGACAACGTGGAGCCGCGCCTCACCCACCGACCGCCGCTGCTGGGTCGGAAGTCTATGGTCAGCAGCACGCGGTCATTGGCCAGGCTAAGCTGCCACCGCGGAGCCGGGGTAATGGTCCTGTGGACCTGCGGTGCAACACCTGTCGTGCGATGCAGTAGGTCAACCCACTCCCGCACCGGCGCGGGTATCACCTGGTCGGCCATACCGTCCTCCACTCTCCGAATAGAAACTCACATGCGGTTCGCCGTGGGCATCAGTGACGCCCCCGTGCGCAGCGGCTTGATCGCCGCCAACGGACAGTCAGCAGGTGGATTGTTTGGTTTGGCGTGTGTCCTTCCATTCGTGAGCTGTCGCGCGTGGTGTCTGGTCTGCTGTGGATTGGGGGTTGTGGGCTTACGATGCGACCGCGGTGATGGCCGCCCACATGTCCGAGCCGATGGCGAGCAGCAACATGGCGGCCACCGCCACCAATCCGGTGGTGCGGTACACGTGGACCGCCCAGCGCGGTATCCAGCGGTGCAGGAGCAGGTCCACGACCTTGCCGTTGTCCAAGCCGAACAGCGGCAACGCGTTCAGCGCCCCCAGCGAGAACGAAGCAAGGCCGAGAAACTCGACCGCGCCCGCGACGCCCGGCCGAACCAGGTTGGGTAATCCGTTGAGCCCGGCGCCGGTCTCACCGCGCGACCAAGCACCCGCGAGGGCAACGATCACGAAGACGAGGACCGGCACCGCGGCAGCGGGTATCAGGTAGGCAGCGACGATCCGACGTCCGGTCCACGTCACCACACCGAACGCGCAGGCGACGATCGCGTAACCGGGGTGGCCGACCAACACCGCGGTGGCGGCGAAAGCCCCGAAACCCAGGATGAGATTGACGACGGTGCCCGCATTCAGAAACCAGGCTCGGTCCCGGAAACGGAGCTCTTCGATCTGCCTGACATAGTGCGGGTGGGCCTGGACGTAGGCGCCGACCAGCCACGGCGACACGGTGAACGTGACGCCCCGAACCCGGAACATGGTGAACACCGGCGGGAGCGGCAGCCCGATGCCTGCCCGGTGGACGGGAATGCCGAGGCTACGCAGGGCGAACCCATGCGCGGCCTCGTGGGCGGCGACCGCGACCAACACCGCACTAGCCGCGACCACGACAGCCTGGATCATCAAGGACTATCTCCATCTGGCGGTTGGATGCCTGTGATTGCATGGCATATGTCAGGCGAGAAGCCGAAAAGGGGCTGGGGCCGTACGTGGTGTCGAACGCTGGCCGGATCGTGAAGTGGCGGTGTACGGCTGACCGGCTGCACCGACCTACGCGGGCCTCCACCCGCTCGCCCGAAGCGTTCTCGGCCGAGGTACCAGAACGTTGTCGGCCAACCGCCATCCACATCGGACACCAGTCCATCGCTGCTGGGACGCGCGTTACGGTGCGGCGGGGTCATAGCGCACACCGACGGGAAGATGTGTGGACGCCCGTCGCGCAGCCGGCGTGTCGACGGCGAAGTACTCACCGACGGCGTCGAGCATGCGCGAGGTGACCAGGACGCCGTCGACCGGCCAGCCGCTGTGCAGCTCGTCAGGCCAGTGTCCCGTGCTGACCGGTCGAGGCTGTTCGAGCACGGTGCTCGGATCGCGCAGCCCGCCCTGCGCGAGGATGTCCACGGCGACACGGTTAGCTAGCGCGACTTCCGATGGTTCCTGCTCGTCCCAGTGCGGCTCGGGCCGGACCAACTCGCTGCCGCACCGGTCGGTGTAGTAGTGGGGGTTGCTCCAGTCGGCCCCCACCAGCCCCATCGACCTGGTCATGGCCTTGACCAGCCGGGCGGCCTCGTCCGGGCGGCGTAGCCCACCCTCGCGGGGCGGGGCACAGTAGCAGCCGTGCCGGATCCGGTAGCCGTCACCGACGTTCAGCTCCACGCTGACCAACGCGTACCACCAGTCCACACCCTGATGGATGTCCAGACTGCCAGCGGTAGCCCACAGCGGCGGCCGCCACATCAGCCCGACCGCGAGGTCATCATGCGCGCCCCGCGCGACCGCGATGTGGCCGCGACGGTCCTCGCCGAGGGTGCAGACCATGCCGGTCTTGTACGCCAGCCGCATCATGGCTTGCTTCGGCGAACGACCCGGTAGTCCCTGAACGGCAACGACGTCCGGCGCAGCGTCCCGGATCACCTGCTCCACCAACCGGTACCGCTGATCAGGGTAATCGCCGAAAGGCTGGTAGCCGTCCACGTTGTACGTGAGAAACGTAATCACTGCACTGCCCTTCAATCTCGATTGCTTCGCGGCAGCGGTCTTCTGCTACCCGGTGCCCAACGTCGACGCGCGGTGTCGAAACGAGGAGCGCGGCGTGGCGGCTGCTTCCAGGAGTAGGAGGTCGGGGCCGAGGGCGTAGCCCGGGTGCGGGTGCGCGTCACTCGGTCCCGGGAGGTGGGACCGGGTGCAGCACGGCTGCGTCCACTCGACCCCGACCGGCTTGTCCACCAGGCGTAGCAGGCGTGCGGCCCTGGGGATGTCCACATCGAACAGGGCTTGATACCGCCTTGCCGTAGTGGTGTCCGAGGTGACTGGCCCCCTAGCCCGCCTCTTCGGCGAGTTTGTCGATCAGCTCGATGGACTCGCGCGGGCCGAGCGCCGTCTGCTCCCAGAGCTGTTTGTGCGCTTGGACGTGACGTTTGGCCAGCCCCGATTCCATGAGTAGCTGGCCGCCGAGATGCTGGGCGAAGGCGACCTCCGGGTACGGGCGGGGCATCTGATAGACGGTGAAGGCGCCGTGGACGCCCGGGTGCATTCCCAGACCAGTCGTCAGTACCCGGATATCGACGTGCGGCAGCTTGTCGACCAGGTGGACCAAATGTTCCAGCTGGGCACGCAGGACCAGCCGGCTGCCGACCGGGCGGCCCAGGGCGGCCTCCTCGACGAGCGCGTTGACCCGCACCGGCGGACGGTCATAGAGCCGCTCCTGGCGAGCCATGTGCGCCTTCAGGTGCTGGTCGAACACGCGGGCGTCAGCCCGCGGCGTGTAGGACTCGATAATTGCGGCGGCGTAGTCCTGGTTGTGCAGCAGGCCCGGGATGAGCATCCCGCCGTAGACGTGGACCTCCTCGGCCTGACGCTCGACCCACGGGTGGCCGACGCCAGCCGTGTGCAGTTCGTTGGTCGAGCCGTCCGGATAGCTCCACTGGTGCATCCGCCACGCGCTCTTAGCCAGAGTGAGCAACTCCTCACGCTCGGCCTCGTCCGCGACGCCGTACATGTCCAACAGCGCGACGATGTGATCGGGCCGGAACGGCCACTCCGCACGTTCGTAACGGGCCAGTGTGGAGAACTCGACACCCACGTACGCGGCGGCGTATTTGAGGGTCATGTCCCGGTCCTCCCGCCATTTGCGCATCCGCTGCCCCAAGTACTGGGCCCGAAGCGTCGGCATGAAGGTCTCTCGTTTGGTGGGCACGGAACCCATTCCTCTCAGCAAGATTCGGATGTGGACGATGGAGCTGCGGGGTCAGCGGTGCTGTTCGGTCAAGCTGGTGAGCAGATCGAGGGACGCGCGTACGTCCAGCGCTTGGCGGCGCAGCCGGTAGAAAGCGGTGTCGAACGCGGAGGCGGCGTCTTCGTCGTCGTGCCGCCACCGATCGTCGGGGACTCGCAACGTCGCCACCGCGGGGTACGGAGGGACGTCGAACACCGTGAAGGAGGTGTCCATGCCCGGCAGGTAGCCGGCTCGGTTCGGCAGCACCCGAAGGGTGAGCATCCGCGTGCGTGCCAGCTTGGCCAGGTACAGCAGCTGCTCAGTGTTAACGTCCGATCGGCCCACCGGTCGTGTCAGCGCCGATTCGGCGATGAGCACATGCAGATCTGGCTCATGCGGCCCATCCAGTCGCCGAGCGAACCCGACGCCGGGGCGGCGAGCAGCCGGCACCTCGACCTGCGCTACCGCGTCGGCGTACCGCTCAGTCCGCAGCGGATCCGGGACCAGCGCGTTGGAGAAGCAGCGGATCCGGGCGGCGTTCGCCTCGAGCCACAACAGGTCCACCAGCGACGGCTCCATGTCAGCCAGCGGACTGTCCGGCTCCGGCCAGGCATCCCGGGCAAGGCCCAGCACCTGCTCCTGCTCATCGAGGTCAAAGACCTTGTACAGCTCCAGGAACCTGGCCGCACGCTGCGGACCGACCACCTTGCTACCCGCCTCGTAGGCGCGCAGCAGCGCCGTGTCGATGCCAAGCTCCCGGGCGGCGACGCCGGCACCGCAGCGGCGCCGTTCACGCAACTCCCGCAGCCCGACGCCGAGCCACTTGGCGCGCAGCGACATCGGCTCGTGGTCAGCGGCAGACATCACCCGTCACCGCCCACTCCACTGTCATCCCGCACCGTCCCCAGTCGAGCAATCTCGTCCTCCTCGCACGACCGGCGGAGGCTGGGTGTGATTCCCACGTACCGCACCGGGCAGGCAGAGTTGCGTCAGCCATCTCAGACGGCATTGGACACCGTCTCCTCCATTGGCGCCCTACTGTCGCGGTCCAGGTACGGGTCCGGCTCGGTTCGAAGGGCTAGGTCTATCGGCAGAACCGTGTCCACGCTGGTACCCAGTCCGACGTTCTGCCTGTAGCGGACTGACACCGCCCTCTCCGAACCGAACAGCGCCACGCCCGGCCGCCAGCCCTGCCGGTATACCCACACCGGCTGACGCGCCTTGTACGCGGAGGCTGGCGCGATACCGGCACGTTCGCGTTGGTCAGGAATCGCTAGATTCTCACGCGTTGCCATCACCGGGCTCCGTCTCGGCGAGAACGCGGGCATTGCTGTTCCGCCGCCAGAGGCGTCCGTGATGGCTTCTCCATCAATACGGTGCCGCGTTGCCGACGGGGTAGGAGGCCACGCCGGTTGCCGATCGACCACGCCCACCTCCGTCTTTGATCTTTACGTCGCCATGCCAACGGCACGGGCCGCACGCGACCGCCTGGTGTCGAACTGCAATGGCGCAGCAGCGCGCCGCAAAGAGCGTGCAACAACCAGTCAGCAGGAGGGAACGCGTTCGGGTAGAAAAGGTGGGTACTAAGGTGGAAATCTGCCCGATAGGCTGCAGGCGATCAGGGCGTTGACATAAGGGGGCCAAGGTGCAGCAGTGGTCAGCGGCAGAAGCGCTTGCACTACGCAACGCGCTGCGGCTGACCAAGCGCGCGTTCGCAGCCCGACTCGGCGTAACCCACAGGTCGATCACGAACTGGGAAACGGGCAGGGTAACGATCTCTGGCTTCTCGCTGTCGCTGCTGGACCAGGCGCTGAAGACGGCTGACGATGACGCTCAGCGGCGTTTCACGGAGGTGCTGGCCGGGCTTTCGAGGCAGGTCGGTCCCGGCGGCTTTGACGAGTCGGCCAGGCCAGAACGGCTCGAGTGGGCCCTGGCTCACCCTGAGCAGGTCGACCTGATCGCGGTCGCCCTGCTTCGCGAGAAGGTCCAAGACCTCGACGAAAGGTACGAGCACGCCCCGTCGACCTCTCTGCTGGCTGCGGCCGGACAGCACCACGCTCAGATCACGTATCTGTCGGGCCACTGCAGGACCGGACGTATCCGCCGCGAGTTGACAACTGCGCGCGCCGAGTCGGCAATCCTCATGGGCCAACTGGTGTGGGATGCATCCCTGCGCCACGACCATGCGACGGCCACGGCGTACTTCGACGAGGCGATCGACGCCGCCCGGCAGGTCGGCGACACCGCAACTGAGGCTAACGCTCACCTGCGCAAGAGCTACATCGCCCTGTATGGATACAAGGACCCGACCTCGGGCCTGCATCTGGCGCAGGAGGCCGCCCGGCTCAGCGCCACCACCAGCCGCGTGATCTCGGGCCTCGGCCTACTACACATGGGGGAGGCCAGGGCAATGCTCCAGCAGCGCACGGAGTGCGAGGCAGCCCTCAGGGAGGCCGAAGCACAGTTTGCGCAAGTGAACAACACCGACGCGGCAATCGAGCTGTACTCGCCGAGCCAACTTGGCCGGGTCGCTGGCTCTTGCTACCTCTTCCTCAACGAACCGCGCGCGGCGCAGCAACACCTAGAACAAAGCTCGCACCTGGCTCACGGGCCAACCAAGGCGGGAACAATCGTGCACGCCAACCTCGCCATCGCCTGCGTTCGCCAGCGCCAACTTGACGAAGCTATTGGACATCTGCATCGGGCCATCGATCTGGCGGAGCAGACCCGCGGCGCAGGCGGACTCAACGTCACCTTCGCCGCCGGACGTGAAATGGCGCCCTGGCGCGATCAGCCTCAGGTGCGTGAGCTACACGACCGCCTCCTGGCCCTGATGACATGAGAGGCACAAAGTGGCAGAACACGCCGACACCCTGATAGCCAAGCATCGGATCCGCGAACGCGTCTGGAACCTGCTCATCCGCGAAGGCGTCAGTCCTGTATCAGCGGTGCGCGGCAAGATCCCCTACTTCGCCGGCGCAGAGGCGGCGGCGCAGCGACTAGCCGATACACCGCAATGGCACGCCAGCCGGACAATAAAGGCCAACCCAGACTGGCCCCAGCTCCCAGTCCGAGTCGGCGCGCTCACAGCCGGAAAGACCGTCTACATGGCCGTACCCCAGCTCGCCGACATCCGCCCCTTTTTCCGGCTCGACCCAACGCACCTACAAATCCCGCTAGACCAAGCAGCGATACCACAGGCCGCAGCAAGGGCCGCACCGAAAGTCCACGTCGACGAGATGCCCCACATCGACCTAATCATCTGCGGCAGCGTCGCGGTCAACCCCGACGGCACACGGATCGGAAAGGGCGCAGGCTATTCGGATATCGAAGTCGCACTACTAGCACAAGCCGGACTCCTAGCGCCGAGCACCGTCATCGCGACCACCGTCCACCAACTCCAAGTAGTCAACGAAGCACTACCTGTCGCTCGCCACGACTTCACCGTCGACTTGATTGTCACACCCGAACAACTCATTGAGTGCCCGCCCTCACGGCACCCGGACGGCCTACTGTGGCAAGATCTCGCCGCCGAGAAAATCGCCGCCATTCCACTGCTCGCCGACCTTGCTGGCCGACGTCAAACGAAAGACACCGGCCCGGAGATGGCAGGATAGATGTTGTGCATCGTTCGCGATGAGCATGACCGCGGCGTTGGAGATGACCATGAACGGTATGCTCGGTGCTCACGCTGTCACGGTGACGCTTACAGTGCCGGTGATGTCGGTCCATTCTGCGTCGGGCCACAAGCCCAAGCGGTTGGGCGTCTTTCACTACGCTCCGGTGGCCGGGTAGCGCTACGCCGACCGGACGCCGGGACGGTCGGTTCCAACTGCCGCACTCCACATGTAGCTGTGCCGACCAGGTCCGGTCCATTGTCATGGCGTCGCCAGGGTTGATGGGGTTCGTCAGCGCCGGGCGGGTGCCCGCCGGTGAACTCGCGGACCGTGATGACTGGCAAAGCACCTTGCCAGATACCGCCTGTTGGGGGGCGGCGGACCCGCTTTTAGGTGGGCTTTTCACGGCGCGGGGCCCTTGCCGTGAGTGGCTACGGGGTGAAGGTGCCTGCCGTGTGCAGGGCGGTGATGCGGTCGCGGAGATGTTCGTTGGTCATGCGCTTGGCGGTGGCGGTGTCGGGTGTCTCGGTGGCGGCGCCGTACTGCCACCAGGCTTTGCCGGTGGCGCGGTCGGTGACGACGAACCTGTCTTTGACGGCGGGGCCGCGCACGATGAGGGTTACGGCTTCGCTGTGCGCCGTCACGGAGTGGATCATGCTGTGGTGCAGGGTGTAGGTGTCGCCGGGTTCCTCGATGCGGCTCAGGCGGGGCGAGAGTGCGGCCACGTCGACTTCGTCGGTGAATTCGTGGTCGGTGCCGTAGAGGACGTGGGTGTAGCTGCCGGTGAGGATCCGGCTGGTGTAGGTCCAGCGATGGTTATGGGGCCTGTCGAAGTAGCCGTCGAGGAATACGTGGAGCCTGATCCGCCAGCCGTCTGGGTCGTCGTGCAGGACGATCTTGTCGAGGATGTCGTAGTGCTCGCACAGCCGGGCCAGGTGCGGATTGTCAACCACCGTGTCGGTCAGTTCACCGAGGAGGGCACGGTCGGCGGTGAGCTGGTCGAGGACCGTAGTGGAGGCGGCGGCAACGGCGGTCAGGTCGTTCCAGTCCAGGCCTGCGAGCGGGGCATAGAGGGCGGCGGTTGGGGCGACGGTAGTCATGACAGTGCCTCCATGATCAGATCGACGTCGGTGCGCTGGTGGGGTATCGCGCCGGTGGCTGCGCAGTGCGAGGTGCCCGCGAGGCAGGCGGCGTGGACGGCTTGGCGGGCGGTGGCTCCGGTGAGGTAGGCGTGCGCGAGTCTGTCGGAGAACGCGGCTCCCGCGCCGTGTGTGTGACGCACATGGATCTGCCGTGCCTGCATCCGGAAGGCGCCCGCCGACGTGTAGCCGAGGGCGCCGGGCCGGCCGAGGGTGACCACGACGGTCTCCGGGTGCAGCCGGGCATACAGGTCAGCGGCGACGGCCTCGGCGCGGCCGGCGTCTTGCTCATCGAGGTTGGTCTGTACGAACGTGATGTGGCGTCTGCTGGCGGCTTCGGCGGCGGTGTCGGAGAGCGGTCGCCGCCGAGGTTGAGCAGCAGCGGAGCGTGGCCGGCGGTGATCGCGGCGGCGGCCAGGCCGTCGATGATGCGATAGCAGTCGATGTACGCCAGCCGGGCCGCGCTCAGCGAGGTCAGGTCCGCGGTGGCGAGCTGTTCCAAGGTGTTGCCGAGCCAGGCGAACCATGTGCGGGTGCCCGCCTGGTCGGTCACGATGGTGAGCTGTGGCGTGCCAGAGCCGGGCGCGGCGCTGGGCAGCGCTTGGTGGGTGACGGCGGCGCTGTCGAGCATGTCGAGGACGGCCTGCCCGGCGGCGTCGACGCTGACCCGGTTGCTGATCAGGTGCGTGGTCGAGCCGAGCCGCCGTGCGGTCACGGCAGTGATGGGTGCGTCCCCGGCCAGCGACGGGAGGACCTGGACCACCTGCGCTCCGGTGTTCGCCGCCGGATAGGCCGCCACGGCGGTGACCTGCGCGTGGGTGAGGTAGCCGAAGCAGACCAGGTCTGGTCCCATCGCTGGCGTCATGGCTACGACCAGCCGCCCTCGCTGTAGACCTCGCCCGAGGCGATCTGCCGCAGCGCTTGCGCGACGTAGGGCACGATCTGCGGGGACGGGTCGGCCGGGTCGACGAACGACCATCCGGCGCACTTGTCCGGCTCCTGGTTGGTGATCTGACCGGACCAGTCGCGGGCCTCGAAGAACAGTGCGACCCGTCCGGAGTCGGTGCGGTGGTGCATCAGGTGGACCAACCGCAGGGCATCGGGCTTGACGAGTACGCCGACCTCCTCCTCGGCTTCGCGGGCGACGCCTGTGGTGGCGGACTCGCCGTTTTCCAGGTGCCCAGATGGAAGGCCAAGCTGCCCATCGGCCCAACCGGTGTTGCGGCGCTCGCCGACCAGCACCCGTCCGTCACCGTCGCGCAGGATCAGGTGCAGGTCGACACATGAGGTGTAGCGGGCCATCACAGCTCCTCGTTCGTTGATCATCGTTGTTGGGCCGGGTGTGTTTTGTCCCTGCCGTGGACCATTTTCGGCACTCGATCGTGGTTGGTTAGCCTGGCAGGCCGGTGGGCACGTCGGCTTTCCATAGCCGGCACACCGGCACGATGTCCGGCTCGGCGGCGCAGGACGCCTGCCCCATCACCAGCTCCTCGGCCGGGCAGCCGCCCATGCACGCATCAGAGACCTTGCATGAGCCGCAGCTCGGGTGCCGCAGAGTCTGGGTGAACAGGTCGAACTCGTTGGCTTGCTTGTTGAGGACCACCTGGCCGTCGACCTGTTCGCGAAGTGCAGGTCGGTGTCGAACAGGAACGAGCACACGTACGCCCGGCCGTCCGGGAAGATCGAGATCCGGTCCAGGGTCCGGCCGATACAGCCCCGATATCCGTCTGCGGCGTAGCCGGCCATCCGCTCCCGGCGGGCGTAGGTCGGCTGGTACCAGATGCGGGTCTTGTGGCCCGGCCCGACCTGTTCCAGGCGCTCGTAGAACGCGATCCACTCGGCAGGCCCGATGCCCCACTCTGCCGCGCCGTGCCCGGAGCCGATGACGGAGAACACGTGGAACTTGACCAGCGACACGCCCAGTTCGTCGGCGAAGTCCAACAGGTTCAGGCAGTCGCCGAGGTTGGCCCGGTTGACGGTACAGATGATCCGGGTGTCGAAGCCGCGCTCGCACAACCCGGCGACGGTGCTGAGGGCTTGGTCGAAGGTGCCCTCGCCGCGGACCTGGTCGTGGCTGGCTGCGCAGCCACCGTCGAGGCTGATCTGCACGTAGGAGAAGTCCTCCGGCTCCATCTGGGCGAACTTCTTCGCCGCCGGACCGAGCCCATTGCTGGTGGTGATCACGTGCTCGTAGCCGAGCGCCTTGGCGCCACGGATGATCGGGATGTAGTCGGGATGCAGCGTCGGTTCCCCGCCGAGGATGGTCAGCTTCGACCCGCCCATCTGCCGCCACGTCGTCAGCGTGTTCATGACCGCCTCGTAGGGCATCTTCAACGCCCGTTCCAGCCGCTCGCCCATGTAGCAGTGCTCACAGCGCAGCTGGCACGCCTCGGTGATGTACAGGTAGACATTGCGGAACCGCCCGTACGGGATCTTGTCCACCCGCCGGGGTGCGGTGTCGTGGGCGGAGGCGGGCAGGCGGGCATTGCCGTACGCGTCGCTAAACGCCGCTCGATCACGGCGCAGCGTCGGCATCGGTAGCGCGGTGGTACTCACGATCGGCTCCCTTCGTGCTTGGCGAGTGCGGTCAGCCGATGCACGGCATGGTGGGCCGCCTGGCAGACCTCGGACATGGTGGCGTCGGCATTGACGCTCAGGTGCGCGATGCCGCACTCGGCGGCAAGCTCGGCGATCTCCGGCTGGTTAGCGGCGTATCGGGCCAGCCGAAGCCCGTGCAGCCGGGGTACGTCGGTGTCGCGGCGGGCCAGAACCATGCGGCACGAGCCGCACCGCCGCGCGTCGTCGGCAGCCGCGACGGCCGGAGCATGCGGGTCCGGCCCACACACCAGGCACACCCGACGCTGCTCGACTCGCCCGACGATCGTGGCCATGTCGGCGCGAAGCTCCAACAGCGCCACCCGCGCAGCAGCGGCTTGGGCGGTCTGGGCCAGCAGGTCCAATTGGCCGGCGGTGCCCGGGAAGTTGTCCAGCAGCACCGTCGCAGCACCGAACGTGAACCGGCCCCGCACGAACGTGGCATCAAGCACCCAGCGCACCGCCTCCAGGCTCACCCAGCCCAGCGGGTCCGTGCTCGGTCCCAGCCCCGCAAGCAGCTCCGGCCGGGCGCGGATCGTCTCGCGAAGCCGGAACACCGGCATACCTTCCGCGCTGGCCAGCGCCGCGACCACCGTCGACTTCCCCACCCCGGGCGGACCGATCACCGCGACGAGCACCGTCGTCGGCGCCTGTCCCATCACCGGGCCGGACCGCGGTTCCCGTGCGGTCCGCGGCGCCGAGCGGGAGTCCGCGATCGTTATTGGGCGGCTCATGTGGGGTGGTCCGTCGACGGGACGACACACGTTGACACGGCGGGCGCCGACCAGTTGCGGCCAGGTCAGGCCGGGCGTGAGTCGAGGTAGTCGCAGGAATCGGGAGAAGACCACGGTGGCCGTCTCCCGCCGGTAGCACGGGCCGCGCACGCCGTATTTGAGGCACAGCCCAGTCGCGCTGGAGGTGACGTGCTCGTCCAGCACCTCTTGCGCGATGGCCATCTGGTCAGGCTCACCGGCATAGATCGTCTTGGTGGTCATTCGTCCCCTCCTCCGAAGCGGTAGTCGCTCTCACCCGAGGTATGACGAGCCGAAGCGGGCGCGGCGCGAGCCGGGCCGAGCGGGAGCCGACCCCACCCATCTCGCGACGCGCCCGCCGGATCACCCGGCAGCACGGAGCCCATGTCACGTACAACCGGGGAGGCATCAGGACGCGGATCTACCTGTGCGCCGCGGGCTGACATGAAGCACGCCCTCGCCTCGCGGCCGCTCGTGCCCAGTCCGCCATCGGTCTTGTGGTAGGCGTCGCTGTCAGTTCCTGGCTGGTCGGGCCGCCGTTGGGCTGGGAACAGCGGCGAAGCGAGGACGGTCGAGAGGATCTGACGATGGACGGGCCCGACCTCCAGTGCGGGCAGCCGGTTGACGGGGGTGAACACCATCGCGTCGCCCTCATCGCACTGGACGTCCTGCTGACCGGCACCGATCCGGCCGAGAAAGACGTGGCAGTCCGCGACCGCGCCGGGGAACCTCTGGGAAGGCACGCGCCCCTGCCACGCCAGTATCAGGTCGGTGTCCGGCGTGAGGCCGGTCTCCTCGAACAGTTCGCGGAGTGCAGCGGTGCGGGCGTCCTCGCCGGGCTCGACGGCCCCACCGGGAAGGCACCAGCGGTGTGGGTCGATGCGGGTATTGCCGTCGCGCAGCTGGAGCAGGATCCGCCCCTGCGGGTCGACGAGCATGACCACGGCGACCCGGAAGGCGTCCGCGGGCCTGTCGGCAAGCTCGCCGCTCGGCAGGCGAGAATCCATCGCCCTGCCCTGCCTTTCCCTCATCTGCTTCGTTGCTGTCAATGGGGCTGGTTGTCAGTCGATCCGGGATGGACAACCGCGCGTGACGTATCGAAGACTGAAGGTAGGTTCACCGTGGGCGACCAACCGGTAATTTTCGTACCAGGTCGCAGCCGCGTCGGCAGGCAGGATGATCGTGTGCGAGGCATGACCGATGACATGACCATCGGCCAACGCGTGGCGTTTTACCGCCGCCGCCGTGGCATCTCCCAAGACGTGCTTGCCGGGTTGGTGGGAAAGACCGCAGAGTGGCTACGCAAGGTGGAAAACAACCGCGCCGAGTTGGACCGGCTGTCAGTCATACGGGGCATCGCCTCCGCGCTGGACGTCGCGCTTGCCGACCTGATCGGCGAGCCGAGCCTGTTCGACTGGTCGGAAGGCTCGGGGCGGCAGACGATCCCGGCGCTGCGGGCGGCGTTGCGGGACTATCGGCACCTCACCCCGGCCATCGCGTCATTCCAAGACGATGACCCGCCTTCCCTCGCTGACCTGGAGCGCGACATCGCCGATATTTGGGATCGCTATCAGCGGTCGCAGTACGCCACACTCGCGCGGCGGTTGCCCTACCTCATCCACGACAGCCTCACCGCGACCCGCGCCTTCGACGGCAACGACGGGCAGAGAGCGCAAGCGCTCACCGCCTACGTTCACCAGGTCGCCACCCTGTTCCTGACCAAACTCGGCGAGGCCGACCTCGCGTGGATCGCCGCAAGTCGAGGGCTGGCGGCGGCCAACGCCAGCAACGACCATGTCGTGATCGGTTCGCTGAGCCGGGCAGCAGCGCATGCCCTGGTCTCCATCGGGGAGTACGGCCAGGGGCGGGGACTTGCCTCGGCCGCCGCGCAGTACCTTCAGCCACGCCTGTCTCGCCCGAGCCCGGAACTGCTGTCCGTCTACGGCAGCCTCCACCTGGTGTGCGCGATGGCCGCAGCGCACCAGGATGACCGCCCAACATCGGACACGCACCTGGGCGAGGCCAGCGACTCAGCCGCTCGCCTCGGCGGGGACGCCAACCACCTGTGGACCGCGTTCGGCCCCACGAACGTCACCATCCATCAGGTGTCCGTGGCGATGGAGTTCGGCGACGTTGCGCGGGCGATCGAGATCGGCCCCACCGTTGACACCCGGGCACTTCCCGTCGAGCGCCGGGTCCGGCATTCGATCGAGGTAGCGCGGGCGTTCGCACGCTGGAACCGTGTCGATGACGCCTTGGACATACTTCTCAGCGCCGAGCAGATCGGCCCTGACCAGGTGCGTTACCATCGGCTGTCGCGGATAATCGTGCGCGAGATCCTGTCCCGACCCCGCACGCCGAGGACAGCGATCGACCTCAGCACCCGAATGGGAGTCAGGTCCGCCACTCCGACATGGTGACCACCAGGAGCCGCTCTACACCAGTCGACTTGTGAACCCCGCGTTCACCAATCGACGGTAGGCCGCTCGGACCTCGTCCGGCATGTGCTGCGCAATGGCAAATCCACGTTCGGCGTACACCTCGATGCGCTGCGTGTCGCCGACGAGCATGTTGATCACCCGGTTCACGTCACCGATGCTGACCACATAGTCGTCCAGTGAGAGGGGTCGGGAAGCGCACAGGACATCCAATTCTGGCCACAGCTTCTTGCAGGTGGCGAACGCGCGTCGCTGCTGGTAGGGCCGCGACATGATGATCACCGAACGCGTCTTGATTTTGTGTTCAGCGAGGACCTCGCGTGCGAACCGGATGTTCTCTGCGGTGTTGGTGGCGCGGGTCTCGATCAGTACGGACTCTGGCGGTACACCGTTCTCAATGGCGTACTCCCGGTAATGGACCGCCTCCCCGCGCGGGAATCGGTCGATGGTGGTGGGCGCGTTGGCGCCGGTGAAGACGATGCGCGGAAACATCGCTTGGTGGAACAGATCTACAGCGACCACCGCGACGCCGAGATCGTGGCTACCCAGGCCGATCCCGACATCACACGGGCGCAGCTCATGGTGCATGTCGTGGTAGTCCCACAGCGTCTCCACATCCACGCGGAGGTCTTCTCGGATCATCGTCTCGGTCAACGTCGATCTCTCTTGCTCGGCAGCAGGGGCGGTTGGTCGGCGCATCCGGGCCGGGCAGCCACGACGGTCACGGTAGCGTGCCCGCTGCCTGCCCCCTCACCGGCCGGTAGACCTGGTTCTGCCCAGACGTCGTCCAGTGCCGCTCCGAACCGGTCTTCGCGCCGGACCGCGGCCGGTCGAGTAGCCTGCCAGACATGGACGATGCCGACATCGCTCGCGACGAACTCGACCGGCACTTCGCCGATGCCCTCGCGGCGGCGACTGCCACCCTCACCGACGCCCAACAGCGCCTTGACGACTGGCGACGGCACGGCATCAGCACCCGCGATGACGCGATCGCAGCTTGGAAGCTTGCAGCCAGACAAGCGCTCGCTGCCGCGCAGGACGGGCGGGACCCGCAAGACGAGATCGACCGCGTACAGGCGATGCGCCGCTGGGCGCAGGCACAGGGATACTGGTCGGCCGAGGAGGACCTCCCCGCAGAGGTTGAGGTTGCCCTCCGGAAAGCCATCCGCGCCGCCAACGCGTAAGACCAAGGATCGGGCAAGCCCGCCATGAACCAGCACACGGATATTTAGCCGGCGCTACCCGTTGCTCGCCACGACTTCATTGTCGACTTGGTTGTTGCGCCTGACCAGCTCATTGAGTGCCCGCCGTCCCGGCGCCCGGATGGCCTGGTATGGCGGGATCTCGCCGCGGAGAGAATCGCTGCCAATCCAGTACTCGCCGACCTTGCAAGCCGACGTCTAAGACCCTGGTAAATAAGGATGCCTTGGCCGGACGGCGAGCCGACACCGCGGTTTGGCTACGTCTGCCCGTCGCCGTGGCCATCGATCGCGCGCGAGGCCGCGACGGCGCCCGGTACAGCGGCGAGCTGCAGTCGTATCTGGCTCATGTGGACGATGCCTACCGCCGGCTGGCCGGTGACGACCCGAGCATGCTGACCGTCGACGTCGGTGACCTGGATCGCGACGGCGTGCACGAGCTGCTTTACCTTGAGATCTCCCGGAGGATGCGATGACGTCCACTCAGTTGCTGGTCGCCGATGACGGGCAGGACGTTGCAGCCGAGGCCCACGATCTGGTGACCCGCATCCGCGGTGCTCACCAGCTCGGCCCCGCCGCAGTGGCGAGCGCTGCACGGGATCTCGGCTTAGAACCGATGGACGGCGCCCGCAACAACTACGTATACCGACAGCCGAACTCCATTGGGCCACCGCGCTGCGTCAAGATCTACAAGGTCGATGATCGGCGGCGTTTGGAGCGTGAGTGGAACGCGTTGACCCTGCTGGCCGGTCACGGCGTAAAGCGGGTTCCCCGGCCGCTGTGGTGCGCCGACCACCCACACTTGCCGATCATGGGGATGACCATGCTGCCCGGCATGCCGGTCGCGGATCTGGTCGACCCGGTGCCCGCGCTGGCCGCGCTGCCCGACCTGATGCGCCAGATCCACCAGGTGCCGTTGTCGGTGTTCCGGCAGCTTGGGCGGATCGACTCCGCCGCGCACTACGTTAACCGCATCACCCGCGTCTGGCCGGAACAGCTCCTGCGCCACGCGCAGGACGATCTGACCCGGGAGATGCGGGACCTGCTGCGGTGGTGGCGTGGCACTGACGACGCCGACCTGGTCTGCGAATGGGCACCGCGGGTCCTGAGCCGGGGCGACTCCAACCTGCTGAACTGGCTCTGGGACGGACGCCGGATCGGCGTGGTCGACTTCGAGTTCAGCGGGTACGCCGACCGCGTGTTCGACGCCGCCGACCTGATCGAGCACATCAGCGCCCGGCCGATCGACGACGCGGTATGGGAGGCGCTGGTCGCCGACCTCGACCTCACCGGCCGAGACTGGCGGCGGTTCTTGGCCGCGCGGCGCACCTGCGCGATGCGGTGGCTGGCCGTGCTGTGGAAACACCGCAAGGACCGTCCCGACGACTTCGCCCGGCAACGCGAGCGGGTCCACGCCCTGCGCGCCCTGCCGGCATGACCACCACACCACCACTGAGTGGTGGGAGCCCGCACAGCCCTTGGGAAGGGATGAGACATGTCCGACAGCGAGCCATTCCGCGTAACGGTGGGTTGCGTTGCGTAACCGACTGTAGGCCCGGGTGGTGACACGCCGGATCCGTTGTGGTGCAACGAAAAGACGCAGAACCCCGGTATGAAGGTGGTCCTTCCACAGATCAACTTCATAAGGGTCCTGCGTCGACGATGAGTGTCACATACACCGCGGTGCTACCAGCACGCGAGGCGACTGTGAACGTCCTGGCCGATCTGCTGGCTGGCGAACGCCTGCGGCGCGGTACCCGCGCCGACACCCGCTCGTTGTCCGAGCGCGACCAGGCGATACTGATCCTTCGCTGGTTCCTGGACGGCACCCGGATGCGGCAGTTGGCCCGCGACAACGCCATCAGCAAATCAACCGGCTACGACTACCTACACGAAGGCATCGACGTGCTCGCCGCCAGCGCACCCAGCCTCCACGGCGCCCTGCTGGCCGCGAAGGCCGCCGGATACAGCCATGTGAACGTCGATGGGATGCTGATCGAGACCGACCGCTGCCATACCCCCGGTCCCACGCCGGGCGTGGACCTATGGTGGTCCGGCAAGCACAACAACCACGGCGGCAACATCCAAGTGATCACCGTCCCGGACGGCTGGCCGATCTGGACCTCCGACGTACGGCCCGGCCGCGAACACGACACCACAGCCCTGCGTGCCCACACCGAGATCCTGCCGAACCTGGCCGACGCCGGCGATGACCTGCGCATCCTCGGCGACCTCGGCTACGGGGACGAGTCCGACACGATCACCGTGGCGTTCAAAAGACCCAAAGGTGGCCGCCTCACGCTGGTGCAGCAGCAACTGAACAAGGCCCACAACAGCGTCCGCGCGATCGGTGAACGCGGCAACTCCCTGCTCAAGACGACGTTCAAGGCGCTACGCAACGTCAGCCTGGACCCCTGGCGGATCGGGAAGATCGTCGCCGCGGCACTCGTCATCCTCCACATCGAGCACGCCCGCACAACGTGACAACCTTCAATAGTCAACCGCCTGCGGGTCACACGTGCGGGGTGCCCCGCACCCTCAGTTCGGTGATCTGCAGCCCCCACGGGTCGGCGCCGGTCCCGCGGTCTTCGAACCGACCGTGCCGGATCAGGAACACATACCAGTCGCCGTCGAGCTTCTCGAAGACCTCACCCTCGCCCCAGTACGTCTCCGGCGGCGCCGTCCCCGGGCACCAGGCGAAGCCAGACGCCCGCGCCATCCCGGGCTCGTGCAGCCCGTACAGCACGCAGCCCTGCCCCCGGTCGAGAAAGTCGAACGAGTAGGGCCCGACACCGATGCCGTCGTGCGTGGCCCCGCGGTGGTCGGCGAACTGCTCCAGATCTGTCCGGTAGTGCGCGAACACGGCCCTGCCGACGAGATCGCCGGAGGCCACCCACCAGCTTGCCACGAACACCACCGGAACCACCGCGAGCGGCCACAGCCGCCAGCGCGCTTCGGGCGAGTCGACCGACCACCACGCCCACCCGAACACCGCCCAGGCCAGCCACACGACCACCCAGCCACACATCGCCGCGACCAGAAAGCCTTGGTAGCCTCCGGGCACGCTCACGCCGTACAGCATCAGGCCGGCCGGCACCACCGCGCCCCCCGCGGCCCACCACGGCGACTTCCGCCACGAGCTCACGCCGCTCATAGTGCCAGCGGTCGGCGGACCCTGCGACCCCGCACGACCTGACACACAACAGGTTCGGCGTGCCGGCAACGCCAACCAGGGACAACTACCGAACGTAACCTGCTGTTACGCGGAACGGCTCAGCGTCCTGGGAATCAACCTCTGCTTCGCGGTCAAGCGCTACCTGGAGCCGCAACGGTGGGCCCAGTTCGTCCGCGAGGACCTCGATGCGACGCCAAACGACGTCTGGATTGTTGGCGACACCAGCAACGACCTCAGCGCAACACACCGCCTCGGCATACGAGGTCTGCTCGTACGAACAGGGCACGGCAGCGCCGCTGAGCGCGATCACACACCCCGAGACGCGGTTGTGAATGATGTGCTGGACGCCGCACTTCACATCATCGAAAGCGCGCGACGTACTGGACCGCAGACCCAGGGCGGCCAGCACGCCAACTGCGTCGGCAAGCAGGTCAACGCCTAGGCAGGACCGCGTCGCCGGTCCCGACGTGCCCGCCTACCCGATCGAAGTTCGGCGACCTCTCCACGGCCACGGCCCATACGCCCGGCGCGTCCGGTCGGCAGGCCGGCCGCGCTTGGGCAGAGGCGGTCGCGTCCGCTCATCGGTCGCCCCGGGCCAAGGGGAAAGTTCATTGATACCAACGGCTTGGGGGGTTTGGGCCAAGGACGTACCTGCGACAGCGTCAAGCCCATGCCCAAACACATTGCCCTCGTGGACGATCTTCGCCAGACCGCAGTAACAAGCGCCGGTCTCGCGATCACAGCGACGATGCGACGCGACACGACGTGCCTGCCGCTCGCCGCCGTCGAGGCCGGCATCGACGCCGCCATGCCGTTTCTGGCCGACATTTTGTCCATCCAGGACGCCCTCGCCTCCGCAGCCGAGCCGGCCGCGGCGGGCGGTCAGGAGCGACGCAGCCTCATCCGCCGGCTGTGGAGGCGAGCCGACCGAAATCCATACGCCTACCTTCGCCTGCTCGATCAATACGGGATGCTGGCCCTGCGGACGGTGCAGCTTGACGATGATTGGCTGGCCGTCCACGGACCCGTTAGGGGTTCTCGCGCCGCAGGCCGTACCGGTACGCGTGCCGGCCGTCGATCTCGCCGGTATACACGTAAACGTGGTCGATTCGTGGGGCAGGCTCGTCGTCGGCGTTGACGAAGACACCGGTCTGGGGAAGGACCACGGTGGCCGGCAGTCCGTCGACAGCGTCCGTCTCGACCAGCAGGACACGGCCGTCTGCCGGCCCACCGTTCAGCCAGACCTCGATCGCGCCCACCTGTCCATCATGGCCAACACGCCAAGCCGGCCGCACCCATGCGGACCCTTGACGACGGGTTGAACGCTGTGGATCTGGCGGAATGCTTCCTTGATCGTCGGAGTACCACGCGTTCCGCAGGCGACGATCGGGGAGCCGCTGTTGCGGCTCCTACTGGGAGCCCTCCGGCTTCGACGGCAGCCTTGGCTAGGACATCGGCCCTGACGCTGGCTTGCGGTCGGACACACAGCTGGTCGCCGCGCGGGGAACTGGCTGGTCCGTCCGACCTGCCCGTCAGCCGGGTCGCAGTTCTCGGCGAAAGGCCCGGACGGTCTCGCCGGCCGCGAGGACCACGTCGACCCGCCCGTCTGCCGCCGGTGTCCGGCCTACCGACCGCACGGTCTTGCCCGCGTGCGTGGCGTACTGGGACGCATCCGGCCCGGTTAGCTCCGGCCGAAACACCCACTGCAACACCACCGCCGTACCGCGCCCACCACACGCCCCCGCGCTGGTTCGCCGATCATGCCCGCCACAACCCATTCCTTCCCCTAACGATCGATAACGACAGCCAGACCCGACAAAGGGACAGGCCGGCAGGTCCGACGCATCAACCAGCCAGCCGGTCCGCGCCGAGGCCCATCAGACGGCCGGCGCGCAGATCCCACGGGCGATCGCACCGTTGCCCGCGTCCCGATCGACCGGCTCGAAGACCGGTGGTCCCGCGGCGACCGGCTCATCCAGATCTGCGCCGGCGACCCGCTCAGCGTCACCCACACTCAGCGCATGCTCCTCAAGGACGCCCTTGTTTTCGCCCGTCCACGCTGGACACGCGGATCGCATGAGCTAGCCCGACGCTGTGGGGCAGCGATCAGTCGGAGAGGCCTGGTGTGCCGCTGTGTCGTGGTCGGGTTGGAGGTCTAGCACGGTGTCCAATCCGGTCAGGGTGAGCAGCCGACGCAACTGAAGGGATGGCCGGTCGATCACCAACCGGCTACCCACCTCCTCGACGTGGAACGACAGCCTGACCAGCAGCGACATGCCCATCGAATCGCAGAAGGTCAGCTGGCTGCAGTCGAGGACAAGCCGGATGGGTACCGGCCTCAACGCCTGGTTGGCGGCACTCTCGAGCGTGGCGCTGGTGTTCATGTCGAGCTCACCGCGAGCGACGATGACCACCGCGTCGGCCTGCCGCCGCACGTCGCAGCTCAAGGTTGGCGCCACGAGTTCAGGATATCCAGCCCGGCTGGTGTCGGGCGGCCGGAAACGCCACCGCCACCGGCCGCAGGCGACAGGCGTCCCTGCATCGCAACGCGCCCGGGGCCACCCGGCGTGCTCCGCCGCCTTCGCCGCCTGAATGAGCAGCGGTCATCGGCCACGGGTAGCCCTCGCCGTCCGGGCCCGCGTCAGAACCTCGAACGGATCGGATCAGCGGGGGTGGGCTGAGGCTTCCGGCCGGGGCGGGTGATCGCGGGTAGCCGCTCGGCGAGGCGGCACATCGCGGCGATGACCAGCATCGGGTGCGAGTAGCCGCCGTACGGCGGCTCGCCGGCCGGACGCCGACTGGGTTCGCTGAGCGAGTCCACGTAGAGGTTGGCGAACGTGGTCACCGCCAGCAGGTCGAGCCTACGGTCGGGCCGCCTCATGAGGTCGACCAACTGCTGCTCGTAGACGGTCAACACCTGGTCCAAGACGTGATCGCGGGCCGCGTCGTCGAGGACGTTCTGGCCGTACTCGGCACGCAGGTCGGCGATGGTGCGGACTGGCTGGCCGTTGAGCCGCGTCTGGCAGATCTTGCCGCGGCGGACCTGCCAGGTTGCCCGGCTCCCCTTGGCGCCGGCACGATCGTCGGGGCGGTGAACAGGCCCAGCAACCCGGTCACCTCCAGCACTCTGCCTCACGCGGCGTGATCCACTCGGCCGGGGACTGCGGTAGTCGACGCCGCTCCACCCAGGCCTCCTTGATGCTGGGGACTTTTCGTGTATCGATGGCGTATCAGAAATCGCATACGTCGTGGCAACAGTCTTCCGTCTTCAGTGGAGGCGTGGCTGATGACGGAGGATGGGACAGGCGTTCGCTGTTGCGGGGAGCCGCGGTGCTGACCGGCGCCGCTGTAGCCGCACCGCTGGTGGGCGGGGCGGCCGCAGCGCTAGCCGACACGACCGACGCGGACGCACTGTTCAAGGCAGGGAAGTTCGAGCAGGCCGGCCGCGCCTACGAGCAGATCTTGAGAAAAGACCCCACGAACCTGCACGCGGCCCGGCGGCGCGGCCTTGTGGCGCTACTGGTCAACCGGTTCGCCGAGGCCGAGAGGTATCTCATGATGGCCCTCGAACTGGCGCCCGCCGACAGGCAAACCAACCAGTTCCTGGCCGACTGCTACACCCGGCAAGACAAATTTGACCTCTCCGTACCATGCTGGCGAGCAGCCGGCGACGAAGCCTACGCCGCCTGGTTCGCGGCGGTCCAAGGCGAGGCGTATGAGATCCACGGCGACCTCACGCGGCTGAAGTGGCTCAGGATGGACCCGTCTCCGCTGGTTGAGGCCTCGGTCAACGGCGGACCGACGAAGCGCTTCACGTTCTACACCGGTTCCCCGTGGCTGGGCTTGTCCTCGCAGGTAGCCAAGGAAGCGGGACTGACCTCGGTCTACAGCCAGGAGATCGAGTTCATGAACGGCAAGATGTGGATGCACTTCGGGGTGCTGGAGTCGTTCAAGCTGGGCGGCATCGAACTGCGCAACATCCCCGTGGAGTGGTCGGAGTCGGACACTGTCTCGTTGGATGAACATGACCACGACGGCATGATCGGCACGTGGGTCTTTCATCATTTTCTGACCACCTTCGATTACGCGGGCCGATGGCTGATCTTGCGACGCAAGACCCCCGAAACTGCCGCGAAGGCACGCGCCGACGCCAACCGGGCCGGCGTGGAGCCCTTGCCGCTGTGGCTGGGCCGCGAGGGCGCGAGCCTCCACAGCAGGGGCAGTATCGACGGCTCCGGCCCTCGGGTGGTGGGCGTGAACTTCGGTGGAGAGGGCGAGATCGCCGCGGGCATGTCCGAGGAAACGGCCAAGCAGTTGCGGGTACGCATCGACTACGACCGCCCTATCGAGACCTTTGCCCACAGCCACCCAGCCGACGTCTACCCCTGCTACCCGAAGGAGATCCGCCTCGGCGTCGCCGTCGCCAAGGACGCCTACTCCTACGCGAACAAACGAGGGTCGACCAACCCCCTCGGGTTCGACGGGCTGGGCCATTTCCCGCACAGCTTCTTCAAGCCCTACACCATCACCCTCGACTTCACCGACATGAACCTCTACATCGCCCGCGGCGCGGCCACCTGACCGCCGCAAGTACACGGGCGCTGCCCGGCCCGATGAAGTCAGTTGGAGCGCTCACCGTGAATTTCAGGATCCGCCCGGCAGGACCGGACGACGTCGAAACCTTGCGGACCCTCGTCGCCGCGATGGGATATGAGGTCAGCTCCCAAGAGGTTCATACGCGTCCGCAGGCGCTTCCCGAGGCCCACGCCGTGTACGTGGCGGAGTCCGGGTCCGAGGGCACCGGCTGGATCCATGTTCTGATCAGCCATAGCCTGATTGTCGGACCGAGGGCCGAGATCGCCGGCCTGGCGGTCGCGCCGTATGCCCAAGGGCGGGGCGTAGGATCGGCTCTCCTTTCCGCGATCGAAAAATGGACGGCGCAACGCGGCGTCCGGACAATCTATCTACGATCCGGAGCGGAACGGAAAGAAGCGCATGACTTCTACCTCTCGCGCGGCTACGAAGCGGTGAAGACCCAGCTCGCCATGACCAAACGCCTAGGGTTTATCTGATGGATCGGTACGCCGCAGAGACCTCGAGGAGCGGATCGACCGGCTCAGCCGCAGGGATCTCCGGGTTTCGCCTCGGGTCTCAGCTGGAGTCCGCGGCGGCCGTCTACTCTCGGTGACATTCGGGTCCGCCGGCACGGACCGGCCGGCGAACAGAGTGGCGTCGTGGCGCCTGATCTAGTGGCGGCCGGGGCGGACATGGCAACCGCTCTAGGGGGACGGGCCCCCGCCCCGGCCTACAGCGGGTGGCCAAACCCGCCACCATGAGAGCGGCCGTCCGCCGTCACGCGTTACACCACCGCCACGGGCGAAGCGGGCCAGGGCTCGCACCGGCACGTTCCTCGGCACGTCGACGGTGTGCCACGGGAGGCGGTGGCCGCGCGGAGATCTGCTACCGCACGGCGGGGCTCATCTGGATGTGGGGCGCCGCGTGCGTGGCGATCGACGTGGTGCGCTGACCACCGTGGCGAAGGTGGTACCACCGGTCCTGCCGTCGGTCCGTCTCTGGTTGCCGGCTCGACCGCCGAGAAGTCTCGTCCGCATGAGCGTTACTTTCTCCCACGACGATGTCGGCATCGCCGTGAGGCCTGAGGACCTTGATGCCACCATTCAGTGGTACGCGAGCAAGCTCGGTTTCGTCCTTGACCAGCGGTTCGATTCCCACGGCACGACGTTCGCCTTCATTATCAGCGGCGACGTCAAGATCGAGCTGTTGGCAGGCGCGTCTAATCGACGTGAGGCACGGCCCGACAACGTCTTTGCGAACATGGATCCGGAGCGTCTGCACCATTTCTGCCTCGCTGTCGAGGACCTCGACACGACCGTGTCCCATTTGCGCGATAGCGACGTGCCGGCTTCCCCGCCTCCGTGATCAGTCGGCGCAGCTCAAGCGACGCCCGTCCCCTGTGCAGCAGACGCCATCGCAGACCGTCCAACGCGATCGCTTGGCAACGCCTACGCCGGTTCCAGCAGATCATGGCCTACACCTGCATGAACACCGCGGCAGCGGCAGGTTGAGCAGGACTACCTGCGCCGGATCGTGCTCCGCGAACCCGGCTGGTAGACGTTTCAGCCCGCTTGCCGGGGCTCGCGCCGACAGCGACGAGGCGCGCGATGCTGGACAGTCCGGCGCCGGTCGACATCGATAGCTGACGAACTAACCGCAATAAGCTCGTCCTGGCCGGGCACCTGCCGCACCCACCTGCGGGCCGCGCTTGCGCAGGCGCGCCGGAACGCGGGCCGCGTCCGGGCGCGGGCCACCGGCGTGTCCGCCGGCGCCGTCCATCTCCCGCGGTGGGCCGCACCCAGCCGTCCCATCCCGCCTGACCGCTATGCCCACGGCACACGAATCCGACCGGGACTACATCGGCGGTAGAACGGGAGTAGATCGACTCTCCTCAGTATGGGGAGAATGTGGAGATCCCTCATGGCCGCTGGCTTGACGGTGGTTCTGTTGCAAGGGCCGGCGGTGCCGGCCTCAGCACGGGTTGTGCCCGCGCCGGACGGCGGCGCGAGCGCGAAGCTTGACTGGTCCACGGCCGCCAAGCGCGGCCCCGCGCCCACGTCCCCGCCTTTCCGGCCGGTGGAGCCCGCGCCGCTGGCCCGCAGTGAGCCCGCGCCCGGAGCGAAGGCGACCGCGCTGCCGCGGCCGGTGGCCAAGGACGTGACCCTCACCGGGAAGCCGGTCCAGGTAGGGCCGATCACGGTGAGCGCGTCGACGCGTTCCGCGCTGGAGCCGACGGTACGCGTCGAGGTGCTGCCCGAGCGGCCGGGCCTGAGCGGCTTCGCTTTCCGGATGTCCGCAAAGGGCGGAAACGCGGGAGACGCGAAGGTATCCATCGACTACTCGGACTTTGCGGAGCGCTTCGGGGCGGGTTACGCCGACCGCCTCAAACTTGTCGCGCTGGACGGCGGCGACACCGTGCCGGCCACGAACGACCGCAAGGCCAAACGGCTGACCGCCCGCGTCGCGGTGGGCGCGCCGGCAACGTTCGCCGTGATGGCGGGCGCGGAGGGCGAGGAGGGGTCGTTCAAGGCCACTCCGCTGGCGTTGTCCGGCGACTGGCAGGTCGGGGCCGGGTCGGGCGAGTTCACGTATCGATACGACTTCCCCCTGGCCGAGTCGCCGGCTGGGCCGACGCCGCAGGTCGGGCTCGGCTACTCCTCCGGCGCCGTCGACGGAATGGTGTCCGGGCGTAACACACAGAGCGGCCCGGTGGGGCTGGGCTGGAGCGACTTCGCCAACTCGTTCATCGAGCGGCGCTATAACTCCTGCCTGGACGACGGCCAAGCGACCGCGGACCTCTGCTGGCGCTCGGAGAACGCCACGATCGCGCTCCAGGGCCGCACCTCGGAGCTCGTCCCCGTCCCCAACTCGAACCCGAAACAGTGGCGGCTCCGGAGCGACCCGCGCTGGCGGGTGGAGTGGCGGACCGGGGCGGACAACGGCGACAACGACGGCGAGCACTGGGTGGTCACCACACCCGACGGCGTGCGGTACTTCTTCGGCCTCGGCGAGAACCCCGACGTCGGCGTCGAGACGAACTCCGTGTGGACGGTGCCGGTCTTCGGCGACGACGCCGGCGAGCCGTGTGCCACGGCAACCCCCGTGGCGTGGTGTACCCAGGCGTGGCGGTGGAATCTCGACCTCGTCATCGACCCCAACGACAACGTGCAGCAGTACGAGTACACGAAGGAGATCAACCATTATTCGGCGCTCAACGGCTGGCCCGGCTTCGAGCACGTCGAGTACGTGCGGTCCGGTGTGCTGCGGGTCATCAAGTACGGCAAGCGTCGGGTGGAGACGGAGCCCTCGGCCGAGGTGCACTTCGACACCGACTACCGCTGCCGTGCCCTGGAGGGTTGCGCGGCGCCTACGCCCGCGACGGCCGCGAATTACCCGGACACGCCGGTCGACCTGATGTGCTTCACCGCCGTGTGCGGCCAGCACACACCGACGTTCTTCACCGCGCTGCGCTACACCGAGGCGACGGCGCACGTCGACGACGGCGGCACGATGGTCGAGGTGGACTGGTTCCGGCTCTCGCACTCCTTCCCCGACCCGGACCTCAACCGTTCCGGCGACGAGAAGCTCTACCTGCTTTCCGTGCAACGCATCGGCCGGTACGGCGAGGACATCGCGCTGCCGGCGGTCATCTTCTTCCCTGTCCTGCTCGCCAACCGGGTGGACACCGCGGGCGGCGCACTCTCGGCGATGCCGCACTACCGGGTAGGCGCGGTCGTCAACGAGTTCGGCGGACAGGTCGCGGTCACCTACGGCCGGCCGCATCCGTGTCCGGACCCGATTCCCAGCACACCGAACTGGGATCTGAACACCCGTAACTGTTTCCCGCACTGGCACGCGCCGGAGGGCGCGGCCGCGGGCTTCGCGGTCTTCCACAAGTACGTGGTGACCCGGGTCGAAGCGCGTGACCCGATCGGCGGGTCGCCGACCGTCGCCACGAACTATCTCTACGGCGACCAGGTGCAGGCCGGGCTGCCCAACGGCGCCTGGCATCACGACCGCGACGAGTTCTCGCCCAACAGCGTGCAGAGCTGGTCGGAGTGGCGCGGATACCAGGACGTGAAGCTGACCCAGGGCACGTCGACCCGGCGGCTACGCGTCTTCCGAGGGATGCATCGCGACCGGCTGGCCGGCGACGCCTTCCCCGGGCCCGGCTCTCGCGTCGCCACGGTGTCCAGTATGGACGGTACGGTGACCAACGTCGCCGACGAGAACTGGCTGGCCGGTCGGGCCCTGGAGGAGCTCAACCTGCGCTCGGACGGCACTGTCGAGTCGGCCGTCATCCACGGCCACCACACCGCGCGTACCGTCGACGCGCTCGGCCCCGATCCGCTGGACGACGCGTGGTTCGTGGTGCCCAACGACACCGTGGAGCGGCTGCGCCAGGCCGACGGCGGCTATGCCCGGCGCCGGATCCAGGTCGTCGTCAACGGGTTGCTGGGCACGCCGGACCGCATCATCGAGCACGGCTGGACCGCGGTCGCCGGTGACGAGCGCTGCACCCGCATGGAGCCGGTCGTCAACGCCGACGCGTGGCTGCTGGACCACCCGTCGTCGACGACCCGCTACGCCAACGGAACCTGTACGGGGGCCGAGGTCGCGCGCAGCGAGTACGCCTACGACGGCGGTACCGTCGGGCAGGCGCCCACCAAGGGCAACCGCACCACCGAGCGCACCAAGGTCGACGCCACGACCTGGTCCGTCACTCAGACCACAGTGGACGCGCTGGGCCGGCCGACCCGGGTCACCGACGCCAACGGGCACCACGTGACCACCGCCTACAGCCCACCCGTGCGGTACCCGGCCGTCATCACGGTCACCAACCATCTAGGACACGTCGCACGCACGGACTGGAACAGGCCGATGCAGGCGGCCGCGACAGAGACCGACGCCCGCGGCCGGCGGACCACCTACGTGTACGACTCGCTGGGCCGGACGGTCGACGTGCGCCGGCCGACCGAGCAGGGCTCCGGCGCGCCGGCGACGTTCCACTTCGGATACGACATCGACCCGGACCGGCAGCGCCTGCCGGTCGTGCGCACCAGCGCGCTCCAGGACAGCGTGGGCGGGTCGCCGCGGTACGTCGACTCGTGGGCCGTCTACGACAGCCAGCTCCGCGAACGCCAGACCCAGCGCCTCTCCCCCGAGGCCGGCAAGGTCATCGTCCGCGCCACCACGTACGACGACCGAGGCCTGGTGGCCTTCGCCTCGGCGCCGCAAGCTGTCACGGGCGTCGCCGGCGCCGGCCTCCTCGCCGCGCCGGCCGGCGGCTGGGCCAACGACGTTCAGACCGCCTACGACGAGCTGCGCCGGCCGGTGTGGGAGATCAACCGGGTCGGCGGCGCATACCGCAGCTCGACCGCGATCGAGTATGCCCACGACTCCATGAAGAAGACGCCGCACCCGCCGGCGGGCGGCGTGACCCGCACGGTCTTCGACGCCTACGCCCGGCCGGTCCGGGTCGAGGAGCTCGACGGCTCCACGTGGCGCGCCACCACCTACGGCTATGACAGCGCCGACCACCTTGTGTCGGTGCGCGACCCGGCCAACAACACGATCACCGACACCTACGACATGGCCGGGCGCCGCGTCGCCACATCCGATCCGGACACCGGCAACTGGACGTTCGGCTACGACCTGGCGGGAAACCAGACCCGGACGACCAGCCCGACCGGCTTACAGCTGCACACCATCTACGACCCCCTGAACCGTGTCGTGGAGAAGCGCCGCGACTCCGTCACCGGGACGCTGCTGGCCAGCTGGGCCTACGACCGGGCGGGCGAGACCGGCCTGCTGGACCGGTCGACCCGGTTCGACCCGACGGGCACCTGGGTGCTGGACGTCGCCGGCTACGACGACCGGGAACGGCCGACCGGCCACACCTGGGTCGTACCGACCGGAGCCACCGGGCTGTCCGGCTCGTACACGCTCAGCTACGGCTACGACGCCGCCGACCACCGCACCCGGATCACCTACCCGGCCGTTGGTGGCCTGCCCGCCGAGACCGTCACCACCTCCTTCAACACGGTCGGATTGCCGGAGACGCTGACCGGCGACGCCGAGTACGTCTGGGGTGCCGCCTACGACGACCGGACCCGACCGGTCTGGATCCTCTCCGGATCGCGGACCGTCCCGTTCTCGCGCACGTTCGAGTACAACAGCGACCAGCGACTCGCGCGCCAGGCCGCAGGCGGTGGAAGCACGCTGCTGCAAGACATCCGCTTTACCTACAACGACACCACCGGCGACGTCGTCCAGCGGGACACCACGTTGAACGGCCAATCGTGGCGCGAGTGCTACGGCCACGACGACCTGCGCCGCCTGGTGCGCGCCTACACCACGACGGGTACCTGCGCCACCGGCGCCCCGGGCACGGGCGCGGCGCCGTACGACCACAGGTACCAGTACGGCGTCGACGGAAACCTCACCGCACGGGTCGAGGGCGGCACGACGACGAACTACACCTACCCGGCCGCCGGCACCGCCCACCCGCACGCCCCGACCGCCGTGGGGAGTTCCCTCTACACGTGGAACGCCAGCGGCGAGCTAGCCACCCGCACCGTCAACGCGCAGGCCGAAACGTTCAGCTGGACCGCGGAACGGCAACTGGCAAGCGTCACCGGCCCCGGCGGCGGCTCGTCGTTCGTCTACGACGCCGACGGCCAGCGGGTGCTGCGCCAGAGCGCGGGCGGCCGCACCCTCTACATCGAGGGCCACGAGATAACCGCGACCGGCTCCGGCGTCACCGCCACACGTTCCTACACCTTCGGCGACTCGCTGGTCGCCACGCGCGGCGCGACCGGCGTGGAGTACCTGGCCACCGAGAACCAGGGTTCGGTGCAACTCGCCGTGCCTACCGGCGCGACCACACCGAGCCGCGTACGCACGTACCTGCCCTACGGCAAGGAACGGTCGGCCACCGGCACGGCCCGGACCGACCGCGGCTTCGTCGGCCAGTTCGAGGACACCTCCACCAGGCTGGCCTACCTCAACGCCCGCTACTACGACCCCGCCATCGGGCGGTTCATCTCGGCCGACCCGGTCTTCCGGCCAGAGACACCACAGACCCTCAACCCATACGCGTACGGCCTGAACAACCCGGTGTCGCTCTCCGACCCGTCCGGATTGGACGCGTGCGACACCCCGGACTGCGGCGACAGCTTCACACCCACCAAGAAGAAAAAGAAGAAGCCCACCAAGGGTGCCGCGAAGGCCAAGGTCGCGAAGAAGGTGAAGAAGGGCATCAGCATCAGCCAGAAGGCCGAAAGCCCTTCGTTGTCCGAGGCGACCGCGGACGCGATCGACAAGGCCATCGACGACGTAATGAACAACGAGTTCAGCGGGCGTGGCGTCTGTCTCGGCGGGACCGCAGGCCCCAAGAAGGAGTCCGCCCTGTACGCCAACGGGTGTCTCGTCGTCCTCGAGGACGAGTGGGGCGTGCTGCTCGACGTGGGCGACATGATCGGCAGCACGGGGCCGAGCGGAGAAGCCACGACCCTGATCACGAACGCGCACACGCTCGATGACCTCAGGGGGTACGGCACGTGCGCGAACGCCACCGTGAACCACCTGTCCGGCACCATGTGTGTGAGCCTGATGCAAAGTGGCGACGGCCTGGTGCCCAGCGGCATCTTCGTCTGGATGCCCGGGGTGTCCACCAGTAAGTCCGGCGGCGGTGTCAGTTTCGGGTACACCCGGGCGCACTCGTTCGGCCGCCCGCCTCCGCTGGCCAGCCGGATCCTCGACTATGGGCTCGAACGCTTCGTGATGCAATGCCACGGCGATTTGGTCGGCTGCGCAGAAGGCATCATCGGCGACACCGTCGACCAGTTCATCGACCAAGTCCTCCCCACCGAAATCTCCTTCCCGGAGCTGCCTGACATCGGGTTCGAGAGTCCGTTCGAGTGGCCGTGACCGGGTGAGAGGGGGCGGGCCTACCGGCCCGCCCCCTCGTTGTCCGCTGTCCGAATAGGCCGGTGACGCACGTCGATCTGGAGCGCACCCCAGCGCCTTACGCCAAGCTGTACGGATGAGATGGCGGGTGCTCGGCCCGGTAGGGGTCTGGGACGGTCACACCTGGATGTCCGTGCCCGCCGGCAAGCAGCGGGAGCTCCTGGCGATCCTTCTGCTGCACCCGGGGCAGTTACTGGAGCGGGTGTGGCTCGTCGAGACGCTATGGGACGGCAGCGGCCCGCCCTCCGCCGGCCGCCTCCTGGCGCACTACGTCTGGCGGCTGCGGGGCCTGCTCGGCCACCACGCGGACCGGCTGCGCACCGTGCCGTCCGGCTACCTGCTGGCCGCGAGCGACGACGAGCTGGACCACCAGCGGTTCGGACAGCTGCTCGCCCTGGGAACCGACGCGGCACGCGAGGGAGATCCGCGCCGGGCGACCCGCGCGCTGACCGAGGCGATCGCGCTGTGGCACGGGCCGGCGCTGGCCGACGCCCGGACACAGCCGGTGTTGCTGGAGGCCGCCCGCCGGCTGGACCAGCAGCGGGTGGTCGCCCGGGAGGCGCTGGCCGACGCGCTGCTCGCCGTCGGCCGGCCCGCGGACGCGCTGGTACACCTGGAGGAGCTGACCGCGGACGAGCCGTACCGCGAGGCGTCCTGGCGGCTGCTGATGCTTGCGCTGTACCGGGTCGGACGCCGCGTCGACGCGCTCGCCGCCTACCAGCGGCTGTGGAGGTTCTGGACCGATCAGCTGGGCATCGAGCCCAGCCACGAGCTGCGGGACCTGCACCAGCGACTGCTCGCCGACGACCCATCGCTCACCACGGTCCCGACCGTGGCAGCCACGACCGCACCCGCCAATGCCTGGGTGACCGCCCGGCAGCTACCCACGGCGGTCCCGCACTTCGTAGGCCGGGCCGCCCAGATCAAAGAGCTGAGCGGGTTGCTAGACACCGACGGCGGAGTGACGATCTTTGTCATCGGTGGCACGGCCGGCGTGGGCAAGACCACGCTCGCCCTGCACCTGGCGCACCGGGTCGCCGCGGACTTTCCGGACGGGCAGCTGTACGTCAACCTCCGCGGCTTCGACCCCGCCGGTACCATCATGACCTCGGCCGAGGCCCTGCACGGGTTCCTGAACGCCTTGGGGACACCGCCGCAGCGGATACCGGTCGGCCTGGACGCGCAGGCCGCCCTCTACCGAAGCCTGCTGTCCGGCCGGCGGATGCTGGTCGTCCTGGACAATGCCCACGACTCCACGCAGGTCCGTCCGCTGCTGCCCGGCGCTCCCGGCTGCCTGGTGCTGGTCACCAGCCGCAACGACCTGTCCGGCTTGGTCGCCGCCGACGGCGCCCACCCCCTCGGCCTCGACCTGCTGCCCCGAGAAGAGGCACACGAGCTGCTGGCCCGCCGGATCGGCTTCGACCGGGTCGCCGGCGAGCCGGGCGCCGTCGACGAGATCATCACCCGCACCGCCCGGCTTCCCCTGGCCCTGACCATCGTGGCCGCCCGCGCCGCCACCCACCCACGCTTCCCCCTCGCGACACTCGCCGCGGAACTCGCCGACGCCCGAGACCGGTGGAACTCGCTCACCGGCGACGACCCGGGCAGCGACGTGCGGACCGTCCTGTCCTGGTCCTTCCGCACCCTCACCGCCGGCGCCGGCCAGCTGTTCCGCCTGCTCGGCCTGCACCCCGGTCCGGACATCTCCGCGCCCGCCGCGGCGAGCCTCGCCGGGCTGTCCCTGACCGAGCTGCGGCCGCGGCTGGCCGAGCTGACCCGTGCGCACCTGCTTACCGAGCACCTCCCGGGCCGGTACAAATTCCACGACCTGCTACGGGCCTACGCCGCGGATCTCGCCCGTGCCCACGAGCCCGAGGACGGGCGACAGGCCGCCATCCACCGGATGCTCGACCACTACCTGCACAGCGCGTACGCCGCCGACCGGATGCTGGACGAACACCGCGACCGGATCACCCTGGTGCCGCCGCGGCGCGGCGTCGTGCCCGAAGTCCTTGCCGACTACCGGCAGGCGCTGGCGTGGTTCACCGCCGAACGCGCGGTCCTACTGGCCACTGTGGACCAGGCCGCGGGTTCTGGATCCGACAGCTACGCCTGGCAGCTTGCCTGGACCCTCACCCCCTTCCTCGACCGGCAAGGGCACTGGCACGAGTGGATCACGACCCAACAGGCCGGCCTTGACGCCGCGCGCCGAGTGGCCCACCTCCCCGGCCAGGCCCACGCCCACGTCTACCTCGGCCGGGCCCACGCCCAACTAGGCCTACACGACCTCGCGCACGCCCACCACCGGCAGGCCCACCGGCTCTACACCGAACTCGGCCACCGCACCGGACATGCCTACACCCATATCAGCGCGGGCATGATGGCCGGCCAGCAGGGACACCACCAGGAAGCGCTCGACCACACCCAGCAGGCCCTCGACCTCTACCTGGCCGCCGGCAACAGCGCCGGACAGGCCCGAGCTCTAAACAACATCGGCTGGTACCTCATCCAGCTCGGCCACCATCAGAAGGCCATCACCTGCTGCCAGCAGGCACTCGCCCTACACCGCAAGATCGGCCACCGCTACGACGACGCCGCCACCTGGAACACCCTCGCCCACGCCCACGACCGCCTCGGCCACCACCAGCAGGCGATCGACTGCTTCCACCAAGCCCTGCGGCGGCAACGGCACAGCGGCTGGCGCAACGGCCAAGCCTCCACCCTCAACAGTCTCGGCGACACCTACCACACCGTCGGCAACCAAGACGCGGCCCGCCAAGCCTGGCAACAGGCCCTCGACATCCTCGACCAACTCCACCACCCCGATGCCGACCACGTCCGCGCCAAACTCGGCGCTGCCAACCCACAGGCCACCTAGTGTGGCGTGTCTGAAGTGATTTGACGGTTGGCTTTGGCGAGGATCGGGCCAATGTTCGGTACCTCGCACTCCGCCGCCCACCGGGTCATCGACACCCTCGGCCCACTGCTGCCCTGGCGCCGGTCCGCCGCCGGCCGGCCTCGATCGCGCGGGCCAGCATCCGCAACCCCAGCACCGGCTTGGTCGCGAAGCGGACCTCGCCGCCGATGCCAGCCTCCGGCCGGCGGGCCAGGTCATCGCACCAGGCGCGAGGCAGGTACAGCTCCCGGTCCAGCAGCACCCGCCCACGTGGGCTGGCATACGAAAGAAACACCCCGAGCTGGCAGTTCTCGACCCTCCCGGCGGTGCCGGAGTACTGCCGCTGCACCCCGGCGGACTTGACACCCTTCTTCAGGAAAGCCGGTCTCATCGACGATGAGGACCCCGTCCCGGTCGCCCATCTGCTCGGCGACATAGCCGCGGAGGTCGTCGCGGACCGCGTCGGCGTCCCAGCGGGCCGCGTTGAGCAGACGCTGCATCTTGTCCGGAGTCCGGTCACCGGCCGCCTCGGCCAGAGTCCAGCCGTTCTTGTCCGCCAGCGGCGACAGCAGCCCGAGCAGGTAACTACGCGCCTGTCGACGTGGCTCCACCCGACCGAAACGCGGCGCCACCACTGCCATGAGATCATCGAACGCCGACATCCACTCGGGCACCGCATCGACCGACACGATGCGACAGTCTATATAGGACGGTCGCTACCCCCGACCGGGCCACAGGCTGCCCCAAGACGGCTTGCTGACCAGGCAAGACGTCAAAGCGGAAGTGCGGCTGGAGTACTAGTGACGGCACCGGCCTGTAGGGGCGCCGCGCCCAGGCTGGCCGTCCGGCTATGCACATCGAGCTCGTCATCCTGGATCCGTCGTCGCCCATTCGGACCAACCCGAGCCGGGCGGAGCCAATGCCCTACGCCGCATCTCGAACAGACGAGGCACCTACGAGCCGCTCGTGTCCACATGGGACGCTGCGTCCCGCCAGTAGGCTGAAGAGCGGCAGGTCAAGCCCAAAATGCAGAGATGGGTATCGATATCAGTGGCGCACGCCTAAGGATTAAAAGTCCGTAGAGGTGAGGTTTCTCCCGTTTCGGAGCGTGAGGAGCTTCCGTCCAGGTTTCTCGCCGGCAATCCATGCCGCTGGTATTGCGTAGTCCCAGGTCCGGGCGTTGATGGCCGACACGATTGCCCTCGGCCGGGCGCGGGGCGTCGACTTCCTCGTCGCGGTGCACTACGACGGCCGCACACGCATCTTTGAGGCCCTGACCGGCAAACGGATCCCGGACGTATCCGAGCTGGCCTTCCGGTCGTTGGGGGTGACCACCGGACACCTCCTCGGGCAAGACGTCGTCGTGCTTGGCGGCACAGACGGCGTGGCCCGCATCGTCGAGCCAACCACCGGCCGCGTGGTGCGGCAGCTCACCGGGCACACCGCCGAGGTCCACACGGTAGCGATCGGACAAGCGGATGGCCGCGCCCTCGTGGTCACCGGCAGCACCGACGCCACCGTCCGCCTGTTCGATCCCGCAACAGGGACCAGCACCGCCATCGACGTCGTCGACATCGTCAACCAGGTGACCGCGTCCGCAGGTGGTTCCATCTTCATCGCCAGCGGCTGCTCCATAATCAACATCGGTCCCAAATTGTCGGGCTAACACCCACGCCCGACGCAACACCAGCGATACCTGCCCAGCCCTAACGATGACTGCTCGATGCTCATGCCCTGCCCCAGCAGGCCGATGACCGTTGCCACTGGAATGCGGGTACCGGCGACGCACGGCACGCCACCCGTGACCTGCGGGTCGATCGAGATGTCAGCCGCCATGGCGCCATCACCCTCCACCGACCGCGGAGAGGGCCTAACGTCGAGGTCGTGGCCGTGATCGAGGGGTGGCGCACCAAAGACCAGGAGTACTGATCCTGATCCACGAGGACCAGACGGCCGAGCTGTTCGCCGGCAAGAGCCGCGACCGGCTCACCAGCCGCCGGCCCTTGTACGTGATCACGAACAAGCCGGCCCAACTCGGCGTCGAGTGGGAAGACCTGGCGAAGGATTAGCTGCAGGTCACGGCCTTGATCAGCGCATTGGCGCGGACGGTCCTAGGCTGTGGGATACAACGCCAAACGCTGGGATCAAGTGCGTAAAAGTTTGCGCATATGCAAAACTGCTCCGCAGCATGGCTGATGCATCTGCGGATGACCTGTTAGCCGGCAGTGAAGAGGCCCCCCGCCCCCGGTGTCGGATCCATGAGGCGAGGGACTCTCCCGCTCGGGCCCGTCTTCTTAGGCGGGCCCGCAGCCGTACCAGGACGCGAGCGCCCCGAACAGCGTCACGCAACCAGCAAGGATCTTGAGTACCAAGACGCTGGCATCGCCCGCCTTCCTCCACCGGTTGGTGAACGGCGGGTTTTTGCTCGGATCCGAAGATCCGCCAGGCACATCCATAGAACCACCTCTTCATCGGGGGGAGGGCGCTCGCCTCCCCGCGCGGAGGAGGCGGGGTTTGTGGTCACCACCCGACTCCGAGGTAAGTTCGCTCGATGTCCTGCGGGACACCTTAAACCACACATCCCGGCCCACCCTGCACACGAAGAATCGGGCCGTTTCCACGAACCTGTGGACAACACGTGGACAACCACAAGTTCTTGTGGATTACCGGGATGTCGTCGCGGCCTGGTGTGGCATACGTCGCTTTGGTGATGTGCGTTAGTTCACATCTGTCGCGTAAAGCCGTTGCCGGTGAAATACATGCAGGGCCTCCGCTGGAGATAGAAGGTGCCCTCATCAGGTACGCGCACTGGTCGACGATCTCGGCCCTGTAGATCAGGCGGCGCAGAAGTCTACGGTCGGGTAGAGCTTGCGGGAGACGAAGTGGTCGTCGGCGAGCGCGAATCCAGCACGGCCGCAGGGAGTAGGAGGCGCTGCGATGGGCAGGCGAGGACCGCACCCGGCGCCGACCGCGCTGAAGTTGGTGCGCGGTACACGGCCGATCGGGTCAACGACGCCGAGCCTGTGCCAAGCGCGACCGGCGTCGAGCCGCCGGCGTGGCTCGACGACCAGGCGGTGGAGATCTGGGACGAGTACCCGCCCGACCTGATCCACAGGGCGTGCTGACCGCCTGGGATGTCGAGGCGTTCGCGGTCACGTGCGACGAGGCCGCCCGCCGCCGGCGCGCGGCCGCCGCGGTCGCCAAGGAGGGCGAGGTCGTCGAACTAGAGGTGTTCGGCAAGAACGGCGAGCTGACCGGGCACCGCAAGACGCGCAACCCCGTGGCTGGTCGTGCTTAACCACGCCGACGCCCAGCTGCAGCGGTGGGCGGCCCGGTTCGGCATGACGCCCAGCGACCGGGCCCAGCTGGCCGGCGGCGACGGACACCGCCAGCCCGGCGGCGGCCTGCTCACCGGATCGGGATAGGCGCTCGCCGCGTCCGCTTGGCCGTTCGGCGGGTCGGTTTCACAGTGGGCGCGGCGTCCAACACAGGGCGTGCAACAAGGTGCGCGGAAGGTGCGACGCGGGAGGCTCTAGCGCTTCAGCGCGCGGCCGACCACCTTATCGAGGTAACCGGCGAAGCGGTAGAAAAGGAACATCATCGGACCTGTACCGACTAACCCGATCGCGACGCCAAGCGCGAACCCGTTGCCCCTCAGGTAGCCAAAGAGCACGGCGGCCAAGTAGACGATCGCTGCCGCGATTAGATTCGCCGCGACCCCGACGGCTATCTCGCGTGCCACAGGGGCTGCGCGTTCAGTAGTCCATGCTCGCGTCGTCACCCCCACACCGTAAGAAACGCCTGCGAGGCCCCGGGCCGCCGAAGTTGCACTGTGATATCTACCGTGGCCGGGACCGAGGGCCGGCGCGGCCGCCAGTGAGCTGACAGGCTGCCGGTCCTGGATGAACTGCCGGTGTGCCGGCGCACGTAGCCCCGCAATCGCGACCCATTCGGTTCAGAGGGTGGTGGTCGCGCCACCCGCCCGCTTTCCACGAACCACAAACTCGATGTCGAGCCAGCGTGGGTGCGCGCGGAGGGGATGCGGGTCGCGGTGTTGTTCGCGACGCGCACGGCTGCTGCTGCTCCGGCAATGTTCGGATCGGATGATCTCGTCGATGTTCGAACGACCTCACCGAATGCCTCCGTCGGGCCCGACACCGCGGGCGGCCACGAGCATAGACCAAGCCGGTGAAAGGCGGCTCGAGCGACGGGCGCAAGACGGGTTGATCTTTCGGAACCGAGGTTGGCGGGAATGGCACCAGCAATGCGATCCGTTGTGGACCCGCTGTTGCTGCGTCGGCCCCGAGGGTGGCGTCGCGCTGGCAGGCTTGGTGCATGGCCGGGCGTGATGTGGTGTTGTGGTCCGTCGACGACACTGTTCTCGACGATGGTGAACGCCGGCGCCCGGATCGGATCACCGACGTGTTCTATCGCTCGCACCGGCCCGCTCCGGGCTCTCTAGTGCTCGGACTGTCCTGGGCTGCGGCCGACCAAACGGAACCGCCCTCGGTGCGCGTGGTCGGTGTCGCACGTAGCTCGCAACAGATCGCGACCGGCAAGGACCGCAGCCTGATCACGCCGCTGCTGCACATCGATCCGGTGCCATTTGACCACGTCCAGAAGCGGCTACCGGTAGCCATGCAGCGGCGACTTGACTTCGGTAACCGTGCGCCCAACCCACTGGCACCAACCCGCCTCAGCCCTCAGCTTGGCGCCGCCGTCGTGGCGGTCCTTCGGGGACTGTCCCCGGCCACCGCCCGATGGCTCGATGCGTTGGTCGAGTCAGGCACACCTATCGGCGGCGATCGAGGCGCCCGCCTGCGTGAGGAACGCGATGCGGTGTCGCTGGCGATCGACATCGCCGACATGTCCGCACCCGAGGGTCTGCTGCTGCCTTCCACCGCTCCGGTGGACGTCACGGCACCGTTCGGGGCGACGTTCAACCCGCTATTCGTGATCGACAGTGAGGACGACCTTCTAGCCGAAGATCTGCGACGCTTCGACCCGCGCAGCGTGCTGAGGTTGCGCAGCGCGAGTGTGGCCAGGTTCACCAGTGACCGGTTCGCGTTGACCGTGATGAACGTCAACCGCAAGCCGTTGGAGCAGGTCCTCGGCGTCGATCTTGTCTACTGGGACGAATTGGCGCAGATCTTCACCCTGGTGCAGTACAAACGGCTGAGCCGGAGACCAGGTGGACCGGAGACAGCACGGTGGGCCTACACCAACCGCGAGGATCTGCGCCAGCAGTTGGGGCGGATGAACCTCGGGCCGCAGGAACCGGTGAACTCTGCCGACTGGCGGCTGGCCAGCAGCCCGTTCTGGTTCAAATTCGTCAGGGCGGAGGACTTCACCGCTGGCGACCGATTCGTCCTCAAAGGAATGTACGTTCCAGCGGATTACCTGAGCCTCGCGATGGCCGACGGCTCTCTGCGCACCGGTCCTCGTACCGGGTTCGAGATCACCTATGCGAACGTGCGATACCTTCCCCGGGAGCCGTTCGTCGAGCTCGTGCGGCGAGGGTTCGCCGGCACGACACGTTCGGCCACAGAGGCTGTCCTTGAGATCATCAGGGAGCTGTCTACCGCAAACGAGGTCGTCCTGGCCATGAAGACACCGATTGGCGAGCACGAAGCCCGCAACTCGGGGCGTGGCGCTTCGCCATACTCGTTCTGATCGGGAGGTGTAGGTCCTAGCGACGGCAGTTCATACCTCTACCGGGTCGACCCGGCGGAATCGCGGATGAGCCCATGGCGTGGTGACATCCGGCGGCGGAGGCGGAGCCGTCCCGTCGTTGATGATGTGCGCGAACACCTGCTGGTGCGTGCCGACGTGGAGGGTCTCGGCGTGACAGCCTCGGCACGGCCCCCGTCGATCGCAGCCGGCGCTGGTCACGAGGTTGCGGACGTGGTGGTAGGCGTCGTTGGGGTGATCGGCTTTGACGGCGTACCACTGGCCGGAGCGATCGGCGTCCGGTACGTTGGCGGCCACCGACGGCCGCATCGGTAGGTAAAGGTCGCTGCCGGTGTGGCGCACGACGAAGGTCCGGTCCAGATAGTCACAGTCGTCCGGATCTGGGTGGTGCTCAGCGAACCAGGCGGCGGCTTCGGTAATGGATCCCGGCCCCCACAGCAGGTCCGTTGGGAAGTGGGCTACTTCGAACCGGGCGTCGTATTCGTGTAGACCGGGGTCGGCGACGCGGTGGTCGGGGCGGAAGACGGCGCGCAGAATGACGCACCGCCACGTTTGGTCGTCGGGGTCCACCGCGTGCGGCAGATCCTTCGCAAGCGCTGTATTCATATCGGTGCCCGCATCGTTCCACGCCATCACGATGACCTCGCGCCGGATGGGGGCCGGGTAAAGCCGCCCTCCTGGGGTGGGCATACCCCACAGGTGGTTGATGATCTCGGCGAGGTCGCTGAGCGTGCCGGCCGCCTCGACGGGGCCGCCGAGGTGGTAGCCGTTCGGGTGTGCGACGAAGTTGCGCAGGTTGGACAGGGCCTGCTCGATGCCGCGGTTGCGCTGGCCGCGCAGCAGCCCGACATGGCGAGCCCACTCACGTAGGCCGGCAAGCGTGCCGTTGAACCGCATCATGAGGCCGTCGGTGACGCGCAGCTGCCAGTTCCGATGCCTTGAACTGAACTCGGATACCTGCTCGTACCGCTGAGCGGTGACCCGGTGGTCGACGCCGTCGGGGTCGACGAAGGTGACCGTACCGTCGTGGTAGTCGATAAACCGGTCGCGTAGCGCCTGCTCGATCACCAGCAGGGCGTGGTCGCCGACCAGGGTGAAGATCTCGTAGCACAGCACGCCGTAGGCGAATACCGTTCGAAGGTCCTGGAAGCTCTTGCGGGTTCCCTCGGCAACCGCGGGAGCGAGCTCGAACTGCGCGACCACCTGCTGCTGAAACTGTGCGGCGTCATCCGGACGCATCTGCACGCCGACGCCCAGACCCATGGGTGTGAAGTGAAGGGTGCGTTGATCGACCTGGCGCAGCTCGTCGAGCGACTTGATGTCCATCCTGATGCCTTCCGGGAAGTGGCGAACCGGTCAGGATATGCCGGCGGAGCGGATCAGGGGGTTGTGGTCGGCTCGTGTCGCAACATCGGCATGCGGATGTGGTGCGACCCGCCCTGGCTCTAGCAGGCCACCACGATGCCTAGGCGATCGCGCAATGGCCGCTCATCCGAGCTGGACGGACGGTGCGTGGGCCCTCGGTTGCTGGCTAGAGGCGTCTGTCACGTGCTGGGCGCCGCGAGGTCCAAAAATCGGACGAAGTCGCCGCCGATCTCGCCGCAGCGGCTCACGTCATCAGGTATGGGCAGCACCAGGTCACCATCAAGTCGAACCCCTGCGGCTGCTATCTGACCCAGCACCTCGTTCCGGAACTTACCTAACTGGCGGTCGGTAAGCCGACCAAGCCCGTGCGACAAGGCGTTGCGCACCTCGACGAACCCGAGAAATGCTTGCCAATGCTGGTAGCTGCTCAGGTCGACTCCACCGTGCTGCCTCCACATCTTGACGCGGTCGGCCCACCTCATGACTTGGTCGTGGGACACGGCTGGTCGCAGGTTCAGCAGACGGGCGACGGTAAAGGACTCCACCACTGCGACAAGGTCCGTCAGCGCGTTGCCGTGCCGGACGACGTCTGCGTCTCGGAGGTGACGACCGTGGCGGTTGTGGACCGATCCCATGGGCGATCGCAGTGTGCGCCAGTCGGCGAGGCGGATGGCGAGCTGACCGAGTGCTGCCTCGCCCAGGCTCGTCATGCCGGCAGTGCTAGGCACCGGTGGGCGCCCAGTCATAAACCCACTGGTGTAGTGGGTTGTCCTGGGTGACCGCCTTGCGGATGTTGCCAGGCGGATTTGTCAGAGCGAGGCCGGCGACCAGCGATGGACGAGCTATGGCTCCCATCCGGTCATACAGGCCGAGCAGTTGGTCAGCGGCGAACTGCCCGTGGCGGGCCAAGGTGAGTGCGGCATATGCGCGCTGTGTCGGGGCCTCATGCTGAGCGTTGAGCGATTCGCGGACCCACCGAAGTCGCCGCTCGGCGCCGCCACCTGTACCGAACTCTGGCCGGCAGGCGATTGCCTTTTGTAGCCACCACGCCTGCCAGCCGTTGAGATAGGCCCTGGACGCCAGCAGCCTATCGAAGGCCGTGACTACCGGGTCGGGATCTGTGCGTCCCGTCAGGTACCGGCAGACGGCTGGTGTCATTTGGCGGGCGAAGCGCAGCATTTGCATGAGGCACCGCAACACTTCCGGGCTTGTACTTGGCTCGGTTTCCAAGGTCGTTAAGGCCGAGGACATCAGGTCCAGCAGCGCCCGGTGCTCCTTCGCGCGTCTGGGTGCGATCTGGCTGCGACCGGCGACTTTGGCCCAACGTTCCACGATCCGTGCCGCCGCCTCTCGGTCGACATCGCTGGGGTTGGGTGGCGTCAAAGCGGCGACGTCGCCGTACGGGTCGTGCTCGACGAGCGTTAGGTCGTACTGGGCTTCGGCCGCGATCTGGTTGCGGAGGTCGTCGGCCTCGTCAAGGGACTTCCGGTATGTCGAGCGTCTCCAGGTGATCGTCTTCAGGTCGTTCATCGTTAAGCCGAGGCGCCGCGTCTCCTCGACGAAGATCTCGATCGCGCGGACCGTGTCGGACCAGGACCGGCAGGTGAATCGGAAGTCGTCGTTGTACCGTCCAACCTGGATGCCTCGACGTACCAACACACGCTCTAGGCGGGCCAGAATGACCTCGGCAAGCATGTCGCTCGCCGTCGATTGCTGCGGCAGGCCATACGTCCGGCCCTGCGTAGCGGAAAGTAGCTCGCCGAGCAGGCTGACGGCGGCGTGGTCGCCGACCTGCACGAGCAACTCGTCCATGAGGAGGGTGTGGTCAAGGTACTGATAGCAGGACGCGATATCTGTGGCGACGATGTATGCGCCCTCGTGATCCAGTGGTGCTCGTTTGAAAGCCGTCCACTGCGCCCGCCCGCGATCAACTGGCGGCAGCGCCTGTCCCAGGCGTAACGCCAGCGCACCGTACAACACCCGGGTCGGTACGTCCCAAACAGCTACCGGCCGCACACCGTGGTTGATCTTGCTCGCGGCGACCGTTTCCTCGGGTGAAGACGCGAACCGGCTGCTGCCAACCACCTTCTGAACCCATTCGGCCGCCCTTACGCGCCGCGTGGACAAGGCTTGCATCGCCAGGTTGGGCGGCAGCATCCGAGGAGGCTTGTCGATCTCTCGATCCAGGGCCCCAGTGAGGTCGAGGTCCGACAGGAGGGCAGGGTCGACATTCACCGCTCCGGTCTACCAGCAACACGCTGCTCTACACCTACAGACACGGCGTCCGGATTGACCCAACACCGGACGACAGGTTGGTGTGCACCGTCGCGTGATGCTGATCGTGTTATCCGATCTTGCTCGCGCGGGCGTGTGAACTGCAGAAACGCGACGTTCGCTTCGAACGAGTGAACAAGGGCGAACGCAATCGCGGCAGCCGGTCCCTCCCTCGTCCAGAAGGCCGAGGGAGGTACCGGCTTGAGCTTGTCTCTATGTCGCCGCAGTGAGCGGATGGCGCTCACCCGTGAGCGTCTCCAAGGCGGACGCAATCTCGTGCGGGCTGGCCCGGACGTAGGTGGATGTTGAGGTACTTGCTGCGTTGTCGGTGTGGCCGGCGTAGGCGCGGGCGACCGCGTGACCGTAGGTGCGTTCCACCCAAGTGAGGGTGGTGTGTCGCAGCCAGTGGATGCTGATCTGCTGGGTGCGGACCCACGGCAGGTGCTGTCCGATCCTTTCCCAGAGGTGGTCGTAGCGGCGGTAGGTCAGCGGCCGTCCGCGGCGGTAGCGCAGCAACGCCCCGTTCCGGTCGCCGTCGCCCCGCTCGGCATGGTGCGCGACCAGGTGCCGCATCAGGGTTGGTGAGACGGGCTGCCAACGCGAGGTGCCGCCTTTTTCCCGCAGAAAGATCAGACACTGGTCCCGATCGAGGTCCCGTGGCCGGAGGGCGAGCGCGCCGGCGCGGCGGCACGCGGTCTCGGTGTGCAGGCGGATCAGCAACGTGTCCAGCGCTGGGTCGTTGCCCGTGGTCGCCGCGACCTGGTTGATCTGCGCCAGCCGGCTGTCCGCGATCGCGTGCCGAGTACTGGGCAGCCGGCGCGGCTTGTCCACCTTCAACGCGGGGTTGTCGGCCGCGTCCAGGTAGCCATCCGCGACCGCCCGCCGATACAGGCAGCGCAGCGCGGCCACCAAATTCTCGGCCGCCGACCGGCCACCCCGCGAGTTGCTGCGCACCACGACGTTGGCCTGTACCCGGGTCCGCAGCCCCTCGATCTCCGACGGGCGAGGCTCATCGATCCGCCGCCCGCCCCACTCATTGACGACCCGCTTCCAGTACGAGCCGTAGGCCCGCAGCGTTCCGGGCGTCACCGCCGCCGCGACCACCGGCACGTACTCGGCAAACGTCGGAGCCGGCGGCCGAGACACCCGTACATCCAGCAGATCGGTCGGGGAGATACCCATCCGCTCCAGCAGAAGCCGAGCGGCTTCCAGCTCCGGCTGCGCAGCAACGGATTGGCTCACGGCGCTCACCGCCAATCGCTGCCGAGAGCGCGGGAGCCAGCATGTGCTCCAGCACCGGAAGCGGATGGGCGGCCAGAACGCCCGTAGCGCGGTGGGCGACCAACAGCACACGGTCCCCGGCCGTCAGCCGGCACCACCGTCGCGCCGCCAACGGCAAGATCAGATATCCGCGATCGTCGACCGCGCCGATGCCGTCCGAGGCCAGGCACGCCACGATCAGGCCCGCCCGTTCACGGATGTCCAGCCGGGCTCCGGGCTCCCACCCGAGCGCCCGGACGATGCTGCGGTCGGCGACCCGCCCGCTCTTGTCCACCGCGCTCAACGCATAGACGGCTTCGTTCACGGGCACCGGGTCGGGGGCAACAGCAGGCAGGGGCAGCGGGCTCCGGCGCCGCCCGGCTGGGCCTGCAACGAGGCCGCCACCACGAGGGGACGATGGGATCACCGCCGGCACAGGCATGTTGGTCATCGCAACCACCGCCGTGCCCGACCAGCCACTGCTGGATCGAGGGACAACTGCAGGACGAGGTGTTCAAGTAGCTTTGAACACCAACACCGGAAACTGCGCACCCATGCGGAAAATCGGTGTCCGAGGGGGACTTGAACACCGGTTCCCCGAGCGAGGTGCAGCACGGGCGTGTCAGTCGTTCGTCTGCGGCGAGCGGACGGTTATTTGCGGTGCTACGCCAGGGTGCCGCATGTCGACGCGCGGCGCGCCATCCCTTCGACACATACCTGGCTGTCCGCTCACTTACGATCTTCCAGATCGAGTCGGTACCGGTCGGCGGCCGCTCGTGCTCGCACCGTATCGCGGAACGCTTCACGCATCTCGTCGTCTAGTTCGTCGTCGTCCGGGTCCTCCGGGTCGGCGCCCGTGACGGTGTACTCGCGGTAGAGAACCCAACAGCCGCGAATACCGGACAGCAGATCCTCAAGCATGTCGCGGGCGGGTCGAAGCGGGTCCAGAGTGGTCAGCCGAATTGTCATGTTCTCGGCGGCCGCCTCGGGATCACCTGGCCGGTACCGCTCGGCTTTCTCTTCGGCGTCTGCGATCTTCTGGCGTAGATTGTCGATGTCGGGGGCATTGCCCTCGGCAACCGCCATGGCTTCACGGATCAAGCTGGTCACGACGTCTGTCGGCGACAGACCGATCTCCATCAGCTCGAGCACAGCGGCGGGTGTCGCCTGCGGCAGTGCCTCGATCTCGTCGGCCTCCACCAGGACGTGGGTAGGAGTACCGGTGGAGGCCTCCGCCGCCACGTCGGCGGCCGCCCGCAGCCAGTGCGCCGCCGCCACGCACGCCGAGGTCGGATCGAGTTCAAGAAACAGTTCGTCGCCGCCGAGCGGGTCGTTCGCCAGAATCCGGTCGGCGGCCGCGACCTGGACCGGCGACGCAGCTTGCCGCGTCAGTTGCACGGCCTGCGCCGAGCGCCCAGACAGGTCCCCCAACTCGGCGCCCTCCACCGCCGCGATCTCCAACTCCACATCTGCGATCACCGCCGCGGTCAGATCGGCATCCGCGGCCGCGTGTAGACAACGGCCAACACGGTGGGCGCGCTCCTCCACCGGGTCGTACGACACCATCAACATGCCGTCGCTGTCAGGCAGGCTCGGCTTCCTGATATCGGCGGCCACGGAAGCGAACGTGTTGCGGGTCTGCTCCCGCCGCCAGCCCTCGGAGTTGAGCTCCAGGCTGTCGGCGGCGCTCGCCGGGTGCGTATAGCAGCGCCACAGTGCCCTCGGACAGGCCCGACAACTCAGCCGCCAGCGCCAGCCGCCGTCTCGCCCCGATTTTCGCCGCCAGCGGCGCCACCCGAACCGCGACCGCGCCGTGGCGGTCTCCCAGGTCGCCAACAGCTCGCTGCGGCCCGCGTCGACCGAATATCGCGTCATCGTCGCCCCCAACCACTGCCCCGAGTCCGCCGCAGCGTACCCGTGACGACGCGATCACACACAGCCCTGCCATGTGCGATCGCGTCAGCCGATCGAGCTACACGCGCTCACCGATGCCCAGTCGGGCCTGGGTCTGCTGCGCCCGCTCTGCCGCGGCGCTCGCTCCGTAGTGGCGGGGCATGTCCTCCGACGTCCAGCCGAGCAGCAGCATGAGGTCGCCGGTGTCGCCGCCGGCGAGTTTCCATTCGTGGGCGAAGGTGTGCCGCCACCGGTGCGCGTGTACGGTCCCGGCCACGCCGGCAGCGGCGCCGAGCCGCTTGAGCCGGATCTTGATGCCGTTCGGCTCCAGCCGCCGGCCGCCGCGGTCGGCTAGCCAAAGGTGCGGGAGGTGGGCGCCGGTGTGCTTGGTGCGGGCGCGTAGGTAGCGGCTGAGCGCGCGGGCGGTCTTGGGTCCGAACCGGACCCGCCGGTCTTTGGCGCCCTTGCCGCGGTAGTGCACCGACTCGGTGGCCAGATCCACGTCGTCGACGTGGAGGTTGCCGACCTCGGACAGGCGAGCGCCGGTGTTGGCCAGCACCCGGATGATCGCCTCGTCGCGCAGCCCGGCGAAGCCCTTGCCTTTGAGCGAGTCAAGCAGGCTGCGGGTGTCCTCGTCCCGTATCACCGGGATGAGCTTGCGGGGTGTCTTCGGCTGGGGTACCCGCTCCATCGGCGACCGGGTGATCTCCTGCTCGCCGAGCAGGAACTTGAAGAACTGCTGCAAGCACTTGTGCTTGTTCAGCGCGGTGGACGCCGACCGGGTGTCGATCATCCATGCCTGGAACGACTCCACGTGCGCGCGGGTCACCGCGCACGGGTCGTCGGCGGCCTCCTCCGCGTCCGGGTCGGGAGAGTGCTCGGCCAGGTAGCGGCCCAGTTGGGCGGCGGCGATCAGGTAGTTGTAGCGGGTGGTCTCCGGATGGTTGGCGGCGCGCAGGGTCCGGTCCCAGTCGCGCAGGAACCCGGCCCAGACTCCGGACAGATCGACGGTGAGCTTGGTGATGTCGAGCTTCGACATGGCGGCAACCTCGGCGAGTCAAGTGGTCCAACAGCGGCGTGCTAGACCGGGCATTCATGCCGAGCTATGAAAAGAGGGCCCTCGCAAGTCGCTGACCTGCGAGAACCCTTCCGCTGTCGGGACGGCCGGATTTGAACCGACGACCCCTTGACCCCCAGTCAAGTGCGCTACCAAACTGCGCCACGTCCCGTTGCCGACGGACCAAAACCCCGCCCGCGGCAGCCGGTACAGCGTAGCGCAACCACCTCCCCCACGCGCACACGCCCCACGGCGCCGGCCCGAGGAGCCGGAAACCTAGCCGTGGGCCTTGCCACGGCCGCCGGGACCGGTGCGCTTGCGGGGGCGTACCGACACCTCGACCGGGCTGCCCGCGAAGCCGAACTCTTCGCGGAGCTTGCGTTCGACGAACCTCTGGTAGCCGGCGTCCAGCGGGCCTGTGGTGAAGAGCACGAACCGGGGTGGGCGGGTGCCCGCCTGCGTGGCGAACAGCACGCGCGGTGCCCGCCCGCCGCGGACCGGGTGTGGCGTGGCCTGCACCAGCGCGGTCAGCCACTGGTTGAGCTGGCCGGTCGGCACGCGGGTCTCCCAGCTCTCCAGTGCCGTGCGCAGCGCGGGCGCCAGCTTGTCGACGGCGCGGCCGGTCTTGGCGGAGAGGTTCATCCGCAGCGCCCATGGGATGCGGCGAAGCTCGCGGTCGATCTCCTTCTCCAGCTGGTAGCGGCGGTCTTCGTCGACGAGGTCCCACTTGTTGAACGCGATGACCAGCGCCCGCCCCGACTCCACGACCATGCCGAGGATGCGCTGGTCCTGCTCGCTGATCGGCTCGCTGGCGTCGAGCAGGACGACGGCGACCTCGGCGGCCTCGATGGCGCCGGCGGTGCGCAGGCTCGCGTAGTACTCGGTGCCGCTGGCCCGCCCGGCCCGTTTGCGCAGGCCGGCGGTGTCGACGAGCTGCCAGGTCTCGCCGCCGATCTGCACCAGGCTGTCGACCGGGTCGACGGTGGTGCCGGCTACCGCGTCGACGACCGCGCGTTCCTCCTTGGCCAGGCGGTTGAGCAGGCTGGACTTGCCGACGTTGGGGCGGCCGACCAGGGCGACGCGGCGAGGGCCGCGCTCGGCGGGTTCGATGATCGGGGGTGGCTCGGGCAGCGCTTCGAGGATGGCGTCGAGCAGGTCGCCGGAGCCGCGGCCGTGCAGGGCGGAGACCGGGTAGGGCTGGCCGAGGCCGAGCGACCACAGGCCGGCCGTCTCCAGCTCGATGGCCTGGTTGTCGGCCTTGTTGGCGACCAGGAGCACCGGCTTGGCGCTGCGGCGCAGCATCTTGACGGCGGCCTCGTCGACGTCGGTGGCGCCGATCATGCCGTCGACGACGAAGAGGACCACGTCGGCGGTGGCGACGGCGGCCTCGGCCTGGGCGGCGATGGCCGCGGCGCGGTCTTTGGCGTCCGGCTCCCAGCCGCCGGTGTCGACGACGGTGAACTGTCGGCCGGACCACTGCGCGTCGTACGGCACGCGGTCGCGGGTCACGCCCGGCGTGTCCTCGACGACCGCCTGGCGGCGGCCGATGATGCGGTTGACCAGCGTGGATTTGCCGACATTTGGTCTGCCGACGACAGCGACGACGGGCACCGGACCGGTGACCGCCTCCTCCTGCGGAACAGCTTCCAGGCTCACGCGGACACCCGCCCATCCAGCATGGCGCGCAGCCGCGCCACGACCTCGTCGATACCCAGCTCGGTCGTGTCGAGCACCACCGCGTCCGCGGCCTGCTGGAGCGGGTCGGCGGCGCGGGTGGAGTCGAGGCGGTCGCGGCGGTCGAGGTCGGCGGCGGTGGCGGAGAGGTCGGCCGCGTTTTCCGCGCTGCGGCGGCGGGCCCGGGCGTCGGCGGACGCCGTCAGGTACACCTTGAGGTCCGCGTCGGGCGCGACCACCATGCCGATGTCGCGGCCCTCGACCACGATGCGGCCGGCGGCCGCGATGATCTTGCGTTGCTGGGCGACGAGCAGCTGGCGCACCCAGGGCACGGCCGCCACCGCGGACACCGCGGCGGTCACCTCGGGACCGCGGATGGGGCGGTCGACCGGGGTGCCGTCGACCCGGGTGTGCGGGGCGTCGGGGTCGGTGCCGATCTCCAGGTCGATCTCACCGGCGACCTTGGCGACCGCCTCGGCGTCTCGCGGGTCGATGCCGGAGACCAGCGCGGCCCAGGTCACGGCCCGGTACATAGCGCCGGTATCGAGGTATTGGGCGCCCAGCGCCGCGGCGAGCCGGCGGGAGACGGTGGACTTACCAGAACCGGACGGGCCGTCCACGGCCACCACACACCGCCCGGACCCCACCATCTGTGACACCACGCCTCCTCGCGCAGGACAACTCAAAACCACTCTCAATCATGCCCGGTCGCCCGGACGCGCATGCCGGCGCCACCGTCTGTGCCCTCTGTGACGTTTGGGTACCCTCGCGCGTATGCCGCGCGGCGTGGCGCTCGTGATGGCCGCGGCCGTGCTCTGGGGCACCATCGGGACAGCGCAGGCGATCAGCGGATACGACGGCTCGTCCCTGCCCCTCGGCTCCGCGCGGCTGGTGGTGGCGAGCCTGGTCCTGGCCGGCATCGCGGCCTCCCGGAGGGTGTCCTGGCGCCAGGCGTTCGCCAGCCGCCGCACGGCGGCGCTGGTCCTGCTCGGCTGGCTGTTGCCGCACGAACCCGTCACCGTTACCGGCCTCGTCGGCGCGGCGCTCGTCATCGCCGGTCTCGCGATCACGGCGATCGGCCGCTCCCCCGTTCCCCGATCAAGTCCGTAGGATCATTCAGGTGCGACCTCTAGCGACTGGTGTCGTCGTCGGCCTCGACGTCGGCGGCACGGCCACGAACGCCACGGTGGTGGACGAGACCGGCCGGTTCCTCGTAGACCAGCTCGTGGAGACGCCGAGCTGCGTTCTCGACGGCCCGGCCGCGGCGCTCGACGCCCTCGCCCGCTCGGTCGACGTGGTGCTGGAGCTCACCGGCACCGACCGGAGCGCGGTGCGCGCGGTCGGCCTCGACACGCCCGGCCCGTCCAGCGCCGACGGCGTGCTCTCCGCGAAGGGCGCGACAAACTTCGCGCTCCCGGCGTGGTACGGCTTCGACATCCGCACCGCGCTGGAAAAGCGGCTCGAGCTGCCGGTCGTCTACAACAACGACGGCAACGCGGCCGCGCTCTACGCGCACGTGGTCCACTTCGGCGCCGACGCGCCACGCCGCTCGTCGGTCTCGGCGATCGTCGGCACCGGGCTGGGCGGCGGTGTCATCGAGTCCGGCCAGGTCGTCAAGGGTGCCACCGGGATGGCCGGCGAGCTCGGCCACGTGCACATCCCGATGCAAGGGCTGCTCGCCGAGGGCCAGACGCTGCCCTCCTGCAACTGCGGCTTCGACGGCGACGTGGAGAGCGTCGCGTCGCTGACCGGCATCGTGAAAAACCTCCTGCCGTACTGGCTGACCCGCTACCCCGACCACGAGCTCGCCGCCGTGCCGATCAAGCAGGCGGCCAAGCTTGTGCGCGGCCTCGGCGAGCGGGGTGACGAGCTGGCCCGCGCGATCTTCGAGCAGCAGGCGATGGCGCTGGGCCGCCTCTTCACGATCGCGGCCAACTTCACCGACCCGCACGCGTACTTCGTCGGCGGCGGTGTCGTCGAGGCCGCCCCCGACTTCCGAGACTGGTTCCTCGACCGGGTGCGGGCGCACACCAAGCTGCGCGAGGAGCAGGCCAAGGCGACCACCTTCGCGCTGGTACCCCATCTCGACATGGCCGGGGCGCGCGGTGCCGCACTGGCGGCGCTCGGCCCGGTGGCGGTCTGACCGCATGGCGACCGTCGAAGAGTTGGCCGCCCGCGCGGTGCTGCTCGCCGCGGAAAACGCGGCCGCCGGGCAGTTGCCGTTCGGGGCGCTGGTGGTCCGCGACGGCGAGGTGCTCGCCACCGGCGTCAACACGGCCCTGCACGACCATGACCCGGCCGCGCACGCCGAGGTGACCGCGGTCCGCGCCGCCTGCGCCGTGGTCGGCGAAGTGCACGTTACCGGCGCGATCGTCGTATCCAGCTGCGAGCCGTGCGCGCTCTGCCACGCGGTCGCCGCCACCGCCGGCGTCGAGCGGATCTACTACGCTGCCCCGAAGGAGTACGTGCCCGACCTCGGCTACCCCGCGCCGGCCGTGCACGGCGACCTGCTGGTGAGCATGCAGCGGCTGTTTCGCGAGGCCGCGCCCGACCAGGTCGTGTACGTGCCGACCGAGGGAGCCGACGTGCCCTTCCGCCGCTACCTGGAGGCCCGCGCATGACCAAGCTTGGCCTCTTCATCCCCAACTTCGGGCCGAACGCGACACCCGACATCCTGCGCGGGTGGGTGCGGTTCGCCGAGTCGCACGGCTTCGACCTGGCGATGACCTCCGACCACGTCGCGCCCACGCCGGACGTCACCGACCTGTACCCGACGCCGTTCTACGACCCGTTCGCCACGCTGGCCTGGCTGGGCGGGCTCACCGAGCGCATCGAGCTGGGCACGACCGTCACGATCATCCCGTACCGCCACCCGCTGCTGGTCGCCCGCATGGCCAACAACATCGACCAGTTCACCGGCGGGCGGTTCATCCTCGGCACCGGCGTGGGCTGGTCCGAGGCCGAGTTCGCCGCGGTCGGCGTGCCGTTCCGCGAACGCGGGAAGATGACCGACGAATACCTGAAGGCCATCACGGACGCCTGGACCAACGACGTGGTCTCGCTCGACGGCGCCTATGTCTCCTACCGCGACGTCGCGACCGGCCCACGCGCCGCGCGGGCCCCACACCCGCCACTGTGGATCGGCGGCTGGGGCCCGGCCGCGGTCCGGCGCACGGTCCAGTTCGGCGACGCCTGGCACCCCAACCAGCTCGACCTGGAACGGGTACAGGCCACCCTGCCCGCGTTGCGCGACGAGGCCGAGCGGCAGGGGCGGCCGGTGCCCGCGTTCTGCCCGCGCATGCGCACCCAGCTGACCGACGGTCACCTGCTGGAGACCGGGCGCCCGTTCGGCCGCGGCAGCCTCGACCAGATCCGCCGCGACCTGGCCACGCTGATCGAGCTCGGCGCCGCCTACGTGGTGCTCGACGCCCTCGCCGACAACCCGGCCGACCGCCTGTCACCCGAACGTGACTGGGAGACACTGGCCGCGGTGATCGCCAGCTAAAACCCGCGCTCCGGGTGAACCGGACCCGTGCCGACCGCGTATTGCCTCTGACCGAGGTATCGGGCCGGCGTGGTGGGCTACGACGCCGGCCCGACCTCGGGATTCCGAGGGGAGGCGCCATGGCCCTGATGGAAGCGGTCGACGTCCTGGAGCGGCGGCAGCCCGCGTGGATCGCCCTCGCCGACACCGCGCGGAGCCTCTGGCGCACCCACGCCACACTCCCCCTGACGAAGCCGCTCACCGGTCATCCCCACACGGACGCGGCGGTCGCCACGGTCCTGGCCGCGTTTCCGGCGGCCCTGACCCGGATCACCGCGCGGCCCGGCACCGCGCACAGCCGCGCCGCCCACGCCACGCGCGCTCCCGCACGGCGGGTCGCGACCCCCACCGAGGCCGTCGCGTGCGGAATCCCCGCACTTCAACGCCTGGCCATGCGCGCCCACCTGTACGCGGACGAACTGGAACCCATCCGCGCCGTCGCCTGGCGCGCGATCGGCCCGCTCGTCGCCCAGCTACGCGAGTTCGGGCAGCAGTGCGACACACTGTCGTTCCACCTCCGGCCGGCCCGCTACCAGATGGAGGAGGCGCTGACCGGCCTGGACACGATCGGCATCGGCCGCGACGCGCTGTCCCACCTCACCCGCTCGGCCAGCGGCCGCTACGCCCCGATCTACGCGGACGAGGCGGCGGTGGAGGCGTTTCTCGCCAAGCACCCCGAGCGCCGGGACGCCTTCGCCACCCACGTGGCCCGCGCCACCGACGCCTACGCCCACGCCGACGCCGCCCGCGACAAGCTCACCGAAGACCTGGCGCTGATCCTGGCCACGGTGAGCGAGCTCTAAAGCTTTCGGTGTCGGGCGGTCTCGCCCTTGGTGAGACATATTTGCCCACGCTCGCGTCAGCTGTCGACCGTTTGCTCCCGCGGGCACCGCTCCCGGCCGGCGGCTCGCAGCGCTCGCCGAAACCCCCGGCCGTCCGCTGCCGGGTCCGCGGTGCAAGCCCGTTCGAGCCGCTTCACCGCTCGTTTCGGGTTGCGGCTACTCGGCGCCTCCGGCGGGTCGTGATCGTTGGCCTGGAGCGTTGGCTCAACTTCGTGGTCGTGCGCCGCGGGCCTGGCAGCGGAGGTCGGGGATCTCGGCGAGCCCTGGCGAGCCGCCGACCTGCGCGGTCTCCGGCGGGAGCGACGGTCCGCAGCTGACGCGGGCCCGGGAATCCGGAAGATCGAATCTTCAGGTGCGGTTTTCTTCGACGGCGCGGAAGAGGGACGCGACCTCGGGGTTGGAGAGGCGGCGGGTGCGGCCGACCTTGAGGTCGCCGAGCCTGATCGGGCCGATGGCGGTGCGGATGAGGCGGGAGACCGGGTGGCCGACCTCCTCCATCAGGCGGCGCACGATGTGGTTGCGGCCCTCGTGCAGCGTGATCTCCACCTGGGCGGTGCGGCCCAGCGTGTCGACGAGCTTGAACGCGTCGGCCTTCACCGGCCCGTCCTCCAGCTCCACGCCGGCCAGCAGCCGCCGCCCCACCGCGCGGGGCAGCGGGCCGGCCACCTCGGCCAGGTAGGTCTTCGGCACGCCGAACGACGGGTGCATCAGGCGGTGGGCGAGCGTGCCGTCGTTGGTGAGCAGCAGCAGCCCCTCGCTGTCCGCGTCGAGCCGCCCGACGTGGTAGACGCGCTGCTCGACGGTGCCCAGGTAGTCGGAGATCGCCTCGCGGCCGCGTTCGTCGGCCATGGTGGAGACGACGCCGCGCGGCTTGTTCATGGCCATGTAGACCAGGCGCGTATCGGCGACCACCCGCTGGCCGTCGACGTAGATCTCCGCCGTCGCCGGGTCCACCTTGTCGCCGAGGCGGGCCACCCGCCCGTCCACCACGACGCGGCCGCGCGCGATCAGGTCTTCGCTGGCCCGCCGCGAGCCGACGCCGGCGGACGCGAGAACCTTCTGGAGGCGTTCCTCACTGGGTGGCATCGGCTATCTCTTCCACGTCGTCGGGGAGGAACGGGGCGAGCGGTGGCAGGTCGTTGACCGAGTTCATGCCGAGCTTTTCCAGGAACAGCGTGGTCGTCCGGTACAGGAACGCGCCCGACTCCGGCTCCGTGCCACACTCTTCCACCAAACCGCGGGACACGAGGGTACGGATGACGCCGTCGCAGTTGACGCCGCGGATCGCCGAGATGCGGGAGCGGGTGACCGGCTGCTTGTAGGCCACCACCGCGAGCGTCTCCAGGGCCGCCTGGGTCAGCCGCACCGACTGCCCGTCGAGCACGAAGCGCTCCACGTAGGGGGCGTACTCGGGCCGGGTGTAGAGGCGCCACCCGCCGGCGACCTTGCGCAGGTCGAAGCCGTGCCCCGCCGCGGTGTACCCCTCCGCGACGGTGACGAGGGTGGCGGCGATGCGCTCGGTGGGCTGTTCGAGGATCTGGGCGAGGACGATCTCGGTGACCGGCTCGTCAACGACCAGGAGGATCGCTTCGAGGGCGCCCTTGAGCTCGGCGTCGTCGATGAGCGCGAGGGCGGACTGCTCCTCGGGGGCGGGCTCGATCGCGGGGTCCGCTTGCGGTTCGGGGGGTGCGGCCCCGAGGGTGGTGGGCTCGATGTCCGTGGCCAGCTCGGCATGGGAGGCCGGGTCGGCGTCCGCGGCGGGCTCGGCGTCCGCGGTGGGCTCGGCTTGGGGAGCGGGCTCGATGTCGGCGAGCGGCTCGAGCGCCGTGGCGGGCTCGGTTTCCGCGGGCGGCTCGGCGTCCGCGGCTGGCTCAGCCGACGGGGCTGGCTGGGCGTCCACGATCGACTCGGCCGCCGTGTCCGGCTCGGCGTCCATGATGGGCTCGGCGTCCGTGACGGGCTCGGCGTCCGCGGCAGGCTCGGCGTCCGTGACGGGCTCGGCGTCCGTGACGGGCTCGGCGTCCGCGGCAGGCTCGGCGACCGTGACGGGCTCGGGGTCCGCGGCAGGCTCGGCGACCGTGACGGGCTCGGGGTCCGCGGCAGGCTCGGCGTCCGTGGCCGCCTCGGTTTGTGCGGCCGGCTGGGTGTCTGCGGCCGCCTCGGTTTGTGCGGCCGGCTGGGTGTCTGCGGCTGGCTCGACGGCCTCGGCTTCCACATCGGCCGGTAGCGGGGGCTCGTCCGCCCGGCTAGATCTGGAGTCGTCAGCCCCGGAACCCTCAACCTCCACATGAGACTCAGGGTCGGCCGACTCTTCGGGCTCTGGGCGCTCCCAGGGCGGCACCCACGCGGCGGCCTGGTCGGCGAGGGTCTCGCGCCGCTCGTCACCCGTCACTGCGGCTCCTTCACATCGTCACCAGCACCCGGCGAAGCCGCGTCCGCTTCCGCCTCCGCGGAAGCGACAGCCGGCGCCGCAGCATCCGCAGAAGCGACAGCCGGCGCCGCAGCATCCGCGTCCGCGGAAGCGACAAGCGGCGCCGCGGCGTCCGCGTCAGCCGAAGCGACAGCCGGCGCCGCGGCATCCCCGTCCGCATCCGCGGAAGCGACAACCGGCGCCGCGGCATCCCCGTCAGCGGAAGCGACGACCGAAGCCGAGCCCTCCGCATCCGCGGAAGGGTCGGCCGGAGTCGCCGCCGGAGCGGGCTCGGGCGAGCCGGCGTACTCGTCGATATCCAGGTCGCCGCCCGCGTCGTCGCCGCCGGTCCAGCGGACGGTCAGCTCCCCCAGCGCCTGGACCTGGGCAAAGCCGACAAGGCCCTCGCGGTACAGCTCCAGCAGCGCTAGGAAGCGCGCGACCACCTCCAGCGTCGACTGGCAGTCGGCGCACAACACCCGAAATGTCGCGGTCCCGGCCAGCCGCAGGCGGTCTCGGAGCAGGGCGGCGTGCTCGCGGACGCTCACGCGTACGTCGTGGACGTGGGCGATCGACACCACCGGCACGGGCTTGGGTGTCATGGCCTTGATGGCGAGGCGGAGCAGGCGGTCCGGGCCGATGCCGAGCACGAGGTCGGGCAGCGCGTCGGCGTAGCGGGGTTCGAGCGCGACCGCCCGCGGGTAGCGGCGGGCGCCGGCCGTCTCCATGGCGGCGATGTGCGCGGCCGCCTCTTTGAACGCCTTGTACTGGAGCAGCCGCGCGAAAAGCAGGTCACGCGCCTCCAGCAGCGCGAGGTCTTCTTCGTCCTCGACCTGGGCGGCGGGCAGCAGGCGGGCGGCCTTGAGGTCGAGCAGCGTGGCCGCGATGATGAGGAACTCGCTGGCCTCGTCGAGGTCCCAGTCGTCGCCCATCGCCCGGATATACGCGATGAACTCGTCGGTGACCTTGTGCAGCGCCACCTCGGTGACGTCCAGCTTGTGCTTGCCGATCAGCTGGAGGAGCAGGTCGAAGGGGCCAGTGAAGTTGGCGAGCCGCACCGTGAACTTCCCGCTGGGGGCATCCACGAGAGGTTCGTCCACCACCTGACCGTATTCCACGGTCGACGTCATCGCCTCGGCAGGCTACCTCTCCGCCTGTGCGGCGATGACCTCGCGCGCCAGCTGCCGGTAGTTGCGGGCGCCGGACGAGGCCGGGTCGAGGGTCGTGATCGGCGCGCCGGCCACCGTCGACTCGGGAAACTTGACCGTCTTGGTGATGACGGTCTGGTAGACCTTGTCGCCGAACGCCTCGACCACGCGCTGGAGCACCTGGCGGCAGTGGGTGGTGCGGCTGTCGTACATGGTGGCGAGGATGCCTTCGAGCTCCAGGTCGAAATTGAGCCGCTCGCGCACCTTGTCGATGGTGTCGAGCAGCAGCGCCACGCCGCGCAGGCTGAAGAACTCGCACTCCAGCGGGATCAGCACGCCGTGCGAGACGGTCAGCGCGTTGATGGCGAGCAGGCCGAGCGAGGGCTGGCAGTCGATCAGGATGTAGTCGTACTCCTTGCGCACCGACCGGAGCACCCGGGCCAGCGCCATCTCCCGCGCGACCTCGTTGACGAGCTGGATCTCGGCGGCGGAGAGGTCGATATTGGCCGGGAGCAGGTGGAGGCCGGCCACGTCGGTCTTGATGAGCACGTCTTCGGCGGTCACGTCGTCCTGCATCAGCAGGTTGTAGACGGTCAGGTCGAGGTTGTGCGGGTTGACGCCGAGGCCGACGGAGAGCGCGCCCTGCGGGTCGAAGTCGACGAGCAGCACCTTGCGTCCGTACTCGGCCAGGGCGGCGCCAAGGTTGATGGTGGTCGTGGTCTTGCCGACGCCACCCTTCTGGTTGGCCATCGCGATGATGCGCGCGGGGCCGTGGCGGTCGGCGGGCATCGGCTCGGGGATGGGCCGGCGCATCGTGTACGCCGCGGGATCCGCTGGGCCGAGCTCGGCACCCAGGTCCATCGCGTGCTGCTCCGCGCGCAGCGTCGAGGTCCACGACTCGACCTGCTCACCGTTACCAGCCATGGCCTTGTGCGCCCCCTCCCGACGACTGCTCGGCGCCGGAGCCGACCGAACCCCCGCTGCGCCGCCACACGAGCCCGGGCCGTTGCCCGACTGTACGCCACTACCCTGCTCAGGGCTGGGGCGACACTCCGGCCATGGGGCGGCCGCTCCACACTAACCAACGCGCGGCGGCAGTGGTGGACACGGGGTCGTCAGCGGGCGCGTGGATGCGCGGTGGCGTACACCTCGCGCAACCGTTCGACCGTCACCAATGTGTACACCTGGGTGGTCGTCACCGACGCGTGGCCGAGCAGCTCCTGCACGACCCGCACGTCCGCGCCACCGTCCAGCAGATGCGTGGCGTACGAGTGACGGAGCGTGTGTGGCGACACCGCGCGCGGCCCCTCGACCGGCAGCCCGGCGCGGGCGGCGGTGCGGTGCAGGATGGTCCACGCGCTCTGCCGGGAGAGCGGGCCGCCGCGTGCGTTGAGAAACACGCGCGGGGTGCCCCGCCCGGCCGCGGCTAGTTCGATCCGCGCGCCGGCGAGGTATGTGCGCAGCGCGGTGCACGCGTAGCCGCCGACCGGCACCAGCCGCGTGCGTCCGCCCTTGCCGTGCAGCAGCGCGGTCCCCTCGTCCAGGTCGAGGTCGTCGACGGCGGCACCCACCGCCTCGGAGATGCGCGCACCGGTGCCGTAGAGAAACTCGAGGAGCGCGCGGTCGCGTACCTCCAGAGCGCTGGCCTCGCCCGCGGCCGCGAGCAGACGTTCCACATCGGACACATCGAGCGCCTTGGGGAGCCGGCGCGGCGGGACCGGCGGGCGCACGTCGCGGCCGGCGTCGTCGGCGACCAGGCCCTCGCGCACCGCGAAGCGGTGCAGGCCGCGCACCGCGCTCACCGCGCGCGCCACGGACGCCGGCGACAGCGGAGGGGGCCCACCGCGCAGCGCCGCGACGTAGCCGGAAACGTGGGCGGGCGTGACCGATCCCAGGTCGGCCACGCCACCCTCCGCCAACGTGGTCACATAGCGGTCCAGATCCCGCCGGTACGAGGTGAGCGTGTTCGCCGACAGCCCGCGCTCCACCGTCAGGTGGTCGAGGTACGTCCGCACCGCCTTGCCGAGGTCGCTCAGGCCGCTACTCCTTCCGCTCGCGACCGCGGGGCTCGGTCGCTAGCGCTCCCTCACTCCTCGCGCTCACCGATCACCTCCTCCAGCGGCACCGACGCCATGCCGTGCGCCTCGGCGACCGGGCCGTAGGTGACGTGCCCGTCGTGCGTGTTGAGGCCGAGCGCGAGCGCCGGGTCGTGCCGCAGCGCGTCGCGCCAGCCGTGGTTGGCCAGTTCCAGCGCGTAGGGCAGGGTGACGTTGGTCAGCGCGTACGTGCTGGTGTGCGGCACCGCGCCGGGCATGTTGGCGACGCAGTAGAAGACCGAGTCGTGCACCTTGTACACCGGGTCGGCGTGCGTGGTGGGGCGCGAGTCTTCGAAGCAGCCGCCCTGGTCGATGGAGATGTCGACCAGCACGCTGCCCGGCTTCATGCGCGAGACGAGCTCGTTGGAGACGAGCGTCGGTGCCTTGGCGCCGGGCACCAGCACCGCGCCGATTACCAGGTCGGCGTCGAGGACGGCCCGTTCCACCTCGTACGCGTTGGAGGCGACCGTCTGGAGGTGCCCCTGGTAGATCGCGTCGGCCGAGCGGAGCTTGTTGATGTTGCGGTCGAGCAGCAGCACCTCGGCCTGCATGCCGAGCGCGATCGCCGCCGCGTTCATGCCGGAGACGCCGGCGCCGATGACCACGACCTTCGCCGCGTACACGCCGGAGACGCCGCCCATCAGCACGCCGCGCCCGCCGCCCGAGCGCATCAGGTGGTACGCGCCCACCTGCGGCGCGAGCCGCCCTGCGACCTCGGACATCGGCGCGAGCAGCGGGAGCGTCCGGTCGGCCGCCTCCACGGTCTCGTAGGCGATGCCGGTCACCTTGCGGTCCAGGAGCGCGTCGGTGCACTCCTTGGAGGCCGCGAGGTGCAGGTACGTGAACAGCACCTGCCCCGGCCGCATGCGGTGGTGCTCTTCGGCGATCGGCTCCTTGACCTTCAGCACCAGCTCCGCGGTGCCCCACACGTCGTCCGCCGTGGGCAGGATCCGCGCGCCCGCCACGGCGAACTCGTGGTCGGTGATGGAGGACCCGAGGCCGGCGCCGGATTCGACATAGACCTCGTGACCGGCGCGGGAGAACTCGTTGACGCCCGCTGGGGTGATCGCCACGCGGTACTCGTGGTTCTTCACCTCGCGTGGGATTCCGACCTTCACGTTGCCAGTACCTTTCCCCGGGGCGGCGTCCCCCGGGCTACGGCCGCGGCGGCCCCATTGCCGCCGCGATCCAGCGCCGCTGTCACGCTCTGTAGCCTGTCCGCGGCCGCTCACCGCCTCACCACTGCTGGCGGGCGCCGCCGTCGGCGGCAGTCTAGGGCCGGTTGGTTTCCCGGATCAGGCGACATGGTGACAGGCGGTTAATACCCAAGCTGACGGTCTGTCAGGCACCGGCCCTACCCGATCGGACACAATTCTCAGCCTACCGTCTCACAGAGTGGACCCTGCTCCCGACACATTCCGCTGGGATCACTATGGTGGCGGCTCATGACCACTCCTCCGCAATACCCTGAGCAGCCGCAGTACGGGCAGCAGCCGCAGTACGGGCAGCAGCCCCAGTACGGCCAGCCTCAGTACGGCCAGCCGCAGTACTCGCAGCAGCAGGGCGCGTACGGGCAGCCGGGCGTCGTGTACTCGGACAAGAGCAAGCTCGTCGCGGGCCTTCTCGGCATCTTCCTCGGCACCTTCGGCGTGGGCCGCTTCTACACCGGCCACACCGGCCTCGCCGTCGGCCAGCTCCTGGTCGGCGTCCTGACCTGCGGCCTCGGTGGCCTGTGGGGCCTGATCGACGGCATCCTGATCCTGGTCAACGGCGGCACCGACGCCCAGGGACGCGTCCTCCGCGACAGCTGACCACCCGCCTACTGTTCGTAGCCGCCGGCCGTGAGGCCGGCGGCTACGTCGTCTTCCACGACCCGGATTCACCCGGGTCCGGGTCAGCTGGCAAGCAGTGCCCTAACGGTGCACATGGCCGCATGGCTGTGCGCTACGCGCCATTTCTGCGCCGCTCCGCGACCAACGGCGGACGGTTGAGGCCGCGGGAGCCGCGGTCCGGACCCGATGCCACTCACCGTAAGTCGACCATGGTCTGGTCCGCTGCTCCCCCGGCTCACCCTCGCGTTTGGTCGCGGTGACCCGTTCCCCCCCCCGGCGGATGCGCGGCCCGCGCCACAGGTGCGGCGGTGTTTGTCCACAATGTCTGTTGCCGGTCACGCCGCGGGAGATCAAAAACGGCGCCCGTCGCTCTATGTAACCGCCGCCGCCGTGCGAGCGGCGCAGGATTCGAGATCTTGGAGAGTTAGGGCGCTATTTCAGCCCTAACTGTCCTAGATCTCGACCTCTCCGCTGAGCCTGCTGACGCTGCGTCACAGATGGGACCGGCGAGGCCGGCTCACCCTGCGCGGGCCGGAAAATCCCCGCACTGCCGGGGCCCGTCGCCGGTCCAGTCCCCCGTGCCGCCAAGTGTCCAGGTCAGCACCCTGATCAACTCGGGGGTGAGTGGCCAGCTTCGCCGGCCCGGGTGAGCGGCGGCCGAAGGCCGCCGCTCACCCGATGAAGGTTGGTGGCCACCGCACTAGTGGGACAGGACGTGGGCGGCGGCGAGGATGCCGGCGACCGTCGGGCCGTTGGTGATCTCGCCGGCCAGGGCCATCCTTACCGCCTCGGCCAGCGGAAACCTCCGCACCTCCAGCTCCGCCTCTTCGTCATGCCGCTCGTACCCCGAGGTGATGGGGCTCAGGTCGCGGGCCAGGTAAAGGCGGATCCGCTCGTTGGAGCAGCCGGGCGTGGTGTGCAGCTCGAGCAGGTGCTCCAGCCGGCCGGCCACCAGGTCGGTCTCCTCGGCCAGCTCGCGCGCGGCCACGTCGGCCAGCGCCTCACCGGGGATGTCGATCAGGCCGGCCGGGACCTCCCACAGGTGGCTGCGCAGCGCGTGCCGGTACTGGCGGATCAGCACCACCTGCCCGAGGTCGTCGACGGCGACGACGCCGACGGCACCCACGTGTTCCAGGTAGTCGCGGTCGACGACCCGGCCCCCGGGCATCACCACCTCGTCGGTGACCACCCGGAAGACCGGTCCGCGGAAGCGCTCGTGCTGTGCCCGTACCTCGTATGTGTGTGACGCGGTCACGAGGTGGCGGCCGTGGTAGCCGGCTTGGCCTGGGCCGCCGACGAACGCGAGTTGCGGGTGCGGGCCGGCGGCGCCGGCGTGGGGTCGGCGATCTCGACCGGCAGCTGGTCGGCCTGCGAGTACGTCACCGCGGCCTTCACGAACGCGGCGAACAGCGGGTGCGGCCGGGTCGGGCGGCTCTTGAGCTCGGGGTGCGCCTGGGTGGCCACGAAGAACGGGTGGAGTGCCGGGTCGAGCTCGACGAACTCGACCAGCCGCCCGTCCGGCGACGTGCCGGAGATGCGCAGCCCGGCCTTGGTGAGCGCCTCGCGGTACGCGTTGTTGACCTCGTACCGGTGGCGGTGGCGCTCGCTCACCTCGTCGGTGCCGTACGCCTCGCCCACGAGCGAGCCGTCGGCCAGCTGCGCCGGGTAGGCGCCCAGCCGCATCGTGCCGCCCAGGTCGCCCTTGCCGGCGACGATGTCCTCCTGGTCGGCCATGGTGGCGATGACCGGGTGCTTGGCCTTCTCGTCGAACTCCAGCGAGTTGGCCCCGTCGAGCTTGCCCAGGTGGCGCGCCACCTCGATGGTCATGCACTGGAGGCCGAGGCACAGGCCGAGGATCGGGATGCCGTTCTCCCGCGCGTACCGGCTGGCTCCGATCTTGCCCTCGATGCCGCGGACGCCGAAGCCACCGGGGATCACGATGCCGTCGACGCCGGCCAGGGCCGCGGCGGCGCCGGAGGCGCTGACGCACTCGTCGCTCGGCACCCAGCGCAGCAGCACCCGCGCGCGGTGGCCGAACCCGGCGGCGCGGATCGCCTCGCTCACCGAGAGGTAGGCGTCGGGCAGGTCGACGTACTTGCCGACGATCGCCACGGTGATCGTGTGGTGCGGGTGGTGCACGCGCTGGAGCAGGTCGTCCCAGCTGGTCCAGTCGACGTCGCGGAAGGAGAGGTTGAGCCGGCGCACCACGTACGCGTCGAGGCCCTCGCGGTGCAGCACCTTGGGGATGTCGTAGATGCTCGGCGCGTCCGGCGCGGCGATCACCGCCTCGCGGTCGACGTCGCAGTACAGCGAGAGCTTGTGCTTGAGCTTGTCCGGGATCTCGCGGTCGGAGCGGCACACGATCGCGTCCGGCTGGATACCGATGTTGCGCAGCTGGGCGACCGAGTGCTGGGTCGGCTTGGTCTTGAGCTCGCCGGAGGGCGCGAGGTAGGGCACCAGCGACACGTGCAGGTAGAAGCAGTTGTCGCGGCCGATCTCGTGGCGCACCTGGCGGATCGCCTCCAGGAACGGCAGCGACTCGATGTCACCGACCGTGCCGCCCACCTCGGTGATCACCACGTCGGGTGTGCGGCCGTCCTCGTCGGGGGAGGCCATGGCCCGGATGCGGGCCTTGATCTCGTTGGTGATGTGCGGGATGACCTGGACCGTGTCGCCGAGGTACTCGCCGCGCCGCTCCTTGGCGATCACCGCCGAGTAGATCTGGCCGGTGGTGACGTTCGCCTTGCCGGAGAGGTCACGGTCGAGGAAGCGCTCGTAGTGTCCGACGTCGAGGTCGGTCTCCGCGCCGTCGTCGGTAACGAAGACCTCCCCGTGCTGGAACGGGTTCATCGTGCCGGGGTCGACGTTCAGATACGGGTCGAGCTTTTGCATCACGACGCGCAGCCCGCGCGCGGTGAGCAGGTTTCCGAGGCTGGACGCGGTGAGGCCCTTGCCAAGCGAGGAGGCGACCCCCCCGGTGACGAAAATGTGCCTGGTCGTCCGTGCTGAAGGGGCCAACGCCAGCTCCCGTGGGGTAGTCCGTCCGGTCGTGCGGACCAGCGCGTTGATCAAGTGTTGATCGCGCCATCCACGGGATTCCACGGTAACACCTTCGCCGCCAACCGCACGCCGCCGCCCTGCTCGTGTCGCTGATCACTGTCCGTCGTGGGCCCGCCTTCGCCGCCCTCTACGTCGGCGTCGGCCTGACGCTCACCGGTTGCGGGCCCCAGGCCCGCGGAGTGCGGCGCCGCCGGCCGGACGATCTCCGCGGACATCGGAGCCACCGGTGGGTGGGTGCGGTCCGAGGCGTGGTCCAGCACCCGCAGGGACGCCAGCGCTGCCATGGGTACCGTGAGCGCCGCGACCGCGCCGGCGACGTCCAGCCCGGAGCCGCCGAGCACGCCGCCGATCACGGCCGCGGTCGCGATCCCGGCCATCGCCGCGCGGATCGCCGGATATATGCCGAAAAGTCGCTTGAGTCCGCCCCAGGGTCGCAGCAGCGCGAACCACACGAGTACCGCACCGACCAGCGCGAGGACGGTCAGCGGGCTGTCCAGGGCGCCCACGCTCGACGCGGCGGCCCGCTGCACCGCCCGGCCGCCGGTGCCGTCGCCGAGCGCGGCCAGGAAGCGGCCCAACCGGTCTCGCTCGGCGTCCGGCCGGCTCAGGTCGATCAGCGCGAAGCCGGCGGTCACCACCAGGCCGGCGAGCGTCGCCCAGGCCAGCCGGCCGAACGTCAGCCATCCGCCGGTGCTGATCACGGCCGCGATGCCCACGCCGGCGGTGAGCGCGATCGCGCCGACCGCGTCCGCGCCGAGGTACGGGCTGCCCGCCAGCAGCACGCCCGCCCCGCCGACGATGCCGACCACGTACGGGCGCCACGCGCGGCGGACCCGCTGGGCCAGGCACCCGGCCACGAGCAGCGTCCCGGCCACGAACACGCCGAGCCCCACCCGCCCGAGTCCGGCGTACCGGCCGCCGGTCAGCGCCGAGTACCCGGCCACGCCGTTGAGCTGTAGCCGCGCGCCGGTGAGGAGATCGGCCGCGACGACGACGGCGGCGATCGAGGCCACCATGGCGAGCGGGCCGAGCGTCTCCCGGTACGCGGGCGTGAGCCGCACGGCCGCGGTGCCGGCGGCGAGCAGCGCGAGCGTGACCGCGCCGAAGAGCAGGCCGGGGTGGCCGGCCCGCCACCACGGCACCGCGTCGGCGACCAGCGCGGCCGGGATGGCCAGCGCGGACGCGACGAGCAGCACCTCGATCACGTTGACCAACGCCCGCGGCGCGGCCAGCCGCCGTGGCCGGACGGCCCGCCGCACCAACCCGTGAAACCCGAAGCGCGGTGACGTCGACTCGACCGGCGAGGCCGGCATCCGGGCCCGGCGCAGCAGCGGCACGACGGCCACCGCCAGCGCGAACTGCACCCCGGCGAGTACGCCGAAGAACCAGGTGGCGATCCGCCGCTGCGCGCCCGCCTCGCGGTCGGCGTCGGCCGGCTGGGTGACCGCGACGTCGAGCTTTTCCGGGCGGCCGGGGACGCTGCGGGCCGGCTGGCCGGAGAAGACGTTTTCCGGCAGCGCCCGCCCAGTGGCGCTCAGCGCGGTCGGCGCGAGGTCGACGAGCTGGAGGTACCCGTCGCGGCCAGTGCTCGCCGAGGTCAGCCAGCCGCGTTCCCAGCCGGGCCCGTCGGCCACGACGACGTGCAGGCGGCGGGAGTCGTCGGTGTCGGAGAGCCCGGCCACGATCACCAGCGAGTCCGCCGGCCGGGCGGCGAGTACGCGGGCCAGCTGGGCGTCCGCGGCGCGCGCCTCGGCCTGGCGGGCGGCCGGCTCGGCGCCGGCGACGGTGCCGAGGTCGACCATCGTCAGCACGCACTCGTCGAGCAGGTCGCGGGCGTCCTGCGGCAGCTCCGGCTCGTACCTGTCGACGCGCCCGAACGGGCGGGCCGCCGCGACCGCCGCCCCGGTGCCGACCGCGACCGTGCAGCGCACCGCCCCGGCGAGCGCGCCGGGCACGGCACCGTACGGCAGCCGCTCCTGGTTGTGCCGCACGACGTTGCGCTGGTCGGGCAGGAACGCACCGATCCCGTCCGGCCGCTCCACGTCGACCGTCACCTCGGGGCAGGCGACGCCGGGGCTGGGCGGGGCGGCCGGCCCGGCGCTCCACAGCGCGCGGTTACCGGCGCCGAACGTGACCCACCCGTCGAGCGGGCAGGTCGGCTGGTGCGCGGACTGCACCGACAGCGAGCCGATCGAGCCGCGCTCGGCCATCGCCCAGAGCGTGGGCGTGGTCTGCGCGCTCACGTCCTCCCAGCGCAGCCCGGGCACGCCCGCGACGATCACGTAGTCGACGGTCGGGGCGGGGGTCGCCGGAGCGGCCTGGGCGGCGGTGCCGCCGGCGAACGCCAGCACCAGGGGGATGACGGCCACCCACCGCCTCATGACGGATGCGCCGTCTCCGCCGCTACGACCTCGGCGTACACCGCCTGGACGGCCTCGACCGTGTCCGTCTCGTCGGGCCAGGTGTCGGCCTGGGCCGGCCCGCGGCGGGCGTACTCGGCGCGCAGCTCCGGGTCGGCCAGCAGCTCGCGCACGGCCGCGTCGACCGCGTCGACGTCATCCGGCGGCACGAGCCGCGCGGCGTCGCCGACCAGGCCGGGCACGCCGCCGACCGCGGTGGTGACCAGCGGTACACCGGCCCGCAGCGCCTCCTGCGCGAACAGCTGCCGCGCCTCCCAGTCGCTGGTCACGACCGCCAGGTCGGCGCCGGCCAGCAGGTCGGAGACGTCGTTGCGGTGGCCGAGCAGGGTGACCGGCGCCCGCATCTCGGAGATCCGCGCGGCCAGCGGCATGTACGCCGGCCCGCTGCCCGCGATCACCACCACCGGCACCGGGGTCAGCTCGCGCCAGCGGGCGGCGGCGTCGACGAGCACGTCGTACCGCTTCTGCGGGTGCAGCCGCCCCACCGACAGGATCAGCGGCCGGTCACCCGTCACGGCGAACTCGGCCCGCACCGCCGCGCGGCTGCGGTGTGGCGCGGGCAGCACCGGCGCGGCGACCGGGCTCAGCCGGGCGTCCCGGGCGCCGAGCTGCCGCGCCGTGTCGACGAGGTCTTCCGAGGCGCCGAGCGTGATCCGCGCGGCGCGGGCGACGGCACGCGCGGCCAGGCGCGAGGCGGTGCCCCGCAGGCCCTTGGCGATCACCGCGTTGTGCCAGGTCACGACCAGTGGCGGGCGGGGACGGACGAGCGCGGCCACGAAGCCGGCGCGCAGCCCGTGCGCGTGCACCACGTCGACCGCGCCGATCGCCCGGCGCAGGTCGCCCACCGCGCGGGCGTCGGTAACCCGCGGGTTGGGCGGGATCTCGACGGCCTCGAAACGGGCACCGCCTTCGGAGAAGCGGAAGCGCTCGTCGGTCGCCGCCGGACCGCACACGGTGACGGCGGCGCCGCCGGCCACCAGGCCGCGGGCCAGGGACGCGACGTGCTGGCCCACCCCGCCGGTGCTGGACGCGAGGACGAGGGCTACCGCCCCGTCGAAACTCAAGGATCAACTCCCTTCCCCCGTGCGACCCGTCCGAGCCGTCGCGTGATCGTCGTGAGCATGGGGCGCATGTCGCGGCGGTCCAGCGGGTAGGCGACACCGAGGAACACCATGCCCACGACGGCTCCGGACAGCATGCCCTGAAGCACCGCGCCGCTGGCGCCCGGGGTGCCGGTCGCGCGCGTGACCAGCCATCCGGCGAGCGCGGCGAGGCCGCCGGCGACCAGGCCCGCGGCGGCCGCCCGGTCGAGGCCGGCGAGCGCGTGCCGCCCGGCGCCGCGCAGCACCGCCACCACCAGCAGAGCGCCGAGCACCGCCATCCCGATCGAGTTACCGAGGGTGAGCGCGAGCACCCGCTGATCATCGGCGAGTCCGGCCGAGAGCGCCAGCGCGGCGAGCGCCGCGCAGGCCCAGCCGGCGACCGTGGCCAGCGCGGCGGGGCGCGGCTCGCCCCGGGCGTACAGGGCGCGGGTCAGCACCGCGAACATCCCGTAGCCGAGCAGGCCCGGCGCGAACCCGGCGATCCCGTCCGCGGCACCCGGCACGTCGAAGAAGCGCGCCACCGGCCCGGCCACCGCGACCAGCGCGGCCGCACCGGCGCAGCAGAGCAGCAGCACGCCGCGGGCGGTGGGCGCGAGCGTGTCCCGGTAGCGGCCCTGCGCGCCTTCCGCGTGGGCGGCCACCAGCGTCGGGTACGCGGCGGTGGCGAGCGGCACCGCCAGCACCGCCCACGGCAGCAGGTAGATCGTCTGGGCCAGGTTGTACACGACCGGGGTACCCGTCGGCCCGGCCAGCGCCAGCCAGAGCGTGACCAGCAGCGCCACCTGCTGCGCGCCGACCGTCGCCGCACCGGCCAGCGCCAGCCCGCCGACCGTTCGCCGCGCCTCGGCGCCGAAGCGGTACCCCGCGCGCAGCCTCAGCCCCAGCCGCCGCACCGGGATGACCAGGCACAGCGAGAGCACGACGACGCCGAGCGTGGTGCCGACCGAGAGGATCAGCTCGCCGCCGCGCCCCACCTCGGGCAGGTCGGCGCGGCGGCCCTCGACGGCGCCGAAGAGCAGGTACGCGCCGATCACGGTCACGCTGGACAGCAGCGGCGCCAGTACCGGCCAGGCGAAGCGGCGGTGCGCCTGTAACACCCCGGTCAGCACGATCCCGATCCCGTAGAGCGGCAGTTGGGGCGCGAAGACCCGCAGCATCCGCGCGCCCGCGTCCGCGTCCGTGCCGGTCGCGCCGAGCACCGTCATGATCGGTCCGGCCGCGACCGCGACGAGCGCGGCCAGCGGCAGCAGCAACGTCAAGGTCCAGGTCAGCAGCGCCGACGTCGTGGCCGAGACCGTCGCCCGGTCACCCGCCGCCACGCTCCCGGCCAGCAGGGGTACCACGAGGCTGGCCAGCGCACCGCCGGCCACGATCTCGAAGATGATGTTGGGAACGGTGTTCGCGACCACGTAGATGCCGCCGAGCCCGGTGTCGCCCACCACCCACGTGAAGACGCCGGTGCGGGCGAACCCGGCCAGCCGGCTGGCCACGGTGAGCACCGCGATCAGCGCCGCCGCTCCCGCGATCCGCGCCGTTCCGGGCGGAAGCCGCCGCCCGCCACCCTCGTCGCTTCGCTCCTCCGGCGGGCGGTCGCCGGCCCCCGCGACCCCGCCCACCGCGCTCGCTCCGCTCCCTGACGCCGCGGGATACCGGCGCCCGCCACCCTCGTCGCTTCGCTCCTCGGGCCGGCGGTCGCCGGCCCCCGCGGCGGGAGGCACGTCAGGAGCTGCGGCGCCCGAGCGCGTCGAGCTGGCGCAGCACCGGGTGGGCCTCGATGACCTTGGTGAAGCTGACCTTCTCGCTGGCCGCGGTCAGCGCGGCGATGGCGGCGAGCGCGGCGGCCCGCCCGGCCGGCCCGGTGCGCGCCGCGAGCGCCACGCCGAGCAGCGCGCCCAGCGCGTTGGCCCCGCTGTCGCCGAGCATCACGCGCTCGTCGAGGTCGTCGGGGAGCACGCTGGCGGCCACGCCCAGCGGCCCGGCGGCCAGCCCGCCCGCGCGCCCCAGCGACAGCGGCGCGCCGACCAGCCCGCTCACCTTGAGCGCGCGGCCGGGGCGCAGGTCGAAGAGGTTGAGCAGGTTCGCTGCACCCGCGATGACGCCGGCACCCAACAGCAGGTCGGCGGCCCGGCCCGCGCGGGTGACCGGGCGCGGGCGGCCGGGGTCGGCGGCGAGCAGCGCGGAGGCGGCCAGCCCGGCCGCGCCCACCCCGACGATCTTGACGAGCCCGCTGGTCACGCGCCCCTCGCGGAGCGCGGCGAGGTGCCCCGCGAAACCTTTGGCCGCCTTCTGCTCCGGCCGGTTGCCCACGACGTCGTCATAGAAGCCAACGGCTCCGGAGCCCATGCCGGCGGCGAGCGCGGCCGCCGCGGCGGCCGGGCCGGGTGCCGCGACCGCGGCCGACACGGCGGCACCCGCCGCCAGCGCCGGTCCCCCGGCGAGCGAGACGGTGCGGCCGCGGAAGTTGGTGCGGTGCAAGGATTCCTGGGTGCCCAGCGCGCGAAGCACCGCCCGGGCCCCAGCGACCCCGGCGGCGACCGCCAGAAGGCGCCTCACTCCTTGGGCTTCGGCAGCAGGGAGCTGGCGCCCGCGTTGAGGCCGTAGTGGCCGGCCTTGCCGTCGACCAGCTGCTCGGCCACGGCGAGCGCGGTCACCACCCGGCCCTGCGCGGTGTTGCCGTTGTCCACAGTGGAGATGCTCTTGGCGAGCGTGGGGTCGCCCCGCACCGCGCCGATCACGTTGCCGTTGCCGCCCCAGCTGCCCGCGACGATGACCGGCCCCGCCCGGTCGAGCTGGGACACGATCGTCACCACGTTTTCGTCCTTGGGCGCCGAGTCCTTGTCGGTGTGCGGCTGCCCCGCCACCACGACCACGGCCTCGGCCGGCCCGGTGACGGTGTCGTCCTTCACGCTGATGTAGCCCGCCGAGGAGTACGCGGTCAGCAGTGCCTTGAGGTCGGCCGGTGCCACCTGCGGCGCCGGCGCCGGCCGGTCGAGCAGCGCGGTGCCGAGCAGCGCGCTGGCGGTCTCGACGCCCACGCTGTTGGCCGGCAGGCCGGTCAGCGGGATCGTCGGCTGCGAGGCGCGGTCGGCGAGGTCGAGCAGCTCGGGGCTGTTGTCCGGGTTGACGAACTTGTCTTCGATGTCGATCCGCCCGGTGATCGTCGCGCCGGCGATGGTCAACATCTCCGTGACGCCGTCGACGAGGTCGTCACCGCTCGGCGTGGTCACCACCGCGATCCGCCGCCCGGTGAGCTTGCCGGCCAGCATGATCGGCGCGGCCTCCGTGGCGAACTCCTCCTCGCGGTTGGCCTCCTCCTGAAGGCTGCTCACCGTCTCGCGCAGCTGCCGGTTGTCCTTGCGCAGCGCGTTGACGTTGTCGCTGAGCGAGTCGGCCACCGGACCGTTGAGTGCCGCGGTGCCCACCACCAGTCCGATGGCCAGGGCCAGGAAGACCGCGGTCAAGGACACAACGTGGTAGCGGAAATTGATCACGCGTACTGCCGTCCCTCAGAAGAGCTGTCCGAGCTGGAACACCAAATTGTCCCACCACTCCGAAACGACAGCGAGGTAAGCCTTGCCAACCGTGGAGACCGCGACCGCCGACGCCATCGCGGCCACCGCCGACAGCACGAGCAGGAGCAGGGACGATCCGGAGATGCTCTGCCGGTAGAGCCGGCTCACCCCCTTGGCGTCGACGAGCTTGCCGCCCACCTTGAGCCGGGTGAGGAACGTCGAGGCCATCCCGCCGCGGCCCTTGTCGAGAAACTCGACGAGCGTCGCGTGCGTGCCCACCGCGACGAGCAGCGAGGCACCCTTTTCGTCGGCGAGCAGCATCGCCAGGTCTTCGCTGGTCGCCGCCGCCGGGAAGGTGATCGCCGACAGGCCGAGCTGCTCCACCCGGGCCATGCCCGGCGCGCGCCCGTCGGGGTACGCGTGCACGATCACCTCGGCGCCGCAGCGCAGCACGTCGTCGGTGACCGAGTCCATGTCGCCGATGATCAGGTCAGGCGTGTAGCCCGCCTCCACCAGCGCGTCGGCACCGCCGTCGACACCGATGAGCACCGGCTTGAACTCCCGGATGTACGGCCGGAGCACGTCGAGGTCGGCCTTGTAGTCGTAGCCGCGCACGACGATGAGGCAGTGCCGCCCGGAGATGTGTGTCTCGATCTCCGGCACGCCGACACCGTCGAGCAGCAGGTCACGCTCCTGCTTGAGGTACTCCATCGTGTTGGCCGCGAACGCCTCCAGCTGCACCGACAGCCCCTCGCGGGCGTCGGCCATAGACTTCGCGACACTCTCGAGATCTTGCCGCACCCCATGTGCGACCGGCTCACCGTCGACGTAGACCGTGTTGTCGTCGATACGGACGGTGTCGCCCTCGCGCACCTGCTGGAAAATGCCCTCGCCGAGGTCGTCGACCAGCGGGATGCCCGCCTTGACGAGCACCTCGGGCCCAAGATTCGGGTAGCGCCCGGAGACGGACGGCTTCGCGTTGAGCACCGCCGACACCCCGACCGCGACGAGCGAGTCCGCGGCGACCCGGTCGAGGTCGACGTGGTCGATCACGGCGATGTCGCCCGGACGCAGCCGCCCCGCCAGACGCTTGGTCCGGCGGTCGAGGCGCGCGGTGCCGGTTACATTTCCCGGTTCGACGCTCCGGGTCCGGCGCAAGGCTGGTAGACGCATCGTGACCATCGTGGCATGTCCCGGCATGTTTTTCCGGACACGACGCGCATGACCAGGGGGAAGGCGATTTCTATGTGACCGGGCTCACTGTCGATAAACACATTTCCCGGGTCCGCGTCAGCGCCGGACCGCTGCTCCCGCCGGAGACCGCGGAGGGCGGCTCCTCGCTGGCGCTCGTCGAAACCCCGCCCTCCGCTGCCAGGTCCGAGCGACAAGACCGAACCCGCACCGCGTCGCTTTCTGGCCGCGGTGACCCCCGCTGCCTCCGGCGGGGCCTGGGACTCCGGATGCGGCGCCGGGCCTGCGGCCGCCTGCGCGCCAAAGTCGCCGCGTATCTCATGTGGCGCGATATCCGGCTCATGGTCCGGGACGCGTGATGATCGTTAGCCCGGAAACCCGATGACACGCCGTGGGAACTACGGTTTCTGGGCTAACGATCAACGGTGGACGCATCCGTGCGAGCAGGTCGACAGCGTCCCGGTCCCGCGCACCCGGGCCTAGCCCGCACCGACGAAGACCCTGGTCGGTGGCAGTGACCCACGACGGGGCTTCGTTGCTCCGGCGAACCCGACGGCGCTAGCCGCGCTTTTCGCGAGCGGCCACCGCGAGCAGCTCTTCCGCGTGGGCGATGCCCAGGTCGGAGTCGGGGAGACCGGCGAGCATGCGGGCCAGTTCGCGGGCGCGGTCGGTGTCTTCCACCACCCGCACGCCGCTCGTCGTCACCGCTCCCCCGGTGTCCTTGGCGACCACGAGGTGGCGGTCGGCGAACGCCGCGACCTGGGGCAGGTGGGTGACCACGAGCACCTGGTGGCTGCGGGCCAGCCGGGCCAGGCGGCGGCCGATCTCGACGGCGGCCTGGCCGCCCACACCGGCGTCGACCTCGTCGAAGACCAGCGTGGGTGGGCCGCCCGCGCCGGCGAAGACCACCTCGATCGCGAGCATCACGCGGGACAGCTCACCACCCGAGGCGCCGCGCTGGAGGGGCAGCGAGGGGGCGCCCGGGTGGGCCAGCAGGCGCAGCTCCACCTCGTCGGCGCCGTCGGGGCCGATCTCGCGGGGCACGACGGCGACCTCGATGCGGGCGTGTGGCATCGCCAGGCCGCCCAGCTCGACGGTGACCTGCTCGGCGAAGCGCCCGGCCGCCTCCTGCCGGGCCGCGGTCAGCCGGCCGGCCAGCTCCGCCGCCTCGGCGGACAGGCGCTGGCGCTCGCGGTCGAGCTCCTCCAGCAGCTCGTCGGAGGTGTCCAGCTCGGACAGCCGCTCGCGGGCCCGGGAAGCCCAGGCGATCACACCGTCCACATCGTCGGCGTACTTGCGGGTCAGCCCCCGCAGCGCGGCCCGACGCTCGTACAGGGCCTCGAGGCGGGCCGGGTCGGCGTCCAGCGCGTCGAGGTAGGCCGACAGCTCGGCGGAGACGTCGCCGATCAGCGTCGCCGCCTCCTCCAGCCGCACCGCCAGGTCGCCGAGCTTGGCGTCGAGCCCGGCCTGGGCCTCCAGCGTGCGCCGCGCGGTGCCGATCAGGCTCGTCGCGTCGGGTGTCTCGTCGCCGCCCTCGACGCCGGCCGCGATCGACCCGTACGCCAGCGCGGCCGCCGTGCGCAGCCCCTCGGCGTGCTCCAGCCGCTGTGCCTCGGCCTTGAGCTCGTCGTCTTCGCCGGGCTGCGGGTCGACCCGGGTGATCTCGTCGAGGCCGAGCCGCAGCAGGTCGGCCTCCTGGTTGCGCTCGCGCGCGTTGCGCCGGCGGTCGGCGAGGTCGTCTTCGACCGCGCGCCACTGGGTGTAAGCCTCGCGGAACGTCTCCAGCAGCTTTTCGTGCTCCGCCCCCGCGAACCGGTCGAGCGACGCCCGCTGCTCCGCCGGCCGGAGCAGGCGCAGCTGGTCGGACTGGCCGTGCACGGCCACCACCTGCTCGCCCACGTCACCCAGCACCGACACCGGCATGCTGCGGCCGCCCACGTGCGCGCGCGAACGCCCCTCCACGGTGACCGTGCGGCTGAGCAGCACCGTGCCGTCTTCGTCGGGCTCGGCGCCGGCGTCGGCGATGCGCGCGTTGACCGCGGCGGCGGCCTGCTTGGCGAGCCGCAGCCGGCCCTCGACGACCGCCCGCCCGGGGTCGGCGCGCACCCGCCCCGCGTCGGCGCGACCACCGAAGAGCAGACCGAGCCCGGTGACCACCATCGTCTTTCCCGCGCCGGTCTCGCCAGTGATCACATTCATCCCGCCGGTGAGCGGGAGGGTGGTGTCCTCGATGACGCCGAGGCCGGTGATGCGCAGCTCTTCCAGCACGCCACCAGACAGTAGTAGCGCGGTCCGACCCTTGGCCACCCGCCGTGCTCCGATCAAGGCCTTCAAATTCCCAAGCCGCCTCCGGCGGGACGGCTCCGCCCCCAAGAGGGCAGCCCTGTCACCGCCTGGACGGGTAGCCGGGACTCCTTCCGGGAATTCACGCCCAAGAGGGCTGCCTTCTTGGGGCTTGGCGCGCGGAGGTGGCAGCGGAGGCCGGGGATCTCGGCGAGCGCCAGCTCGCCGCCGGCCTCCGCGGTCTCCGGCGGGAGCGGCGGTCGGCCGCTGAAACGGCCCGGGAAAATATCTGTCACATCCTGGTGCGACGGGCTTCGACGGCCAGCACGAGCAGCAGGACGGCGATCAACGCGACCAGCTGTCCACCCGCGACGATCAGGCCCAGCGGGATGGTCGCGAGCGCGAGCACGACGCCGGCCGCGCGATAAGGCACGTTGCCGAGGCCGAGCACCCGGCGGAAGGCGGCGTCACCCGCCAGGTACAGCGCGAGGCCGCCGGCGAGCGCGACCGCCTCGGCGAGCTTGAGCTCCTCGCCGGCGTGCCCGACGACCTTCTTGGTGCCGGCCGCGGCGACCACGACGCCGAGCAGGAGCACGTAGTGCGCGTAGCCGTAGGCGCGCATCGCCACCATCGCGCGGCGGCTCTCCGGCACGGCGGCCAGCGCGTGCTCGGCGGCCTCGTCGCCGTCGCCGAAGTAGACCCACCACATCAGATACGACAGGGTGAGGGCGAGCGCGGCGACGATCACCAGCGGCAGGTCGACGTCGAGCCCCGCCGCGCCGACACCGATGGCGACGACGGACTCGCCGAGCGCGATGATGACCACCAGCCCGTGCCGCTCCACGAAGTGGGACGGCGAGATGGTGAAGCCGCCGATCGGCCGGATGTAGGGCGCGACGACGTCCACCGCGAAGGCTAGCGCCCACAGCGCCCACCGCCACCCGCCGGGCGTGAACCCGCCGACCAGCACGAGGGTGGCGCTGGTGAGGTTGACCGGCGCGAGGCGGAGCATGGCACGCGCCGCGCCCGGACCGCCGGCGAGCACGAAGAGTCCACTGTGGACGGCGTTGACGACGAAGTAGCCCACGCCGAACGCCCACCCCGAGTCGCCGAACGCGTCCGGGATCGCCAGCGAGATGGTGAGGAAGCCGCCCATCCCGACGAGCATGAGCGAGCGGCGCAGGCGGTTGTTGGGGATGACGGCGTTGGTCAGCCAGGCAAACCCGCCGTACATCCACAGGATGATGCCGAGCATCAGCGCGACCCGCGCCGCGCCCGGCCAGTCGAGCTCGTCGGCGAGCAGCCGGGTGAGCTGGGTCAGCGTGAAGACGAAGACGAGGTCGAAGAAGAGCTCCAGCGTGCTGACGCGCACGGCGCTCTCGGCCGCGGACTCCCGCCGGGTATCGGACACGCCGCCCAGCGTAGAACCTCAACGGCGGTTGCCGCGCCACCCTTCCACCGGCAGCTCGAACTTGGCCACCAGCCGATCGGTGAACGGTTCCTGCCGCAAGCGGACGATCCGGACGGGCAGCTCGCCCCGCCGCACCGTCACCCGCGCGCCCGGCGGCAGGTCGAAGACGCGCCGCCCGTCGCAGCAGAGCGCCGCGAACGAGGTGTACGGGTCGACCGTGATCACGAACGTGGACGTGGGCGCGGTCACCAGCGGGCGGCTGAAGAGCGCGTGCGCGCTGATCGGCACCAGCAGCAGCGCCTCCACCTCGGGCCACACGACCGGCCCGCCCGCCGAGAACGCGTACGCCGTCGAGCCGCTCGGGGTCGCGCAGATGACGCCGTCGCACCCGTAGCGGGACAGCGGCCGCCCGTCCACGTCGACGAGCAGCTCGAGCATGTGCGCCCGCTGTCCTTTTTCGACACTCACCTCGTTGAGCGCCCAGGACTCGGCGATCCGCTCACCGTCCACTTCGGCCATAACGTCGAGGGTGAGCCGTTCGTCCACTGTGTACGAACGGGCGACCACGTCGCGCACCGCCTGGTCGAGGTCGCGGATCTCCGCCTCGGCGAGGAAGCCGACCTTGCCGAGGTTGATGCCCAGCAACGGGGCGGCCACCGGGCGGGCCAGCTCGGCCGCGCGCAGGAACGTGCCGTCGCCGCCGAGCGCGAACACGATCTCCACGCCGTCGGCGGCCGCCAACCCGCTGACCGGCTTGACTTCGGGCAGGTCGAGATCGGCGGCCTCCTCGGCCACCACCCGCACCTCGAAGCCGGCCGCGATAAGGTCGGCCGCCACGGTGCGGGCGTGCTCGGTGCTGTCCTGCCGCCCCGTGTGCGTGACGAGCAACGCCGCCCGGTTCATGCCCCCACCACTTCCCGCACGCGTTCTCCGTCAACCTCGGGCGCGTCGCGGCGCAGCCACAGGAAGAACTCCACGTTGCCACTCGGACCGGGCAGCGGGCTCGCCGCCACGCCGGCCACACCGAGCCCCTCGGCGCGCGCGGCCGCCGCCACGTCGAGCACGGCCGCACCACGCAGCGCCGGCTCGCGGACCACGCCGCCGGCACCGACCCGCTCCTTGCCCACCTCGAACTGCGGCTTGACCATCAGCGCGAGGTCCCCCTCCGCCTCGGTGCAGGCGGCCAGGGCGGGCAACACCAAGCGCAGCGAGATGAACGACAGGTCGGCCACGGTCAGCCCCACCTGCCCGCCGATAGCGTCCGGGGTGAGGGTGCGGACGTTGGTGCGCTCGAACACGCGTACCCGCGGATCGTTGCGCAGCGACCAGGCGAGCTGGCCGTAGCCGACGTCGACGGCGACGACCTCGGCGGCCCCGGTGCGCAGCAGCACGTCGGTGAAGCCGCCGGTGGACGCGCCCGCGTCGAGGCACCGCCGCCCCTTGACGGCCAGGCCCTCGAACGCCGCGAGCGCGCCGGCGAGCTTGTGGCCGCCGCGCGACACGTACTCGACGGTGTCGCCAACGACCCGCACCGCGTCGGCGGGGTCGACCATCGCGGCCGCCTTGCGGGCCGGCACGCCACGCACCTGCACCCGCCCGGCCTCCACGAGCTCGGCGGCCTGCTCACGCGAACGGGCCAGCCCCCGGCGGACCAGCTCCGCGTCGAGGCGGGCGCGGCGTGCCATCAGGCCTGGTCGATGGTGGCGAGCGTCTCCTGGAGCGTGGCGTGCGCGGCCTCGTACTCGGCGATCTGGTCGCGAGGCGGCAGGTCGGCCGCGTTTGCCAAAGCCTGGACGACCGCGTCGACGGCGGGGTGCCCCGAGCCGCCACCCTCCACAGTGTCCTCACCCGTCGCCGGGGCCGGTATCTCCACAGTGGCCGGTGGCGTTGGCGCCGAGGGCTTCACGGACGGCGGTGGTGACGGCACCGGCGGGCGGAACGGTCCGGGGGTCGGCTGCATCAGGAGGCCTCACCCGCGGGCGGCGCCGTCTTCTTCGCGGCGGTCTTGCGCGGTGCGGCCGCCTTCTTCGCGGGCGCCGCCTTCGCCGGCGGCGTGGTCGGTGGCACCGCGTCGGCGGCCGGTTCGACGGACGTGGCCTTCTTGGCCACCGCCTTCTTCGCCGCAGCTTTGTTTGCCACGGCCTTCTTCGCCACGGCCTTCTTGACCGGAGCGGTCGCCGTCGCGGGCGGGGCGTCCGCCGCCTTCTTGGCCACCGTCTTTTTCGCGACCGCCTTCTTGGCGATGGCCTTCTTCGCGACCGGCACGGTGGCGGCCGCGACAGTGGCGCCGTCGGTGGCCGGCGCGCCCGCCGGCTCGGCGGTGGCGCGGGCCTGCCGCAGCTCCTCCTCCAGGTCGCGCACGCGCGCCGTCAGGTCGGCGACCTCTTCCGCGGTGGCGAGGCCCACCCGGCCGAGCGTGCGGTCCACCTCGAAGCGGACCAGCTTGGACAGCGCCTCACGGTTGGCCAGGCTGGTGGAGACCAGGTCTTCGGCCAGTGCCTGGAGCTGCGCCGCGGTCACCCCACCCTTGCCGACAAGCTTCTTGGCGACCTTCTGCGCCTTCTTTCGGGACGCCTCGGTGAGCCCCAGGGCAAGCTCGAGGTATGCCCGCCACGCATCCTGCATTACACAATCCTTCCGCCTGCGCCCGATAGTCCAACCCCATACGCTACCGGGCGGTCACGCCACCTCCTGCGGTACCGTGCGGAGGACCTTGTGTGGTGTCGATCGGAGGTTAGCGTGGCCACCGTGCAGGAGTGCCGCGAGGCGCTGGACGATCTCGCCAAGCGCTTGGCGGCCAACGCGGCTGACGCCCGCAAGCGGCTCAACCTCGACCGCACGCTGGCCTGCCGCATCACCGACCTCGGCGTGGCCTTCCACGCGCGCCTTGTCGGCGGCCAGCTCGTCGACATCCAAGACGGCGACGACAAGAGCGCCAAGATCGCACTCACCACCACGAGTGACGACCTGGTCGCGCTCGTGCGCGGCGACCTCGACTTCGCCCGCGCACTCGGCGCCCGCCGCGTCTCGATCAGCGCGAGCCCGTTCGACCTGCTGAAGCTCCGCAAGCTCCTCTAGGTTTCACACCAGCCCACGCTGCTCTGGGTTTCACGCCAGCCCGAGCGCGTGGAGCGCGTCCCGCGCGGCGGGCGTGTCCGGGGTGACCTTGGTGACGTCTCCCCCCGACCAGGCCAGCCCGCACAGCAGCCGCAACGCGTCGATGGCGCTGCCCTGGCCGGCCAGGTGCGCGTCGCCTTCGCGCTGTTCGGTTTCGAGTCGCCAGCCGTCGACCTCGCCCGGCGGCACCGTGGCCGCCCCCGCCGCGTCGAAGAGGCCGGCCAGGTCAGGCGCCACGAACGTCGGTCGCCGCTCCGGCGGCGCCGCCACAAGGTCGGCCGGCCCGCTCACGCCGGTCAACACCAGCAGGCTGTCCATGCCGGCCCGCACCGCGCCCTCGATGTCGGTGTCGAGCCGGTCACCGACGACCAGCGGCCGCACGGCACCCACCCGCCGCGCCGCGGTCGCGAAAAGCCCCGGCTCCGGCTTGCCCACCACGAGATCGGGTTCCCGCCCGAGCGCCGTGCGCAACGCCGCCACCAGCGACCCGTTTCCTGGCAGCGGCCCGCGCGGGCTCGGGAGCGTACGGTCGGTGTTCGTCGCGACCCACTGCGCGCCGCCCCGGATCGCGACGGCGGCCTCGGCCAAGTCGGCCCAGCCCACCTGCGGCCCATACCCCTGCACCACCGCCACCGGCCGGTCCTCGGCCCGCGACACCGGCTCCATGCCCGCGTCGCGCACCTCGGCGCGGAGCGCCTCCGCCCCCACGACCAGGACCTTCGACCCCAGCGGCAGCCGCTGCGCCAGCACAGCCGCCGACGCGCCCGCCGACGTGACCACCTCACCGGCATCAGCTGGTACACCGAGGCCGGCCAGCAGGTCGGCGACCTCGGCCGAGCGGCGCGAGGCGTTGTTCGTCGCGTACGCCAGCCGCACGCCGGCCCGATGCAGCTCGCCGACCGCCTCGACAGCGCCGGCGATGGGCCGGTCGATCAGGTAGATCACGCCGTCGAGGTCGAAGATCACCAGGTCGTACGCGTCGACCAGCCGCTCACTCACGCCCGCGACCCGGTCTCGCCATCCCTGTCGGCCGCGTCACGCTCGCCCACCGCGCGGCTTGCGCCGCGTTCGTGCTCGCCGGTTGGCTCGCGTTCGCCGGCCTCGCCGGTTGGTTCGTCTTCACTGGCCGGACCGCCCGCGGTGACCTCGCCGTCGTCGCCGCCGTCCTCGTCGTCGAAGTCGGCGTCCGGGTCGTCGTCGTAGCCGACCTCGTCGTTTTCACTTGCTTCGACGTCGCCGGCTTCGGCCTCGCTGCGTTCGGTGCCTTCGCTGGCCTCGTCTTCGCTGGCCTCGACCTCGCCGGGTTCGGTGCCTTCGCTGGCCTCGTCGTCTTCGTCTGCCTCGTCGACGAGATCGCCGCGCTCGGTGGCGGTGCCGCGGGCGTCCTCCTCGTCCTCGAAGCCGTCCTCGTCATCGTCGAAGCCATCGTCGTCTTGGTCGTCGTAGTCGGCGTCCGGGTCGTCGTAGTCGGCGTCCTCGTCGTCGTGGCCGTCCTCGTCGTCGTGGCCGTCGGCGTCGGAGTCGCCGCGTGCCTCGGCCTCCGCACCGCCAGCGGCGCTGTCCCCCGCCGCGAAGTCGTCCTCTTCGAGGTCGGTCTTCTCGTCGCCGCTCAGGACCACGCCGTCGAGCTCCAGCAGCCGCTCGGCCGCGTCGGTGGTCGCCTCGGGGTCGGCGTCCGCCGCCCGCGCGAACCACTCCCGCGCCTCCTCGCGCCGCCCGACCGAGAGCAGGGCGTCGGCGTAGGCGTAGCGCAGGCGCCCGGCCCACGGCTCGTCCGCCGCGCCGGCCAGCTCGCGCACCTGGAGCATCGCCACGGCCGCGTCTTTCTGCCCCATGTCACCGCGCGCGCCGGCCGCAACGATAAGCAGCTCGATCGCCTCGGCGGGCCCGAGCCCGGCCTTGTCGGCGGCCCGGTAGATGTCCACCGCCCGCTCCGGCCGCCCCAGCGCCCGCTCGCAGTCGGCCAACACCGCGAGGTGGGTCTGCTTGCCGCTCATCCGGTGGTAGGTGCGCAGCTCCGCGATCGCGGTCTGCCACTCCCCCGCGGCATACGCGGCGAGGCCAACCGCCTCCCGCACCACCGCGATCCGGGACGCGAGCCGCCGTGCCGCGAGCGCGTGCGCCATCGCCTCCTCGGGGTCTTCGTCGATCAGCTGGCCGGCCGCGACGAGGTGACGGGCGACCATCTCGGCCACCGGCCGCGCCAGCGACAGCAGCTCCGCGCGCACCTCACCGTCGAGGTCGGTCGCCTCGATGTCCTCGGGGATGGCGGGCGCCACCGGCCGTCCGCCGCGATCCAGCGCGTCACCGTCGTCCCGGCGGTCGGAACGCGACTCGCCAGCCTCGGCGTCGCCCACCCGCTCCCGGTCATCCCGGTAGCCACCGCGCCCGTCACGGTCGCGGTCGGACCAGCGGTCACCGCCGTCGCGACGCCCCGGGCTGCGGTCTTCGAACGTGCGCCGCGGCGGCCGCCCCTCACCACGCGGACCGCGCCCGCCGTCGCGGTCGCCGTAGCCGCTGCGGTAACCCCGCTGCTCGTAGCCGCCCTCGCGACGCCCACCGCGGTCGCCGCCGTCACGCCGGTATCCACCCTCGCGCGGACCCCGATCGCCATCGCGGTCGCGCCGGTCACCCTGGAAGCCGCGCGGACCCCGGTCGTCCCGGCCGCCGGCGAAGCCGCCACCACGCGGACCGCGATCGCCCTGGCCGCCACGTGGGCCTCGGTCGCCGCGGTCGTCCCGGTCACCCCGCGGACCCCGATCGCCAAACCCGCCGTCGCGCGGACCCCGGTCGCCGCCGAAACCGCCGCCGCGTGGGCCGCGATCGCCGCGATCCCCGCTGAACCCGCGGTCGCGCGAAGCGCTCCGGTCACCGCCGAAACCGCCGTCGCGCGGACCCCGGTCGCCGCGGAAGCCCCCGTCGCGCGGGCCACGGTCGCCGCGGAAGCCCCCGTCGCGCGGGCCACGGTCGCCGCGGAAACCGCCGCCACGCGGGCCACGGTCGCCGCCCTCACGCGGGCCGCGATCGCCGCCGTCACGTGGACCACGATCGCCCGCGAAGCCGCCGCCACGCGGGCCACGGTCGCCGCCCTCACGCGGGCCGCGATCGCCGCCGTCACGTGGACCGCGGTCACCCGCGAAGCCGCCGTCGCGCGGGCCGCGATCGCCGCCGAAGCCGCTGTCGCGGGGGCCGCGGTCGCCCTGGAAGCCTCGTGGGCCTCGGTCGTCACGGCCACCGGCGAAGCCGCCGCCGCGCGGGCCGCGGTCACCGCGGTCACCCGAGAAGCGCGGGCCGCGGTCGTCGCGCCGGCCGGCGAAGCCGCCGCGCTGGCCTTGGTCGCGGGAACCGCCCCGGTCATCGCCATCGCGGCGGTAGCCGCCGCTCACACTCCGGTAGCCACCTTCGCGCGAACCCTGCTGGTCGCGCCGGAAGCCGCCGGGGCGCGCTTCGCGGTCGCCGTAGCCGCCGCGGTATCCGCCGTCGCGGCCACCCTCGCGGGAGTCGCGGTCGCGCTGGCCGCGGGAGTCACCGTCTCGTCCGCGGAAGCCACCGTCACGGCCGCCACCACCGGCTCCGCCGCCCCGGAAGCCGCCGCCATCGCGCGGACCGCCACCGAAGCCGCCCTCGCGCGGGCCCCGCCCGCCGAAGCCGCCCTCGCGACGCCCACCACGATCGTCGCCGTCGCGCCGGTATCCGCCCTCGCGCGGGCCACCACCGGATCCGCTGTCGCGCCCGCCACGGAACTCGCCGTCGCGGCCGCCCTCGCGCGGGCCGCGCCCGCCGCTGGAGAAGCCACCTTCACGCGGGCCCCGCCCGCCGCCGGAGGAGCCGCCCTCGCGTGGGCCGTGCGGACCGCCGCGGAAGCTGCCCCGCGAGCCCTCGCCGTATCCACCGCGCGAGCTGCCCCGGAAGCCGCCCTCACGACGCCCACCACGATCGTCGCCGTCACGGCGGTAGCCGCCTTCGCGATCGCCGTAGCCACGGCCACGGTCACCCGAGTCGCGGTATCCGTCGCGCGGACCGCCCCGGTAGCCGCCATCGCGCGAACCGCGCGCCGGCCGGTCACCGAAGCGACCTCCGCCGCCAGCGTCGCGCCCAGATCCTCGGTCGCGGCCGCCATCTCGATCGCCGGAGCCGCGGTCGCCGCGCTCGCTGCCGCGCCGACCTCGACCCTCGTCGTCGCGGTCGCCGTCGCGCGGTGCGTCGCCTCGCGGTCCCTGGCTCACGGATACATCCTCCCAATACGCAGTGAAGGCCACCCCGGCGGGGTGGCCTTCACTGAAAGAAGTCCGGCGGTGTCCTACTCTCCCACACCCTCCCGGGTGCAGTACCATCGGCGCTGGAAGGCTTAGCTTCCGG
>NZ_JCADBM010000022.1:0-189975 GCF_059359075.1 Phytohabitans sp. LZ39 | reverse complement strand
GCCTTGGTGGTGACCTCACCGGCCACATGCACCTGACCGGTCGTGATCAGCGTCTCGACCGCGACCCGGCTACGCGGATCCTGGGCGAGCAGGGCATCCAGGACCCCGTCACTGATCTGGTCAGCGATCTTGTCCGGGTGGCCCTCCGTGACCGACTCGGACGTAAACAGACGACGCGCCACGACACCATCCCCTTTTGCTCGGTCCTTTCCCCGAGCGTAGAGGGCGGGGATGGAGCGCGGGTCGAGAGCCCGTACCCCCGGGGGTTATCGGGGCAGCGCCTGCTGGAGCTCGGCCCGCAGCGCGGGCGTGAGCATCTCGCCGGCCTGCTTGGCCAGCCGCGCCATCTCGTAGCCCACCACGCCGATGTCGGCGTCACCCGCGGCGAGGGTGGCCAGGATGGAACCGTCCCGGACCGCCATCACCAGGAAGTAGCCCCGGCCCAGCTCCACCACCGTCTGCTTGACCACGTCGTTGTCGAACATCTGGGCCGCGCCGGTGGTGATGCTCATCAGACCGGAGGTCACCGCGGCCAGCTTGTCGGCGTGGTCGCGGGGCAGGTGGTCGGAGACCGCGACGAGCAGCCCGTCGGAGGAGACGACGATCGCGTGGGCCACGCCCGGCGTGCGATCGGCGAACGCGCTGACCAGCCAGCTCAGATCACGGGCATCTTGACTGAGCTCACTCACGTTTGTTTCGCCTCCTGGTCGATCGTTTCCCTGACGTCGCCGCTGTCCTCCGCTTCGGCCCGGCGGACACCGCTGTAATACCTGGAAAGCATGCTGCCAACCGCCTCCGGATCCGGTTCCACCCGGGCGCTCGGCACGTGCGCCGCCGGCCGCGGCGCGTCAGGCACGTCCGGCAGCTGCGCCATCGGCACCCGCATCGGCAGGCCGTTGGCCATCGTGCCACCGGTGATCGGCACAGACGGCGGGGTGGGACCACCGGGGCCGGTCGCCGCCGGCGGCACGGGAGCGGTGCCGCCGTTGAGCCCGCCCGCCCGGCCGCCGCCCTGGCGCGACCACCAGGTGCTGCCGGTCTCGGTCGCGGTGGCACCGGCGGACTTGAGCACGTCTTCGGCCCGGGTCAACCCGCGGCGGGCGCGGGCGCCTGCGCCCACCTCGGCGGCCGGCAACGCCGGACGGGCCGTGGCCGGGGTGGCCGGCACGCGCGGTGGCATCGCGGGCACCACCGCCGGCGCGGCGGCCAGGCGCAGCTCGCGGCTGACCGAGTCGGGCACGGAAGCGGCGACCGAGGCGAGCACCGGCCGGGCGGCCGGCTCCGGCAGCGCGCGGGCCGGCGGGGCGGGCGCGAGCAGGCTCGGCGGCAGCCAGATGGTGGCGATGATGCCCCGCTCGGCGGCGACCAGCCGCACCCGGATCGAGTGCCGCGCGGCCAGGTGGCTGACCACGAACAGGCCCATCCGCTCCGAGGCCGCGACGTCGGCCGCGGGCGGCTCGGCGAGCAGCGCGTTCGCCTCGTCGAGCGCCGCGTCGCTCATGCCCAGACCCTCGTCGACGATCTCCACGGTGGCGGTCCGCCCGCTCGACGAACGGGTCGTCATCTTCACCTGGGTGAACGGCGCCGAGAAGTTCGTCGCGTTTTCCAGCAGCTCGGCGAGCAGGTGCACGACGTCGGCGACCGCGTGACCGACCACGTACAGGTTGTCGACGGACTCGTGCCGCACCCGCGGGTACTGCTCGATCTCGGCGGCGGCCGCCATCGCCACCGCGGACAGCGAGACCGGCTCGTTCCAGCGGCGGCTCGACTCGGTGCCGGCCAGCACCAGCAGGCTCTCGTCGTTTCGGCGCATACGAGCGGCGAGGTGGTCGAGCTTGAACAGGTTGCCCAGCTGGTCGGGGTCGCTCTCGTCGCGCTCCAGCTCGTCGAGCAGCTCCAGCTGCCGCTCGACCAGCACCTGGCTGCGGCGGGCCAGGTTGACGAACATCGCGTTGACGTTGCGTCGCATGACCGCCTGCTCGACGGCGAGGTCGACGGCGCTGCGGTGCACGGCGACGAACGCCTCCGCGACCTCGCCCACCTCGTCCATCGACCGCACCGTGGAAGGCGGCACCTCGATCCTCGGCATGCCGTGGCCGGCGGCACGGAGCCGCTCGATCGCGTCGGGCAGCTCCTCCTGGGCGACGTGCATGGCGTGGCGGCGCAGCTCGCGCAGGGAGCGGGCCACGGACCGGCCGATCAGCACCGAGATGACCAGGGCGATCAGCAGCACGGCCAGCACCGAGCCGGCGACCAGCAGCGTGCGCTGAAGCTGGTCGGCGCTTCGCGCGCCGGTCTCGTCGACCGCGTCGCCGAGCACGTCGGACTCGACCTGGCGCAGCAGGTCGTGCCGGTCCTGGCTCAGCGACCACCAGCGAAACGGCTCGAGCACCTTGGCGTCGCCGCTGCCAGTGGCGATCGTGGTCTGCTCCATCGCGACCGCGGCGCCGAACTTGGCGTCCGCGGCCGCCCGCTCGTACCGCAGGATCTGCTGGTTGGTGGCCGCGATCCGGAAGTCGGCGAGCGCGGTGAGCTGCTGCGCCCGCAGGTCGGTGAGCTCGACCTGGTCGGTGGGGCCGTACCTGCCGGCGCTGGCCGCGGCGAAGAGACGGGCGCGCAGCCGGGAGCCGATCTCCTTGATGCGGGCGATCTCGACGTACCGGAGCACCATCTCGGTGAGCTCGGGCCGCTCGACGCCCGGAGAGGGCTGGGCCAGGAGGGTAAGCAGCGCGTCGATCGTGCGGGTGTAGTTGCCGACCACGGTGTCCGCGCTGACCGCGCCGCTGGCCACCGCGCCGCGCAGGGTGGGCAGGTCGTCGACCGCGTCGCGGGCCCGGTTGAACGCGACCCGCCAGGCCGCGTCACCGCCGGAGAGCGGGTCGGCCGCCTCGCGGAAGTCGGCGGCGGAGCGGTCGACCGCCACGTAGTACTGCCGGATGTCAGCCGTGGCCTGGCTGGCGCTGGTCTTCTTGGCCTGGAGCGCGGCGAGGTTTCCGGCGGTGCGGTCGCGCTCGCTCTGTAGGTCGTGCACCAGCGTGGTGATCTGCTGGCCGAGCGACACCTGGTCGGCGAACTCGTCGAGCACGGTCGCCTGGCCGATCAGCGCGCTGGTCTGCACGCCGGCCACGACCATGAAGGCCAGCGACGGGATGACGAGCACCGTGCCAAGCTTGGTGCGCATCCGCCAATCCCGGACGCGAAACCGCGAACGCCGCCGATGTGGGATAACCCGGACATCGAGCCGCCGACGGTGTCGCGGAACCGTCCGGGTGGACGGCTCCGGGGCAGCAGAGACCACGCCTCCCCCTTACCTCGTACCCGGCCTGACGAGGAGCGGAGTCCATCCAATCAGGCACGCGGTCGGTGTCAACGCCGCGACCTGCAACAAGTTCACGAAGAATACAGCGGCTGACCGGATCTTGCCGTTACCGCCGAGGTGGGCTCCCCCATCCGGACGATGCCGTCCGGCTAGTGGTGAGGCCGGCGGCCAGCATGGCGGCCCCGGTGGCACCCACCTCCGGGTTGTCGACATGGCGCACGGTCCGCGGCGCCAGCGCCACCTGGAAGGCGCGGCGCCACCACGGCTGGGCGGCCACCGCCCCACCGCCGAGGACCACCTCGGTAGCGTGGTCCACAGTGGACTCAAGCGTGGCCAGGTCACGGGCGATCATCGCGCAGACGCCGTCCATCAGCCCGGCGAAGATCTCGGTGGGCGTGGTGGAGAAGGCGAGCCCGGACAGCGTCCCGGCCCCGCTCGGCGCCATGCCGGGCGGGCGGTCGCCGCCCAGCCGCGGGTCGGCGCGCACCTCGCCCCGTCCCGGCGTGATCGCCGACAGCTCCTTCTCCAGCGCGTCGCCCTCGGGCAGCTGGAGCGTCCGCTTGGCCCAGGCGAAGAGGTTTCCGCCCGCGGAGTACGCGGCGCCGGTGACGATCCGCTCGTGGTCGACCCGGTAGCGCCACACCGATCCCGGCAGCGGGGGCAGCGGCGCGCCGGGTGTCACCGGCTGCACCAGCCGCACCGCGGCCGACGTGCCGACGGTGACCGCCGCACGGCTCGGGTCGAAGCAGCCGGTGCCCACGTTTGACGCGGCGCCGTCGCCGGTCGGCGGCGCCCACGGCGCCTCGGCCAGGGCCGGCCAGCGGCGGGCGTACTCCGGGCGCAGCCGACCGTGCCAGCCGGCCGGCGCGAGCGGCGGCACCTCGGCGCGGGCGGCGCCGGCGATCGCGAGCGCCTCCTCGTCCCAGTCGAGGCGGGCCAGGTCGAGCATCCCGGTGCCGGAAGCCACGGATACGGACGTCGGCGCGTCGCCCAGCAGCGCGCCGAACACGAACTCCGGCAGCCCGGCGAACCGCGCCAGCCCCGGACCGCAGCTCGCCCTCAGCCAGGGCAGCTTGACCGTCCAGTAGAAGCGGTGCCACCACGCGCCGGTGCGCTGGTGGAACGCGTCCGGGTCGGCCGGCCCGGCCGCGCCCGGCGGCGGCGCGGGGCGGGTGTCGAGCCAGGTGACCAGCGGACCGAGCGGCGCGCCGGCGGCGTCGAGCGGCACCACCGAGTGCCACTGGGACGACGCCGCGACCAGGCGGACGCCGTCGAGACGCCCGGCCGCGGCCAGCTCGTCGAGGCAGTCGACGAGCGCGGCCAGGTAGGCCGCCGCGTCGAGGGTGGCCGCGCCAGTGTCGTCGACCGCCACCTCCATCGACCGGCGGGCCAGCGCGCCCGGCAGGGGGACCGCCGTGTCGTCGAGCACCAGCCCGCGTACCGACGACGTGCCGAGGTCAAGCGCCAGGATGCTCATCGCCCGCCACCGTATCTGTTACGCTCTCGCCCATGCTCGCGCGCCTCAATTCCTGGTGGCGCCGCCAACCCGGCGGCCCGTCCACCCGCGCGTAGCTCATACCCACGCGGCCGCCACATAAGGCGGCCACAGCGTGATGTCGATGCGCAGAGCATTCCGACGCACCGGTTGTCCGCCCGAGGCGGTCCCCGGCCCGGAGGAATGTACGGATGGATCTTCTGACCCTGCTCGACGCACCGGACCCACGCCCTTTCGCGCTCCTGCGTCGCGAGGGCGCGGCGCACATCGAGATCTTCACCGGCGACCTGACCACCGTCGATCGGCTCGCCGACATCCCCTTGCCGCCCGGACGGCCCGGCCCGGCCACGCTCGCGCTGGTGCCGTACCGGCAGATCACCGAGCGTGGGTTCGCCTGCGTCGACGACGGCACGCCCCTGGAGTGCCTGGCCATCCGCTCGTACGGTGAGGTGCCGCTCGAGGCGACGCTGGCGCTGCTGCCGGACACGCCACCGGCCACGCGGGACGGCGGATTCGACATCTCCGACGAGGAGTACGCCGAGACGGTCGGCGCCGTGCTGCGTGACGAGATCGGCCACGGCGAGGGGGCCAACTTCGTCATCCACCGCACGTTCACCGCGCTCGTCGACGAGCCGCTGCCGGCCGCGCTGGCCGCGTTCCGCCGGCTGCTGACCCGCGAACGCGGCGCGTACTGGACCTTCCTCGTGTACACCGGCACCCGCGTGCTGGTCGGCGCCACGCCCGAGCGGCACGTCAGCGTCGAGGACGGCCTGGTGATGATGAACCCGATCAGCGGCACGTTCCGCCACCCGGACGGGCCGGCCGAGCGGGAGGCGCTGCTGGAGTTCCTGGCCGACCCCAAGGAGGTCGACGAGCTCTACATGGTGCTCGACGAGGAGCTCAAGATGATGGCCACCGTCGCCGACCACGGCGGCCAGGTCGTCGGCCCGTACCTGAAGGAGATGGCCCACCTCACCCACACCGAGTACCTGCTGGCCGGGCGGGGCTCGCGGGACGTGCGGGAGGTGCTGCGCGAGACGATGTTCGCGCCGACGGTCACCGGCAGCCCGATCGAGAACGCGTTCCGGGTGATCGCCCGCCACGAGGGGCGCGGGCGGCGGTACTACGCGGGCGTGCTGGCGCTGCTCGGCCACGACGCGGACGGACGGCAGACGCTGGACGCGCCGATCCTCATCCGCACCGCGGAGATCACCCCGGACGGGGTACTGCGGGTACCGGTCGGCGCCACGCTGGTGCGCCACTCGACCGCCGCCGGCGAGGTCGCCGAGACGCACACCAAGGCCGCCGGTGTGCTCGCCGCGCTCGGTGTGCGGCCCGCCGCGGCGCCGCGTTCGTCCAGCGAGACGGATGTACAGCTGTCGGCCGACCCGGACGTGCGGGCCGCGCTGGCCGCGCGCAACGAGCGGCTGGCCCGCTTCTGGCTCGACGAGCGCGGGCCGGCGCCGATCCCGCCATCCGCGCCGCGCGCGCTGATCGTGGACGCCGAGGACACGTTCACCGGCATGCTGGCCCACCAGATGCGGTGGCTCGGCCACGACGTCACCCGCCGGCCGTGGACCGATCCCGGTTCCCTGGAGGGCTTCGACCTCGTGGTCGCCGGCCCCGGGCCGGGCGACCCGAACGAGGTCGACGACGTGAAGATGGCCGCGATGCGCGCGGTGCTGACCGCGCGGCTGCGCAGCGGCCGGCCACTGCTCGCGGTCTGCCTCGGCCACCAGCTGCTGTGCGGGCTCCTCGGCCTCGACCTGCACCGCCGGGACGCGCCGTACCAGGGCATGCAGCGCGAGGTGGACCTCTTCGGCCGAATCCGGCGGGTGGGCTTCTACTCCACGTTCACGGCGCTATCGGCGGTCGGCGCGCTGACCACGCCGTACGGGCCGGTCGAATTGGCCCGCGACCCGGCTGACGGGGCGGTGCACGCGCTGCGCGGGCCGGCGTTCGCGGGCGTGCAGTTCCACCCCGAGTCGGTGCTCAGCGAGGACGGGCTGGCGGTCCTCGCGGATCTGCTGAAAGCATTGACGGAGGTGCCCGCCATCCATTAGACAGGTAACCTAACTTACCTTCGTCGCGGGAGTGTGCGATGCGCCGGTCTCTCCTCGCCATCACCGTCGTGGCGGTCACGCTCCTCACCGGCCCGGCGGTCACCGCCGGGCCGGCCCCAGCGGGCGCCACCGGCCTGCTTCGGGTCGACCAGGTCGGATACGCGGTCGGCGAGGCGAAACGGGCATACCTGATGACCGCCGCGCCGGCCGAGGGCGCCCGCTTCGCCGTGGTCGACCGGCGCGGCCGCACCGTCCACAGCGGACGGATCGGGGCCAGCGCCGGCGGGTGGAGCGCGGCGTACGGCGCGGTGCACCCGATCGACCTCACGGCGGTCCGCACACCGGGCACGTACCGGCTGCGGGTCTCCGGCGGCGTGCGCGCCCAGTCGCCGGTGTTCCGGGTGGACCGGCCGGAGCGGCTCTTCGACCCGCTGCTCGCCGACACGGTCAACTTCTTCCAGGTGCAGCGGGACGGCGCCGACGTCGTACCCGGTGAGCTGGACCGCCAGCCGTCACACCTGACCGACCGGCGGGCGACCGTGTACGAGCCCCCGGTCTTCACCGGCGACGGCGGTGACGTGCCGGCGGCGCCGCTGTCGCCACGGGCCGGCGCGCGCCAGGTCGACGTCGAGGGCGGCTGGTTCGACGCCGGCGACTTCGTCAAGTTCACCCACGCCTCGGCGTACGCGCTGGCCGAGCTGCTCTACGTGCAGCGCGAGACCACCGGGCCGGCGACGCTGGGCGGGGAGACCGCCTTCGGGCTGCGCTGGCTGGACAAGATGTGGGACGGCCGCACCCTGTACGCGCAGGTCGGCATCGGCACCGGCAGCGAGGAGTTCGGCTTCCTCGGCGACCACGACGTGTGGCGGCTGCCCGAGGCCGACGACGCGCTGGAGACCGGGCCCGGCGACGAGTACCAGTTCATCAAGTACCGCCCGGTCTTCCCCGCCAACCAGCCCGGCGCGAAGGTGAGCCCCAACCTGGCCGGGCGGGTGTCGGCCGCGTTCGCGCTGGCCGCGCAGGTGTCCGCGAAGCGCGGCGACAAGGCGGCGGCACGGCGCTGGCTGGCCGAGGGCGCGTCCCTCTACAGCCATGCCCTGGTGTCCGACGTGGGCGAGCTGGTGACCGCCTTCCCGCACGCCTACTACCCCGAGGACTCGTGGCAGGACGACATGGAGCTGGGCGCCACCCAGCTCGCCCGCGCCGCGTTCGCGTTGAACGACCCGCGCGGCCACCAGTGGGTGCGCGAGGCGGCCGGCTGGGCCCGCGCCTACCTCGACACCGAGCCGTGGGACACGCTCAACCTCTACGACACGAGCGCGCTCGCGCACGCCGACCTGGTGCCCCTGCTGCGCGGCGACGCGCTCGCCGGTGAGCTCCTCGCCGACCTGCGGCGCCAGCTCGACGGCGGCGTCTACGCCGCGGCCGAGCACCCGTTCGGCCACGCGGTGGACGTCACGCAGTTCGACGCGGCCACCCGCAGCTTCGGGTACGCGGCGACCGCCCAGCTCTACCGGCGGCTGACCGGCTCGCGGGAGTACGACGCGTTCGGCACCCGGCAGCGCAACTTCGCGCTCGGCGCCAACGCGTGGGGCACCTCGCTGATGATCGGCGCCGGCACCACGTACCCCCAGTGCCCGCAGCACCAGGTGGCCAACCTGTCCGGACTGCCCCGCGGCGCGGTCGTCAACGGTCCGAACGGCGCGGAGAACTTCGAGTTCATCGGCATCCCGGACGGCGCCAACGCCTGCCCCGCGGACGGCGTCAACCGCTTCGCCGCGTACGACCGGCCGGACGCCCGCTACCTCGACGACGTCCGCGCCTGGCCCAGCTCCGAGCCGGCGATCGACTTCACCGCGACGGCGGCGCTGGCCTTCGCACTGTCCGCGGCGTAACCGGAAACCCTTGCGCCAACACGCAATGCCAACCCCTGGTGGGGCGTCCGCGCCGGCACCTACCATCAATTGACATGGGCCTATTTAATGCGCGGCTGGTACGACCTGCCCGCCTCGCCGCGGCGGTGGTCGCGGGGATCGCCTCGATCGCGTTCGTCCCCACGGCCGCGCGGGCGGCCACCGCCGACGTGGTCAAGCAACGGGAGTGGTCCACCGGCTACGTCGGCAAGGTGACCGTGCGCAACCCCGGGCCGGCCGCCATCACGTCCTGGCGGGTCGAGTTCGACCTGCCGGACGGCACCTCCGTGGCCGACGCCTGGGACGCGCGGCTGACCCGATCCGGCGGCCACTACACGTTCGCGAATCTCCGCCGCAACGGCGACCTCGCGCCGGGCGCCTCGACAAGCTTCGGCTTCCGCGTCCGCGGCACCGGCGACCCGGCCAACTGCACGGTCAACGCCGAGCCCTGCGCCGGCCCGCCGCCGCTGGACGTCACCCCGCCGAGCACGCCGGTGCTGCGAAGCGCCCCGCTGCCACCCTCCGGTGTGCTGCTCAGCTGGGATCCGTCCGTGGACGACACCGCGGTCGTGGGGTACGAGGTGTTCAGCTCGAGCGGGATCACCATCTACACGACGACTTCCACCAGCATCTCGCTGCCGAGCCTGACGCCGGCCGACGGCTCCCGCTGCGTCCGCGCGGTCGACGCGGCGGGCAACGCCTCCCCGGGCGCGTGCTTCATCCTCGGGCACGGTGACACCACCGCACCCGCCGCACCCCTCGACCTGCGGCTCGCCGCCCCACTTCAGGGGTACCTGCCGGTCAGCTGGGCACCCTCCTGGGACGACGTCGTCGTCCTCGGTTACGAGGTCTACCTCGACGACGTCCTGGTCACGACCGTCGGCAACACCAAGTCCTACGTGCCGTACAGCGGATCCGGGGTCCACAAGGTGGGCGTGCGCGCCTACGACACCATGCGCCGGTTCTCCCCCATGACCGAGGTAACTCTCGCTATATAGAGGGGTTCACAGTTGGTCACGGTCGGCGTCGCCGGCGAGGTCGGCCGGCGCCGGCAGGCGTGGATCCCAGGCGTAGGCCTCGGTGGCCCGCTCCAGCGGGCCGCCGGCCGCGCTGACCGCCGCCACCCGGTCGAGCAGGCCGAGGTCGGCCGGCGCCAGGCCGTCGTAGTGGACCGGGATGAGGCCCCAGTTGTCCCAGGGCAGCATCTCCACCCGGTTGAGGCTGGCCAGGTCGCGCAGCACGTTGCCCTGCACCTCCCACATGCCGGTCAGCCCCGCGGCCCGCACGCCCACCTGGGCCGGGTCGCGGCGCCCGGCGCGGCACTCTTGCCAGGCCTGGCCGCCGACCAGGAACCCGTCCCGCGACACGTCGAACGGGTCGACGTCGCGCTCGTCGTACGTGCCCTTGGGCGCGCTGCCCAGCTGCGCGTCGACAAGCCGCCAGCCGCCGTCGCCAGCCCAGATCTCCACCACCCAGTGGTCGTCGAAGAAGTCCTCGGCGAAGTAGCCGGCGAACCCCGCCCGTGCCCGCGCCGGCACGCCCACCTCGCGCAGCATGGCGCAGAGCAGCACCGCGAAGTCGCGGCACGTGCCGGCGAACCGCTCCTCCGGCGGGCGCTCGTCGAGCGAACCGAGCCGGTCGAGGATCGCCGCCACGCTCCGGGTGTTGGCCTCGTCGTGGCGCTCCGCCGGGAGCGTGAAACCCCACCGCCAGGTCTGGTCGCGATGGATGACCACACCGCCGACGACCTGGAGCAACCCGTGCAGGTCAGCGGGCAGGCCGGCGAAGAGGTGCCGCTTGGCGCCCGGGTCGGTCAGCGCGCTGTGCCGCCGGTAGAACTCAAGCTCATCCATAGCTCGGAGAGTAGTTAGGTCCGTCTTAAGCCTTTCTGTGGGATCGAACTCCGCCACGGGCCGGCCCGTACCGCCCCACGACACCCCACAGTTGGAGGCACCGTGCGACACGGAAACGTCGACCTTGGTCTGCTGCGCACCGGGGCACACAGCCCGTCGGTCTTCGCGCTCAGCCGCAGCATGGGCGATGGCACACCGATCGTCGACTTCTGCATCCCCTGCAACCCGTACTTCCCCACGCCGGACATGTTCGCCGCGCTTGCGCAAAACCTGGAGTCGATCCTCAAGTACTACCCGAGCGACTCCGCCGACATCACCAACAAGCTGTGCAGCGTGCTCGGCCTGCATCAGAAGACGGTCGCGATGGCCAACGGCTCCACCGAGCTGATCACCTGGCTCGACCACCTGATGGTCAAGGAGAGCATCGCGATCCCGATCCCCACCTTCGGCCGCTGGACCGACCAGCCGCTGGAGACGGGCAAGCGGGTCGACATGTTTCCGCTCCAGGAGGCCGACGGGTACGCGCTGGACCTGGAGGAGTACGTCGCGTTCATCCGCAGCCGCGGCTCCCGTGTGGCGGTGATCTGCAACCCCAACAACCCGGACGGCGGCTTCTTGCCCCGCCGCGAGGTGCTGCGCTTCGTCGACGCGCTCACCGACCTCGACCTGGTGGTGGTCGACGAGTCGTTCATCGACTTCGTCGAGGCCGAACGCCAGCCGTCGATCGCGCCGGACGCGGCCATCCGCCCCAACGTGGTGGTGCTCAAGAGCCTGGGCAAGAACTTCGGCCTGCACGGCATCCGCTTCGGCTACCTGGTGGCCAACCCGCAGATCGCCGGCAAGATCGCGAAAGTCCTGCCGAAGTGGAACCTCAACTCGCTCGCCGAGACCGTCGTCCACATGATCCAGGACTACGAGACCGAGTACCGGGAGAGCCTGCGCCTGCTCGCCCGCGACAGGTACACGATGGCCGACGAGCTGGGCCGCGTGCCCGGCCTGACCGTCTTCCCGTCGCAGGGCAACTTCCTGCTGGTCAAGCTCCCGCCCGGCTGGAGCGGCGTCGACCTGCGCGACTACCTGCTGTCCCGGCACGGCCTCTTCGTCCGCGAGTGCGGCAACAAGCTCGGCATGACCAGCCAGTTCCTGCGCTTCGTCGTACGCCCCCAGCAGGACGTGCGCCTGCTCGTCGAGGGCATGCTCTCCTACGGCCGCTACCTGCACGGCGAATCGTCGTCGTCCCTGTCCGCCAGCGACGACAGGTACGGCACGTCGTCCGCCCTCGAGCCCGACAACCTGATCCCCTACCCCGGCCGCCGCGGCCTGGCCACCGCCACCGCCAACTAGGTCCTGCCGTCAGATGAGGTGAGGGCGGACCTCTTCGAAGAAGCGGCGCACCTGGTCACGGACGTCGCCGCGCACGGGCCAGAAGACGATCGAGTCGAAGCGAAGCCGGGCACGGTAGTCGCGCAGTGCGGTCACCCATTGCTGGACCGGCCCGTTGAGCTTGCGGTCGTTGCGCGGTGGGATCTCGTCGGAGATCGTGCCCATCACGTTGAAGACGCGCCGGATCTCCGCGGGGTCGCGCCCGGCGTCGGTCGCTGCCCGGTCGACGCGGCGTTGCATCTCGGGTACGTCCGCCAGGTCCAGGTACGCGTTGGTGGGCAGCCAGCCGTCGGCGTGCCGGCCGGTGAGCGCGAGCATCCGTGGCTTGAAGGCGCCGACCCAGATCGGCACCGGCCGCGGCGGCGCGGCGACCTCGGCCTGGACCAGCCGGAAGTGCGGCCCCTCGTGGTCGACCGGCGCGCCGCTCCACAGCCGGCGGATGAGCGGGACCGCCTCGTCGAGGGCGGCCACGCTCGGCGGCCGCCCACCGAAGCCGACCGCGCGCTCGTCCGCGCCGCCCGCGCCAAGCCCGAGCACGAAACGCCCGCCGCTGATCACCTGGAGTGTGGCCGCCGTCTTGGCGAGCAGCGCCGGTGGCCGCAGGGCGAGGGGCGTGACGTTGGGCGCGAGCAGCACGCGCTCGGTGTGCCCGGCCAGCAGCCCGAGCAGCGCGGGCGTCTCCAGCTCGTCCGGCAGGTACGGGTGGTCGGCGACCGTGACAAGGTCGGCGCCGAGCTCCTCCGCGGTCCGCGCCGCCTCGAGCGTTTCGCCGAGGCGGTGACGGGAGGCGGGCAGCGCCGCGCCGAAGAGGCTCACGGCCGGCTCGACTCGAACGCCGCCTTGAACGCGACCGCGCCGTCGATCGACTCGAACGGCCAGGTGACGAGGCCGACCGGCGCCGCGTCGCCGACCGCGGCGGCGACCTGGGCGGCCGTCGTCAGCGGCGTGCCGCCGCACACCTCGACCACCTCGACGCCCGAGCGGACCAGCGCGGCCGCCACCGCCGGGATCGTGGCCTCCGGCGCGCCGACGACCGTGGTGCGGCTGCCGTCGCGGTGCTCCTGGACCACGTGCACGCCCTCCGGGTCGGCGTTGTCGTCGGTGTAGATCGTCGCCCAGCTGCGGCCACCGGGCCGGCCGGTGCCCGCCAGGCCGACCGGCGCGCGCCCGCCTACGGCCTCGATGACCTGGGCGGCGCCGGCCAGGTCGAAGCCACGGTAGAGCTCGATCAGCCGCACGCCCTGGTCGGCCAGCTCGGCCGCGACGCGGGCCGCGGCCGGCACGTCGGGCGCCCACGCGAGCAGGGTGCGCCCGCCGCTGTGCTCGAGGGCGACCCGGTCGGCGCTCGGGTCGGCGGCCGGGTGCAGGAAGAGGAACGCTTCGTCGTAGGACATCGGTACTCCCCGTTCTCCTAGATAGCTTGGTGTAAAGATACTTAGGCGGAAAGCTTTACGGCAAGGTACCGTGGCGCATGTGACACCCACCGACTCCGTCGACCGCATCGTGGCGGCCTGGTCGGCGCGCGACCCGGGGCTCGACGCCAGCCCGCTCGAGGTGGTCGGCCGCCTGCTGCTGTGCGCGCAGCACTGCGAGCGCGAGATCCTGGCCGCGCTGGCCGCGTTCGACCTGAGCTTCGCCGACTTCGACGTGATCAACACGCTGCGCCGCCGCGCCGACCCCGGCGGCACCAACCCCACCGACCTGGCGCGCTCCTCACTGATCACGTCCGGCGCGATGACCGCCCGCCTCAACCGGCTGGAAGCCGCCGGGCTGGTCGAGCGCACCCCGGACGCCGCCGACCGCCGCGCGGTGCGGGTGCGGCTCACCACGCGGGGCGAGCGCCTCGCCGAGCGCGCCCTCGGCGCGGTGCTCGCCGCCGACGAGCGCTTCCTCGACCCGCTCGACCGCCGCCAGCGCGACGCCCTCGCCGGCACGCTCCGGCACCTGCTCCGGCCCTACGAAAACCTTTAGCGACATATTTGCCCGCGTCCGCGCCAGTTACCGGCCGTATGCTCCCGCGGGCCGGCGGGCCCGCGGGACAAGACCGAACCCAACCCGCCGCAGGCGGCCTGGGGTGGGCGCGACCAGCGGCGGACGGGTGAGGCCGCGGGAGCGACGGTCTGGACCACGACGGAGGTCGCGGTAGCTCAAAATTTCGCCCGAGTGGACGAAGGGGTGAGTCCGGCCGAAGTTTCGAGGGCGTAACGTCCCCGGAGACGATGCCGGCAGTCAATGTCGATTGTGGGGGGCCAGCATGTCCGTCCGTCGCGTCCTCGCGGCCTTCGCCGCCATCCTCGCCACACTCGGGCTGGCGACCCCGGCCGTGGCCGGTGACCGGGGCTTGTCCGGGTTGCACTCGTTGCGTTCGCCGGTCACCGACGAGTCGTTCTACTTCGTCATGGCCGACCGGTTCGCCAACGGCGACCCGAGCAACGACCAGGGTGGGCTCGGCTCCGACCCGCTGGTCTCCGGCTTCGACCCGACGAAGAAGGGCTTCTACAACGGCGGCGACCTCAAGGGCCTGCTCTCCCGCATCGACTACATCCGCGGCCTGGGCACCACGTCGATCTGGCTGACGCCGAGCTTCAAGAACAAGGCCGTGCAGCTCGAAGACGGCCCGTCCGCCGGCTACCACGGCTACTGGATCACCGATTTCACCCAGATCGACCCTCACCTGGGCAGCAACGCGGACCTGCGCGCGCTGATCGACGCCGCGCACGAGCGGGGCATGAAGGTCTACTTCGACATCATCACCAACCACACCGCCGACGTGATCGGATACGAGGGCGGCGCCCGCCGCGGCTACGTGTCCAAGGACGCGGTCCCCTACCGCACCGCCGCCGGCGCGCCCTTCGACGACCGCGACTTCGCCGGCAAGGCCTCCTTCCCGCCGCTCAGCCCCACCACATCGTTTCCGTACACGCCGGTGCTCGACCCCGCCGAGCAAAACCTGAAGGTGCCGGCGTGGCTCAACGACGTGACGCTCTACCACAACCGCGGCGACACCACGTTTGTCGGTGAAAACTCGTACTACGGCGACTTCTTCGGCCTCGACGACCTCTTCACCGAGCACCCGCGCGTGGTCGCCGGAATGATCGACGTCTACAAGGCGTGGATCCGCGACTTCGGCGTCGACGGCTTCCGCATCGACACGATGAAGCACGTCGACGACGAGTTCTGGCAGGAGTTCGGCCCCGAGGTGCTCGACTACGCGCGCGCTCAGGGCAAGCGCGAGTTCTTCATGTTCGGCGAGGTCTTCGACACGACCAAGAGCTTCACGTCGCACTTCACCACCGCCGACAAGATGCAGGCGGTGCTCGACTTCCCGTTTCAGGACGCGGCCCGCGGCTTCGCCTCGCGCGGCCAGTCGGCCGGCCAGCTCGCCACGTTCTTCGCCGGCGACGACTGGTACACCGACGCCGACTCCAACGTGTACCAACTGCCCACGTTCCTCGGCAACCATGACATGGGCCGCATCGGCCACTTCGTCACCGCCGACAACCCCGCCGCCGGCGACGCCGAATGGCTGAGCCGCGACCGGCTCGCGCACGAGCTGATGTACTTCAGCCGCGGCAACCCGGTCGTCTACTACGGCGACGAGCAGGGCTTCACCGGCCCGGGCGGCGACCAGAACGCCCGCCAGACCATGTTCGCCAGCCAGGTGCCGGACTATCTCGACGACGACCTGCTCGGCACCGCCGCCACCCACGCGCAGGACAACTTCGTCAGCGGCCATCCGCTGTACCAGTCGATCCGGGGGCTCGCCGCGCTGACCCGCGCGCACCCGGCGCTGCGCGACGGCGCGCAGGTGCACCGCTACGCCGCCGGCGGCCCCGGCGTCTACGCCTTCTCCCGGCTCGACCGGCACGAGCAGCGCGAGTACGTCGTGGCCCTCAACAACAGCGAGCAGGCGCAGACCGCGGCGATCCCCACCTACGCGGCCAAGCGCGGCTTCCACCGCCTGTACGGCGGCGGCCCGGCCCGCGTCAAGTCCACATCGGACGGCAAGCTCACCCTCACGGTGCCCCCGCTGTCCACTGTGGTCTACGCGCTCGACGGCCGCGTCCCCGGCTCCAAGGCCGCGCCCGCGGTGAGCATCACCGGCGCCACGGCGGCCGAGGGCGCCCGCGGCCGCATCCACGTCACCGCCGGCGTGGCCGGCTCCTCGTTCTACGAGGTCTCCTTCTACGCGCAGGTCGGCAACGGCTCGTGGCGCCCGGTCGGCGTCGACGACAACCCGCCGTACCAGGTGTTCCACGACGTGAGCGGCCTGCGCGCGGGCACTCCGGTGCGGTACAAGGCCGTGGTCCTCGACAACCGCGGCCACACCGCGACGAGCGCGTCACGCGCCGCGTCCGTGCCGACCCCGCTGGTGTCGATCGAGGCGCCGAGCGAAGGCAGCCGTGTCCGTGGCACGGTCGAGGTCCGCGCGGTCGTCGACCCGGAACGCGCCACCCACACCGTCTCCTTCGAGCGCCGCGTCGCCGCCGGCGCCTGGACCCCGATCGGCAGCGACGCCAGCTCACCGGCCTACACCGTCTTCGACGCGCTCCCGGCCGATCTCGCGTCCGACACCCCCATCGAGTACCGGGCCACGGTGCGCGAGCCGGACGGCACCACGGCGACCAGCCCGGTGCGCCGCGTACGCGCCGCCGGTCCACAAGCGACGGTCGCGACGCTGCACTACTTCCGCCCGGCCGGCGACTACGGCGACCAGCAAACGGGCTGGGGCCTGCACATGTGGGGCGACGCCGTCGACCCGGCGACGCTCGGCCAGATCGCCTGGGACAACCCGTGGCCATGGACCCGCGTCGAGGGCGGCTGGGCCGAGTACGACATCCCACTCGTCCAGGACACCCAGCCGGTCAACTTCATCATGCACCTGCCCGCCGGGGACTCGGTGCCAGACACCCGCGAGCCGGGCGGCGACCGCTCGTTCCTGCCGATCAACACACCGGAGGTCTGGATCGTCCAGGGCGACCCGACCGTCTACACCAGCCAACCCCCGGTCCAGTGACCTTTCGGAGTCGGGGTGGCATCGACCTGGACCCCTATTCAGACAGAGATTTGAGCTACCGCGACGTCCGTCGTGGTCCAGACCGCTGCGCGGGGCCCCGGGGAAACGTGGAGCGCAGCGGAGCGTTTTCTTGGGGTGCATTTCCCGCGGCTTCACCCATCCGCCGCTGGTCACGCTCACCCCTACGCGCAAGCCTGCGGGGAGAAAGGGGGCGGGTGGCTTGAGCCCGCGCCAGGGCGGCGGTCCACAATGCCTGTTCCCGGATCGGCGATCCGGGAAAGCAACAGGGGTCTCGTCGCCGCGAGTAACCACCGCGGCGGCGCGAGCGGCGCGAGATTCGAGATCTAGGAGAGTTAGGGCGCTATTTCAACCCTAAACGTCCTAGATCTGAAGGCCCACCACCCGGCCCGCTTACGCCGCGTTACCTAGGTGCGGCCGGCGGACGCGCCTGCCGCACCACAGCCGAGACCCTAGGGTTTTCATCGGCGCGACCGGGCCAGCTGGGTGCCTACGGTGGCACGGATGCCTCCGCCGGTGAGGACCGTGACGCTCCCGCCGCTGGCGCCCGCTGTGACGCCGGCGCCGCGGACGGTGCCGGCTGCCGGTCCGGCGGCGGACACCCGGCCCGCGCCGATGACGACCGCCGGTCCGGATCGGGCGCGGGCGGGCAACGCCGCCGTCGCAGCCAGCCTCGCGGCGGTGCCCGCGAGTGCCCTTCCGGGTGTTTCGGGCCTGCCGCTGACCGTGGCCGCGCCGTTGGTGTCGCAGGCGCAGCGCACGGCCGGCAACGGCGCGACGGCGGCCAGCCTGCTCGGCACGACGCCCATGCCACCCGCGACCACGGCCACCGGCGGCGCGGGCTCGGCGACTGCGGCCGCGTCCGGCACGGTGCCCGGGAGCGCGACCGCGGCTCAGGCCGGGGCGCGCGCCGCCAAGCCGGGTGCTGGCGCGGAGCCCGCGGCCGCACCGAAGGACAAGAAGCCCGCGGCCGCGCTGGGGGCCGGCGCGCCCGCGGTGGCTGAGCCGGGGCGCGGCCAGAAGCAGGTGCGGGAGGAGGCGGCCGGGGCAAGGCGGCGGCTGGGCCCGGACCGGGATCCGAAGTTCCAGGCGCTGAAGAAGGACGTCGGCGCGAAGAAGCGGGCGGTCGCGACGAGCCACCCACCGGCGCGGGCCGAGGCCACCAACGCGCAGGGTGCCGCCCAGCCGCCCGCGGACGACAAGGAAGCGCAGGGCAAGGCGGCCAACGCGGAGAAGATGGACGCCGCGCAGCCGAAGGAGTTCGACAAGGCGGCGTTCATCCGCGCGGTCGAGGAGGCGATCGCCAAGCGCGCGCCGAAGAACCTCGACGAGGCCGACAAGTTCGGTGACTCGGACAAGCCGGCCGAGGCCAAGGCCGAGGTGCAGGGGCGCGTCGGCGAGGGCAAGGCGCAGTCGGCCGAGGAGATCGCCACCACGACGGCGGCGCCACCGGATACCTCGAAAGCGGTGGAGAAGACGGTCGTGCCGTTGACCGCGGACCGGCCGCCGGGCGTGCCCGGCACACCCCACGCGGCCAACGCGGTGCCCGACAAGCTGCCGCCGTCGGCGACCGACACCTCGGACGGCCCGCGCGAGATCAACGACCAGATGGCCGCCGCGCAGGTGACCGAGCCGCAGCTGGCCAAGTCCAACGAGCCGCGGTTCGTCAAAGCGCTGGGCGAGAAGAAGGCCGCCGAGCGCGAAGCGCCGCGGGCCCAGGCGCGGATGCGGGCCCACGAGGCCAAGACGCTCGCCGGCGCCAAGGCGGACGCGCAGGGCACCGGCACCGACGCGATGCGCGACATCACCGGCACGCGGGTCACGACCGGCCGGAAGGTGGGCGCGGGCAAGACCGGCGCGAAGGGGCGCGACGAGGACAAGCGGGCGCAGGTGACGGCGACGCTCCAGCGGGTCTTCGACGCGACCAAGAAGGACGTCGAGGACATCCTGTCCGGGCTCGACAAGAAGGTCGACGACCAGTTCACCCGCGAGGAGAAGGACGCCCGCGACGCGTTCACCGCCGAGCACAAGCGGCGCATGTCCGAGTACAAGGACCGGCGCTACGGCGGCTTGACCGGCAAGGCGCGGTGGGTACGCGACCTGTTCGCCGGGTTGCCCGAGGAGGCCAACCAGGTCTACGTCGTGGCCCGGGACAACTACGTCGCCGAGATGCGGAAGGTCATCTCCCGCATCGCCGACACCATCGCCGGCGAGCTGACCCGCGCCAAGCGGCGCATCGCCAAGGGCCGTGCCGATCTCCAGGCCGAGGTGCGCCGGCTCCCCGCCGACCTGCGCGCGATCGGCCAGGAGGCGGCCGCCGACTTCAGCGAGAAGTTCGACGACCTGCGGCAGTCCGTCGACGACAAGGGCACGGAGCTCGTCGACACGCTGGCCGAGAAGTACACCGAGGCGCTCAAGAGCGTCGACGAGGAGATCGCCGCCGAGAAGGAGAAGAACAAGGGGCTCGTCGCGAAGGCCGTGGACGCGGTCAAGGGCGTCATCGACACCATCATCGAGCTGAAGAACCTGCTGCTGGGCGTGCTGGCCAAGGCCGGGCAGGCGATCATGGCGATCCTGCGCGACCCGATCGGCTTCCTGGGCAACCTGGTGCGGGCGGTGGGCGCGGGGCTCCGCAACTTCATCCGCAACATCCGCACCCACCTACAGACCGGCATCCTGTCCTGGCTGCTGGGCGTCTCCGCGCGGGCCGGGCTCCAGCTGCCGGCCAGGTTCGACGCCCGGGGCATCCTGCTGCTGATCGCCACGCTGCTCGGCCTGAGCTGGGCGTCGCTCCGGGCGCGCATCGTGCGGCGGGTACCGGTGCAGGCGGTCGTCGCGGCCGAGTCGGCGGTTCCGCTGGTCACGAAGGTCAAGCGGGAAGGTGTCGGCGGCCTGTGGGACGAGATCAAGGCCCGGGTCGGCGACCTCAAGCGCACGCTGATCTCAAAGATCATCGAGTACCTGGTACCGACGATCATCATCGCCGGTATCACCTGGGTGTTGTCGCTGCTCAACCCGGCGTCGGCGTTCGTCCGCGCGGTCAAGCTGATCATCGACATCGTCACGTTCATCGTCCAGCGCGCCCGCCAGATCATCGACTTCGTCAACGCGGTGCTGGACGCGGTGATCGCCATCGCGCGCGGCGCGGGTGGTGGCGCGCCGGCCCTCGTCGAGCGGGCCCTGGCCAGGTCGATCCCGGTGCTGATCGGCTTCCTGGCCGCGCTGCTGGGGATCGGCGGCATCGCGGACAGGGTCAAGAAGATCTTCCAAACCCTGTCCCGGCCGGTACAGCGCGCGGTCGACTGGGCGATCAACAAGATCATCGGCTTGGTCAAGCGGCTGTGGGCCAAGCTCAAGCGCCAGCTCGACCGGAAGAAGCCGAAGAAGCCGAAGAAGCCCAGGCCCGACCGGCCGCCACGGCGGGCCCGGCGCCGGCCGGACCGCAAGGACCCCGACCGGCGGCGCAGGCGGCCACCCAGGCGCGAGGACAAGCGCAGCGCCGCCGACAAGCTCAAGGCGCTCGATGCCGCGCTGGCCGAGGTCGAGGCGCTCGCCGGCGACACGCCCAGCCGCTCGGTCATCGCGCGGCAGCTCGGCCGGATCCGACGCAAACACAAGCTGACCAGGCTGTACCTCGAAGACCGCGGGGGCGGCGAGTTCCGCGCGGTGGCGGAGATCAACCCGCGCAAGACCTCCCGCACGTACCCACCGGGCGAGACGAAGTACACCATCATCGAAAACGGCGTGCGGATCCTCCGGCCCAAGTACCAGGGTGCGCAGATGATCCGGCGGCGCCTCTACCGCTCCGGGGACCGCACCGCCACGCAGCAGATCATCAAGGATCGGGTCACGCCGCTCCTGCGCCTCAAGGACCGCCGGACCAACAGCTTCGTGGTCGCGGCCGACTGGGCCACCGCGACACATTGGGAGGCCGTCCCGGGCACGATCGTGCCGCTGAAGGGTAAGACCGAGCCAAGCGTCGAGCACAAACCCGAGGTGTTCCGGCACTGGAACAGCGACGGGAAGAACACCAACCAGTCGGAGCGGTTCGACTGGTATCACTTCAAGGGGCGGGAGAGCACCGTGGAGATCCTCCAGGCCTACCTCAACAAGAGCGCTGGCTCGTACGACAAGGACGTCGGACCCAACTTCAAGGAGCCCGGTGAGTAGCGCGCCTTCCTATCACGTCTGGTACCCGATCGTGGAGCGCTCCGGCGACATCGTCCAGCTGCTCCTGACCCACGGACGCCTCCGGACGGCACCCCTGCCGATTTCAGGACCGGCGTTCTTCGGCGAGGTCCTGTCCGCCGCCGGCGTCGAGGCCGGCGTGGTCTCCGGCGGCGTCGACCCGTTCCTGACCTCCTACTTCACCGGCGAGTGGGAGGAATGCTGGGAGCTCAGGGTCCTCGTCGACGGCACCGCGCGGCTGTCCGCCGGGGCGGAGGTCGCCGGCGCGCCGGTGCATGGAGATCCGCAGGCCGCCGGTGAGGCCAGCAGTGCGGCGGTGTGGGTCCTGGCCGACTTCGACCGGCGCAAGGACGCCACCGCCTGCCAGAAGCAGCTCCGCGACGAGCGTGACAAGGGTCCGTGGGACGAGATCAGGCACGACCGCGTGCGCATTCGCGACGTCGGCGCGCGGCACAAGCAGCTCGTGGTGGAGCTGAGCACGTACAAGCGCGAGGTCCCGGACGTCATCGCCGCCGCCGAGCGGTTCGCCACCGTGTGCGCGGACCATGGCGGCCGCCTCCGCGCCTCGACCTAGCGTCAGATCACGGGCCGAGCGCCGAGACGCGCACCGTGTACGACGGCTCGTCGGCGTGTTCCTCGCGGTAGGAGAGCTGGCGGATCTGCCGGTCGTCGACGTAGAGCGCCACGTCGACGAGCACGCCCAGGTGGGCCAGGCTCACGCTCGCCGAGCGGCGTTTGTCCTGGAGCACGTCGCCGATCCCGCCGAGGAAGTTCGTCGCGTCGCCGCTGTGGTGGCCGGGTGGGCGGCGCAGCACCACGTCCAGCGCGACCGGGACGGCCAGCGCGGTCCAGCCGGTGCGTTGCGCGGCCGCGCAGGCGGCCTCCAGCAGCGCGCGCACCCGGCGGGCCTGGCGGTGGCCGGCGGAGAAGATGGACAGCGCCTCGGTTTTCAGCGGCGGCAGCCCACGCACGTCGAACGTGATCGCCACAGGCCGCACGATTGTCTCTTCCACGATCCCGCCCTCCGGACCGTCTAATGGGGAGGATCGGCTTCGGCGGCGACCCGGCCGTCTGACCGTACCGACGGGATTCGCCCTCCGGACAGCGGCCGTTCGTGCACTTTTAGCCATCGACGCTGGTGAGCCTGCCCAGTTTTGCACCGATATCTTGTGCTTGATCCTATAGTGAACCTCGCCAGGTTTGATGTCCGTGCGGACGGGGGAGAAGGGGCGCACAAACGATCCTCTTGAGGCTGGTCGTCGTGTCGCGCTCGCGCGACGCGACGACCAGCCGGGGGTTTCAGATCACGCGTCGACGCCGACGCGCTCGCGCCACGCAGGGATCCTGCGGGCGCGCCGCGCCCTCCGGCGCCCGACCGGAGGGAGGCGAGGCCGGTGCGGAAGACGAGACGGACGGCACGGGTAGGGGCCGCCGCGGCCGCGATGGCCCTGCTCTCGCCGTTAGCCGCGTGCGGCGGCGGCGAGAGCGGCACACCCACCATCAACCTGTACTACGCACCCGAGCAAAACCTTCAGAAGGTCGTCGACGACTGCAACGCCGAGGCGGCCAACCGCTACCGGATCAGCTACCAGGTGCTGCCGCGCGGCGCCGACGACCAGCGCGTGCAGATGGTGCGCCGGCTCGCCGCCGAAGACAGCGGCATGGACGTGCTGGGCCTGGACATCACGTGGACCCAGGAGTTCGCGAGCGCCGACTGGATCCTGGAGTGGACCGGCGACAACAAGGCGCAGGCCGAGCAGGGCACGCTGGCCGGTCCGTTGGCCAGCGCCGAGTACGAGGACAAGCTCTACGCGGCGCCGAAGAACACCAACGTGCAGCTGCTGTGGTACCGCACCGACCTGGTGCAGCAGCCGCCGCGAACGTGGGACGAGATGATCCAGCAGTCGCTGGACCTCAAGGGGCAGGGCAAGCCGTACGAGGTCATCACCATGGGCGCCCAGTACGAGGGCCTCGTCGTCCTCTACAACACGATCGTCGCCAGCGCCGGCGGCCACATCCTCAACGACGAGGGCACCGAGGCCGTCTTCGACCAGGGCGCGGTGCGCGGGCTGGAGATCCTCCAGAAGTTCGCCTCCGCCGGGGTGACGAGCCCCTCGTTCACGAACTCCATTGAGGACGATGCCCGGTTGCAGTTCCAGGGCGGCAACGCGGCGTTCCAGCTCAACTGGCCGTTCGTGTACCCGGCCATGCAGGAGGGCGCCCCGGACCTCGCCGCCAAGGTGCGGTGGGCGCGCTACCCGGGCGTCGACGCGGGCACACCGAGCAAGGTCACCATCGGTGGCTACAACCTCGCGGTCTCCAAGTACTCCAAGCATCCCGAGGAGGCGTTCGACGCGGCGCTGTGCCTGCGCAACGCCGAGCACCAGAAGTTCTCCGCGATCAACGACGGCGTGCCACCGACGATCGAGAGCCTCTACGCCGACCCGGAGATGGCGGAGACGTACCCGATGAAGGACACGATCCTGGAGGAGCTTCGGGACCCGGCGACGCGGCCGCTCTCCCCGGCGTACCAGAACATCTCGACGGTGATGTCGGCGACGCTGTCGCCGCCCGCCTCGATCAACCCCGAGCAGACCGCGAAGGAGCTGCGCGGGTCCATACAGGACGCTCTCGAGTCGAAGGGGGTCCTGCCATGAGCGCGCCCGCCACGACAGCCAAGCACCGGGCCGAGGAAAAGCCGCTGAGCAAGGCGGAAAAGGCGCGCCTCTCCGAAGGCAAGCGGGCCGAGCGCCGGCTGGGCTGGCTGCTCTGCGCGCCCGCCGCGATCGTGATGCTCGCCGTGGCCGGCTACCCGATCCTGTACTCGGTGTGGCTCTCGCTTCAGCGGTACGACCTGAAGTTTCCGGACGAGCGCGAGTTCGTCGGGCTGTCCAACTACGTGACCGTGCTGAGCAACCAGTACTGGTGGACCGCGTTCGGCGTGACCATGCTGATCACGATCGTGACGGTCGTGATCGAGCTGGTGCTCGGCATGGGGCTGGCCGTCATCATGCACCGCACCCTGGTCGGCCGGGGCATCGTGCGCACGTCCGCGCTGATCCCGTACGGCATCGTCACGGTCGTGGCCGCGTTCTCCTGGCGATACGCGTGGACACCCGGCACCGGCTACCTGGCCAACCTCTTCAGCGACAGCGCGCCACTCACCGAGCGGGCCAGCTCCCTGGCCATCATCATGCTGGCCGAGATCTGGAAGACCACACCGTTCATGGCGCTGCTGCTGATGGCCGGCCTCGCGCTGGTACCCGAGGATCTGCTGAAGGCCGCGTCGATGGACGGCGCGACGGCGTGGCAGCGTTTCATCAAGGTGATGCTGCCGGTGATGAAGCCGGCCATCCTGGTCGCGCTGCTCTTCCGCACGCTCGACGCGTTCCGGGTGTTCGACAACATCTACGTGCTGACCGCGGGCGCCAACGAGACCTCGTCGGTGTCGATGCTCGCCTACAACAACCTCATCAAGGGGCTCAACCTCGGCATCGGCTCCACGATGTCGGTGCTCATCTTCCTGACCGTGGCGATCATCGCGTTCATCTTCGTGAAGCTCTTCGGCACGGCGGCACCCGGTAGCAGCGACGAGGGGAGGCGCTGATGGAGTCACGTGGAGTCAAGTGGCGCTGGGGACTGCTCGACGTCATCGTGGTGGTCTTCGCCCTCATCCCCGTGCTGTGGATCATGTCGCTGTCGTTCAAGACGACGGCCACCCTCACCGACGGCAACTTTATCCCGCGTGAGTGGACGCTCGACAACTACAAGACCATCTTCCAGACCGACCAGTTCGTGCGCGCGCTCATCAACTCGATCGGCATCGCGCTGATATCCACGCTCATCGCGGTGACCCTCGGCACGATGGCCGCGTACGCGATCGCCCGGCTCGACTTTCCCGGCAAGGGCGCCCTGGTTGGCGTATCGCTGCTGATCGCGATGTTTCCCCAGGTGTCACTCGTCTCGCCGCTCTTCGACATCGAGCGGCGGCTGGGCCTGTTCGACACCTGGCCCGGGCTCATCCTCCCGTACATCACGTTCGCGCTGCCGCTGACCATCTACACGCTGTCGGCGTTCTTCAAGCAGATCCCGTGGGACCTGGAGAAGGCGGCCAAGATGGACGGTGCCACGCAGGGTGAGGCGTTTCGCAAGGTGATCGCGCCGCTGGCCGCGCCGGGGGTGTTCACCACCGCGATCCTCGCGTTCATCTTCTGCTGGAACGACTTCCTCTTCGCCATCTCGCTCACCTCCACCGAGCGCTCCCGCACGGTGCCGGTGGCGCTGTCGTTCTTCACCGGCGACTCGCAGTTCGAAGACCCGACCGGGTCGATCTCCGCGGCCGCCGTCGTCATCACCATTCCGATCATTTTGTTCGTGCTGTTCTTCCAGCGTCGTATCGTCTCGGGCCTGACGTCCGGCGCGGTTAAGGGGTGACTCATGGCCGAGATCGTGCTGGACAAGGTCGGCAAGCAGTACCCGGACGGCACCGTCGCCGTGCGCGACGTAGACCTGGAGATCGCGGACGGCGAGTTCGTGATCCTGGTCGGCCCGTCGGGCTGCGGCAAGTCCACATTGCTCAACATGATCGCCGGCCTGGAGGACATCTCCAGCGGCGAGCTGCGCATCGGCGGCGACCGGATGAACGAGAAGGCGCCGCGCGACCGTGACATCGCGATGGTGTTCCAGTCGTACGCGCTCTACCCGAACATGACCGTGCGGGAGAACATGGCCTTCCCGCTGCGACTGGCCAAACTGGACAAGGCCACGATCGACGAGAAGGTGTCCGAGGCGGCCAAGGTGCTGGAGCTCACCGAGCTGCTCGACCGCAAGCCGGCCAACCTCTCCGGCGGCCAGCGGCAGCGGGTGGCGATGGGCCGGGCGATCGTGCGCAGCCCCAAGGCGTTCCTCATGGACGAGCCACTGTCCAACCTGGATGCCAAGCTACGCGTGCAGATGCGCACCGTGGTTTCCCGGCTGCAAAAGCGATTGGGCACCACCACCGTGTACGTCACGCACGACCAGACCGAGGCGATGACGCTCGGCGACCGGGTCGTGGTGCTGCGGGCCGGCGCGGTGCAGCAGGTCGGCGACCCGCAGACGCTGTACGACCACCCGAACAACCTCTTCGTGGCCGGCTTCATCGGCTCGCCCGCGATGAACTTCCTCAGCGCGCAGGCGTCGGACGGGGCTCTTCGCACGGCGCTGGGTGACGTGCCGATCGGCGACCGGCTGCGGGGGATGCTGGAGCGGGGCGAGGCGCCGCAGGAGATGATCCTCGGCATCCGCCCGGAGCACTTCGAGGACGCCGCGCTCGTCGACGAGCCGGCGCGGGGCAAGGGCAGGGAGTTCGAGGCACCGGTCGAGCTCGTCGAGTCGATGGGCTCGGACAAGTACGTGTACCTGACCGTCGAGGGCGAGCGGGCCAGCTCGGCCGAGCTGGAAGAGCTCGCCGCCGACGCGGGCGCCTCCGACCTGCCGACCAGCGGCGCCAACCTGGTGACCCGGCTGTCGGCCGAGTCGCGGGTGCGCGAGGGCGGGTCGTACAAGGTCTGGTTCAACCTCGAGAAGATCCACCTCTTCGACCCGTCGGACGGCCGCAACATCACGCTGCACGAAGGGCGCGCGGCCGGAGTGTCCTGAGAGATTCGCGGGGCCCGCCCTCATTTGGGGGCGGGCCCCGACCGTGCTCAGGCGTTGAGCTGCCGCACCGCGGCCACGGCGCCGGCGTCGTCGGACTGCAACCGTCCCGCCCAGCCGGCGTTTTCCAGCGGGTAGTGGTTCATCAGGATCAGTGTCTCGTCGGTGTTGGCCAGCCCGCTGTACGCCGCCGCGATGGCGTCGTGGATCCGCCGGGCCATCGCGCGCTTGGCGTCTAGCTTGTGCAGCTCGGGGACCTCCAGGAAGCACAGTGGACGGATCGGCTCGGCGCCGACGCGACCGTCCTGCGCGACGTTTCCGGCCGGGTACTCCCGGAGCCAGACCCGGACGTCGGGGATGCGAAACGCCTCGTCGACGGCGGCGGAGATCTCCCGCATCATCGTCTCCTTGGCGCCTGGCTGGATCCCCGTCGGTGCCTCGATAAGTACCTGTGGCATAGCTGCTCTCCTTCTCGCTCGCACCATCCTTGCTCTCGGACTGTACAAGTAGTTGATCGGTTTTTCCAAGCAAAAAGTTGCTTAGACGGAGCGAGTGCTAGGCTGATCTGGTGGTGGGCAAGCGGGGATACAACGACGGATGCGCGCTGGCGCACGGCCTGGAGCTCGTCGGCGAGCGGTGGGCGCTGCTCGTCGTGCGCGAGCTCCTCCTGGGGCCGAAGCGGTTCACCGACCTACAGGCCGCCCTGCCCGGCGTCAGCGCCGACGTGCTCTCCCAGCGGCTCAAGGAGCTGCAAGGCGCCGGCCTGGCGCGGCGGCGCAGGCTGGGGCCGCCCGCGCCGGCGTGGGTCTACGAGCTGACCGGGTGGGGCGCCGAGCTTGAGCCGCTCATCACCGGGCTCGCCCGGTGGGCCAGCCAGTCACCCGCGCTGCCAGTGCACGCCCCGATCAGCGCCAGCTCGCTGATCCTCTCGTTGAAGGCGTTGTTCGACCCGGACGCCGCCGGGGATCTCGACGCCACCATCGCGCTGCGGCTCGGTGACGAAGAGTTCGCCATCCGCATCGCCGACCGGGCCTTCCAGGCCACCCGCGACGTGGTGGGCGCCGCCGACGTCACGCTGCACACCGACACCGACTCGCTCACGGCGATGCTCCACGACAACCTCGAGCTGTCCAAGGCGATGCGGCACGGCCGGGTCGAGCTCACCGGCGACATGGCGACGGCCCGGCGGTTTCTCACGCTCTTTCCGCTGCCCCGGGCCGTCGCGGTGGACTGATCAGCAGTCGTAGCCGTGTTCCTGGAGGAGCTGCTTGACCTTCGCGGCGTCCGGACTGTCGGCGCCCCAGCCGTTGACGTCTTCGCCGTTGACCTCGTCGATGTGCCAGTCGTCGCCGGTGAGCCGGCCCTTGGAGTTGGCCGGGTGCTCCAGCTCGACGGCACAAGTGCCGTCGTCACCGTCGGTGTCTACGGCGACGTCGAAGTCGTACGCGACGAGCTTCTTCTTGCCGGAGCCCTCCTCGTCACGCGTGACCGACACGTTCTGAAAGCCGGCGTTTTCCAGCTCGTCGCCGTACTTTCCGGCACCGCTCTTGCCACATCCGGCGATGGCGAGGGCCGCGACGCACGCGACCACGGCCAGCCGAGATCCGATCCCCGTTGTCATGGCCGGCATGCTAGCGAGAGCACGCACGCGTCGTTGTCCCCCGCCGAAAGGGCCGCCATTGTCGCACCGCAAGCCGGACGTCCCCGCCGACGCTCTACACGCCCTGCTCCACAAGGCTTTCGGCGCTTCCGTCAGCTACCGGCGCACCGCCGAAGGGATGTCCACGCAGGTGTACCAAGTCCACACAGGAACGGAGACCTTCTACCTCCGGGTGGCCGAGGAGGCCGACGAAAACCTCGAAACCGACGCGGAGCTGCACCAGCGGCTCCGCGACCTCGGCGTCAAGGTCGCGTCGGTGGTCTACGTCGAGGCCTTCAACGCCGACATCGGCCGCTCCGTCATGATCACCACCGAGGTGCCCGGCGCCGCGCCGGCCCGCACCGCACCCGTGGTCGCGGATGCCGGAGCCGACCTCGCCGTGCTCAACCAGGTGCCGGTCGACGGGTTCGGCTTCGTGCGACGGCGCGGACGCCGGTGGCCGTTGCGGGCCGAATACGCCACCTACCCGCCGTACCTCACCTCGTACCTGCCGCAGACCTGGCCCGGCCCGCTGGCGTCGCTGTTCGCCACGCCGGTCCTCGACACCATCGAGGGCATGGTCGAACACGAGCGCGACCGGCCTCCCGCACGCGCGGTGCTCGCCCACGGCGACTTCGACACGACGCACATCTTCCACACCGGCGACCGGTACACCGGGCTCATCGACTTCGGCGAGATCCGCGGCACCGAGCCGTTCTTCGACCTGAGCCACTTCCACCTGCACGACCGGGAAGCCCTGCTGCCCGCCCTGCTCGACGGCTACCAGCGCGTCCAGCCCCTGCCGGCCGATCACGGGCCGGCCATCCAGCGCGGCGCGGTCCTGCTTGCCCTGCGCCAGCTCTGCCGATGGCTCGGCCCACCACAGGGCCGCCCACTCGACCACCCCGCGGTCACCAACCGGGCCCGCCGCATCCACGAGCTCCTGACCCAGCCGTGGTGAGCGGATGGTGAGCGGGCCGGGCCAGGCTCGTTCCCATGTTGATGAATCTTGTGACCGCGCTCGCGGTGACCGCGGGAGGGTGGCTGCCGGCGCCCTCGGCACCGTTCGACGTGGCGGCCGGCGCCCGCTGCGACTTCCCGGTCCACGGCGAGCCGGTCGTCGACGAGGTGAAGACCAAGGTGCTGGCCCGCCACCCGGACGGCTCGACCAAGCGCGAGGCGTACGTCGGCGACCTCGTCTTCGCGTACACCAACACCGACACCGGCGAGACGCTGGAGGCCGACCTCGGCGGCAGCGCCCTCGTCGAGATCGAGCCGGGCGGGACCCTCACCACCAAATCCACCTGGTACCTGGTGGGGCCGGCCGGGTTCGGCTTCCGCGAGGGTGGCGGCAACCGCCCGCGCGGGCTCTGGGTCTTCGACGGGGTCTACACCGTCGCGTTCGACGCCGCCGGCGTGAAGACGGTGACCATGTACCACGGCACCGAGCGCAACCTGTGCACCGAACTGGGGTGACCAAAGCGTCCTAGCGGTATGGAGTTCAGGCTGCTGGGACCCTTCGAGGCCGGCCGTGACGGCAAGCCCGTGACGGTCGGTCGGCGGCGGCAGGAGCGGCTGCTGCTGGCCATCCTGCTGCTCGACGCCGGCCACGCCGTCACCGTCGAACGGCTTGCCGACCTGCTGTGGGACGGCGAGCCGCCGGCGAACGCACGGGGCACCGTCCACACGTACATCGGCCGCCTCCGCACCGCCCTGTCACCGCACCGGGTGTCGATCGTGACCACCGGCGGCGGCTACGCGGTCGAGGGCGCCGACGTCGACACGGTGCGCTTCGCCGACCTCGCCCGCGGCGTGGCGGCCACGACCGACCCGGGCGAGCGGGTACGCCTCGCCGGCACCGCCCTCGCCCTGTGGCGCGGCCCGCTCCTGGCCGGCCTCGCCGGCGATACGCTGCGCCAGCGGCTCGGCGCGCCACTACACGACCTGCGGCTCACTACCGCCGAGACCCACGCGCGGGTGCTGCTCGACATGGGCCACCACGAGCGGGTCACCCTCGACCTCGCCGGCCTGGCCCGCGAGCACCCCACCCGGGAAGGGCTCGTGGCGAGCGTGATGACCGCCCTGTTCCGTGCGGCCCGCCAGGCCGACGCGCTCGACCTCTACGACCACGCGCGCAAGGCCCTCGCCGGCGAGTCAGGTGTCGAGCCGGGCGTCGAGCTGGAGACCGTGCACCAGCGCATCCTCGCCGGCGACCCGCGCCTGGAGCGCCCGGCCGCCCCGGTGTACGCGGTCCGGGTCCGCGACCACTGGCTGCCCTGGAGCGTCGGCGGGCACCCCGCGCTGGAGCTGTGCAACACGTACGCCGGCTGGGGCGGCGAACGCACGCCCGGCGCGGAGTGGCTCCGCGGCTATCCCACGCTCGCGGTGTGGGCCGGCCACCAGGACCTGCTCGACGACGCCACCGTCACCCACCTGCTCCGCGCCGCCCGACGCGACCCACTCGCCGCGGCCGCGGTCCTCGACGAGACCCGCGAGCTGCGGGCCAGGCTGTACGCCTGCCTGACCGACCCGGCGGACGCGAAGGCGTTCGCGGCGGTGGCCCGGCACGTCGAGGCGGCGGCCGCGGTGTCGGTCTTCCGCCGCGGGCCGGACGGGCTCGGGCACTGGCGGCTGACACCCGCCGCGGGCCTGCGCGCGCCGCTGCTGGCGGCCGCCCGCAGCGCCGGCGAGCTGCTGGCGGATCCGCGGCGTTTCACGGTGTGCGCCTGCGCCAGCCGGACCTGCGGCTGGCTCTTCGCCGACCACAGTGGACGCCGCCGCTGGTGCAGCATCGCCACCTGCGGCGACCACCCCACCTGATCCCGAGCACGAGGCCGCTCGCGGTGGTCAAGCTGCCCGAAGCCCGAAAGATTTGAGCTACGGACCGTATGCTCCCGCGGGCCGCCGCAAAGAACCTGTCGCAGGGACGCGAGAAGGGCTTGTCCCGCGGACCTCTACCTCCGCCGGTCCGGGAGCGGGCATTGTGGACAAACGTCGACCACCGCCTGGCGCGAGCTCAAACCCCCGCCGGTTGCGCGCAGGGTGAGCGCGACCAGCGGCGGACGGGTGAGGCCGCGGGAGCAGCGGTCTGGACCCCGACGGACGTCGCGGTAGCTCAAATCTCTGTCTAAATAGGAGGGTCGAAGCACCCCGACTCCGAAAGGTCTCTGGAACTCGGCGGCGGGGTTGGTCAGCCGCGCAGGCCGTTGCGGAGCAGGCTCACGGCGCGGTCGGCCTTGGCCCGCCGGCGCTCGAGGTCGTCGATCCCCTCGATCACCGAGGCGACCATGCGCATGACGTCGAGCAGGTCTTCCTTGGCCAGGTCGGAGCGGATGGCGCCGTCTTCCTGCGCGCGCCGGATCGGCTCGCCGAAGGCGTGGACGATCCGCTCGGCCAGCGCCTGGAGCTCCGGCGCCTCCTTGCCCTTGGCCAGCGCCTGGTGCAGGCCGTGGCTGCGCACCTGGTGGTCGACCAGCGAGCGCAGCAGCGCGTCGAACGCGTCGGGGCGGCCATCGCAGGCCATCGCGAGCTGCTCGATGTCGCGCACGTTGTCTTCGAAGATGGCGACCGCCAGCGCGTAGCGGTCTGGGAAGTGGCGGTAGAGCGTGCCGCGTCCGACGCCCGCGCGCCGGGCCACCGCGTCCAGGGGCGCGCCGAAGCCGGCGAGCGCGAACACCTCGCGCGCCGCCTCGATGATCAAGGCCCGGTTACGCCGGGCGTCCCGCCGGAGGGTGTGGCTCTCCGCGATCTGGACCGAGGTCACGGCCGAAGTCTACGAGAACGGTGCTCGCACATCCCCAGGACAGCGTTACTCCGGCCCCTCCGTGCCCATAGTTATGGATCATCCGGGCACCGCCGGGCAGCGGCTCGGGGTCGGCGCCGACCCGCGGGCCGCTCCGCCGCACCGGCCGCAGCCCGGCCAGCTCACCCAGCACCGGGGCGCCGGCGAGCTCCGGCACGAGCTCGGTGCAGCGGGCCACGATCCCCCGCGCGACCCGCGGATCCGGGCCGGTGTCCCACTCCCCCAGCTCGAACGTGCCGCCGAGCACCACGTCCCGGGAGCGTGGATGCACGTAGGCGGTGCCGGCCGGGTGGTGCTCGTCGCGTACCGACGTCTCGATGCCCGGATTGGCGACCAGGACGATCCGGCCGCGGGCCGGGACCATCGCGGCGTCCGCGCACAGCACACCGGCCGCGAGGCCGGTGGCGTTGACCACCACCGGCCCGAGCTCGGCCGCCTCGGCCAGGTCGCGGAGGCGCCGGCGCTCCAGCCGCACGCCGCCGCCGGCCAGCCGCGCCACGAGCCACTCCAGGTAGGGGCCCATCTCCACGGTGGGCACGGTGAACCGCCACTCACCGCCGTGGTCTTCGAAATCGGGGACGACCCGCGCCCACCACGGGTCGTCGGACGGCTGGACGAACATGCGGGTGCGGCGCATCACCACACCTGGCGCGCCCGCGGCCGCCTGGCGGGCCAGCTCGTCGTAGGTCTCCCCGGCCCAGGCCAGCACCCGGGGGTCGGGGTCGGTGTGCGTGGGATACCACACCGCGGCGGCCACGGCGGAGACGGTCCGCTCGGGCGGGTCGGCGGCCACGAGCGCCACCCGGGCGCCGGCATCCCGCAGGCGGATCGCGGACGTCAGCCCGATCACGCCCGCTCCGACCACGACGACATCGACCATTTGGGGTGGATGCACCACTTTCCGGGTGCCGGGTACGGTGTGGTTCTGGCGCGATCCTACTTACCTGGGGAGGACTGGACGGGCTTGCCCATTACGTAGACTCCACGGCCCTGGTGGCCCTCGAGCACCCCGGCGTCCTGCAACCGGCCGAGCGCCGCCTTGACCGGGGTGTCACTGCACTCGTATGCCTGCATCAGCTCGGCGATCGAGGGCAGCTTGTCTCCCGCCTTGAGTTCACCGGACTCTATCCGTCCGCGTATGTCATTAATGATCTTGCGGTAAACGGGCACGGCGGGCATGTGCTGGCACTCCCCTTGGTCGGCGTATGACATTTGATCATGCCCGCCCTGGGGTCTCAAGTATTCGTCGTACCCAATTGACTCTGGGTCCTAAGAACCCTAGGTTGAACGTTCGGTGAGGCGGCCCCCGCCCCTTGGTCGGCAACCTGGTGGCCCGGGTCGCCTCACCCCTTCCAGGAGGTTCGATGCCGGGCGGCTACGCCTACGACAACGACGCTGACGTGGCGCTCCAGCAGCACGCATGCCTATCCGCGATGCTCGACGACTTCACCCGCGCCCGCCTGTCCGCTGTGGACACTCCCGCCGGCCCGTTCCGCTGCCTGGAGGTCGGCGCCGGCGCGGGCAGCGTCGCCCGCTGGCTGGCCGGCCGCGGCGCGTCGGTGGTCGCCACCGACCTCAAGCCGCGCCACCTCGTCGAGGAGCCCGGCATCCGCGTGCTCGCCCACGACATCGTCGCCGAGCCGGTGCCCGACCCGCCGTACGACCTGATCCACGCCCGCCTGCTCCTGCTCCACCTGCCCGAGCGCGAGCAGGTGCTGGCCAAGCTCGCGGCCGCCCTCGGCCCGGGCGGCAGCCTGGTGGTCGAAGACTGGTACATCCGCACCGAAGACATCGTCATCGACGCGCCCAGCCGGGAGGACGTGGCACTGTTCGACCGCTACCAGAAGGCCCTGCTGCGCATCCTGGACAACGACCCCACCTGGGCCACCCGGATACACAGCCGGATGCGGGCGGCCGGCCTGCACGAGGTGGACACGGCCATCCACTCGCCCGTCTGGCCGGCCGGCAGCCCCGGCGCGCTGCTCGCGACGGTCAACCTGGCCCTGTTTCGCGACCGCCTGCTCACCGCCGGCCTGACCGGCGACGAGCTCGACCACCTGGAGTGGCTGGCCCGCGACCGCCGCTCCGGCCTGGTGATCCGCGGCCACTTCCTCTACTCCACCATCGGCCGCGCCCCACTCCCCAAGCCCACCGCTGCCAGGTGACATTCATCCGGGGCAACATCAATTTCCGATCGAGGCAGGATCACCGCCGATACACCAACCTCGGTCGCGCAAGAGCTGTGGCAAGATAGCGCGTGGGGTGTTGCCGCTATTGTCGACAAGCCCATGTCCACTGGCACCTTGCGAGGTGGTTGATGTCAAAGCGTGGTCATTCCGGTGAGTGGAGGTCACCGGACGACAAGTGGCCGCGCCACAATTCGCAATGGTTTCGCGAAGCCCTCGATTTCGCACGCAGCGCCGGATGGCATTTCAAGGAGTCCGGTGGCGCGGCACATATATTCGGAGTGGTTTTTTGTCGGAAAGTGGACACCAACGATTTCTGCTCCTACGTGGTGTTCAGCACCGGTGAGGGCGGTGAATCCGCCGCTACAGGCTTGAGAAGGAAGGTCGAGCAATGCCGGCACAGCGCCACGGGTCCGGCAAGCCGACTGGAGGCCGCGACGGTGAAGATGACCAAGGCCGAACGTCTGGTAGACGCGGCTGAGCGCTTGATCGACGCGCACGGAGGCCAGCAGGAGTCGTTGGAGGCGTGGGCACGCGCCAGCGAGCTTATGGACGCCGCCGAGTCAGACACCGCGGAGATCGAGCGGCTGTGGGAAATTGCCGATGACGCCGACAAGGCCGTCGCGCTTGCCGAGGAGGCGGCGCAGGAGGCCCTCGACGCCGCCGAGACGGACGACCTCGATCCTCGACGGATCATGGACTTGGCCGAGGCCACGGTGTCGGAGGTTCACCAGGAAGCCAAGAGCCTTCCACGCAGCCAGGCCGTACGGACCCTCAAGAAGAGGATCCAGCAGTGCCGCACGCGCCTCGCCGTGGTCCGGTCTCGTTTGGCGAATGGCTGAGCGACGTTGCAGTTCGGCCTAGACTGTTGGCAGTCGCCAACGCCACGTATATGCTCAGGTCGAGGAGTCAAGAGGCGGGTGAGATCATGTTCCGTGTCCCTCTTCACGTAGCCGGTGTCGATCTGACAGACGAAAGCACACTGTCCATGATCGGTGAGCGCCTTTCTGACTTGGAGTGGACGTCCGTCGACGGACGCGTGCTGGCCACGCTTCACACTGACAAACAGGACCCCACGGACGTTGCTGGCGTCACGGTGCAGGTCGCCCGACGCATTCGCCACGCCCTGCCCCACGCCACTCTGGTGGAGGTCGACCAAGATTTGGTCAGCGTTTCCGATATCGCCCATCGCGTCGGAGTCACCCGGGAGGCAGTTCGACTCTGGGTTGACGGCCGTCGCGGTCCGGGCGGTTTTCCGCCGCCAGCCGGCTCCCCAGGATCATCCAAGGTCTGGCGCTGGGCACGGGTCGCCGAGTGGCTTTCGCATAACTACAAGATCGATTTCGGTGAGTCATTCCTCAGCGACCGCGAGATCGCGCAGATCCACTGCGCGATCTCTGGCGTGCGCGAGCCCGTGGATGCCGAGTGGGAGGTCATCAATTCGTTCTCCGACCGCCTCATCGGCCATCCTGATACGACCCGCCTGACCCGCGCGGGCAGCTCATCCCCGCAGCTATCCAGTGCGTGGCGTATGGCGGTGGGGATGGTCAAGCAGCCGCCGGTGGCGGTTGAGATCGAGCCGTCCGAAACAGGCGCACAAAGCGGGAGCGACGGAGAGACTCGTGCCGGATAAGGCAAAATCTCGTGATCGTAGGCGCGCGGAGGTGAGCTCGCAGCGGGGTCGGCGTCTCACCTCCCAGCAGCCGGAGCAGGCGCCAGCGAGCCCGCCCAGCACGCCTGAGGTCAACCCGACCGAATTGGAGGCACTAGCCGCAAGCGCCGAACTGAAGGACGTCCGCGTTACAAAGTCCAATGTGGAGCTTTTCCGAGACGGCCCGCTGGACGACGTGGAGGCGGAGCTTGCGGTCAGCGCCGCCTACAGACGCCGATCGGAGGGATTCAGCTGCAAGTTCAGTGTCGCGGCGCCCCTCACGACCGTGGCGGGCGAGGCGATCGCGACGTTCGAAGTTGACGTGATCGTCTCTTTCGATCTTGACCAGCCGCCCGGCGACCTTGACCAGCTGATACCGGCCTTCTCAGCCAATGTTGGCTTCTTCGTTGCCTTCCCGTTCATCCGCGAGGCGCTGCAAAGCATGTCAGTTCGGGTTGGCCTGCCTCCGCTCACGCTTGGCCTATTGAGACGGGGATCGGAAGCCCCTCTGACCGCATCCTTCCGCACGGGCGGGCGCACTTGGTGACTCGCCTCGGAGGGCAGGGGTGGCCACCCGAGACATCATGGCCCGGCGACTGAGCAGGGCGTCCCGCTGGAGTACCTGGAAATAGCCGCCATCGCTATGGCTCGGGGCGTAATTGGGGCGACCACCGCCCGCGACCCCGCCTACATTTGCGGGCATGGCGACCTTGGAAGCTCTGCTCCACGACCGGCTCGCGCCCGCCTTCGAAGCGGTCGCCGGCGCGCGGGTGGACCCGAGCCTGCGACGGTCGCAGCGCGCGGACTTCCAGGCGGACGCGGCGCTCGCGCTGGCCAAGCGGCTCGGGCGGCCGCCGCGCGAGATCGCCGCGGCGGTGCTCGACACGGCCCGGCTCGACGGGCTCGTCGCGTCCGCCGAGGTGTCCGGGCCGGGGTTCATCAACCTCACGCTCGCCGACGCCGCGCTCGGGCCGCTGCTGGCCGCGATGAGCCGGGACGAGCGGCTCGGCGTGCCGCGGGTGGAGGCACCGGAGACGGTGCTCGTCGACTACTCCGCGCCCAACGTGGCCAAGGAGATGCACGTCGGCCACCTCCGCTCGACCGTGATCGGCGACGCGGCGGTGCGGGTGCTCGACTGGCTCGGCCACCGTGTGCTCCGCGCCAACCACCTCGGCGACTGGGGCACCCCGTTCGGCATGCTGATCGCGCACCTCGTCGACGAGGGCGAGACGGCCGAAGACCTCTCGCTCCGCGACCTCAACGCCTTCTACCAGGCTGCCCGCGCGAAGTTCGACGCCGACGAGGCCTTCCGCGAACGCTCGCGCAGCCGGGTGGTCGCCCTCCAGAGCGGCGATCCGGGTACCCGCCGGCTGTGGCGGCTGCTGGTCGAGGAGTCGGAGCGGCACTTCCTCGCCGTGTACGACCTGCTCGGCGTGCGCCTGACCGAGGGTGACTTCCGGGGCGAGAGCTTCTACAACGACATGCTGGAGCCGGTCGTGGCCGAACTCGACCGGCTGGGGCTGCTGCGGGAGAGCGACGGCGCCCAGGTTGTCTACCCGGCGGGCTTCACCGGCCGGGACGGCGGGCCGCTGCCGCTGATCGTGCGCAAGTCCGACGGCGGCTTCGGCTACCCGGCCACCGACCTCGCCGCGATCCGCCACCGCACCCGCGAGGTAGGCGCCACCCGCCTGCTCTACGTGGTGGGGCTGCCGCAGACCCAGCACTTCGCGATGGTCTTCCAGGTCGCCCGCGAGGCCGGCTGGCTCACCGAGCCGGCGCGCGCCCAGCACGTCGGCTTCGGCTCGATCCTCGGGCCGGACGGCAAGCTCTTCCGCAGCCGGGCCGGCGACACGGTCAAGCTCAGCACGCTCCTGGACGAGGCCGTGGCCCGTGCGTCGGCGCTGGTCGAGGACACCGAGATCGCGAAGCAGGTCGGGATCGGAGCGCTGAAGTACGCCGACCTCTCCAACGACCGCACCCGCGACTACGTCTTCGACTGGGACCGGATGATCTCGTTCGAGGGCGACACCGGCCCGTACCTCCAGTACGCGCGCGCCCGCATCCTCTCGATCTTCCGGCGGGGTGGCGTGACCCCACCGCACGACCCGGCCACGATCCCGGTCACCGCGCCCGAGGAACGCGCGCTCGCCATCGAGCTGCTCGGCTTCGCGGGCGTGGTCGCCGACGTGGGCGAGTCGCTGGAGTTCCACCGGCTGGCCGCCTACCTCTTCCGGCTGGCGACGACGTTCACCGCCTTCTACGAGCGCTGCCCCGTGCTGCGCGCGGAGGGCACCGCGCGGGAGAGCCGCCTCGCGCTCTGCGACCTGACCGCGCGGGTGCTAGGGCGTGGGCTCGACCTGCTCGGCATCGGCACCCCCGACCGCATGTGACAGACATTTCGGGGGTCGGGGTCGCCGCCCGTCGTGGCGTTTCTCGCGCGGCGCACGCCATCGCGGCCGTTACTCACGGCAACGGAACCCCTGTTGCTTTCCCGGATCGCCGATCCGGGAACAGCCATTGTGGACAAACGCCGACCACCGGCGCGACCAACGGCGGACGGGTGAGGCCGCGGGAGCAACGGTCCGGACCACGACGGACGTCGCGGTAGCTCAAATCTCTGTCCAAATAGGGGGCGAAGCCACCCCGACTCCGAAAAGTCCCTTGGTCTCAAGCGATCCACCACGGATCGCCCTCGAGCTAACAGCTCCGCGTCGCGGATCGCGCCGAAGGTCCACCAGCCAACGATCAGGGCCGACCCGCCGGAGGTGGCCGAGTGGCCGCGACCAACAGCGGACGGGTGGGCACCGACTAGCGCTCGACGATCGGGAGCGTGCGGCCGCGGCCGGGGCGGGGGTACTGGCGGGCGGCGCTGGCCAGGCGGCTGGCGTGGTCCTGCTGCTTGCGCCGGCGGTAGCGCAGGACCAGAACCAGCTCGGGCCTCACACCAGGACCGACTGTCCATTGTCGAGGGAATCGGTAGGCACGACACGGACGGTCGGGTCGCCGTCGAGGCACACCTCGTATCCCGTGGGCGGGCCGGCCGGCGACCAGCGGACGCCGACGACGGTGGCGGGCCGACCCTCGAGCCGGACGCGTGCCCCCGGCGGGTGACCCTCGTGGGCCTCGACGAGCAGCGCGTCGAGGATGTGTCGCACGCCGCCGAGCGAGCCGCGCAGGCTCACCGCGCGCAGCTCCCGGCCGAGCGTGACGGCCACGTCGCGGACCCGCCGGTCGGAGCCGCTCTCGCCGGCCGCGAGCGCCGCCTCCACCCTCGTCCACAGCCGCCAGCGGTCGCCGTCGAGCAGCAGCCGGGCGGCCCGGTCGAGCGGGGCGCAGGCGACGTCGACGGCCGCCTCCTCGCCCAGGTCGCCCACCCAGGCGCGGGCCTCGGCGGTGGGCAGCAGCTCCGGCGACTCGTGGGCCAGCACCGTGTACAGCATCGCGAGGGCGGTCTGCCGGCCCGGACCGTCGTACATCAGGCCGGCCGCGGTGGCGGTGCGCAGCCTCGGAAACCGCGCGGTCAGGTGCGCGGCCCGGCCCAGCGGAAGGTCGGCGGCCTGGCGGGTGTCGCGGACGCGGGCGTAGAACGGGCGCTGTTCGCGGAAGGCGAACAGCCACGCACGGTGCTCGTCGGTGGGGCCGGGCCACCGCCGCCCGCCCGGCGTCGCCTGCTCCTGGCCGAGCGGATCCTGGGCGACGAGCTCAAGCCGGGCCAGACCGTCAACCTCGACAGTGAAGGCGACGGCCTTCTGGTCAGCTAGCCGCCGCGACGAGCCGCTCGCCGAGCGTGCGCACCGCCCACCGCAGCTCCGGGCCGCCCACGACCCGGGTGATGCGGGGCACGACGGCGAGCTGCTCCGCGTACCAGATGGGATCGCTGGTGGTGCCGACAAGCCGGCAGGTGACGTCGTCGACCGGCTCGAGGCGGCCGAGCGCGCGCGGCAGCCAGCGGGACAGGGGCTCGACGGGTGACTCGATGAGCACCTCCGTCTGGTAGTCCCAACCGACGGACAGGTGCTCTTCGAGCATCGCCACCGGGTCGAGGTCGGCGGGTGGGCTGAAGGCCGCGTCGAGCACCGCCACGTCGCGGACCCGGTCGATCCGGTACGCGCGGCGGGCGCCCGAGGTGTGCGACCAGCACAGCAGGTACCACCGGCCGTGGCGGACCACGACCGCCCACGGGTCGACCTCGAAGACCCGTTCCGGACCGGCCTCGGAGCGGTAGCCGAGACGCACCCGGCGGCCCTGCGCGCGGGCCTGGACCAGCGCGGTCGTGGTCTGCGGGTCGGGGCGCGCGGCGGACCGGTCGGGCGCGGGCGCGGTGCTGCGCCGCACCGCCTCGGCCTGGGCGGCGACCGGCTCCGGCAGCGCGCGCACGAGCTTGCCGAGCGCGCTGCCCACCGGGTCGGTGGGGTCGCCCGCGTCGTGGTGGCCGTCGAGCACGGCCATGACCAGGCCGAGCGCCTCGGTGGCGCTGAACAGCAGCGGCGGCAGCCGCAGCCCCCGGCCGAGCCGGTAGCCGCCGTGCGGCCCGCGGACCGACTCGATCGGGATGCCGGCCTCGCGGAGGATCTCGACGTACCGCCGGGCGGCCCGCTCCGACACGCCCAGCTTGCCCGCGATGCGGTCGGCGGTGATCCCCGGGCTGCCCTGCACGAGCTCGAGCGCGAGCAGCGCCCGCGCGGTGGGACTCGCCTCGGTTTTCACCACGCCTCCCCACAATCCGGAAGCAGAACGACCGGAACGGAACCTAGCATGCCCGCCATGACAGTTCTCGACACCACGATCCACGAGCCGTCGTTCACCGCCGGCGAGGTGGAGATGCTGCTCTTCGCGCTCGACCGCTCCCGCGCCCAGTTCGCCTGGAAGTGCGGCGGCCTCGACGCGGCCGGCCTCCGCCAGCCGCACCCGCCGTCGACGATGACGCTCGGCGGGCTGCTCAAGCACATGGCGTTTGTCGAGGCCTACTACACCGCGCGCGACCTGACCGGCGGCCCGCCCGTGGGGCCATGGAAGGCGGCGGACTTCGCGGCCGACCCCGACTGGTGCTGGCACAGCGCGGCCGGCGACTCGCCGGACGACCTCTACGCCCTCTGGCAGGGCGCGGTCGAGCGCCGGCGGGCCGCGCTGGCGAAGGCGCTCGCCGAGGGCGGGCTCGACCAACCCACGAGGTTCGTCACCCCGGACGGTCGGTCACCCAACCTGCGACGCCTGCTCGTCGACCTGCACGACGAGTACGCTCGCCACGTGGGGCACGCCGATCTCTTCCGCGAGGCCGTCGACGGCCTGGTCGGCGAGGATCCACCCCAATGAGCGTCCGGATCGTCCCGGCCAACGAGGCGTCGTGGGACGACATCACCGCCGTCTTCGGTGGGTCCTACCCCGGCCGGTGCCGGTGCCAGCGGTTCAAGGTGGTGGGCTGGATTTGGCGCGACTCCACACAGGAGGAACGCACCGAGGCCCTGCGCACGCAGACCCGGTGCGACGACCCCGACGCGGCGGCCACCAGCGGGCTCGTCGCGTACGTCGACGGCGAGCCGGCCGGGTGGGTGGCGGTCGAGCCGCGCGTCGCGTACCCGAGGCTGCGCACCATGCCGGTCCCGTGGAAAGGCCGGCAGGAGGACAGGGACGACCCCGACGTGTGGGCGGTGACCTGCTTCGCGGTCCGCACCGGATACCGCGGCCGGGGCCTCACCTACGACCTCGTCCGGGCCGCGGTCGACTTCGCCCGCGAGCGCGGGGCCCGCGCGCTGGAGGCCTACCCGATGACCACCCAGCCGGGCAAGGTGATCACCTGGGGCGAGCTCCACGTCGGCGCCCGCCAGGTCTTCGAGGAGGCCGGCTTCAGGGAGGTCAGCCACCCCACCCTCCGCCGCGTCGTCATGCGCGTAGATTTCGCCGAGTGCTGACCCCCGCTCGCTGGCTCCTCGCGGCACTCGCGGCAGTCGCCCTCGCCGGCTGCGACACCACCGCCCTCAAGGTCGCGGAGGATCTCAAGACGTACGACGTGCCCGCCACCGTCACGACGGTCGAACTGACCGGCGGGTCAGGCTCGGTCGAGGTCGCCGCCGTCGACGGCCCGCACCGGGTCCGCGAGCGGCACGTGTACGCCGACCTACCTCCGCTCACCAGCCACCGCGTCGAGGGCGGCACCCTGTTCCTGGTGGACCAGGGTTGCGGCAAGGCGGCCGACGCCGACGGGCGGTGCTCCACCCACTACCGGATCGAGGTGCCCCGCACGCTGGCGGTGACCGTCAAGGTGCGGACCGCGCCGGTGACGGTGACCGGCATGACCGGCGCGCTCGACATCACCACCGACGTCGGCGCGATCCGGGGCACGGGCCTGGCCGGGAAGACGAAGGCCACCACGAGCGTCGGCGCCGTCGAGCTGCGCTACGCGGCCGCCCCACCCGCCGTCGACGTGACGAACGACGTCGGCGCGACCCAGGTGTTTCTGCCGGCACAGGGCGAATACCGCATCGACGCCAAGACCGCCGCCGGCCCGGCCGTCAACCTGCCCAGCCTCCCGAAAGCCAAGAGCGCGATAACCCTGCGTTCGAGCACCGGCGCCATCACAGTCGCCCCGGCATGAGGCGCCTCCCGCCCGGTCCTCAAGAGGGCAGCCCTGTCACTGTCTGGGCGGGTATACGCGACCCCTGCTGGGAATTCACGCCCAAGAGGGCTGCCCTCTTGGGGAGGGAGGCGCGGCCAACGGCGGAGGGTGAGGCCGCGGGAGCAACGGAGAGTGACCACGACGGGCGTCGCGGTAGCTCAAGATCTCTATCGTCTCGTCGTGAGGATCAGGTCGGCGACCAGGGCGGTCCACCCCGTCTGGTGCCAGGCGCCGAGGCCGGCGCCGTTGTCGCCGTGGAAGTACTCCGGGAAGACGATCAGGTCCTTCCAGTCGGGGTGGCGTTGGAAGAGCTCGCAGGCGCCGTACATCGGGCGGCGGCCCCAGGCGTCGGGCACGAAGAGTGAGATCAGCCGGTCGGAGAGGTCGTCGGCGACCTCGTTGAGGGTGCGTTTCTTGCCGGAGCGGGTCGGGTGCTCGATGGCCAGGCCGTCGCCGAAGAAGTCGGCGTAGTCGCGCAGCGCGCTGATCAGCAGGTAGTTGGTGGGCATCCAGATCGGGCCGCGCCAGTTGGAGTTGCCGCCGAAGAGGCCGCTGGTGGACTCGGCCGGCTCGTAGCCGACGGTGAACTCCTGGCCGCCGAGCTCGACCGTGAACGGCTTGTCCAGGTGGCGGCGGGAGAGGGTGCGCAGGCCGTACTGGGAGAGGAACTCGTCCTCGTCGAGCATGCGGGCCAGGATGCGCACGATCTGCTCGGGGCCGACCATCGACAGCAGGCGCCGTTTCATGCCGTCGCCGGCCAGCCGGCGGGCGCCCAGCACGTCGGCGTAGGCGGGCTTGTTGGTCAGGAACCAGCGCAGCCGCGCGGCCAGCTCGGGCAGGCGGGCGAGCGTGCGGGAGCTGAGTGTGGTGGTGGCGGCGAGCGGGAGCAGGCCGACCACCGAGCGCACCTTGAGCGGCACGGTGCTGCCGTCGGGCAGGCGGAGCTGGTCGTAGAAGAACGAGTCTTCCTCGTCCCACAGGCCCTGCTGGTACGCGGCCGCCGCGATGTACGCGAAGTGCTCGAAGAACTTGGTGGCCACGTCCTCGTACGCCCGGTCGTGCTCGGCCAGGCGCACGGCCATGTCGAGCAGGTTGAGCGCGTACATGGCCATCCAGCCGGTGCCGTCGGACTGCTCCAGCACCCCGGCGACCGGCAGCGCCGCCGAGCGGTCGAACGGGCCGACGTTGTCGAGGCCGAGGAAGCCGCCCTCGAAGACGTTGTTGCCGTTGATGTCCTTGCGGTTGACCCACCAGGTGAAGTTGAGCAGCAGCTTGTGCATCACCCGGGCGAGGAAGTCGTAGTCGCGGCCGCCGTCGATCTCGAAGACGCGCAGCGCGGCCCAGGCGTGCACGGGTGGGTTGACGTCGCCGAACGCCCACTCGTACGCCGGGATCTGGCCGTTGGGGTGCATGTACCACTCGCGCAGGAGCAGCAGCACCTGCTGCTTGGCGAACTCCGGGTCGACGCGGGCCAGCGTGACGCAGTGGAAGGCCAGGTCCCAGGCGGCGTACCAGGGGTACTCCCAGGGGTCCGGCATGGAGATCACGTCGAAGCTGTTCATGTGCCACCACGCGCTGTTGCGCCCGTGCTTGCGGCCGGCCGGTGGCGGCGCGCTGCCCGGGTCGCCGTTGAGCCACTGCTCGACGTCGAAGTGGTAGAACTGCTTGCCCCACATCAGCCCGGCGATGGCCTTGCGGAGCACGAGGGCCTCTTCGCGGCTCGCGCCCTTCGGGGTGAGCTTGGTGAAGTAGGCGTCGGCCTCGGCGCGCCGCGCGGCCACCACCTTGTCGAAGTCTTTGCCCAGGTCGAGCAGCGGGGCGGCCTCGTCGCCGGGCGGCGGTGAGGTGAGCGTCAGCCGCAGCCGGATCCACACCTCGCCGCCGGACGGCACGGTCAGCTGGTAGTGGAGCGCCCCTTTTGTCCCGGTCATCGCCGGGTTTACCGTGTCGGCGCCGTCGACCACGTGGTCGTTGATGCCGTCCTTCGGGTACTCGCTGCGGCCGGGCAGACCCCAGAGTCTCTGGGTGTTGGTCTCGTTGTCACAGCACAGCACGGTCGGGTCGCCCTCGCCTTGCAGCACCACCTGGCCGAGCACCCAGTGCTCGCCGACCAGCCGGCCGTCGCCGCCACGCAGCACGGGCACCTGGTCGCGGCCGGGCAGCCCCCACGACCATGTGTTGCGGAACCACAGCGTGGGCAACACGTGCAGCGTCGCGGTGTCCGGGCCGCGGTTTGCCACGTTGACCACGATGCACATGTCGGTCGGCGAGGCCTTGGCGTAGTCGACGGTCACCGCCCAGTAGCGGTCGTCGTCGAAGACGCCGGTGTCGACGAGCTCGTACTCGGTCTCGTCACGGCCCCGGGCGGCGTTGACGGCCACCAGGTCGTCGTACGGGAAGGCGGTCTGCGGGTAGTGGTAGCGCCAGCGCATCCAGGAGTGGGTCGGGGTGGAGTCCTCGTACCACCAGTACTCCTTGACGTCCTCGCCGTGGTTGCCCCCGTCGCCGCCGAGGCCGAACATCCGCTCCTTGAGGATCGTGTCCTGGCCGTTCCAGAGGGCGAGGGCGAAGCAGAACGTCTGGCGGTCGTCGCAGACGCCGGCCATGCCGTCCTCGTTCCACCGGTAGGCGCGGGAGCGGGCACAGTCGTGCGGGAAGTAATCCCAGGCCGTGCCGTGCTCCGAGTAGTCTTCCCGCACCGTGCCCCAGGCTCGCTCCGACAGGTACGGCCCCCAGGACCGCCATGGCTGCTCTCCCGCGTTGGCCTGGGCCAGCCGCGTATGCTCCGCGTCGCCGGCGGACTTAACCCCGCGTGCCACCTTCGCCTTCCGTCGTCGTGACCACACGGGACCATTGTCCCGGTGGCGTGTTACAGGCGCCGTCATGGCCACCCGCTCTCGGTAAGGAGCCTAATGATTCCCATCGGTTTCGGTCCGCAGGTCTGTGGCGATCTTGTGATGGGTACCACCAGGGAGTGGCTGCTCACCGACGGGCTCGGGGGCTATGCCATGGGAACCGTCTCGGGCCTGCGCACCCGCCGGTACCATGCGCTGCTGGTGGTCGCGGGAGATGTGCCGGCGTCCCGTCACGTGGGATTGGTCTCCCTCGATCCGGTCGTCACCCTGCCCTCGGGCGCTCACGTGCGGCTGGCGACCCACGAGTGGGCCTCTGGAGCGATCGAGCCGAAGGGGCACCACCTGATCGAGCGCTTCGACCTCGCCGACGGGCTCCCGCGCTGGCGGTGGCGGATCGGCGACGTGGTGATCGAGCGGGAGATCGCCATGGCGCACGGCCGGCCAGCCGTCGCGGTGGTCCACCGCCTGATCGCCGGCTCCGGAGTCCGGCTCGCGCTGGAGGCGCTCTGCACGTGGCGCGACCAGCACGGCGAGCGGTACGCCGACGGACCGCCGCCGCGCGTCATCCCGACCGTCGACGGCGCCGTCGTCGAACAGGCGTACCGCATGGCCGGCCCCGGCTGGGCACCCACGGGCCAGTGGTGGCGCGGCGCGCACCACCGCGAGGAGGCCGCGCGCGGGCTCGCGTCCGAAGAGGACATCTGGTACGCGGGGCGCTTCGGTGGCGCGCTCGACGCACCGGGCGACACCCTGGAGGTGCTCGCCTGGGCCGGCGACCTGGAGGACCGGCCCGCACCGGCCACCGAGGTCGTGGCCGCCGCCCGGGAGCGGCACTGGCAGGTCATCGCGGCCGCCAAGCCCGCCGACCCGGTCGACGCCACGCTCGCCCTCGCGGCCGACGCCTTCGTGGTGCGCACCGGCGCCGGGCCGGACGTGGTGGCCGGCTACCCGTGGTTCGGCGCGTGGTCGCGAGACACGATGACCTCGTACGAGGGGCTCTTCCTCGCCACCGGCCGCGCCGAGGAGGGGCGCGAGCTGTTGCGGTCCTACGCGGGCACGCTCTCCCGGGGCATGCTGGCCAACACCGCCGACACCGGCAGCGTCGAATACAACACCAGCGACGCCACGATGTGGTTTCTGCACGCGGTCGACCGGCACGTGACGGTCACCGGCGACACCGACCTGGCCGCCGAACTCCTGCCCGCGCTGCGCGGCATCGTGGACGCGCACCTGGAGGGCACCCGGTACGGCATCCGCGCCGACCCGGCCGACGGCCTGATCGCACAGGGCGCGCCGGGCGAGGCACTGACCTGGATGGACGCCCGCGTCTACGGGGTGCCGGTCACGCCGCGCGCGGGCAAGCCGGTCGAGGTGAACGCGCTCTGGGTCAACGGTCTGGCCGCGATCGTCGATCTCGCCGCGCGGGTGGGCCAGGATCCGGGCGCCGCGCCGGCGGCTCACGCTCTGGCACTTTCTGCTTACCGTGAGCGCTACCCCGCACCCACCGGCTGGCTCTACGATGTGCTCGACGGGCCGGGTGGCAACGACATGTCCCTCCGCCCCAACCAGCTCCTCGCGTGGTCGCTACCCCGCGCACCCATGCCGGAGCCCGACCATGCCGCGCTGCGCGCGATCGGCGCGGCCCTCATGACCCCGCTCGGCCCGCGCAGTCTCGCCCCCGACTCGCCGGGCTACACCGGAAGTCACCGGGGCACGCCGGCACAACGGGACGCGGCGTACCACCAAGGGACCGTCTGGCCGTGGACAATAGGCCCCTACGCGGATGCGGCTCGGAAGGCCGGCTGGCGAATTAGCGAGTTGTTCACCGGTATCGAGTCTCATTTGCCCGAGTTTGGCCTAGCATCCGTAAGCGAAACCGCCGACGGGTACGCGCCACACGCGGCGACCGGTTGCCCCTTCCAGGGCTGGTCTGTCGCGGAGGCGCTGCGCGCTCGACGGTTTTGATCGGTGCGCGTTACATGCACGCAACGGTGGTGTCTTCACTGGTTTTCTCGTGACCGGCACGATTGGTCCGAACCCAACGTCGTGAAGGCACCCGTGCCGGTGTGCCTGTACGCGCGCATGGGCAGGGGGCGGCTGCACATCTAGGGGGCGGGCTTATGACTACGGCGGGCGGCGACGTAATCGACATCCGGACATCACCGCGACAGCGGGTCCTGATGCTTTCCTGGGAGTACCCACCTGTCGTCGTCGGTGGTCTCGGCCGGCACGTCCACCACCTGTCGACGTCGCTGGCCGCCGCCGGCCACGAGGTCACCGTCGTCACCCGCCACGCGCCCGGCGCGCCGTTGGAGGAGTACGCGGACGGCGTGCGCATCGTCCGCGCCCCCGAAGACCCGCCGCTGTTTCCGCTCGCCACGCCTTCCCTGCTCGCCTGGACGATGGCGTTCAACCACACGCTGACCCGCGCCGCGCTGCGCGCCGCCCAGTCCGGCGAGTTCGACGTCATCCACGCCCACGACTGGCTCGTGACGCACACCGCGGTCACGCTCAAGGAGCACCTCGACCTCCCGCTCGTCGCCACCATCCACGCCACCGAGGCCGGCCGCCACCAGGGTTGGCTGCCCGAGGAGATGAACAGGTGCATCCACTCCGTGGAGTGGTGGCTGGGGCGCGAGGCGTGCCGGGTGCTGGTCTGCTCCGAGTACATGAAGTGGGAGGTGACCCGCCTGCTCGAACTGCCCGCCACGCGGGTCCAGGTGATCCCCAACGGCGTCGACGACCGGGTGTGGCAGGCCCAGCCCGGCGCGGTCGCCGCGGCCCGGTCGCGCTTCGCCGGCGACGGCCCGCTGGTCGGTTTCGCCGGCCGCCTCGTGTACGAGAAGGGCGTGCAGCACATCCTGCACGCGATCCCGCAGCTGCGCGCCCGGCATCCGGAGCTGCGCGTGGTCATCGCCGGCGACGGGCCGTACAAGGGCGAGCTCCAGGAGACCGCCCACCGGCTCGACCTGAGCCAGACGGTCAGCTTCGCCGGGTTCATGAACGAGACACAGCTGCCCGCCATGCTCGCCGCCACCGACGCGACCGTGGTGCCCAGCCTGTACGAGCCGTTCGGCATGGTGGCGCTCGAAGCCGCGGCGGCCGGCGCGCCGCTCGCCGTCTCCGCGACCGGCGGGCTCGCCGAGATCGTCGAGCCGGGCGTGACCGGCGTGACGTTCCCGCACAGCGACCCGGACGCGCTGGCCGGCGCGGTCGGCACGCTGCTCGGCGACCAGACCTTCGCCCGCTCGGTCGCGCAGCGGGCTCGCACGATGGTGGCCGAGCGCTACGGCTGGTCGACGATCGCGGCCCGCACCGCCGCCGCGTACGCCGCCGCGCGGCGCGAGTCCTCCAGCTTCAACACCCGCCAGGCGGAGATGCTGCTGGAGGAGGGGCGCGCCAAGATCGTGGTGCCGGAGGGCAACCTGCTCGCGCTGGACGGTGTTCTTTCGTGACGACTGTTCTGCCTTCCGTCCCCAACCAGGTTTCGCGTACCACCCCGCCGCTGATCGGCGACGTCGACCTGTACCTCTTCGGCGAGGGCCGCCACGAGCGGCTCTGGGAGATGCTCGGCGCGCACCCGCGGCCGGGCGGCTGCCGCTTCGCCGTCTGGGCGCCCAACGCCCGCGAGGTCCGGGTCATCGGCGACTTCACCGGCTGGGGCCCGTACGACGGCGTCGTGCTGGAGCCGCTCGGCTCCAGCGGCATCCGCGCCGGCTTCGTGCCGGGCGTCGGGCCGGGAGCGCGGTACAAGTACCGCATCCACGGCGCCGACGGCCGGTGGACCGAGCGCGCCGATCCGATGGCCACGCACACCGAGTGCCCGCCGCGCACCGCCTCGGTGGTGTACGAGTCGGCGTACCAGTGGGACGACACGGCCTGGATGGCCGGCCGCGGCACCGACCACCACGCCAAGCCCATGTCCGTTTACGAGGTGCACCTCGGCTCGTGGCGCCCCGGACTGTCCTATCGCGACCTCGCCGACCAACTCGTGTCCTATGTGGCCGACCTGGGCTTCACGCACGTGGAGCTGATGCCAGTCGCCGAGCACCCGTACGGCCCGTCGTGGGGCTACCAGGTCACCGGCTACTACGCGCCCACGTCGCGCTTCGGCACGCCGGACGACTTCCGCTATCTGGTCGACCGGCTGCACCAGGCCGGCATCGGCGTGCTGCTCGACTGGGTGCCGGCCCACTTCCCGAAGGACGAGTGGGCGCTGGCGCGCTTCGACGGCACCGCGCTCTACGAGCACCCGTGGGCCGGCGAGCACCCCGACTGGGGCAGCCTCATCTTCAACTACGGCCGCACCGAGGTGCGAAACTTCCTCGTCGCCAACGCGCTCTACTGGCTCTCCGAGTTTCACATCGACGGGCTCCGGGTCGACGCGGTCGCCTCGATGCTCTACCTGGACTACTCCCGGGAGCCGGGCCAGTGGGCGCCGAACGCCTTCGGGGGCAACGAACACCTGGAGGCCATCGACCTGCTCAAGGAGCTCAACGCCACGGTCTACCGCAACCACCCCGGCGTCGTGATGATCGCCGAGGAGTCGACCGCCTGGCCCGGGGTCTCGCGGCCGGTCGACTGGGGCGGCCTGGGCTTCGGTCTGAAGTGGAACATGGGCTGGATGCACGACACGCTGGAGTACGTCTGCAAGGACCCGCTCTACCGGTCCTACCACCACGACCAGCTGACCTGGCCCACCGTGTACGCGTTCGACGAGCAGTTCCTGCTCCCGATCAGCCACGACGAGGTCGTGCACGGCAAGGGCTCGCTGGTCGCCAAGATGCCCGGCGACCGGTGGCAAAAGCTGGCCGGCCTGCGCGGCTTCCTGGCGTACATGTGGGCGTTCCCCGGCAAGCAGCTGCTCTTCATGGGCTGCGAGCTCGCCGACGAGCGGGAGTGGAGCGAGCAAGCCGGCCTCGACTGGTCGCTCACCGGCGAAGGCACCCCCGACCTGCTCCGCGACCTCAACCGCCTTTACCGCGACTCCCCCGCCCTGTGGTCGCGCGACACCTCGTCCGACGGCTTCCGGTGGATCGCCTGGGACGACTGGCGGCAGAGCGTGCTGTCGTTCGTGCGGATCGGGGACGACGGCTCGATGGTGGCCTGCGTGGCCAACTTCTCCGGTGTCCCCCGCTGCGACTACCGCATCGGGCTGCCGGCCGGCGGCCGCTGGACGGAGGTCCTCAACACCGACGCCCCCTGCTACGGCGGCGCCGGCGTCGGCAACTTCGGCGCCGTCGTCGCCGTCGACGAGCCGTCGCACGGCCACCCGCACTCGGCCGAGGTGCACGTCGGCGCGTACGCGACGGTCTGGTTGGCCCTAGGACAGTAGGCTCGCGCCGAGCGGGGCGCCGCCAGGTAGGGCGAAGAAGTAGCCGCCCCCGAAGGGCAGCACGTACTTCTCCAGAGCCTCACCGGCCAGGCGTCGCTGCACGGTGGCGAAGCCGCGCTCGACGTCCTGCTGGAAGCTCACGAAGACCAGGCCCACGTCCGGGTGGCCGCTGGCGTCGGTGCCCCGGCGGTACGAATAGCCGCGCCGCAGGATCCGCTGGCCGTCGGTCTCGGGGGTGCGCGGGTTGGCCCGGCGGATGTGCGCGTCCAGCGGCACCGTGCGCCCGTCGGCGTCGGCGGCGTAGTCGGGCTCTTCGTCCTCCCGACCGCGGCCCAGCACCGCGCCGTCCGCCCGGTGCCGGCCGAAGGCCGCCTCCTGGCGGGGCACCGGGTCGGCGTCCCAGAGCGGCAGCGACATCCGGATCAGCCGCACCACCTGGTACGTGCCGCCGGCCGTCCACGCCGGCTCGCCACCGCCCGGCTGGGTCCACACCAGACGGTCCATCAGCGCGGCGTCGCCGGCGTCCGGGTTTCCGGCGCCCTCGCGGAAGCCGAAGAGGTTTCGGGTGGAGGGCCGCCCGGCGGGCCCGTCGGTGCGATTCTCGGGCCGGTGCCCGTCGATCCGCCACCGCCGCTTGACCGCCGCGCCGCCGCCGGTCACGTCGGCCAGGATCGTGGCGGCCAGCTTGGGGGTGCCGGCGCACACCTGGAGGAGCAGGTCGCCGTGACACCACGCCGGGTCGAGCACGTCGTTGCGAAACGCCGGCATCTCGGTCAGCCGCGCCGGGCGGTGGCGCTCCAGCCCGTAGCGGCCGTCGAAGAGCGAGGCACCGACCGCGACGGTCACCGTGCCGCCCCGGACGCGCGCCATCCGCTCGCCCAGTCCACTCAGGAGGGTGCGCAGTCCGTCCCGGTCCTTGGCGGTCACGTCGTACGCGGCGAACACGGCCGCGTCCGGCGGCGGCGTGAGGATCCCGTCCTGGTGCGGCACCTCAGGTCGCGGCGGCGCCGGCGCGGGCGCCGCGTCCGCACCGGGCTCGCACGCCGCCAGCACGGCGGACCCGGTCACCGCCACGCCGAGCACCGTCCGCCGCGGCACAGGTCTCACGTGAGATCGATCCCCAGGTTTTGTGGGAGGTTGCGAATCCACTCCTGCCGAGCCGGATCGGCCGAGGCCGCGATACGGTCGAGAATCTCAGCGAATTCCCGCCGCGCGGGTGCGTCCATTTGATCGAGCTCGAAGGCCGCACTCTCCAACGCATTGACCGCTGAATGTGAATCCATCCCGAACTTGGCCGCGTCTTCGAGCATTGCCACGACCGAGAGAAGTGCCTTCAAGAGATAGTCCGCCGCCACGGGTCACCAACTCCCCACTCTGGTCCGAATTCCCGTTACGCCCCATTCAGCGAGGAGCGCGTTGGCCTGGTCGACCTTCGTCTGAGAGGGTAGCTCATACACCGCCTGGAACCCGTGGTGGCGGGCGACAGCGGCTTGCCGCTCCGCTTCGTCTCTGCCGAAGCGGGTCAATCCGAGCTTACGGTCGATCGCCTCGTCACCGAACGCCGAATCGAATTTCGCGGTAACGACACCACCATTCCCGTCGGGCGCGGTGTATTGGGGAACCTGAGATCTTCCCGTCGCCAGATTCGATCGCGTTCCGACAGCGCCGCTTTGGTACCTGAACCAAGCACCTTGCGTGCTCGGCGCAGGCGGCGTCGAATTCTGGAAGCCTCCTTCGTCCACCCAGTTGGCGGCCGTCGTCGCCTTTCCGCAGCCGAAACTGATAGACGTACAGCCCCGGACGGCCGGCTTCAACCCCAGCGGGTCGGTGAGGTACGTGGGGGCGTTGCCGACGTACCGGTGGAGGTTGGCGTCGCCGCCGGCGAAGCCGACCGGGTCCTCGCTGATGAAGCGCTGGAGCGTCGGGCTGTAGTACCGGGCCCGGTAGTGGTAGAGGCTGTCGGGCCCGTCCTGCTCGCGACCGGTGTAGCGGTACGGGTTGCCGCCGTCGTTCCCGGCCACCGTCGTGCGGCCGAACGGGTCGTAGGCGTACCGGGCCTGGATGTCGCCCGTGCCGTTGGCGACCGCGACCGTGTTGCCGAGGCCGTCCGTGAGCAACCGGCGGATCGTGCCGCCGCTGGTGCGGTAGAAGACCTCGTCGACGCGACCGGAGATGGTCTGCGCGGTGACCGTCGCGCCGACCTTCTCCTGCACCGGGTTCAGGCCGTCGTACACGTACGACGTGGTGGAGCCGGTGGCTTCGATCTGGCTGGCCCGGCGGCCGAGCGGGTCGTAGGTGTAGCTGGTGGTCGGGCCGCCGGCCGTGGTCGCGGTGAGCTGCCCGCGGGCGTTCCAGGTGTACGTGGCGCGCCCGTCGGAGGTCAGGTTGCCGTCGAGGTCGTACGTGACCGCGGTGCCGGCCAGGTTGGTGAGCTGGTTCGCGGCGTTGTAGGTGGCCGGACCGAACGCGGCCGGGACGCTCGCTCGGGCGAAGTCACCGCCGATGCGGGTGGGACGGCCGGCCGCGTCGTACTCGTAGGTGATCTTGCCAACGACCTCGCCGGTGCCGCTCGCCGCGCGGACGTAGTCGATTTCCTTCAGCTGGCCCGCGGCGTCGTACGAGTAGCCCTGCCCCAAGGGGTCGGCGGGGTTGTAGGCGTAGGTCGACAGCAGGCGCCCGACCCCGTCCTGGTTCTGCCGCACGCCGTTGCCGGCGGGATCCCGCACGGTGCGCTGGCCGGTGGCCTCGACGTAGGTGTCGCTGTAGAGCGTCTGGCCACCCACGGCCACCACGACGCCGGGTTCGTCGGCCTGGGACGGCGGCGCGCGCAGGTACGTGACGGTGCCCTGCGGGCCGGCGTCCTCGGTGACCCGGTCCAGACCGTCGTACTTGTAGTTGGCCGTGCCGCCGGCGCTGTCGACGATCCGGGTGACCCGGTCGCCCTTGTCCAACGTGTACGTGACCGTGCTCTCCTGCGCGGTCGCGGAGGTCACGCCGTACCTGGCCGTCTGCACCCGGTCGAGCACGTCGGGCACGAACTCGGTCACCTTGCCACGCCGGCTCGTGTGCCGGGTCAGGTTGCCGTTCTTGTCGTACACATAGGACTCGACCCGGGTCAGCGGATCGGTGACCGACTCGAGCAGGTCCATGTTGTTGTACGCCAGGACCGTGGTCGCCAGGCGCGGGTCGGTGACCTTCGTCAGGTTGCCGTTGGCGTCGTACTCGAACGCGGTCGTCCGGCCCAGCGGGTCCATGACGGCCCGGACCTGGTCCATCCCGTCGTAGGTGGTCTCCGTGGTGCTGCCGGTGGGATCGGTGGACGCCACGACCCGCCCGGCGGAGTCGTAGGTGAGCCGCGTGGTCCGGCCCAGCGGGTCGGTGAACGACACCGGGTCGCCGAGCGCGTACCCGATGGTGGTGGTCTTGGCGTCGTTGTCGGTGACCGACGTGACCCGTCCGGCGCCGTCGGTGGCGTAGGTCGTCGTGTGCCCGACCGGGTCGGTCACCGTCTGGAGGGCGCCGTTGGGCTCGTACGTGAGCAGCGTCTCCGCGCCGTACGCGCCGGTGTACTTGCTGACCTCGCCGAACGGGCCGTCCCGGGTGAAGCGCTCGGTGTGCGCCTCGGGCGTACCGGCGAGCCTGGTGATCCGGATGACGTCACCGGCGGCGTTGTACTCGAACTCGGTGCGCCGGTTGAGCGCGTCGACGGTCGCCGTGGGCAGCATGCCGGCGGCGTCCCGCTGGATGGTGGTCACCTGCTCGGCCGCCGTGCCGAGCCCACGCGTGTCGGTGAGTACCTGGCCCTGGGCGTTGAAGGTGAACCGCCGCACGGTGTTCCGCGGATCGGTGACCCGGGTCTCGGTGATCCGGCCCGCACTGTCCTTTGTGTACGCGAAGGACCAGAAGCCGCCGTCCGGCGCGGTCTGCTTGAGCACGCGCCCCTCGGCGTCGTACTCGTTGGTCAGGTAGACGAGGTTGCGCGCGTCCCGGATCGTCTTGAGCCGGCCGTTCTCCCACGTGTACTTCGTGACGCCGTTGTTCGCGTCGGTGACGGTGTCCAGGTAGCCGTTGACGTACGTGTACGAGACGGAGCGGCCGAGGCTGTCCTCCGCCCGGGTCACCTGGGGCGGGTTGGCGGTGTTGTAGGTCAGCTTGATCCACTTGCCGCTGGGCGAGGTGATCTGGGTGACCGGCCCGCGGGCGCGCACGTTGCCGTCGGGGTCGGCCGGCGCCGGCGCCCGGGTGATGGTGGTGGTGTTGCCGTAGCGGTCGCGGATCGCTTGCAGCGGAGCCTCGTCGCCGAGCACCAGCGTGGTGCCGTCGCGCAGCTTGATGTCCCACCCGTTGCCGTTCCAGTACATCAGCGCGCCGCGGAACTCGGCACGCGGCGACGGGTCGGCCGCGAAGACCGCGTCCAGGAACGTCTTCTCGCCGGGCACGATCCGTCTGAAGTGGATCCGGCTGCCGTCGCCGAGTACCAGGTCGGCTTCCAGGTAGGTGAAGTTGCCGATGTTGCCGGTCGACCAGGGGAACGCGCCGTAGTCGAAGCTCGTGCCGACGCCGAACGCACGCAGGTACGGGTCGCCCTGCTGGTACGTGCGGCGCAGCGCGATCGGCATCACGTCGTCGATCGCCAGGTCGGTGACCTGGTCGACGAGCAGGCCGGTGGAGGGGTCGACCGGGTCGGCGACCCGGGCCGGCGACTTCGGCGCGACCGGCGGCGGCTCGTGGCCGGGCACCGCGGTCATCGCCCCGGTGAACCGGTAGATCTTCACGTCGCGGTCGGGCACCACCCGCTTGCCGTCGGGGCTGACCGTGCCGCGCCCGTAGATGTGCCAGCCCTGGCCCTCCGGGTCGTAGCTCCAGAAGTCCATCCGGGTGCCGGGCGACTCGCCGGTGTAGTTCGGGTAGACGACCTGGGCGCCGGCCGGGAAGAGGTAGCCCCCGCCGGGCTGGACCGTGAAGTAGATGGGCACCCGGGTCGGCGGCAGCGGGAAGGGCGGCCGGTCGATCGGGATCGCGGTGATGGAGAGTTCCTTGGCCACCTTGCCGTCGCCGTCGCGCACGACCGTGCCGGCCGGGACGCGGACCTCCAGGCCGGGGATGGCCGGGGTGCGCAGGACCACCGGCGCCCGGGTGGGACTGTCGACCTTGACGGTCGCGGCCTTGTCGATCTCGGGCAGGAAGATCGTGTACGGCAGGTGGGTGGTGATGCCCGCCTGGAGGTCGACGCCGATGTCGAAGACCCCGTACGACGTGCCGCCCACGCCGCGGGCGTCGACGCGCAACACCCGGCGCCCGGACTCCACACCGGAGAGCAGGAAGCGTCCCTCGGCGTCGGTCTTCACCCGCACCTGGCCGGCGGTGAGGGTCACGTCGCGCAGCGGGGTGCCGGCGACCGTGCGCACCTGGCCGGCGACCGCGGTCGTGTCCTTCGGCGCGGAGCCCAGGCCGGCCGGCGCGGGCGGGGCGCCGAAGCGGGTGATCCAGTCGCGGCCGGCGAGGTTCTTCGCGTCCGGCTTCCAGGCCCGCTCGGCCTTGGGCGCCGGCTGTGCCGCCTTCGGGAAGCCACACGCCCGCCAGCCGGCGGTCGGCGCGCCCGCGTCCGGCTCGCCGGCCGTAGTCCGCTTCGCCGGGCGGGGCGGCGCCGTGACCGCGAAGCCGGTCGCCGCCGCCGGCCGGCTCTCCGCCATGGCGGGGCACCGCTCGACCGGCTCGGCGGGCTTCGCCGCGGACGCCGCCGCGAATGCCGCCGTCCGGGTGGCCACACCCAACGTGATCGAGCCGGTGCCGCCCAGGGCCGGCTTGACGACCACCAGGTACCGGCCGGTCGCGGGCAGCGCCGGAATGTCCACGGTGGACTGGATGGAGAGCAGCGACTCGTCGACGACGACGGCGCCGTTCGGAGCCAGCACGCGCAGGTCGTAGAAGGTCTTGCTGAACGAGGCGCCGGCCATCGTCACCCGGCGCGCGTCACCGGCCGTGCCGTCGAACGCGATCCGCGCGGTCTGGCCCGGCCGGGTCACGGTCACCGGCAGCCCCGGCCCGTTGACGGTCGCGACGCCGCCGTCGGCCTCGGTGGAGGCGATGACGGTCAGGTTGGCGGTGGCGCCGCCGTCCGGGTCGATGACCACCTCGTACGTGCCGGCGACCGGGAGTGCGGGCAGGTCCAGGCCCTCGGACGTCGGCGTGAACCGGGTCACCAACTGCGAACCGTCCGGCCGGTACGCGGTCAGGTTGACGAACTGGACGCTCGCCGCGCTGAAGCCGAGGTTGAGCCGCTGCCCGGCGGCACCGGTGAAGCGGATCCGCGCGTTCTGGCCGGCCTTGCCGATCGAGACTGGCGTGCCGGCGCCGTCGACGGCAACGGTGCCGCCGTCCAGCTCCGGCGAGAGCGCGAGCGTGATGGCGCCGGTGCCACCCGAGTCCGGGTCGAGGAGGATCTCGTACGTGCCGGTGACGGACAGCTGCGGCAGGTCCACGTCACCCGCCCAGGTGACGATCTGGTTGCCACCCGGTCCGTACACCTGGAACCAGACGTCGTCCGGCAGCGCGGAGGAGACCACGCCGAGGCTGAGCCGCTGGCCGGCGGTACCGGTGAAGCGCAGCCGCTGGTTCTGCCCGGAGCGGGCGACGGTGACGGTCTTGTCGGTGCCGGCGGTGATCGTGCCGCCGTCGGCCTCACCGGAGAGCCAGGCCCGCGCCCCGCCGGTCGCCGGGCCGGCCACCACGATCAGCTCGTGCCGGCCGGCGGCGGTGAGCTGGATGTCGAACTCCTCGCCGCCGCTCAGGTTGCGCCGGGTGCCGTCCGGGTTGACGAGCGCCACGGCGGGGCGGTAGCTGACCCCGCCGGCGCTCAGCGTCAGGTCGGAGAAGCCGAGGCCGAGCCGCTGCCCGGCCGTGCCGTCGAACGCGAGCCGCGCCCACTGCCCCGGCCGGCTGAACGTGATCGGGTTGCCGGCGCCACCCACCGCGAGCGTGCCGCCGTTGATCTCCGGCGACAGCCACATCCGGGCCGAGCCGAGGCCGGCGTTGCGGACCCCGACCACCACCCGGTACGTGCCGGGCATCTGGGTCTTGAAGCCCAGCGACGAGTCCCGGACGGCCGCGAACTCGTCCCGCCACAGGCCGACGGTGTCGCCGGGCGGCGCGTACACCGCGATGTCGAGCTGGGCGTTGGAGGGCAGCGACCAGTCGCCGAAGCCGAGGTTCATGGCGGCGTTCTCGCCGCCGGTGAAGGTGAACTCGGTGTATCGCCCGGCCCGGTCGACCGTGAACGTCGAACCCTGCCCGGCCGCGTCCAAAGTGCCCTGTGCCTGCCGGGACAGCGTCAGCGTCAGCGCGCCCGCGCCGGCGGGCGGCTCGATGGCGATCTGGTACACGCCGGCGGTGGTCAGGGCGGGCAGGCCGATCCCGCCGGTGATGCCGGGGACCTCGCGGGCCGTGTCGAACTGGTCGCGGGCGAACGAGCCGCCGTACGGCGTGTACAGCCGGACCTTCGACGTGCCGGTGACGGCGGCGCCGGTGAGGCCGAGGCTCAGCTTGTCACCGGGGTTGCCCTCGAAGCGGAACAGTCCGGTCTTGCCCGCCGGCACGGTCACCGTCGTCTGTGGACCGTCGACGGCCAGCCGGCCGCCGTCCACCACGTTCGCCGTCGTGTACGGCCGCGGGGGCACCACGAAGTCGGTGTCCGATGTGGCCACCCCGCCCGGCGTGCGCACCTGGACCCGGCCGCTGGTCGCCGCGTCGGGCACGACGACGGTGAGCTGCGTGGTGGTGGCCGCGGTCACCCGGGCCGTGGTGCGCCCGAAGACCACGGTGTCCCGCGCCCGGTTCGGGTCGAACCCGGAGCCGTTGATGGTGACCGTGCTGCCCGGGTCGGCTCCGGTGGTGGAGATGCCGGTGATGTCAGGCGCCGGACTGCCCGGTATCACGGTGAACGGAGATGGGCTTGCCCCCTCGGGGCCCTGTCCGCCGTTGAGGGTCACCTTGATCGGCCCGGTCGTGGCACCCGGCGGCACGAGGACGACGAGGCGCCCGTTCGCGGACGAGACGATCTCCGCCGGAGTCGAGGTGCCGGTGAAGGTGACGGTCGGGTCGGTGATCGTCAGGTGGGAGACACCGATCTCGACCCGGGACCCGACCGCGGCCCGCGCCGGCACCACGCTCAGGACGCTGAAGCCGTAGTCGCGGCGCTCGACCCCGCGCAGGTTGCCGTTGGCGTCGTAGTCGTAGATGGCCGTGCCGCCGTTGCTCTCCTGGCGCATGGCCACGAGCTGGCCGGCCGCGTCGTAGTACAGGTGGTGTGGTCCGGCCGGGGCGACCCGGAAGGTGTAGGCCGCCGTCGCCGACTGGCGACCGGCCCGGTCCTCGTTCCAGAACGTGAGCGTGCGCTGACCGTCGATCGGTGGCGCCGCGAACACGGACCTCAGGTCCATCGCGGTGAGGCCACCACTCGACGTCGACTGGTCGGTGTCCCACCGGTACCTGACGGTCGTGATGTCGCCGATCGCGAGCGCCTCCGCCGCGGTGAGCGCACGGTTCCACACCTGCACCGTGCCGATCCGCCCCGGATAGAAGGCGGCGTCGCTCCCGTTCCACTGGGCCCGGCCCACCGCCGTCCGCCCCGCGGCGTTCGCCGTTCCGGTGTACGCCACGCTGCCCTGTGACCGGCCGTTCACGTACAGGGTGAGGGTCTGGGCGGGCGCGTCGTAGACCCCCGTGAGGTGGGTCAGCGGGCGGGCTGTGCCGTCGCCGCCGAAGTCCGCGGCCGCCCGCGACGCGACGTAGGTGAGCGTGGGACTGTCGGTGTCCGAGTTCGGTCGGGCGAACGTCCACTTGCGAGAGTCGCCCGAGTAGCCGAGCGTGAAGCCACTCACCCGGGTGCCGTCCTGGCTCAGCGCCGTGACCGACCGATCGGTCTGCTCCAGGCGCACCCACGCCGACACCGTGAAGCTGCCGGAGGTGTTGAGCACAGGCCCCTCGGTGACCGCGGAGTCGTCGACCCCGTCGAACCGCACAGCGGGGCTGGCGTCGGCGCTGAAGCTGAGACCCCCGCGGGCGGAGAGGTCGTGCCCGTTACCGGTGCGGTCGAAGTTCGCGCCGTCCGTGAGCGACCACTGGGCCGCCTGCCCGGCGGGCCAGCCGGCCGGGCGCGCCAGGAAATAGCCCGGCTGGCCGGCCGCGCCGTGTTCCTGACCGTCGGCCGGATAGTCCACGGAGGACACCACGGGTGCGGTGGGTGGACCGGTGTCCACTGTGAACTCGCACCACGCCGACCACGCCGTGACGCCTCCCGCCGCGTCGCGCGCCCGCACCCGCCAGGAGTAGGTGCCGCCCTCCACGAACTGGCCGGCCGGTACGGTCGTGGTCGCGTTCGCGCCGGATGCGACCGAGACGGTCGCACCGTTGATGCGAACGCCGCCGCTGTGCCACCACTCGAACTCGGCGCTGGGCGAGCCCCCGTCCGGGTCGGAGACGACCGCCTGAAGCTGCGGGGTCAGGCTGCCGATGAACGGCCGGTCGGCGCTGGCAACGCATGCCGTGGCCGGCACCGTCGCCCGGGTGCCGAGGACCGGGTACGACTGGTAGGTCACGCTCGCGTAGGGCACCTGGCTGGTGTCGGTCGCTTCCCGCGAGCGAAACTGCTTGAACGTGGTCACGGCCGTCTCGTCGGTGGCCCGCAGGCCCATGTGCGCCGTCGTGGCGTTGGCGCTGGCCGCGCGCTGGAAGAAGTTGACCCCGTTGACCGGCGCCCACGCGTCGGCGCAGTCGGTGGAGCCGTGCGTGGCGGTGGAGGTCGCCTCCCGGTTGAGCCAGGCCGGCTGGTTGGTGAAGCGGGTGCTCGTGCTGGCCGCGCCGGTGGTCCAGATCTCCCAGCTCTGCGCGGTGCACGTATGCGACCAGAAGTTCCAGAAGTTCACGGTCGCGGCCTGGATGTGCTTGCCGGCGAGCACCGCGGTGTTCCAGGTCAGGAAGGATCGGTTGATCGTCGGTGGGGCGGTCGCGAGGAGCCCGATCTGGAGGTCGACGGCGCCGCTCTGGTTGGTGGTCAGCCCTTCGCGCACGTACGTGTCGAAGGTGGTCGAGAGCGGGTTGACGGTCGGGTCGAGGGTGACCGGGTAGCGGGTGCCCGGCGCCCGGAGCCACTTCTGGTCCGGTCGCAGCGTCAGCCGCACCCCGCCGCGCTTCGCGTCGCTGGTGGAGGTGCTGATCGGCTGGGTGCGCGCCGGGGAGCCGTCGGGCAGGGTCTTCGCGTCCCACATCGCCGGCGCCGGTACGGTCGCCGTCGTCCGGCCCGCGGCGTCGAGCAGCGTGATGTCGCCGGCCTTGTCCCGCCGGTGTTTCGCCGCTCCGGGTCCGGACAGCAGCAGCGGCACCGCCGCCACGCGGCCGGCGGCGGCCCGCTCCTTCACGACGAGGGACTGCGCGAAGCCGGTGCGGGTCGCCTCCACGACGAGGTCCACGCCGGGCAGGGCGTCCACGTACGTCGCGCGGGTGCCGTTCAGCACCGGCCGGGGCAGCGCGCCGGTCCAGCTCATGGCGACGCGGGCGGCGCCGAGGCCGACGGCGGCAAGCTCGTGGGTGCCCTTGGGGCGCGCGCCGGACAGCCGCAGGTCGTTGGGGTGCCCGGCGGGCGCTACGGCGTCGCCGCTCTCGCGGAGGGTGAGGTCGATCGGCTGCCAGCGGCCGTCGCGCGCGAAGCGGACCGGCGCGGCGTGGATCTCCGCCCGCGCCGTCCCGTCCGGCGCGGCGAAGACCCGGGCGGTCTCGGAGCGCTGGTCGAGGACCTCGACCTCGTGGCCGCAGGCCCGGGCGACGGTGGCGGCGGCCTCCTGGTCGGGTCGCGCCCCGACGCAGGCCACCGCCGGCTCGCCGCGACCGCGGACCGCGGGCACGTCGCCGACGATCGTGGCCAGCAGCACGAAGGCGACGGCGACCCGCACCCCGATCGCGCCGTGGCGGCCCCATCGAGCCCGCCAACCAGACATCCGCGAACGCCGCATAGTGGCCTCCCCCGTACGAGCGCCAGATCGAGCGAGCGGATCTAAGCGGACCGATCACCGTGTGCACAACCACGAATCACGAGCGGTAGTCGGCAAGCCGACACCAGGGGTGGCGCGAGCATTGAAATAGTGACATGGATCACAACGGTTGGGCACGCAGCGTGATGTCCGATGTGGACCCTTCCGCCCTATGCCTCCATTTAACCGGGACGATTGATGCCCGCCACGGGCCGACTGGCGTTTATGTACGAATTCAATAGGCGCGCGCCGGCACGGATTCACCCATTCGAGTGCCAATTCCCCGAGTACCCAGAGTGATGTCCCATGTGGACGGACGGGGCGGTGTATCCCTTGAAAGGTCCCTCGTTTGGCGGGCCGTAGGCCACCATTGGTCCCGACCGTTCTGGATCATTGGTCCAGGTTTTCCGGGCAACCCCGGTTTGTTATCTGCTCGTAATGCGGCCCTCGCCGCGTCTGTTTATCGTGGTGGCTCAGGGGACCGGGATGGGGGAGCCTTGTCGTCCGTGTGGCGAGTACTCATCGCCGAGCGGTACAGCCTTGTCAAGCCGGTCGGCAGCGGTGGCATGGGCAGGGTCTGGCTGGCCCGCGACGAGATGCTGCGGCGTGAGGTGGCGATCAAAGAGGTCGTGCCACCCGACTGGATGACGGCCGAGGAGCGCGAGATGCTCCGCGAGACCACCATCCGCGAGGCGCGCGCCGCCGCCCAGCTCAACCACCCCAACGCCGTGCAGATCTACGACGTGGTCTACACCGAGGGCCGCCCGTGGATCGTGATGGAGTACGTGCCGTCCCGCTCGCTCCAGGAGGTCGTCCAGCAAGACGGACCGCTGCCGCCGGAGCGGGTCGCGCAGATCGGCCTCGCCGTGCTGTACGCGCTGCGCGCCGCCCACGTCGCCGGCGTCCTGCACCGCGACGTCAAGCCGCACAACGTGCTGATCGCCGAAGACGGTCGGGTCGTGCTGACCGACTTCGGGCTGGCCACGTTCGACGGCGGCGACGGCGCGCTGACCCGGGCCGGGCTCATCATGGGCTCCCCGCAGTACGTGGCGCCGGAGCGGGCCAAAGACGGCATCTCCACCGTCGAGACCGACCTGTGGTCGCTGGGCGCCACGCTATTCGCGGCCGTGGAGGGGCGCTCGCCGTACGCCCGGTCGACCACCATGGCCACGCTCACCGCCCTCGCCACCGCACCGCCCGACCCGGCCACCCACGCCGGCGCGCTCCGCCCGGTGCTGGGCGGGCTGCTCCGCAAGGACCCCAAGCACCGGCTCAACGGCGCCGAGGCCGAGCGGCTGCTGCGCCGGGCCGCGCTGCCACCGCCCGCCGTGCCGCCGCGTACCCGGCTGCTGCCACGGCCACGGCGGTCGCCGGACGACCCGCGGCCCGAGTTTCCCGCCGAGGGTTCCGGCCGCCGGCGCCGCCGGCTCGCGATCGCGGCCACCGCCGCCCTCGTCGCCGCGATCAGCGCCGCCACCGCCGTGGTCGCGCTCAGCCGCGACGACCGGAGGACGGGCCAGCTCGTCGGCGCCTCGGTGCCTTCGTCCAGCCCGTCGGCGCCGGCGAGCGGGGCCGGTGCGGGCACGGGCATGCCGTGCGGCTCGCCGCCCACCGACGCCGGCCTGAAACGCCCTGAGCCGCCCGCCACACCGCGGTTCGCGCTCGCGGACGGCTTCGCGTGGCACGCCGACCCGAGCGGCTTCCGGGTAGCGGTGCCCTCGTCGTGGACCTACTACCGCGACGGCGACGTGGTCTGCTTCCGCGAGCCGGGCAGCCCCCGCCTGCTCGCCGTCGACACCGCGCCCGGCCTCAAAGGCGACCCGGTCAAGCACTGGGAGTCGGAGGAGCGCAAGGTCGTGGCCGGCGGCGCGCTCAACGACTACCGCAAGGTCGCGATCCTGCCCAACCGCTACTTCAAGGGCGGCGCCGACTGGGACTGCACCTGGCTGAGCGCCAAGGGCGAGCGGCTGCACGCCCGGCAGGAGCTTTTCCGCACGTCGGCCAAGCGGGCCTACACGATCCTGTGGATCACCCGCGCCCTCGACTGGGCCGGCAACCTCGCCTACCTCAACATGATCAACGCAAGCTTCGCCCCCGCCAAAGGCTAGACGGCCTTCGCGGACCTGGCAGCGGAGGTCGGGGATCTCGGCTCGCCCCGCGAGCCGCCGACCGCAGCGGTCTCCGGCGGGAGCGGCGGTCCGCAGCTGACGCGGACCCGGGAACCCGGTTTGAAAGCCCTGACGCCGCAAGGCCTCCAGATCAGCTCAGCCAGCCGGGGCGGACCAGGCCGGCCTCGTACGCGTACACGACGAGCTGGGCGCGGTCGCGGGCGCCGAGCTTGACCATCGCGCGGCTCACGTGGGTCTTGGCGGTGGCCGGGCTGACCACGAGGCGGGCGGCGATCTCCTCATTGGACAGTCCGGCGCCGACCAGCGCCATCACCTCGCGCTCCCGGTCGGTCAGCTGCTCCAGCGACGGCTCGGGCGCGGCCGGCTGGGCGCCGCCGCCACGGCCCGCGAACTCGGCGATCAGCCGCCGCGTCACACCCGGCGAGAGCAGCGCGTCGCCGGCCGCGACCGCGCGCACGCCACGCAACAGCTCGACGGGCTCGGTGTCCTTGACCAGGAAACCGGAGGCGCCGACGCGCAGCGCCTCGAAGAGGTACTCATCCAGCTCGAACGTGGTCAGGATGACGATCCGGGTCGCCGCCAGCGCCGGGTCGGCGGCGATCCGGCGGGTGGCCTCCAGGCCGTCGACGCCGGGCATCCGGATGTCCATCAGCACGACGTCGGGCCGGGTCTGCCCGGTGAGGCGCACCGCCTCGACGCCATCGGCGGCCTCGGCGACCACCTCGATGTCGGGCTCGGCGTCGAGCAGCGCCCGGAACCCGGCCCGCACCAGCCCCTGGTCGTCGGCCAGCAGCACCCTGATCATGCGTCCCCCTCGTCCGCGCGCCGCTCGGCGCGTGATCCGTTGTCGCGGGCCGGGGCGGGCGTGGCCAGCGGGAGGGCGGCCGCGACCGCGAAGCCGCCGCCGTCGGCCGGGCCGGCCACCAGCGTGCCGCCCAGCGCCGCGGCCCGGGCCCGCATGCCGGCGATGCCATTGCCCGCCTCGGGAGCCACCGGGCCGCCCACGCCGTCGTCGGCCACCCGCACGGTCACCTCGCCGTCGCCGTAGCCGATGGTCACCATGGCGGCGGCCGCCGAGCCGGCGTGGCGGCGCACGTTGGTGAGCGCCTCCTGCACGATCCGGTAGGCCGCGCGGTCGACCTCGGCCGGCAGCGGGCGCGGCTCTCCCTCGACCACCGTGCGCACCGGCAGCCCGGCGTCGGCGGTGAGGTCGTCGAGCCGGGCCAGGCTGGGCGCCGGCGCGCGGGGGGCGGCCTCCTCCTCCGGGCGCAGCACACCGAGCACCGAGCGCACCTCGCGCAGCGCCTCGGCACTCGCGGACTTGATCGCGGTGAGCGCCTCGCGGGCCTGCTCGGGGCGCGTGTCCATCAGGTGCAGCCCCACCCCGGCCTGTACGTTGATCAAGGACAGGTGATGGCCCAGCACGTCGTGCAGCTCGCGGGCGATCCGCAGCCGCTCCTCGCTGGCCTGCCGCTTTTCCTGCTCGACGCGGGCCCGGGCCTGCTCGGCGCGGTATTTGGCGACCTCGGCGAACTGCTGCCGGCGCACCCGATTGGCCTCGGCCAGCAGCAGCGAGACGGCGACAGCGCCCGCGATGGCCACCGCCCGACCCCAATCCGGACGGGCGACGACCGCATAGGCGGCGTAGCCGGTGGCGACGATGGCCCACGAGACCATGCGCTTGCCCGCGTCGATCGCCGCGAAGAGGGCGAAGATCGCCGCCAGGTAGAACGGCCCGCGCGGCTCCTCCGCCCAGGCCGCGAAGCCCACGGCGCTCGCGATCGTGACGGCCAGCACCGGCACCGGAAACTTGTATCGCAGGCCGAGCGCGATCGGGCCGGCGAGCAGGATCGCGTATCCGATCGCGTCGGGGTCGGTGCGCGCGGTGCGGGCCGCGAGCACCTGGGCCACGCCGGTGACGATCACCATGCCGCCGCCGTGGCGCTTGCGGCTGGGATCCCACTGGCGGGCCTCCCACCGCGCGCGGCGGGCCTCCCACCGCGCGTCACGCCGCTCCCACGGCGGACGGCGGCGGTGGTCTCTGCTCACGGTCTGACCGTAGGGCACGCGGCCCGGCCTCGGCATCGCCCCGCGGCGGCTATCGCGCCTACCCCGCCGGGAGTACCCGGGCCCGGCACACCTCCCCCTCCACTACTCCCCCGGTGGTACCCGCCCGCCACCCCTGCTCCCACCGGCGGCCGGACGATGCCTCCGCCGGCCCGACGCGCCCGGCTCGCCGTTCGGCGACCCTCGATGACATGACAGCAGCGGATACCGGCGCCGGGCGTGTGCGAGCCTCGGACGCCGAACGGGAACAGATGGCGACGATTCTCCGGGCCGCGATGACCGAGGGGCGGCTGGACCTGTCCGAAGGCGAGGAGCGGCTGGCCAGGGCGTACGCGGCGACGTACCGGGACGAGCTGCGCGGGCTCACCACCGACCTGCCCGACGGCGGCCGGCGGGCGCTGGCCGACACACCGGAGGCGAGGGCGTTCGCGCGCGGCATGCTGCGGCGGCACGTCGGCGGGGCGATGGTGTTCAGCGCGATCCTGGTGGGTTTGTGGGTGCTCTCCGGGGTGGCGTTCTTCTGGCCGATCATCCCCATGGTGTTCATCTTCTTCGGGCTGGCCCGGCACGCGGCCTGGCACCGCCACGGCGGCTACCGCCACCCCGGCGAGTGGCGCGGCCCGCGCGGCCGCGACTGGCGCGTCGAGGCGGAGTACCGCGGGCGCGGCCCGTGTGGCCGGGGCTACCGCGACGAGTGGTGACCGCACCACCCGACCGCCACGGTGGCGAGTACCACCGTGGCGGTCGTTGAATGTGGACTGTCGCTCTGCGACAGTCCCGCGCATGATGGGGCCGTCTCACGCGTTGTCCGGCGCGGCTGTGTGGCTGGGTGGTTCGTGGGCGCTTGACCGCTTCGCCGGATACGAGCAGTCGCCCCTCGCCATCGCCGTCGGCACCGCGGTCTGTGCCGGCGGCGCGCTCTTTCCCGACCTCGACCTCTCCGGCAAAGTCACCCGCAACAAGGGCGGTGCGACGGTCGCGCGCACGTTCGGCGTGGCGTCGCTCTTCCTGGCCGAGGTGATCGAAAAGCTGTCGCTCGCCGTCTACCACGTCACCAAGCTGAGCGACGACCCCGAGCGGGAAAACGGCCACCGCACGCTCACCCACACGCTTCCGTTCACGGTGGTGGTGGGCTGGGGCACGACGGCGCTGTGCACCGCGTACGGCAAGTGGGCGGTCGTCGCCATCCTCTTCCTCATGATCGGCCTCGCCCTCCGCGGCCTCTTCGACGAGTGGGCCAAGCGCGCCGGCTGGCTGCTCATCACGCTCATCTCCGCCGCGGCCGCGTGGGGCACCGCGCTGCGCCTGCCCGGCGACCGGGGATACCCGATGCTGGGCCTCGCGGTCGGCGTGGGCTGCCTCGTCCACCTGTTGGGTGACCTGATCACCCGCGCCGGCGTACCCATCCTGTGGCCCATCCCCACCGGGCGGCGCATGTGGCGGATGTTCGGCCTGCCCGGCGGCCTCGCGGTACGCGCGGGCGGAGCGGTGGAGGTCTATCTGTTCCGCGGCGCGTTCATGGTGGTCTCGCTGCTGTCCGCGTGGGGGCTGCTGGCGCCTTCGGTGCTCCGCCGGTTCAATATCGAGGTGTGACAGTCTCGGGTGACAACGCGGTCCCGGGGTTCTGGGGTGGTCTCGGCCTGCCCGGCCTGGCCGACGTGCACGTGCACTTCCTGCCGCCGCGCATGCTCCGCCGTGTGTGGGCGCACTTCGACGAGGCCGGCCCGCTGGTGGGCGTGGAGTGGCCGATCCGCTACCGGTGGTCCGACGCGGAGCGGGTCGCCCACCTGGAGAAGCTCGGCGTACGGGCGTTCACCGCGCTGGCCTACGCGCACCGCCCCGGCATGGCCGCCGACCTCAACGACTGGACGCTGGCGTTCGCCCGCGCCACGCCCGGCTGCCTCCCGTCGGCGACGTTCTATCCCGAGGATGGCGTGACGGAGTACGTGACCGCCGCGCTCGACGCGGGCGCGCGCGTCTTCAAGGTGCACCTCCAGGTGGGTGGCTTCGACCCGCTCGACGACGCGCTGACGCCGGTGTGGGGCCTGCTCGCCGAGGCGGGGGTGCCGGTCGTCGTGCACGCCGGGCACGCGCCGATGGCCGCCGAGTACACCGGCCCATCGCCCTTCGCCGCCCTGCTCGCCCGCCACCCGCGCCTCCCCGCGATCGTGGCGCACATGGGCGCGCCGGACTACGAGGAGTTTCTGGCGCTGGCCGAGTCGTACGAGCGGGTGGCGCTCGACACCACGATGGCGTTCACGCCGTTCTTCGACCAGTTCGTGCCGTTTCCCCCTTCGCTGCGCCCGCGCCTGCGCGAGCTGGGGCTGGGCGGCAAGGTGCTGCTCGGCAGCGACTTCCCCAACATCCCCTACGAGTACGCCGACCAGCTCACCGGCCTGATCCGCCTCGACCTCGGCGACGACTGGCTGCGCGCGGTCTGCTGGGGCAACTTCGCCAGGCGGTTCGGCCATGCTGTTTGAGCGGCGGTTGCGCGCGGTCGGCCGGGACCACCTCGCCCGGAGGTGCGGCCATGCTGTTTGAGCGGCGGCTGCGCGACGGCATCGCGGAGGGCACCATCACCGCGGCGCTGCGCCGCTGGCGGCGTCCCCAGGTCGTGGCCGGCCGGACATATCGGACCGGCGCCGGCCTGGTGGAGGTGACCGCCGCCGACCCGGTACGCCCGGAGGACCTCACCCCCGCCGACGCACACGCCGCCGGCTTCGACAGCGTGGCCGCGCTGCTCGCCCATCTCCACGGCCCCGCCGACGGCCATCTCTACCTGCTCCGCTTCCGCCGGGTGGCCGGCCCCGACCCGCGCGCCGCACTGGCCGCCGACGACCGCCTGGACGACGCCGGCGTGGCCGCCATCGACCTGCGACTCGCCCGCCTCGACCACGCCAGCACCCGCGGCCCGTGGACCGCCGCCGCACTGCGGGCGATCGCGGACCATCCCGGGGTACGCGCGGCCGACCTCGCGGCCGCGCTGGGCCGAGACGTGCCGTCGTTCAAGGCGGACGTGCGCAAGCTGAAGGCACTCGGCCTGACGGAGAGCCTGGAGGTCGGCTACCGCATCTCCCCACGCGGCGCCGCCTACCTCACCCACCGCCCCTGACGACCGCCGGCGCGCGGTGCACTGCCGAAATGTCCGAACGGACAGCCCGCCTCGCCGCGGAGATCGAAACCGCCGACTACGCGGACCCGTTCGGCGAACCATGACCTTGATCTGACAGCACACCCTGCGACGGGATCACTACCGTGACCGGCCGATCCCCCTTCAAAACGCGGCGGTCGGCACGCTCAGCAGGGTCCAGCCGGCCGCCGTCTTCTCCCGCGGACCCCGCATTGGAGAGCACCGTGACATACCCCAGCCCGCCGGTCAGCCCGGGTCAGCCGCAGCCGCCGTACCACGCCGGCCCGGTCATGCCACCGCCGAAGAAGAAGTCCAACGTCGGCCTCACCATCGGCATCGTCGTGGCCGTCTTCGCCGTCCTTTGCATCGGCGGCGCCGTCGCCGCCGCGGTCGCCGGCGACCCCAGCACGACCACCACGAGCACCAGCGGGCAGCAGGCCGAGGAGCCGAAAGACGCGCCCGCCGCGCAGGCCGAGGAGAAAGCGGAGACCGCCGAGGAAAAGCCGAAGACGTACCGGGTCGGTCAGACCGTCCGCGGCGGCGACTTCGAGTTCGTCGTGCACAGCGCGAAGTGCGGAATCGCCCAGGTCGGCAGCGAGTTCCTCAACAAGAAGGCCCAGGGGACCTTCTGCCGTGTCGACGTCAGCGCCAAGAACGTGACCAAGAAGGCGCACTACTTCCACGCCGACGGCACCGTCACGGCGAAGGACACGACCGGTCGCGAGTTCTCGGCCGACGGCGAGGCCAACATCTACGGAAACAAGGACGGCGCCGGGTTCCTGGACGAGATCAACCCGGGCAACAAGGTACGCGCATTCGTCTACTTCGACGTGCCCAAGGGCACCAAGCTGGCCACGGTCACCTTCGACGCCGGACTGTTCACCCTCGCCGAGGACGCGGCCGTGACCCTCTGACAGCCGACCGCCTAGAGACCTTTCGGGGTCGGGGTCGCCGCCCGTCGTGATGCTTCGAGGCCCGCCATCCTGACGCAGCGTAACCAGCCAAAGGGGCGAGACTTCGAGATCTAGGAGACTTAGGGTTGAAATAGCGCCCTAACTCTCCTAGATCTCGAATCTCGCGCCGCTCACACCACCGCAGCGGTTACCCGCGGCGACGAAACCCCCGCTACTCTCCCGGATCGCCGATCCGGGAACAGACATTGTGGACAAACGTCGACCACCGGCGCGACCAACGGCGGACGGGTGAGGCCGCGGGAGCAGCGGTCCGGACCACGACGGACATCGCGGTAGCTCAAATCTGTCTAAATAGGGGGCGCCGAAAGCCACAACGACTCCGAAAAGTCTCTAGAGCGGCCCGGGGACCTCTCCAGGGCCGCTCGGCGGGCGGTCAGCCCCAGATCGGGCGGATCTCGGTGGCCGAGCCGATCGGGCAGTGCTTCGCGACCTCGACCGCCTCCGCGTGGTCGGCAACGTCGATGACGTAGTAGCCGCCGATGCCCTCCTTGAGCTCGATGAACGGCCCATCCGTCAGCACCGGCCCGTCGTCGCCCGGGCGCAGGGTCGTCGCCGTGTCCTGGGCGGCCAGCGCGCCGCCGGTCCACGGGATGCCGCGCCCGTCCAGGTAGCGGATGAACGCGCCGTGTGCGGCCAGGGCGGCGTCCAGGCGCTCCTTGGACACCGACTGCCAGTCGGTGTCGGGCTCCCAGAGCAGCAGGATGAACTTCATGACCCCATGACGATCAGCGGACCCGGATGATCGACAGCCTATGCTCAGGTGCGCACTCGCTGCGCGGGGATCGTCAGCTTGAAAGCGGCCACCGCCTCCGGGCTTTCCAGCCGCGCGCCGTCGGCGATGCGGTCGCAGGCCACGTCGAGCACCTCGTGCTTGTGGGCCAGCAGGTAGGGCCGGGCACCGGCGTCGGCGTGCGCGACCGTCGAGATGCCGGGCCAGTGCTTGCGGCCGAAGAGCATCGGGAAGCTGCGGCGGCCCTCGTAGGTGGCGCAGACCAGCACGTCGGAGTACGGGAGTGCGGCCACGCGGCGCACCGCGTGTGCTGTCACGCCCGGCATGTCGACCGGGACCACCACGACCGCGTCGGCCTCGGTGTCGGTCAGGGCCTTGAGCCCGGCGCGCAGTGAGCTGCCGATGCCGCGGCCCCACGTCTTGTCGATCACCACGCTCGCGCCCTTGAGCTCGGCCGCGGCCTGTACCTCGTCGGCGGCCGCGCCGAGGATGACGACGACCGGCTCGCAGCCGGCGTCGCGCACTGTCTCGATCGCCCGGTCGACGAGCGGTGTGCCGTCGTGTTGCAGTAGTGCCTCTGGCCCGCCGATCCGGCGCCCCCCGCCGGCGGCGATGACCATCCCCGCGGTCGTCATCGCGAACACCCCCCCAGGTGTGCCGCGTCAAGTGTGAGCGCTCAACCTCCTGTGGGAAAGACCCGAGCGGCTCATTTGGCGTCGGCGTAACAATCAACGACGGACACGTCGAGGGGGAAGCGGACCGCCGTGCCTCCGAAAAGCAGCTGGCCCGCGCGGGTGGCGGCGGCGCGCACGGCCTCGCTGACCTCGGCGGCCCGCTCCTGTGGCGCGTGCACGAGCACTTCGTCGTGCTGGAAGAAGACGAGGTCGGCGCCGGTGCCGGCGAGGTCGCCGCGGAGCGTGGCGAGCAGCGTGAGCGCCCACTCGGCGGCCGTGGCCTGGATGACGAAGTTGCGGGTGAAGCGACCGCGGGCACGCGCGCGGGACCCGTCGACGGGCCCATACTCCTCCCCGCCGACCGGCACCGAACGGGGCGGGCAGGTGCGCCCCAGCCACGAGCGGACCAGCCCGCCGCCCTCGCCGGTGCGGGCGGCCGCCTCCACGTACTCGAACGCGGTCGGGTAGTTGCGCTTGAGCGTGGCCAGGGCGGGGACGGCGGCGCCGCCGGTCTGGCCGTACATCGCGCCGAGCAGGGCCACCTTCGCGCGAGCCCGGTCGCCGCCGAAGGCGTCGGCGGCCAGCGCGGCGTAGAGGTCGCCCGAGGCGGCCGCGGCGGCCAGCCGGTCGTCGCCGGAGACCGCGGCGAGCACGCGGGGCTCGAGCTGGCCGGCGTCGGCCACCACGAGCTTCCACCCGGGGTCGGCGACGACCGCCCGGCGGACGACCTTGGGAATCTGTAGCGCTCCCCCACCCCGCGTGGCCCAGCGGCCGGAGACCACGCCGGCCGGCACATACTCCGCGCGGAACCGTCCATCGTGGACCCACGCGTCGCGCCAGGCCCAGCCGTGCGCGGTCCAGATGCGGTAGAGCTCCTTGTGCTCCAGCACCAGCGGCACCGCCGGATGATCGACGCCGCGCAGCGACCAGGCGCGCGTATTGGGCAGCTGGACGCCGGCCCGCGCGAACGCGCGCAGCAGCTCCTGCGGCGACTCGGGATGCAGCTGCCGCACGCCGAAGGCGGCCGCGATCTTCGCGGAGAGCTCGGCCAGGCGGCGGGGCGGGCCGCCCACCGGCGACGGCTCACCCAGCAGCTCCAGCAGCAGCTGGTCGTGGATGTCGGCCCGCCACGGCAACCCGGCGGCCCCCATCTCGGCGGCGATCAGCGCCCCGGCCGACTCGGCCGCCACCAGCAGTCGAAAGCGGCCGGGATGCTCGGTGCGGGCGACCCGGGCCGCCTGGTCGGCGTAGACCCGGGCGAGGACGGCCGGATCGTCCGCGGGCGGCGGCGCGTCGTCGAAGAGCGAGGCCTGGGCATCGCCGGGCGGCGCGGCCGCGCGCGGCGGCGGATCGGGCGGCACCGGCGCGCCGGTGAGCCGGGCATCGGCCGCCGCGAGCGAACGCGGCTCACCCCACCGCCCGTCGTAGCCGAGCAGCAGCGCCTCGGTCAGCTCGACGTCGTGGCAGCGCTCGACCCGCACCCCGGCACGCAGCAGCGGCGGATAGGCGGCCGCCGTCGACCCCCACACCCGCCGCCCGTCAACCTCCACCTGCGCATTCTGCACGACCGGTCCGACAGATGTACTAGAGACATCCGGAGTCAGGGTGCCTGTCCTGGGTTGAAGACATATTTTGCCCACGTCCGCGTCAGCTGCGGACCGTATGCTCCCGCGGGGACCGCTCCCGGCCGGCGGCTCGCAGCGCTCGCCGAGATCCCCGGCCGTCCACTGCCAGGTCCGCGAGACAAGCCCCAAAGGCGGCCTTCACGGACCTACCTCCGCCATCCTGACGCACCGTCACCAGCCAAAGGGGCGAGACTTCGAGATCTAGGAGACTGAGGGTTGAAATAGCGCCCTAACTCTCCTAGATCTCGAATCTCGCGCCGCTCACACCACCGCAGCGGTTACCCGCGGCGACGAAACCCCGCTACTTTCCCGGATCGCCGATCCGGGAACAGACATTGTGGACAAACGTCGACCACCGGCGCGACCAGCGGCGGACGGGTGAGGCCGCGGGAGCAGCGGCCTGGACCACGACGCACATCGCGGTAGCTCAAATCTCTGTCTAAATAAGGGGTCGAAGCCACTCCGACTCCGAGAGGTCTCTAGAGACCTTTTCCCGCGTTCGTGTCAGTTGTAGACCGTATGCTCCGCGGGCACCGCTCCGGTCGGTCGGGAGAGCTGTCGAGCTGCGCATCGCACCACCGGGTCTCGCGCCGGTGCGGCGGCCGCGGGCGTCCGGAGACGCCCGCGACAGCCGTTGCCGCTACTTGACCGCGCCGGCGGTGAGGCCGGACTGGATCTGGCGCTGGAAGATGGAGTACATGACGATCATGGGGAGGATGGAGAGGGTGACGGCCGCGAAAAGGGCCGCCCAGTCGGCCTCGTAGCCGGCCTGCACCGAGATGTTCGCGATGCCCTGGGTGAGCACCCACTTCTGTTGCGCGCCCTCGCCCTGCATGAGCGCCACCGGCAGCAGGTACTGGTTCCACTGGCCGATGATGTTGAAGATCGTGATGCTCACCAGCGCCGGCCGCGCCATCGGCATCATCACCTGGAAGAACAGGCGCGTGTGCGACGCGCCGTCCATCACCGCCGCCTCGGCCACCGAGTTGGGCAGCGTCTTGAAGAACGCGGCCAGGAAGAACACGGTGAACGGCAGCGAGTACGCGATGTAGACCAGGATCAGGCCGGTGAACGTGTTGCGCAGGCCCATGTTGTTGACGATGAGGAAGAGCGGGACCAGCGCGAGGAACACCGGGAAAGCCAGGCCGGAGACGAACAGGTAGTAGATGACCCGGTTGCCGATGAACTTGTACCGGGCCAGCACGTACGCCGCCATCGAGCCGAAGAGCATCGTGCCCGCCGTGCTCAGCGTGACCACGAAGACGCTGTTGAGGAAGTAGCGGCCGACGTGCGCCTTGTTCCACGCCCGCACGTAGCTGTCGAAGTCGATCTCCTTCGGCAGGCTGAACGGGTTGCCCAGGTACATCTCGGTGTTGGTCTTGAACGAGGCGAGGAACATCCAGAGCAGCGGGGCGAGGATGATGATCGCCCAGACCGCGAGCCCGACGTGCGCGAGGCTGTTGAGCAGGCCGACCTCGCGGCGGCGCTCCCCCGCCGGGCTGGCGTGCCGCCGCGGCGGGGCGGGGTCCCGCCGCGCGGGCGCCGGGGTGTCGATGCGTGCCACTGTCGATACCCCCTAGAGCTCGATCGTCTCGCGCCGGCTGACCCGCAGGGTCAACGCGGCGAACGTGATGGTCAGGAAGAACAGCGCCACGCCCATCGCCGAGGCGTAGCCGAACTGCGAGTAGTCGAAGGCGTTGCGGTAGATCTCCATGCCGAGCACTGTCGTGGCGCCATCCGGACCGCCCCGGTCGATCGAGAGCACCTGCACGATCGCGAACGCGTCGAACGCCGCGATGCCCAGGTACACCCAGGCGACCTGGAGTGTGTCCCACAGCAGGGGCAGCGTGACCTTGAAGAACATGCTGCCCCGCCCGGCGCCGTCGAGCACCGCCGCCTCGTAGATGTCCTTCGGCACCGACGCCATGCCGGCGGAGAAGAGGACCACGTAGAAGCCGACCGCCTGCCACACGAGCACCGCGATGATCGCGAAGAGCGCGATGTTCTTGTCCGCCATGAACGGCACCGGGTCTACCCCGACGAGCCCGAGGAAGCCGTTGAGCAGGCCGCTCTCGTCCGGGGCGTACACCCGCTGGAAGATCACGGCGACGATGACGACGGCGAGGACCTGGGGGAAGAAGAACACGATCCGGTAGAACTTCGACCCCCAGACCCCCGTCATCACGCCAGCCTTCGACCCTCCACCCACGTTCAGCAGGAACGCGAAGACGAGGGCGATCGCGATGGACGCCAGCGGCAGGACAAGCAGCAACACGCCGTGATGCCGTACGGCCTTCCAGAAGGTGTCGTCTTCGAGCAGCCGCCTGAAGTTGTCCAGCCCGATGAACTTCGGGTTAGCCGAGACACCGCGCCAGTTGGTCATCGCCAGGTAGAAGGCCTGGAGATACGGCGCGATCACGAAGGTCACGTAGATCGTGACCGGCGCGATCAGAAAGCCGACGATGAACGGGTACCTGCCATGCCGCATGACGACTACCGCGTGAACTTCTCGATGGAGGGGTCCTTCTTCACCGCGTCCGCGACCTTCTGCATGCGGGTCACGAACTTGTTGGCGTCACCGCCGTTGAACATCAGCTCGTTGGTGGCCGCCCGGCACTCGTCGTCCATCTTCTTGTACCAGGTGTCCCAGCGGTAGGCGAAGTAGTCGCTGCCCGCCGCCTTGAGCATCGCCTCGCTGCTGGTGAGGCCGGGCGAGATGGTGAGGCCCTCGGTGGCGCCCTGCACGACCGTCAGCACCTTGGTCAGCTGCGTGAAGCCCTTCGCGCCCTCCTTGGAGAGCATGTGGCGCAGGTACTCCATGCCGCCGCGCGGGTTCTTGCCCTTGGACGCGACGAAGTACATCTCGCCGGCCGCCGCGTAGATCGCGGTCTGCGGCAGCTTGTCCGACGAGCTGGCGCTCGGCACCGGGATCACCGCGTAGTTGAAGCCGGCCGGGGTGTCCTTGGCCTGCTCGTTCTCCAGCCAGGAGCCGGAGGGGTAGAAGACCACCTGATCCTGGTTCTGCTGGAGCTGGACCTCGGTGTGGCGCAGGCCGAGGTGCGCCTTGAGCATGTACTTGCTGCCGATCTCGCCCCACATCTGTGCGGCCTGCTTGACCGGCTCGGCAGTCCAGGCGCCGTCCTCGAGGTTGTCGATGTTCTTGAGGACGTCCGCGCCACCGATCTTGGCGGCGGTCGTGAGGATCACCAGGTACTGGTAGTAGGCGGCGTTCGCGCCCGCGTACGCGTACCCCGTCTTGCCGGCGGCCTTGGCCTTGTCCAGCAGCGCGGTGAACTCGTCCCAGGTCTTCGGCGCGGTCCAGCCGTTGGCCTGGAAGAGCTTGTCGGAGTACCAGAGGCCGAAGACGGTGAAGGCGTAGTTGAGCACGTAGGGCTTGCCGTTGAACGAGCCCTGCTCGATCGTGCCCGGCACCAGCGTGTCCTTGACCGTCTTGCCGGCGATGTCCAGCGACGGCGCGTTGAACAGGTCGGTCAGATCCTGCACCTGGCCCGCCTGCACCAGCGCGCCCTGGTCCATCAGCTTGGAACCGGCGTTGTTGACCATGTCCGGCGGGTCCTCGCTGGTGAACCGCGGCTGGAGCACGGTCGCCATCTCCTCGGCCTGGTTGAACTTCACGTCGGCCTCGGGGAACGACTTCTTGTACGACGGCACGTGCACGTCGGTGGCGTACTTGGTGCCCAGGCCGCCGTTGAAGATGTAGAGCTCCAGCGGAGCCTTGGCGTCGACGCCGAGCGGGTTGGTGGCGCTCTTCTCGCCCTCAGCCTGGTTGTCCGGCTCGTCATCGCCGCTGCCCAGGCATCCGCTGAGCAGACCGGCGGCCGGGGTCGCGAGCAGACCGGCGGCCGCAGCCCGGCCCAGCAGTCTGCGGCGGGTCAGATCCGACGTTCCGTCGGGGGTTACGGACATGATGCGTCTCCTCGTTGGGTGTTGGGTGGGACTGTGCTGAATGCGCTCGCAAAGCTCGCTGGGCGCCCCAGGCGGCTGGCGCTCATCTGGCCGCCTCCTTGCCCGCCTTGTGGCCGTCGACGGCCTGGGCCGTCCGCTGGAACGCGGCGTGGGCACGATCGTGTGTGCGCTGCGCGACGGCGATGTACAGCAGGTCGAGCACGACCAGCTGGGGATGCCGGGCGGAGAGGGCGTCGGGCCGGAACGTCGTCGCCTGGGTGGCCGTGAGCAGCACGATGTCGGAGAGCTCGGCCAGCGGCGAACGCGGGAAGCTGGTCAGCGCGACCGTGGTGGCGCCGTGGCTGCCCGCCTCGGCGAGCATCTCGATGGTCTCCCGCGTCTGTCCACTGTGGGAGACGCCGAGCGCCACGTCGCCGGGGCGCAGCAGGGCGGCGCTGGCGAGGCCGTTGTGCACGTCGGTCCAGGCCCACGCGGCCACACCGATGCGGTGCAGGCTGAACTGCATCTCCTCGCCGACCAGGGCGCTGCCGCTGGCCCCGAAGATGTTGACCCGGCTGGCCCCCGCGATCGCGTCGGCGGCGCGCTCCACCTCGCCCAGGTCGAGCAGCCCGGCGGTGTCGTGCATGGCCCGCGTGTCGGCCGCCATGATCTGCTGAAGCACCTTCTCCAGGGGGTCGCCCGGCTCGATCTCCCGGCCGATGTCGACGGTCCAGCCGGCCGCGCGGGCCCGCCCGGTCTCCGCGGCGATGCCGAGACGCAGCTCGGCGTAACCCTCGAAGCCGAGCGCCCGGCAGAACCGGGTGACCGTCGCCGGCGAGGTGCCACTCCGCTCGGCCAGCTCGACGATCGTGGCCCGCGACGCCCCGGCCGGGTCGGTCAGCACCTGCTCGGCGACCCGCTTGAGCGCGCCGGTGAACTCCGGCAGCTTGCCGCGAACGGCCAGCAGCACGCCGTCCACAGCCACCGGGGTGTCCATCCTGCGCCGCCCTCCTTATGGATCTTCATTCGAAAGGAGTGTTAACTGATAGTGGTAAAAGTTCTTACTAACAGGGCTACCTTGTCAAGGTGTTGGGCGAAGTTTTCAAACTGTTACCGTCTGGGAGCGCTATCAGCGCGGCTCCGGCACCACGATGAGCGGGTGTCGGACGCACTCGTGATCGGGCTGGACATCGGCGGCACATCCACCCGTGCCCTGGTCGCCTCCCTCGCCGGCGACCGGGTCGGCACCGGCGCCGCGGGCGGCGGCAACCCCACCTCGCACGGCGCCGAGGCGGCCGCGGCCGAGCTGGCGAAAGCGCTCGCCGAAGCACTCGCCGCCGTCGACCCCGCGCGGGTACGCGCCGGCACGATCGGCCTCGCCGGCGTGGCCCGCCTGCTGGCCGACCCGGCGAGCCGCGCCGCGTTCGACCGCGCCTGGGTCGACGCCGGCCTCCAGTGCCCCTTCGAGATCATCGGCGACGCGCTGGTGGCGTACGCGTCCGGCACGGCGAGCCCGGACGGCACGGTGCTCATCTCCGGCACCGGCGCCATCGCCTGCACCATCCGCGGCTTCGCCCTCGACCGTGTCTCGGACGGTCACGGCTGGCTGCTGGGCGACGCCGGCTCCGGCTTCTGGCTGGGCCGCGAGGCCGTCCGCGCGACCCTGACCGCCATGGACGCCGGCCGCCCGCCGGGCCGCCTCTCCCGCGCCGTGGTGGCGCGGCTCCTCGGCCCGCCCGAGGACACACCCACCGCCGCCCGCGCGGACCTGGGCACGCTCTCCGCGCGGGACCGGGTCGACCTGCTGGTACAGCGGGTGACCCGGCGCCCGCCGGTGGAGCTGGCCAAGCTGGCCCCGCTGGTCATCGCCGCCCACGCGGAGGGCGACCCCACCGCGACCGCGCTGCTGGCCGAGGCCGCCCGCCTGCTGACCGAGAGCGTCGCCCGCATCCGCGAGCCCGGCGACACGAGCCCGATCGTGCTGGCCGGCGGCCTCCTGACCGGCGACACACCGCTGGCCCCGGCGGTCGAGCGCGAGCTGACCGCCCGCTGGCCCGAAGCCCCCCGCCCCCACGCCTCCGACGGCGCCGCGGCGGCGGCCTGGCTCTCCGCCCGCCCCCTGCTCACCCCGGTCGAAGCGGCCGCCCTCCACACGCGACTGCTCCCGTAGACAAATCCATCGAGCTACCGCGATGTCCGTCGTGGTCCGTGCCGTTGCTCCCGCGGCCTCCCCCGTCCGCTGTTGGTCGCCCTCACCCCGCCGGCTGCGCCGGCCAAGGGTCACGCACGACTGGAACACCAGTGCTGTTGTCCGGTCGGTTTTACAGCACTGGTGTTCCAGTCGTCGAAGGGGTCGGGTTGAGCGCGGCGGTCAGGGTGAGGTGGGCTGCCACCAGAGCCACTGGCGGTCGTGGGTGAAGCCGCGGCGTTCGTAGAAGGGGACGGCGCGCTCGCTGGAGTGGACGGTGACGTGTTCGAGGCCGAGCTCGCGGGCCTCGGCCAGCAGGGCCTCCAGCAGCACCGCCCCCACGCCGCTGTCGCGCTGCTCCGGCGCCACGTACACGGCCTGGACGTCGCCCGTGCGGCGGTGGCGGCGGGTGGGGCCCGGCACGCGGTCGGCGAGCATCAGCCAGGCCATGCCCACGACGGCGCCGTCCACCTCGGCGACGAACGGGATGTGCGTGGCCATGTGGTCGACGACCCAGGCGGCGAACGACTCGACGTAGGCCGCGTGGTCGGTGCCCGTGTAGCCGTGCTCCTCGGTCGGCCAGCGCCAGCGCAGCTCGGCCATGACGGGCGCGTCCGCCGGGGTCGCCTTACGTGCCGTCACTCCCATCCCGGCCAGACTACTTGAGCTGGCCGGCGGTCAGGCCGGACTGGATCTGGCGTTGGAAGAGGACGTAGACGCCCAGCACCGGCAGCATCGCGATCGTCAGGCCGGCGAAGAGGCCGCTGAAGTCGCCCTGGTAGCCCTGGCTCACCGCGAGCGCCGACAACCCCTGCGCCAGCACCCACCTCGAGTCGTCGCCCTGCATGAGGACCTGGGGCAGGATGAACTGGTTCCACTGGCCGAGGAAGTTGAAGATGCCCACGCTGATCAGGCCGGGCCGCGCCATCGGCAGCATGACGCGGAAGAAGAGCCGGAACGGGCCGCAGCCGTCGATGAGCGCGGCCTCGGCCACCGCCTGCGGGAGCGTGCGGAAGAACGCGGTCAGGAAGAACACGGTGAACGGCAGCGAGTAGGCCGCGTACACCAGGATGAGGCCCCGCCAGGTGCCGAAGAGGCCGGCGTTGCGCACCACGAAGAAGAGCGGCACCAGCGCCAGGAAGACGGGAAACATCATGCCGCCCACGAACAGGTAGTAGAAGACCTGCTTGAAGCGGAAGTCGTAGCGGGCGAAGACGTACGCGGCGGTGGCGCCGAAGAGCATCGTGAGCGTGAGCGAGCCGGAGACGACGATGATGCTGTTGAGGAAGTAGCGGCCGATGTGCGCCTCGGTCCACGCGCGGTGCCAGTTTTCGAAGCGCAGCGCGCCGGGCAGGCCCCACGGGTCGGTCAGGATCTCGTTGTCGTCCTTGAACGAGCTCAGCACCACCCACAGCAGCGGCAGCGTGGTGAGCAGCGCCCACAGCAGCAGGAAGCCGTGCGAGAAGACGTTTGCCACGCCCCACTCGCGGCGCAACGGCTTGTCGGCGCGAGCGGCGGCCTGAGCCTCGACCGCCTTATCAGCCAGGGCCGTCATGAGTACTCGATCCGGTCCCGCCGCGACGTGCGCAGCGCCAGCACCGCCACCGAGAGGGTGAGGAAGAACATCACGACGCCGATCGCCGAGGCGTACCCGAACTTGGTGTCGCTGCCGAAGGCGGTGTTGTACATGCGCAGGCCGATCACGTCGGAGGAGAAGTTGGGGCCGCCGTTGGTCATCAGCTGCACGAGGATGAAGCCGTCGAGGGCGGCGATCGCCAGGTAGATCCAGGCGACCTGCACGGTGTCCCACAGCAGCGGGATCGTGATCCGGCGGAGCATGACCGCGCGGGAGGCGCCGTCGAGGAGCACCGCCTCGTAGATGTCCCTCGGGATGGCCTGCATCGCCGCGCCGAACAGGACGACGTAGAAGCCGACGTTGGCCCACACCATCACGGCCAACACGCACCAGAACGCGAAGCGCGGGTCGCCCAGCCAGCTCGGCCCGTCGATGCCGAACGGCTCGAGCGCGGCGTTCAGGATGCCGGCGTTGGGGTGGTACACCTGCTGCCAGATCACCGCGATGATGACGACCGAGAGCACCTGGGGGAAGAAGTACACGAGGCGGTAGGCCGCGGTGCCGCGTACGCCGACCACGCCGGCCCGTCCCCCGCGCCCGCCCATGTTGAGCATCGTCGCGAAGAACAGGCCGAGCGCGATCGTCAGCACCGGTACGAGGGCGAGCAGGATCGCGTTGTTCTTGATCGCGTTCCAGACGTAGTCGTCCTTGAACAGCTGGACGAAGTTGTCCAACCCCACCGAGTTGGCGTCGGTGGAGTAGCCGAGCCAGTCGGTGGTGGAGATCTGGAACGCCTGAAGGTACGGCGAGAGCACGAAGACGCCGTACAGGATCAGGGGCGGCACCAGGAACGTGATGATCAGGGGATACTTGCCATGCCGCATGCGCCGCCCCTGCCCCCTCAGGCCCGCTTGAACTTCTTGACCGAGCTGTCCTGCGCGATCATGTCAGCGCCCTTCTGGCACTGGTCGAGGAACTCGGTCGGGCTGATGCGACCGCTGAAGAACTCCCCGCACGCCGCGTCGACGAGCTCGCGTTCGAGCTTGCGGTAGTAGTTGTTGTAGACCCAGTTGAAGCCGTTGCTGCCGGAGGCGTCAAGCGCCTTGACCACAGTGGTCAGGCCGGGCGGGAGGGTCGCACCCTCGGCCGCGCCTGCGACCACGCTGAGCGCGGAGACCTTCTGCGTGAAGTCCTTGGCGCCGCGCATCGACAGCACGGTGCGGAAGTACTCCAGGCCGCCGGGGACGTTCTTCGCCTTGGCCGGCACGACGAACGGCTCGCCGGCCGTGCCCCGGATCGCCTCGAACGGCAGCTTGTCGCCGGTGCTGAGGCTCGGCGTCGGCGCGATCGCCATGTTGAAGCCGGCGGGGGTGACCGCCTTCTGCTCGTTCTCTATCCAGGAGCCGCAGGAGATGAACGCCGCCTTGCCGCGGCACCACTCGGTCTGCGACTGCACGTGGTCGAGGCCGGGCGTGCCGGGCAGGATGAACTTGTCCTTGACGATCTGGTGCCAGGCGTCGACCGACTGCTTCATCGCGTCCGACTTCCACGCGTTGGGCTCGAGGTTGTCGATCGCCTTCGCGACGTCGAGCCCGCCGAGCTTGATGGCCGTGGAGATGACGGGCCAGCTCATGTAGCGGGGGTGCTTGCCCGCGTAGGTCCACGGCGAGATGCCGGCCGCCTGGATGGTGCGGCACAGCGCGATGTGCTCGTCCCACGTCTTCGGGTACTGCCAGCCGCGGTCGGCGAAGAGCTTCTGCGAGTACCAGATGCCGTAGACCGTGTAGCTGATGTTGAGCACGTGGAACTTGCCGTCGAAGCTGCCCACGTCGACCACGCCGGGCAGCAGCGTGTCGCGCACCTTCTTGCCCGGCACGTCGAGGCTCGGCGCGTCGAGCAGCGGGCCGAGGTCGGCGAGCGCGCCCTGCGACACGAGGCCGCCGGGGTCGATCTGGCCGGCGCCGGAGTTGTTGACCACGTCGGGCGGGCTGCCGTCGACGAAGCGCGGCTGGAGGGTCTTGCTGATCTCCTGGGTGGCCGAGTGCGTGATCTTCGCGTTCGGGTACTTCTCGTTGTACATGGCCTCGTGGGCCTTGGCGTACTCCTCGCCGTACCCGCCGTTGAAGATGACCACCTCCAGCGGCGCGTCCGCCTTCACGCCGAAGGGGTTTTCCGCGGTCTTCTCGCCCTGGTTGGCGCTGTCGCCGCCGGAGTCGTCGTCGCCACTCGTCGCGCAGCCGGTCAGTAGGCCGGCCGCGGGGGTCGCCATGACGCCGGCGACGACCCCACGACGGAGAATGTCACGCCTTGTACTATTCATGGGGGCCGCGTCACTTCCCTTCAGTCGCTGTTAACGCTTTGAAGGATTCTTACGACAAGTCGTGGGTGACAGCAACCCCTGGGCACCGAACCGTTACGTGGCGGCCCTCCCGATGGCGTCGACCAGGATCGCCAGCCCCTCCCGCGCCTCGTCCTCACCGAGCGTGAGCGGCGGGCCCATGCGCAGCACGTTGCCGTACAGGCCGCCCTTGCCCACGAGCAGGCCACCCTCCTTCGCGAGCTCGAAGACCCGCGCGGTCACCGCCGGGTCCGGCTCCACCGTGCCCGGCCGCACGAACTCGATCGCCAGCATCAGCCCCTTGCCCCGTACCTCGGCCATGATCGGGTGATCCGCGGCGGCCGAGCGCAGCCCCTCCAACAGGATGCCGCCGACCCGCTGGGCGTTCTCCTGAAGATTGTGGTCGAGCACGTAGTCGAGCACCGCGTTGCCGGCCGCCGTCGAGATCGGGTTGCCGCCGAAGGTGGAGAAGGAGATCGCCTCCACCGCGTTCATCACCTCGGCCCGGCCGACCACGCCGGCCAGCGCGAAGCCGTTGCCGATGCCCTTGGCGAACGTGAGCAGGTCGGGCGTCACTCCGTGCGCCTGGTAGCCCCAGAAGTGCTCGCCGGTGCGCCCCCAGCCGGTCTGCACCTCGTCCGAGATGAGCAGGATGCCGTACTCGTCGAGCACCTTCTTCAGCCCCGCGAAGAGCCCGTCCGGCGCGCTCACGAAACCGCCCACGCCCTGGATCGGCTCGGCGATCAGGCAGGCCACGTCGCCGGCGGTCTGCGTGGCGATCACCTCGCGCAGGTCTTCGACCGCCGCCTCGATGTGGTCGGCGTCGTCGAGCTTGGCGAGCACGCCGCGCAGCCGGTCGCCGGAGTGCAGCCAGGCCACCTGGAGCGGGTTGAGGGCGCTCGCCGACCAGCTGCGGTGCCCGGTGATGCCGATCGTCGCGTACGACCGGCCGTGGTAGCTGTTGCGCACCGCGAGCACCTGGTTGGACTTGCGCAGGTTGGTGGCGACCAACAGCGCGGCCTCGTTGGCCTCGGTGCCCGAGTTGGTGAAGAAGACCCGCGCGTCCTCGATGCCGGAGAGCCGGGCGATCTTCTCGGCGAGCTCGACCTGCTGGCGGATCAGGTACAGCGTCGAGGTGTGCGCCACGCCCGTGCGCAGCTGCCGCTCGACCGCCTCGCGGATCTCCGCCACGTCGTACCCGATCATGGTGGTGAGCACGCCGCCGAAGAAGTCGAGATACGTGCGGCCGGACGCGTCGGTGACCCGGCACCCCGATCCGGACACGATCTCGATCGGCTCCTGGTAGTAGAGCGGCATCCACTTGGGCAGCACGGCTCTGTGCCGCGCGAGCAGGTCATCGGTCATACCGCACGCTCCCACCGGCGCGGCCCCGGAGGCAACCTACAGTGTGTAACTGCCATCCCCGTTAAGATCCGACCGTGCACGTGCAGCCGGTCCCGCTCCCGTCCGGCGAGCCGGCCGCCGTGCTCGACGGCGTGGCTCGCTGGATCACGTCCGCGCCCCTGCGCGACCTCGTCACCGCGTTCGGCGGCCAGTGGCCGGGCGGCGACAGCCCCTCGCTGCTGGGCTGGCTGGACGCGTTCTCGGCCACCCACTGGGACTTCCGCGCCGGCGCCGAGCGCCCGGACGCCCGCGAGCCCGACCTCGACCCCGAGATCGCCACGCTCGTCGAAGCGTCGGCCGAGGCGCTCGGCATGATCGGCGCGAAGCCACCGCCTCGCCGCGACTACAAGCACGTGGTCGTGCTCGGCGGGCTCGCGCACGCCTGCCTGCGGCGCACCGCGTACGCCGCGCACCTGCTGCACCGCGGCACGTTCGCCGAGGGGGTGGGCGTGCTGGGCAGCTTCCGCCCGCTGTCGCCGGCCGAGCGTGCCCTCCCGCCGGTCAACGGCTGCCGCAGCGAGATCGACGTGCTCGACCTCGGCGTGCGGCGCGCGTTCAAGGTCGACGAGCCGGTCGAGGCCGACGCCGCGCCGGACGGCTCCTGGTCCGTGCGCACCTACGCGCCCGAGGAGGGCCCGCCGATCGCGGTGCTGGCCGCGCCGTCGTCCGAGCCCGGGATACGCCGCGCGCACACCGCCGACACCCAGCGCTTCTGGGCCAAGCGCGCGGCGCTGGCGCAGGGCGACCGGGTGCTGGTGGTGACCGCGCCGATCTACGTGCCGTTCCAGCACTGCGACGCGGTGCGCACCCTCGGCCTGCCGTACGGCTGCGCGGTCGACACGATCGGCGTCGACCCCCGCCTCGCCGACGACCTCGCCCTGCCCGAGCCGGTGCTCACCCCCGGCCGCTACCTCCAGGAGATCAGGTCCGCGATCCGCTCCATGCGCCTGCTGGTCGCCGCCCTCGGGGGTTGAGCCGCCGTGGTGGGTGCCGGGCTAGCGGCGCCAGGCTTCGGTGGGTAGGCAGGTGGCGGGGTCCGGTGTGGGTGCGTCCTTCTTCGCGGGGCGCGGGAGGTAGAGCACGTTGCCGGCCGGGTCGGCGTAGCAGCGGTCGGGGTAGTCCTTGTCGAAGAGGGGCATACGGCCGATCTCGTTGCCGTCGGCGTCGTAGCTGACCAGGCGCGCGTTGGCGCGGACCGGGCCGCCCTGGCTGACCAGGCCGAAGGCGCCGTCCTTCAGGCGTGCCGGGGTGGTGCGCCCGTCGCCGTGTTCCAACACGAGCCGGCTCACCCGGTGACTGGCCCGGCCGATGACCATCACGTCGCCGCCGTCCACATCGCTGGACGACAGGCTGAGCCACTGAACCGGACCGGGCAGCCAGTTTCGGCGGTCTCCCCACTCGTCCGAACCGGTGCCGCCGCTGATCTCCTCGCCCGGCTCCTCGTCCAGCTCGCAGGTGTAGTACCCGTCCGGTTTCAGGAATAGCATGGCGGACCGGTGCCCGTGCCCCGTCGCCACGACCAGGTCGTCCATCCCGACGGTGATCGCGTGTCCGGGGACCTCCGGGTGCCGTTCCCGATTCCAGGCCAGGCACTTTTTGGCCGCCGCGCGCAGCGGGGGCGACAGCTCGGCGGCGGACATCGCGAGCGCCTGGGTGCTCTGGCCACCGCCGTCGCCGGACGGCCACAGCACGGCTCCGCCCACACCCGCCGCGACGGTCGTCACGACGGCGGCCAGGACCGCCACCCGCCGGCCGGTGTGCGAGGGCGGCGGCTCGCCCAGCGTGGCGAGGACGCCGGCCCGGATGCGGTCCGCGCGGTCGGCGGGCAGGTCTCGGTCGGCGGGGGGGTTCAGGATGTCGTTCATCGCTCCTCCTCGGTGTCGGCGGCCACCATGCGGGCCAGGCGGGACCGGGCGCGGCTGACCCGGGAACGGACGGCGCCCTCGGTGACGCCGAGGATCGCGGCGGCCTGCGGATAGCCGACGCCGGACCAGACGCAGAGGGCGAGCGCCTCGCGTTCGGCGCGGGGCAGCTTGCGCACCAGCGCCAGCAGGTCCCGCATCCGCTGCTCGTCGCGCAGCCGGTCGGCCACCTCGTCGGCCGGGTCGGACGTGCCTTCCGGCTCCGGCGGCACCCGGCGCAGCAGGGCGTGCCAGCGGCGCCGCGACCGGTGCTCGGTGCGGGCCGCGTTGGTGGCCACGACCAGCAGCCACGGCAGCACGGAGCCGTCGACCAGGCGGACCTCGCGCCGGCGCCGCCACGCGGTCACGAACGTGGTCTGCGTGACGTCCTCGGCGACGCTCCACGAGCCGCAGAGCCGGAACGCGTGGTTGTAGACCGCGCGGGCGTGCCGCTCGAACAGCTGCCCGAACGCCGCCTCGTCGCCTGCGGTGCCGGCCGCCAGGAGCTGGGTGTCGCTCGGCGGTACCTCGATCCTCACACCTGTATATGGCCGGCCGGGGCCGGCGTGTCGCGTCACGCGAGCGGGGCGGTGTCCCTCACGGCTTGGGCGAAGACCTCGGAACGGTGCTCGAAGTTGCGGAAGCGGCCGTAGCTCGGCGCCGCCGGCGACAGCAGCACCGCGCCGCCCGCGGGGGTGACCGCACGGGCCCGCCGGACCGCGTCGACGAGGTCGTCGGCGACCTCGGTACGCACGCCGGGCAGCCCGTCCAGCGCGGCGACGATGCGCGCGCCGCTGTCCGGGATGCCGATCACGGTGAGCTCGCGGCCGGCCAGGTGCGCGCGCAGCGGGGCGTAGTCGAGGCCCCGGTCGGTGCCGCCCACGATGACGGTCAGCGGCCGCCCGTCGTAGGCGTCGATCGCGTGCATCGAGGCGTACGGGCTGGTCGCGAGCGTGTCGTCGACGAACGTCAGCCCGGACGGGTCGTCGATCTCGGTCAGCCGGTGGGGCAGCGCGGCGAAGCTCTTGGCGGCGGTGGCGAGCGTGTCCGCGCCGGCCACGGTGTCGATGCCGAGCGCCTCCAGCACCGCGAGCGCGACGCACAGGTTGCGCTCGTTGTGCCGGCCGACCAGTGGCAGCACCGCCCGTTCGAAGAGCGGGGTTTCCGCCCGGTACACGATCCCGTCCCGCACGTGGTACGAGTCGGGCAGGCCGGCCCGCACCGCTGGGCGGTCGCCGATCTCCGCCGCGAGGCGCTCGTCGAGCCCGTTGACCACCACGGTCTCCGGGTCGTGCGCGATGAGGTTGAGCTTGTCGCGGTAGTACTCCCGCTCGCCGCCGTGCGCGTCGAGGTGCTCGGGGAAGAGCGCGGTCACCACCGCCACCCGGGGTGAGTCGGTGAGGTCGCTGCACTGGTAGCTGGAGAGCTCCAGCACGTACTGCTCGCTGTCGGGCAGGTCGAGCAGCGGCACGCCGATGTTGCCGCCGAAGACGTTGGGCCGCCCGGCGGCGCTCAGCAGGTGGCTGATCAGGCTCGACGTGGTGCTCTTGCCCTTGCTGCCGGTCACGCCGACGGTCGCGGCGGCGTGGTCGGCCATCCACAGGGCGGTGCCACCCGTGACCGTTATGCCCCGTTCGCGAGCTTCGAGGATCCATCGATGGGTCTGCGGCACGCCCGGCGAGCGCACGATCACGTCGGCGCCCATCAGCGCGTCGTGGCAGCCGTCGCCGGTGACCAGCGGCACGTCCTTCGCCTTGCTCTCCGACCAGTCGAGCGAGAGGAAGTTGACCGTGTCGTCGACGGCGACGAGGCGGGCCGGCCCGTGCGCCGCGATCGCCGCGGCGGCGGCCACCCCCTCACGTCCCGAGCCCCAGACGGCGACGGAACGGCCACGCAGGTCAGAAAGGCGCATGCGCCCTAGTATTGCGGGGTGCTCGAGACCCAGTTCCGCCGGCTGTCCTTCCCCGCGCTCACGTTCGACCCCGCGTCGGGCGAGGCGCGGCTGCCCTACGCGCTGGACGAGCTCGAGTTCATCGAGACGGTGACGTTCCCGGTGCCGACCGGGCCGGTCCCGGCCGCCTTCCACCGCGTGCTGGAGCTGCTGCACCTCGTCGCGGGCGTGAGCTACTTCAAGGTGGGCGCGCCGCCGGAGATCACGACCGCCACGCCGCTCAGCCCGGCCGCCACGGCCCTGCTCGACGCGGTCTACACCAAGGGCATGGCGGAGTACGCGTACCGCAACGAACTGCCGCACGTGCTCTCGCTGAGCGTTTCGGCGCCGGCCGCGTCACCGCAGTCCCCGGTCTCCGTCGCCGGCAAGCGGCCGCTCAGCCCGGTCGGCGGCGGCAAGGACTCGATCGTGACGCTGGAGGCGCTGCGGCGCGGCGGGCTCGACCCGGTGCCGTTCGCGGTCAACCCCAACTGGGTGATCCAGGCGGTCTTCTCGGCCTCCGGCCTGACCCCACTGGTCGCCCGCCGCAAGATCGACCCGAAGCTTTTCGACCTCAACGCGGCCGGCGCGCTCAACGGCCACATCCCGGTCACCGCGATCAACTCGCTCATCGCGGTCGCCACCGCCACGCTGCACGGCCTCGGCCCGGTGGTGATGTCCAACGAGCGCTCCGCCTCCGACCCCAACCTCGTCTGGAACGAGCACGAGATCAACCACCAGTGGTCCAAGGGCGTCGAGGCGGAAGGGCTGCTGCGCGGGGCGCTGGCCGCGCACGCGGGGCTCGCGGACGCGTACTTCTCGCTGTTGCGGCCGCTCTCCGAGCTGCACATCGCGCGCCTGTTCGCGGCGCACACCCAGTACGACGAGGTGGTCACGAGCTGCAACGCCGCCTTCAAGCTGCGCGACGCGAGCGCCCGGTGGTGCGGCCACTGTCCAAAGTGCCGCTTCGTCTTCCTGGCGATGGCCCCGTTCATGCCGCGGGCCCGGCTCGTCGCCATCTTCGGCGCCGACCTGCTCGCCGACGAGACCCAGATCCCCGGGTACAAGGAGCTGCTGGGCCTCGACGGCCACAAGCCCTTCGAGTGCGTGGGCGAGGTCGAGGAGTCGGTCGTCGCGCTGAGCCTGCTGCGGGATAGTCCGGAGTGGACAGACGCGCGGGTGGTGTCGGAGCTGGCCGCCGCGATCCCCGGTGCCGCGTGGACCGCGGCCGCCAACTCCGACGTCTTCACGCCCGGCGGCACCAACTACGTGCCACCGGCTTTCGCCTCGCTGGTCACCCCGTAAGGGCGCGCCCGCGTGCCAAGAGGGCAGCCCTCTTGGGGGGCGGAAGGTCAGGGGAGCGCGGCGATCGCCTCCGGCGCGAGCTTGGCGTTGCGTTCGCGCTGGGGGAAGTCGCCGACCGGGACTCTCGCGACCACCGCGCCCGTGGCGTAGGACAGGACGACCATCTCGTCGTCGCCGCTCAGCGTCACGTAGCAGTAGCGGCCGTCGAAGCTGCTCTGCGCCCAGTACGGGATGTCGCCCACCGGCACGATCTGGTTGGTGGTGAGGGCCGGCCGGGACAGGATCGCCGCATAGTCGTCGATCGTGCCGGCCACGCAGAGCTTGGTGCCGTCGCCGGACATCGCGATGCCGTGGTGGGCCGAGTTGCCCGGGTAGTCGTCCGGGTGGGTGGCCCGCCCCTCCTCGCTGAACGGCAGGTTGACCGTGCGCACGATCCGCCCGGCGACCAGGTCGTACTCGACGAGGCCGTTGAGGTAGGACAGCTGCGCGTACATGGTGCGGTTGTCGGGGGTGAAGACCGCCGGGCGCACACCGTGGTCGAACTCGTAGGTGCGGGTCACCCGGAACGTGTTCGGGTCGACGACGGTGAGCCGCTTGGCGCCCTTGGCCCACTCCATCCACTGCGGCAGGGAGATCGCGCCGATGCTGGAGTTGTAGAGGCGGGTGCCGTCCGGCGAGTAGTCGTTGGCGTGTGGGTAGGCGCCGGTGGGAAACTCGGCCACTTCCCGGCCGGTGGCCGCGTTGATGACCTGCGCCTTGTTCACGGTGGTGTCCGAGACGATGATCCGGCTGCCGTCGGGCGAGATCGCCATGTGGTCGGCGTGGTAGCCCTCCAGCTTGTAGCGCCACACCTGCTGGTGCGTGACCAGGTCGATGGCCACCACGTCGGGCAGATTGGAGCGGGAGACGTACATGACGCGGCCGTCCGGCGAGACGGCCATGTCGTCGACCAGCTTGTCGCCGTTCTGCGAGCGGACCACCTCGTACGCGGCGCGCTCGACGAGGTTCATCTCGTCGAGGCGCTGCTGGAGGTCGGGGATGACGTCGAGCGTGCCGAGGACCTCGAACGTCCGCTCGTCGACGAAGCTGACCGTGCCGCCGTAGGCGTTGCCGACCAGGAGCACCTCGCGGAGGGCGGCGGGTGCGGCGCTCGCGGTGGACGGCGCGACCGCGAGTGCGCCGAGCAGGAGTGTCGTGGCCGCCAGGGAAGTCTTTCTCATGACGCGCCCCTTCGAGGACGGTGAATGTTACCGCCCAGTAAAATGGATATCGGGAAACGCGTCAATGTTTCATATTTTGCTCCCGCACCGCGTCCAGCGCCAGGATCGCCACGTGCAGGGAGAGGCAGGTGTCGACCGCGTCGAGGTCGGCGTCGAGCACCCGCTCGATGCGGGCCAGCCGCTCGTAGAGAGCCGGCCTCGACAGGTGCGCCGCGGCGGCCGCGGCCGACTTGTTGCGGCCACTGTCCAAATAGGCCCGTAGCGTGCCGAGCAGGCGCTCCTTGGGGTGCCGCGCGTCGTACGCCAGCAGGGGACCCAGCTCACGCTCCACAAAGGTCTGTAGCCGCGGCTCGTCGCGCAGCAGGTGCAGCAGGCCGGCCAGTCCCACGTGCGGCAGGCGGAACACCGTCAGGTCCCGCCGCCCGTGCCGCGCCGCGTCGGCCACCTGCCGGGCCTCCACAAGGGAGCGACGCGCGTCGCGCAGCGAGTCGACCCGCGAGCCGGCCGCGACGACCACGGCGGGCGCGGCCGCTCCCCGTACCCGGTGCAAGGCGGCGGCGAACGCGGAGAGCGACCGTTCCTCGTCGGTGACCGCGGGCAGCGCGACGAGCGCGCCCACCGCGTGGTCGTCGAGCGGGCCGGCCAGCCCGGCCAGGGCGGCCTCGCGCAGCGCGTGGCTCACCGCCTCCGCCAGGTCGCGCAGGCGGGCCGCGTCGGGCGCGGGCTCCTCACCGCGATGGCGCACCACCACGCCGACCAGGTGACGGCGATCCAGCGGCACCCCCAGCGCCCGCGCCCGCAGCGCCACCTCGTCCACCGGGCGGGTGTGGTCGAGCAGCGCGGTGAGCAGGGTGCGGTGCAGCTGGTGCTCCAGGCCCGCGGCGTCGCGGCGGATCAGGCGGCCGAGGGCGAGCGTGGACGCGGCGCGTTCGAGCAGGATGGTCAGCCGGGTCGGCGGCGGCCCGTCGCCCGCCCAGCGGGCCAGCAGGCGGCCCCAGTCCTGCCCGCGTGCGCCGACGTTGGTGACGAGCCACCCCGCGTCGGCGTCGTACGCGGTGCGCCCCGCCGGCTGGATCCGCCGCGAGTGCTGCTCCCAGGCGTCCAGCAGCAGCTCCGCGCTGTCGCCGGCGGTGTCGTAGGCGAGCACCTGGCGGGCCAGGTTTTCCAGCACGACCGGGCAGCCGGCCAGCGCGGCGGCCTGGTGCACCACCTCGGCCGGCTCCGCCCCCTCGACCGAGAGCTCGGTGAAGCGCTGATGGATCTCCTCGGTCGCCCGCAGCTCGGTCAGCTGCGCGTCGACGATCAGCGCGTGCACGGCCTCGGTGATCCGCACGAACGGCGTGGCCCGCCGCAGCTCCACCAGCGGCATCCCGCGCCGCTGCGCCGCCGCGGCCATCACCCTCGGGACACTCCCCGTGTACCGCCGGCCGAGCTCCACGACGAGCCCGGCGACGCCCACGTCGGCGAGGTCGGCGACGAACGCCCGGATGCCCGCGTCGTCGACCGGCAGCCCGATGCCGGTGGTGAGCACCAGCTCGCCGCCGCGCAGCAGGGTGGCGATGTCGGGCACCTCGGCCACGTGCACCCACCGCACCGGCCGGTCGAGCCCGCTCTCCCCCGCGACCACGCGCGGCTCCCCGTGGCGCACCGGGTCGAGGGCGATGACCTCACGGACAGTAGGGAACACAGGCTCAGTCTTCCCGACCCAGCTCCCAGAAGGCGACAGCCGCCGCCGCGGCCACGTTGAGCGAGTCGACCCCGCGCCGCATCGGGATGACGACGCGCTTGTCACTGGCTTCGATGGCTTTGCGGGACAGGCCGGGCCCCTCGGCGCCGAGGAGGAGGGCCGTCCTTTTGGCTTTCCCCACCCTCTGGATCGGCGTCGCGTCGGCGGACAACGTCATCGCCAGCACGGTGAAGCCGGCGGCCTTCACACGGTCGAGCGCGGCCGGCCACGGCTCCAGCGTCGCGTACGGCACGGCGAAGACCTCGCCCATGCTCACCCGCACGCTGCGCCGGTAGAGCGGGTCGGCGCAGGAGGGCGAGAGCAGCACCCCGTCGACGCCGAGCGCCGCCGCGCCCCGGAAGACCGCGCCGAGGTTGGTGTGGTTGTTGACGTCTTCCAGGATCGCCACCCGCCGCGCCTCGCCGAGCACGTCCGCAGGGTCGGCCAAGGGCTTGCGGTGGAACGAGGCGAGCACCCCGCGGTGCACGTGGAAGCCGGTCGCCTTTTCGAGCACCTCCTGGCTGGCCGCGTAGACGGGGGCGTCCACCAGATCGCCGAACTGCTCGAGCCGCTTCTCGTCGAGCAGGTACGACCTGGCCCGGTAGCCGGCCCGCAGCGCCCTCCGCAGGACCAGCTCCCCCTCGGCGATGAACAGCCCGTGCGGCGGCTCCCACCGCGTCCGCAGCTCGACGTCGGTCAGCGCCCGGTAGTCCGCGATCCGCTCGTCGTCCGGATCGGTGATCAGCTCCACGGTGGCATTCTCCCGCCCCGGGTTGACGCAACCAATTGGCTGCTATAAGTTGAGTAGCAACCAGTCAGTTGCTATATGGGAGCCGAAATGCTCAGTGGCCGGGAACGGTTGATCCTCTTCGTCCTCCTCGGTGCCGGTTTTATGCTGTCCGTCGACTTTTCGATCTTGAACGTGGCACTGCCGGAGGTCGGCGCCGGCGTCGGCCTCGACGTGACCGGGCTGCCCTGGATCACCTCGGCGTACGCGCTGCCCGCGGCCGGCTTCACGCTCCTGTTCGGCCGGATGGCCGACCTCTTCGGGCGCCGCCGGCTGTTTCTGGCCGCGATGGTCCTGCTGGCCGCGTCGTCGCTGCTCGGCGGCTTCGCAACAAACCCGCAGACCCTCCTTGCCGCGCGGGTGCTCCAGGGCTTCGCGACCGCGATGACGATCCCCGCGGCGATGTCGCTGCTCACCACCACCTTCGCCGAGGGCTCGACGCGCGCTCGCATCCTCGGCCTCAACGGCGCCCTGCTGTCCGGCGGCTTCACGTTCGGCGCGCTCGTCGGAGGCACCCTGGTCAGCGTGTGGAGCTGGCGGGCCGCGTTCTTCGTCAACGTGCCGGTCGCCGTCGCGATCCTGCTGCTCACGCCGTTTCTGATCAGCGAGAGCAGGGTGCCCGACCGGGCGAGGCTGGACGTGCCCGGCGCGGTGACCGTGACCGGCGGCCTGCTCGCCGTGCTCTACGGGATCATCGAGAAGCACCTGCTCTGGGGCGCCGCCGGCGTGCTGCTGCTGGTCGCGTTCTGGATGATCGAGCTGCGCTCCCCGGCGCCGCTCGCGCCCGTGCGCATCCTCAAGCTGCCCACGGTGAAGTGGGGCAACTACGCGGGGCTGGTCATCTTCCTGATGGAGCCCGCCATGATCTTCCTGATGACGCTGTACCTCCAGAAGACCCTCGGCTTCTCCGCGCTCACCACCGGCCTGGTCTTCGGCGTGCCGGGCCTGGCCGCCGTGGCCGCCGGGGTCCTCGCCGGACGCTCCATCGGGCGCTTCGGCAGCCGCCGGATGCTGACCGTCGGCGTGCTGGTGCAGGGCCTCGCCACGCTGCCGCTGGTGTTTCTCGGCACCGACCGGTCCGCGCTCGCGATCCTGGTCCCCGCGCTGTTCATCGGCTTCTTCGGCCATGTGACCGCCATCGTGGCTTACACGGTGACGGGCACGTCGGGTCTGCCCAACGAGCAGCAGGGCCTGGCCACCGGGCTGACCTCGATGACGCAACAGGTGGCCATCACCGTCGGCATACCGATCCTGAGCGCGGTCGCGGCGACCCAGAGCGTGGAGCTGACCGGCATCCGGCTCGCGCTGAGCGTCAACGTGGCCGTGACGCTCGTCAGCGCGTTCCTCATCTGGTCCGGGCTGCGCCCGCGCGACGAGCGCCGGGCGGCCACGGCGGCCGCCCCACGGCTGGAACGGGTCAGTTGACGCTGCCGGTCGTGGCCACCTTGGCCGCCACCGCCTTGGCGCCGGCGGCCGCCGCGGCCGTCCGCCCACTGTGGACGGCTGGCACCAGGTGGCCGGCGGTCCACGACATGCCGATGCCGGCCGCGAGGACGAAGATGGCACCGACCGTCTGAAGTGGACCGACCAGCAGGCCGGCGACGCCGAGCATCGGCGCGGCGAGCATCAGGATCAGGCCGTCCGACTTGCCGAACAGGCCGCTGCGCGCCACCGACCACCCGGCCAGCAGCCAGCCCAGCGAGTAGACGGCGCCGCCGGCCAGCGCGAGCGTGCGCGCGTCCGTGCCGTACACGGCGGTGTCTCTGGGCACCGCCGCGAACGGCAGCCACAGCACCACACCGGTGAGACCGACCATCAGGCCGGCCGCGGCGGTGCGGCGGCTGCGCGCGGCGGCCAGCAGGCCCGTGAGCGCGACGAGCGCCATCAGGCCCAGCCACATCGCGACCACCCAGCCGATGAGGTGGAGCACGCGGCCGTTCTCCAGGTACGGGATCGGCGCTCCGCCGTCCCATCGGCCGAGTGTCACCGCGCCGTAGGCGACGGCGTAGCCCGGGAGCGTCCACATCAGGCCCCGGGCGAAGCGGCGTACGGACCACGCCCAGGTGGCGTTGGTGACCGGGCCGATGGCCGAGCGCTCCGGGGCGGCGGCCGCGACGACCGCGACCCCCGCGTCGGTCCGGGACACCACCTTCACCGGGGCCGACCGCACCGTCGACCCCGCCGGGCGCGTGTGTCTCGTGGCGTTCGTCATGGCCAACCGCCTTTCCCCCGCTGCGGCCGGAACGCGCCGGCGCCCCGGCACTTACCATGCTGGATCGATCATGGCAGCAGCCGGGGCGCCGGGAGGACGATTCCGACGAATCAGGCGCGCTCCCTCTCCTGTGCCGCGGTCTGGTCGAGCAGGTCGGACGGGGCCACCGGCTCGGGCGCGGGCAGGCCGCGCGGCCTGTCGCCGGAGACCTGCCGCTCCGCCTCCTGCACCGACTGCTGTACCTCCTCGGCGGCGGCCGCCGCGGCCTGGGCGGCCTCGGCCGCCTCCCGCTCGACGGCAGCCGCGTCCACCGCGACCTTGGGCTCGTCACCGACCATCCCGGCGAGGCCACCCAGCGCGCCGCCGAGGCCTTCGAGGGCCTTGGTGAGCTCGGCCGGCACGATCCACACCTTGTTGGCCGTGCCGTTGGCGATCTGCGGCAGCGCCTGGAGGTACTGGTACGCCAGCACCTTCTGGCTCGGATTGGCGGCGTGGATCGCGTCGAAGACCGTGCGGATGGCCTTCGCCTGGCCCTCGGCCTGGAGGATGCGCGCCTGCCGGTCACCGTCCGCACGCAGCACCGCGCCCTGCTTGTCGCCCTCGGCGCTCAGGATCTGTGCCTGCTTCTGCCCCTCGGCGGTCAGGATCGTCGCTCGCCGCTCGCGCTCGGCGCGCATCTGCTTCTCCATCGAGTCGCGGATGCTCGGCGGCGGCTCGATCGCCTTGATCTCGACGCGGGTCACCTTGACGCCCCAGCGGCCGGTGGTCTCGTCGAGCACGCCGGACAGGTGCCGGTTGATCTCCTCGCGGCTGGTGAGCGCCTTCTCCAGGTCGAGCGAGCCGATCACGTTACGCAGCGTCGTGACCGTGAGCTGCTCGATGGCCTGGAGGAAGTTGGCGATCTCGTACGTGGCGCGCACCGGGTCGACGACCTTGAAGTAGAGCACCGTGTCGATGGAGACCACGAGGTTGTCGGAGGTGATCACCGGCTGCGGCGGGAAGCTCACCACCTGCTCGCGCAGGTCGACCTTGGTACGGACCGAGTCGATGAACGGGACCAGCAGGTTGAGCCCCGGCCGGAGGGTGCGCTGGTAGCGGCCCAGCCGCTCGACCACGAAGTTGCGCTGCTGCGGCACGATCCGCACCGCACGAATAAGGGTGATCGCCACAAAAAGTGCGACGAAAGCCACGACGATCGCGATGACAACATCCATTGTTTACCCCAACCCCGGTTCAGAAATCCCGCCAGACCATGGCGGTGGCGCCCTTGACCTCGATTACCCGCACACGCTCGCCGGGCTCCAGCACCTGCGTGGCGTCGTACGACCGGGCGGTCCACAGCTCTCCGTCGATCTTGACGAGCCCGTGCTCCGCGTCGACCTGCTCCAGCACCAGGCCGGTGGAGCCGGAGATGGCGTCCACCCCCATCGGCGTCTCGTCGCTCTGCAACCGTGCGTCCCGATGGCGACGGATCACCGGCCGCACGGCCACCAGCGAGAGCGCGGAGACGATCGCGAAGACGGCCGCCTGGACCGGCACGCCCGCACCGAGCGCCGCGGCGATCGCGGCGGCGAAGGCTCCGGCCGAGAGCATCATCAGGACGAACGTGAACGTAAACATCTCGGCGACCGCGAGCAAAACCCCCAGAACGATCCAGAGAACCGCATCCACCCCTCGATCGTGGCACGTCACCGCACGTGCGGCGAGTCGCCGGACGGTAACGTCTGGGCGCCTGTTCCGTTGACCCCGATCGGGAGGTACGAACGTGGCGCTGCTACCCGACACGACCCGCCGGCTCGACGTGCTCACCGCCGAGGCCCAGGCCACCGGCCGGGCGCCCTCGGTGGTGCTCGGCATCGTGCGCGACGGCGGGCTGGCGTACGTGGCCGGAGCCGGTGACCACCCCCTGCCGGACCCGGGCACCCAGTACCGAATCGGGTCGATCTCCAAGACCATGACCGCGACGCTGGTGATGCGGCTGCGCGACGAGGGGCGGCTGACCCTCGACGACCTGCTCTACCGGCACCTGCCTGGCACCCCGGTGGGCGGCGTGACGCTCCGCCAGCTCCTCGGGCACGCCTCCGGCCTCCAGCGCGAGCCGGACAGCGCCGGGTGGTGGGAGCGGACCGAGGGCACCGACGTCGACACGCTGCTGGCCGGCCTCACCCCGGAAAAGCTCGCCCACCCTCCACACCGGACGTACCACTACTCCAACCTGGCGTACGGCCTGCTCGGCGCCGTGCTGGAGCGGGTCACCGGCAAGCCGTGGATCGAGCTGCTGACCGAGCAGGTGCTGGCGCCGCTGTCGATGCTGCGCACCACATACCACCCGCACGAGCCCTTCGCGCCCGGCTACGTGGTGCACCCGCTCCACGGCACGCTCAACGAGGAGCCGCGCACCGACACCGGCGCGATGGCCCCGGCCGGGCAGTTGTGGTCTTCGCTCGCCGACCTGGGCCGGTGGGCGGCGTTCCTCGCCGAGCCGGCGCCCGAGGTGCTCGCCCCCGACACGCTCGCCGAGATGTGCGTGCCGGTCGCCATCAGCGACCCGGAGACCTGGAGCGGGGGCCACGGCCTGGGGATCGAGCTCTATCGCCGCGGCGAGCGCGTCCTGGTCGGCCACGGCGGCTCCATGCCGGGGTACGTCTCCGTCATCGCCGTCCACCGGCCGTCCCGCACCGGCGTCGTCGGGTACGCCAACGCCTACGGCTTTCCGATCGGCCAGCTCGCCTTCGCGGCGCTGCTGGAGGTGCTCGACCGCGAGCCGGTGCCACCCGCACCGTGGCGCCCGGCCGCACCGCCCCCGCCGGAGGCCGTCGAGCTGTGCGGCCGCTGGTGGTGGATGGGGCTGGCACACGACGCCACCTGGGAAAACGGCGAGCTGGTGCTCACCCGCGCCGGGCGCGACCCGTGGCGCTTCACGGTCGAAGGCACCGACCGGTGGCGCTGCCACTCGGGCGCCAACGACGGCGAGACGCTCGTGGTGCGGCGCGACCCCGCCGGCGGGGTGGCGGCGCTCGACATCGCGACGTTCATCTTCACCAGAGACGCCGGCCAGCTCGGCTAATTCAGCGGATCCACAGGTTCGCCACAGGACTCATCCAGTCATGCCGGACATGCTGGCGCCCATGCAGAAGGTGAACGCTCAACCAAATTTGCCGAGTCGACGCAACGTACTGGCCGCGGGGGCGGTCGGCGTGGGCGCGGTCGGCCTCCTGGCCGCCTGCGGCAGTGACGAGGAGCCGGCGGCCTCGACGCCCACCAGCGCGGCGCCATCTCCGTCGACGAGCTCCTCGGCGGGCTCCTCGACGGGCTCCCCGGCCGACGCGCTCGCCAGCACTTCGGACATTCCGGTCGGCGGCGGCACGATCTTCGCCGACAAGCAGGTCGTGGTCACCCAGCCGGCGGCGGGCGACTTCAAGGCCTTCAGCGCGCAGTGCACCCACCAGGGCTGCCTCGTCTCCCAGGTGCGGGGGAACGAGATCGTCTGCACCTGCCACGGCAGCGCCTTCTCCACCAGCGACGGCTCGGTGCTGGCCGGCCCCGCCACCTCCCCGCTCCCCGCTCAGACGATCACGGTGGAAGGGAACTCGATCGTCCTAGGGTGACTCGACCGTCACGAAGTCGATGAGTCGTTCCATCGCGCCGATCAGCGGGGTTTCCACATGGTGGAACGTGTCTACCTTGGACAGGATCAGGCGCCACATGTCGGCCGGGTCGGCCACGCCGAGGGCGGCGCACACGCCCTCCTTCCACGGCCGGCCCGGCGGCACCACCGGCCACGCCTTGATGCCCAACCGCTCCGGCTTGACCGCCTGCCAGATGTCCACGTACGGATGGCCGGTCACCAGCACATGCGGCGACGTCACGGCGGCCACGACGCGGCTCTCCTTCGAGCCGGGCACCAGATGGTCGACGAGCACGCCGAGCCGCCGCTCAGAGCCGGGCTGAAACGCGCGCACCGCGTCGGCGAGCTCGTCGATCCCGTCCAACGGCTCCACCACGACGCCCTCGATACGCAGGTCGTCGCCCCAGATCCGTTCCACCATCGCGGCGTCGTGGACACCCTCGACCCAGATGCGGCTGGCCTTGGCGACCTGTGCGCGTACCCCCTGGACGGCGATCGAACCCGACGCCGTGCGGCGGCGGGCGGCCGGCGCGGCGCTCCGCACGGGCTTTCGCAATGTCACCGGCGCGCCGTCGAGCAGGAACGCGGCCGGTGCCAAGGGAAAGTTGCGGCGCTTGCCGTGCCGGTCTTCCAAAACCACCGCGCCGTACTCGAATCCCACGACAGCGCCGCAGAATCCGGAGTCGGCGTCTTCCACGACCAGGTCGACCTCCGCGTCGACCTCGGGCACCACCTTGCGGCGGCGCCAATTCCCGGCTAGTACGTCCTCCCCATACATGCTCTCGGACGCTAGCCGCGCGCGTGCGGCATGCCACGCAGACGCGCCGCACCCGAGACAGGGCAGCGGCCAGCACGTACTCTTGCCGCATGTCTCCCGCAGCAGGCGCGGCGACCCTCGCGGCGCGCCGGTCGAGCCGGTTCGTGGCGTGGGTCCGCGCGTGGCGCGCCGGGCTGGTGCCCTATGACGAGGTCGCCGACGAGATCGCCGGTGACGAGGAGCACCTTGTCGCGGACGCGCCCGGCACCTGGACCGACGTGCCGCTGCGCGACGCGCTGCCCACGCTTTCCAAGCTGCCGCCCGACGAGATCCGGCTGGTGCTGCCGGCCCCCGGCGACCCGCGCGGGCTGCCCGGCCCCGGGCCGTTCGCGGGCGCGGCGCTCGTCGCGGGCGAGGCGGTGGTCGCCGGCGATCTGGGCTTCATCCCCGAGGTGCGCAGCCACACGTCCGGCTCGGGCGTGACGTTCGAGACCCTGCTCTGGCGGGTCTATCCGCTGCCCGCGGTGGGCGGGTCCGGCGGCGAGCCGGGCACCGCCGAGGCCGAGTCCGACCTGTCCGCCGCGCTGGCCGAGGCCACCGCGCGCCTCGCCCGGCTCGACGTGGCCCAGTGGCGGCCGGAGCTCGCCGGCGCGCTGGCCGCGCTTCGCCGTCCCGACGCGGGCATCGACCTCCCACCCGGCTTCGATCCGCGGGCCCGTCGCCTTTTCGCGCGCGCGAGCGTGCTGGATCGCGTGCTGGCGCTGGCCGAGCACGCCGCACCGGGCGGCGCGGTCAACGGATACGAGGCGCAGGAGCGCGACGCCGCCCTCCGTCCACTCACGACAGCCTGCCGCCGCGCACTGGTGGCGGCATGCAATGCCCCACTAAGGCCCTAGCCTTTTCGCTCCGTCGATCAAGGACAAACAATAGGGCGACTATTCGTCCTTGATCGATTCTTCGAATAATTCAGGGTCAGCGCGGCCGTCTCTTGTGTGCTACCAATCATGAGTTCCCGCGGTGTTAGCCCACAAGAGGCGGATGGACGGTGCCCTTACACGCGTTCACAGACGAGGCCAAGGCGCACGGCTACATCATGGTCGCCGCCCTTCTCCCGCCGGCGAAATTGGCGCCGGCGCGTCAATCGATCAAGGCATTGGTCATGCCCGGTCAGCGCCGGATCCACTTCCAGAAGGAAAGCAACGGGCGCAGAAAGCAGATCCTCGACACCATCGCCACCCTTGGCGTCGAGGCGATCGTCTACGATGGACGCCGGCATACGGCCAACAAACCCGCACGAGACGCGTGCCTCGCCCGGCTCGTCAAAGATCTCGTCAACCTCGATGTGGAGCGGTTGATCCTGGAAACCGAGGAAGGCGCCCTCAAGAGCGACAAGGCACTCATCTTTGCCCAGCTACATTCAGGGGGCGACGGCAACGCTTTGCAATATGCACATATGCGCGCCTACGAAGAGAGCCTCCTCGCTATCCCCGATGCGATCGCGTGGTCGTGGGCTAAGGGGGGCCACTGGCGCGCACGGGTCAACGAGATCGTCACCGACGTGCGGAAAGTGTAACGTCCAGAAAGCGCGGAACCCGGCCCGCCCACCGTCCGGAGGGCTACCGGGTCCACTTCCTAAGCGCTACTGCACTAGGCACATTCGAGGTTAGACACCACCGCCACCTCCGTCAACCCGATAGCGCGTCAGATCTCGTCGATCAGGTCGGCGACCGATTCCACCATGCGGGACGGGCGGTACGGGTACCGCTCGGTCTCGGCGCGCGTGCTGATCCCGCTCATCACGAGGATCGTCTCCAAACCCGCCTCCAGGCCGCACAGGATGTCGGTGTCCATGCGGTCGCCGATCATCGCGGTGGTCTCCGAATGCGCCTCGATGGTGTTGAGCGCGGAGCGCATCATCATCGGGTTGGGCTTGCCCACGAAGTACGGGTCGACGCCGGTCGCCTTGGAGATCATCGCCGCCACCGAGCCGGCGGCCGGCAGCGCGCCCTCGACGGACGGGCCGGTCGGGTCGGGGTTGGTGCAGATGAAGCGGGCGCCGTCGTTGATGAGGCGCACGGCCTTGGTGATGGCCTCGAAGCTGTACGTGCGGGTCTCCCCCAGCACCACGTAGTCGGGTGCGAAGTCGCTCAGTATGTATCCGACCGCGTGCAGCGCCGTGGTGAGGCCGGCCTCGCCGATCGCGTACGCCGTGCCGCCCGGCCGCTGGTCCGCCAGAAACTGGGCGGTGGCCAGCGCCGCCGTCCAGATCGACTGCTCGGGCACGTCGAAGCCCATCCGGGTCAGCCGGGCTTGCAGGTCACGCGGGGTGTAGATCGAGTTGTTGGTCAGCACCAGAAACGGCTTGCCCGACGAGCGCAGCCGGCTGATGAACTCGGGCGCGCCGGGAATCGGCTGCCCCTCGTGCACCAGCACACCGTCCATATCGGTGAGCCAGGACTCGATCGGCTTCCGGTCCGTCATGGTGCGCCTCCTGATCGGCGGCCCGCGCGGAGCGCGGCGCCGCGGTCACTCACTGAGCGGCTCCCCTGCGCGGTGGTGGACAGCAGCCCACGGGACAGGTGTCCCAGAGCGGAAGGGTACCCAGCCGAGATCGCCGGACACTTTCCGGCGCGTTAACACGCTCCCGCACGAGATCGTGCACCATCGCCACGAAACGCGGGTCGGTGCCGGGCGTGGCGGCGCGCGCGTAGTCGAGGCCGAGCCGCTTGGCGGTGCTGGCGGCCTCGTTGTCGAGGTCCCAGATCACCTCCAGGTGGTCGGAGACGAAGCCGATCGGGCTCACCACCACACCGGTGACACCACGCTCGGCGAGCGCGGTGAGATGGTCGTTGACGTCCGGTTCGAGCCACGGCACGTGCGGCGGGCCGCTGCGGCTCTGCCACACGAGGTCCCACGGCAGGTCGGGCGCACCGGCGGCGGAGACGAGGGCCGCGGTCTCGTTGAGCTGCGCCTCGTAGCGACCGCCGTCCGGGCCCGCGGTCGCGGCCATCGACGTGGGTATCGAGTGGGCGGTGAAGACCACCCGCAGGTCACCGCCGGGCGGGAGCGTGGCCCGGGCGGCGCGCACCGCGTCGGCGTGCGGCTCGACGAAGCCGGGGTGGTCGTGGAAGTGCCGCAGCTTGTCGATCGCCGGCGCGGTCGGGCCCACCGCCGCCCGCGCGGCCGCGATGTCCTCCAGGTACTGGCGGCACGAGGAGTATCCGCCGTAGGCGCTGGTGACGAACGCGAGCGCGCGCTTGACCCCCTCGTCGCGCATCTGCGCCACGGTGTCGGCGAGCATCGGGTGCCAGTTGCGGTTGCCCCAGTACACCGGCAGGTCGGTGCCCTCCTGGATCGCCCCCATCAGCGCGCGGCACTGCTGGTTGATCGGTGACACCCCGCCGAAGTGCTGGTAGTGCTCGGCCACCTCGGCCAGCCGCTCGGGGGGCACACCGCGCCCCCGCGTGACGTTCGCCAGGAACGGCAACACGTCGTCGGGGTGCTCGGGCCCGCCGAAGGAAACCAGGAGCAGAGCGTCGTACACCTCAGGCTCCTACCGCGTGGAACCCGCCGTCCACGTGCACGATCTCGCCGGTGGTGGCGGGGAACCAGTCGGAGAGCAGCATCAGGATCGCCTTGGCCGCCGCCTGCTGGTCGCCCAGGTCCCAGCCGAGCGGCGCCTTCTTCACCCACTCGTCTTCGAACTGCTCGAAGCCGGGGATCGACTTGGCCGCCATCGTGCGCAGCGGGCCGGCGGAGACGAGGTTGCTGCGGATGCCCTGCTTGCCCAGGTGCAGCGCGAGATAGCGGGAGGCCGACTCCAGGCCGGCTTTCGCCACGCCCATCCAGTCGTACACCGGCCAGGCGTACTGCGCGTCGAAGGTCAGCCCGACCACCGATCCGCCGCGGCTCATCAGCGGGAGCGCGGCCATCGCGAGGGCCTTGTAGGAGTACGTGGAGACGTGCAGCGCCGTGCTCACGTCGTCCCACCCGGCGTCGAGGAACCCGCCGCCCAGCGCGCTCTGCGGCGCGAACGCGATCGAGTGCACCACCCCGTCGAGCCCGTCCACGTGCTCGCGCACCTTGTCGGCCAGCCCGGCGAGCTGCTCGGAGTTCTGCACGTCGAGCTCGATGACGGGCGGCGGCTCGGGCAGCCGCTTGGCGATCCGCTCGACCAGCGAAAGCCGGCCGAAGCCGGTCAGCACGACCGTGGCGCCCTGCTCCTGCGCGAGCTTCGCGGTCGAGAACGCGATCGACTGATCGGTGATGACGCCGGTGATGAGCAGCCGCTTGCCGGCGAGGAGTCCAGACACGTACGACCCTTCTTTCTCAGTGGCCCATTCCCAGGCCACCGTCGACCGGGATGACCGCGCCGGAGATGTATCCGGCGGCGTCGCTCGCCAGCCAGGTCACCGCGCCCGCCACCTCGTCGGGTGCGGCGAAGCGGCCGGCCGGGATCAGCTTCTGGTACTCCGCCTTGCGGTCCTCGGGCAGCGCGGCGGTCATGTCGGTCTCGACGTAGCCGGGCGCCACCACGTTCGCGGTGATGTTACGGGTGCCGAGCTCGCGGGTGATCGAGCGGGCGACGCCGACCAGGCCGGCCTTGCTCGCCGCGTAGTTGACCTGGCCGGGCGATCCGTAGAGCCCGACCACCGAGGAGATGAAGATCATCCGGCCCCATCTGGCCCGCAGCATCTTCGAGGCCGCCCGCTTGGCGAGCCGGTACGCCCCGGTGAGGTTGGTGTCGATGACCCGGGTGAACTGCTCCTCCGACATCCGCAGCAGCAGCGTGTCGTCGGTGATGCCGGCGTTGGCCACCAGCACCTCGACGGGGCCGAGCTCGGCCTCGATGGTGGAGAACGCCGCGTCGACGGCAGCCGTGTCCGTGATGTCGCACCGCACGCCGAAGAGGTCGCCCGGCACCCCGCTGCCGCGGTGGGTGACGGCCACCCGGTCCCCCTGCTTCGCGAACGCCTGCGCGATCGCCAGGCCGATCCCCCGGTTGCCCCCGGTCACCAGCACGGTGCGGGCCATCGTGGCTCCTCCACTCCTCGTCGCGGCTGCGCCGACGGCCCAGACACTACCGGGGTATGACACCGAGGATCACACCACGGCGGTACGACGCGATTGATCACACACCGTAACCTGCGAGACGTGGCTTCCCCCTCGCGCGGCGCCTGGAACGCGCTCAAGCGCCTCTTCGGCGGACCGGACTACCCGCCGGTCACCGTGCCCTTGCCGTGGCCGCGCCTCCGGCTGGTAGCGCCCACCGTGGCCGTGCTCGCGCTCGTCGGCGTCACGGTCGGCACGGCGGCGTACCTGATCGACGCCCGCGAGCTGCCGCCGATCAGCGGCTGGCTCATCGCCATCCTCACGGTGCTGCCGTTGCCGTTCCTCCTCTCCCGGCCCCTCTGGGCGTGGCGGCTGATGTTCGTCAGCATGCTCTTCGGCACGTTCAACAGCGGGAACGAGACCTGGCCGTGGAGCCCTGGCCACGTGTTCGTCATCCTGCTGGTGCTGCTCGTCGTGGGCGCCCGGGTCGACCGCGCGGTGCTGATGTGGATGCTCGCGTTCAGCCTGCTCGCGGTCTGGATCTTCGTGCCGCCCGCCGACCTCCCCGGCGTGTCGCTGCTCTTCGTCGTCGTGGTGCTGGTCGCCGACGTGATCGCCCGGATCGCGCGCAGCCGCAGCAGCCTCAGCGAGCAGCTCGCCGAGCAGGCCGAGGTGAGCGAGCTGGAGAAGGCACGGCGTACGGTGCTGGAGGAACGCACCAGGATCGCGCGGGAGATGCATGACGTGGTCGCCCACCACATGTCCATGATCGCGGTACAGGCGGAGACCGCGCCGTACCGCCTCCCCGACCTGCCCGAGACCGCCCGCGCCGAGTTCACGTCGATGGCGATGGCGGCCCGCCAGGCGCTCACCGACATGCGCCGCCTGCTCGGCGTGCTGCGCAGCGAAGACAGCGAACGGCTCATCGCGCCCCAGCCCGGGCTCACCGACATCCCCGAGCTGGTGACCAGCGCGCAGCGGGCCGGTGTAGACGCCTCGCTCGACGTCGCCGAGGGTGAGCCGCCACCGGAGGCGGTCGGGCTCGCCGCGTACCGGATCGTGCAGGAAGCCCTCGCCAACGCGAGCCGGCACGCGCCGGGGGCGGCCGTGCGGGTGGAGATCCGGCCGTGGCTCGCGGACCTGAGCCTGCGCGTCCACAATGGCCCCCCGACGGCGCCGCCCGAGTCGCCACAAGGCGAGGGGCACGGGATCGCCGGCATGCGCGAGCGGGTGACGCTGCTGGGCGGGGATTTCGCGGCCGGCGCCACCGCGGACGGCGGCTTCGCCGTGGCGGCCCGGCTGCCTTACGCGCCGCCCCCTGAGCCGGAGCCCGGGAGCGGCGAGTGATCCGCGTGCTCATCGCCGACGACCAGGCGATGGTGCGGCAGGGGTTCGGGGCGCTGCTGGCCGCCCAGCCCGACCTGCTCGTCGTCGGCGACGCGGCGAACGGCGCCGACGCGGTCACCGCCGCCCGCCGCCTCGACCCGGACGTCGTACTCATGGATGTGCGCATGCCCGTGCTCGACGGCCTGGAGGCCACCCGCCGCCTGATCGGCTCCCGGCCGGAGGGCGGCGAACGGCCGAAGGTGCTGATCCTGACCACGTTCGACCTCGACGACTACGTCTACGAGGCGCTGCGCGCGGGCGCCTCCGGCTTCCTACTCAAGGACGCGCCCGCCGCCGACCTGGTGCAGGCGGTGCGCGTGGTGGCCGGCGGCGAGGCGCTGCTGGCGCCCTCGGTGACCCGGCGGCTGATCGCCGAGTTCGCCGCCCGGCCCAGCCGCAACCGCCCGCGCCCGACCGTGCTGTCCGCGCTCACCCCGCGGGAGACGGAGGTGCTGCGGCTGATCGCACGTGGACGGTCCAATGGGGAGATCGCCGACGACCTCGTGGTCGCCGAGCAGACCGTGAAGACCCACGTCGGGCGGATCCTCGCCAAGCTCAACCTCCGCGACCGGGCGCAGGCGGTCGTCCTGGCGTACGAGACGGGTCTGGTCGCCGCCGGGGAGTAGTACCCCGGTCCTAAGGGTAAGAGCAAACCCCGGTCTGACGCGTGGAGCGTGGGCCCCGGCCCACTCTTCGTGGCATGAACCGGATCCGGTACGCCGCCACCGCCGCGCTGCTCGGCGCCGTGCTCGTCGCGCCGCCGCACGACGCCGGCGCCGCGCTCCCGGCGACCACCGCGGTCGACGTGGTCGGCCAACCGTCCACAGCGGACCGCATCGCCGTCCTGGTGCCCGGCGTCGGCACCAACTCGGCGAACCTCTCCCGGACGACCGGCGCGATGGCCCGCGCGCTGTACGCCACCGCCGCCCCGCGCACGGAACCCGGCGAGGTCGCGGTCGTGGCCTGGCTCGGCTACCGGCCGCCGGAAGGGCTCGGGCTGGAGGCGGCCCGCTCGACCTCGGCGGAGGCGGGTGCCCAGGCGCTCATCCGCTACGTCGAAGCGCTCGTGGCCGGCCATCCGCACGCACGGATCACGCTGATCGGCCACAGCTACGGCGCGCTGGTCATCGGCTACGCCGCGGCGCACCTGCCGCCGCAGGTGACCGACATCGTCGCGCTGGGCGCACCGGGCATGGGCGCGGACCGCGCGGCGGACCTGCACACCACCGCCCGCGTATGGGCCGCCGAGTCACCGCACGACTGGATCCGTTTCGTACCCGGCATCCGCCTCTTCGACCTGGGCCTCGGCACGCACCCGGCCGACTCCTCGTTCGGCGCGCGGCGGCTCCCGACGGAAGGGGTGGACGGCCATCCCGAGTACCTGACCGACGGCTCAGCCACGCTCACCGCCGTCGCCGGCATCGTGGCGGTGGACTCGTGAACGCGGACCGGGACTCTGCTGGCTGGCTCGCTCCGCTCGCTTCGGCCCCGGCCGCCGTTTCGAACCGAGCTGGCCGCTCCGCATCCAGCTCCAGGTCGAGCCAGCCCCGGGACCGGGCGGTCGACACGATCCGCGCCGTCGCCATCGCCGGCGTCGTCCTCGGGCACTGGCTGGTGACCGGGCTCGTCCTCGGCCCCGGCGGCGGGATCGACCAGGCCAGCCCACTGAGCGCGCTGCCGTCGTTCGCACCCGTGACGTGGGTGCTGCAAACCCTCGGGCTGTTCTTCTTCGCCGGCGGGTACGCCGCGGCCCGCTCCCGCCGCCCGCTCCACCGGCGCCTGCCCCGGCTGGTCCTGCCGGTGGCCGGCTTCGGTGCACTGTGGACGCTCGCGCTGGTCGTCGCCGCCATGGCCGGCGTGCCCGGCGTGACCCTGGACACGGTCGGCACGCTCGTCGTCAGTCCACTGTGGTTCCTGCTGCCCTTCGTCGCGCTGCTGGCGCTGACCGCCCCGCTGCGCCGCGCCGGACCGGCCGCCGCCATCCCGGCGGTGGCCGTGGTCGCGCTCGCCGACGCCGGTCTCGGCTGGCTCCCGCTGACGGTGCTCGCGGCCTGGCTCGTGCCGTACACCCTGGGCATGGCGCTCGCCGCCGGCCGCCTGACCGGCCGCGGCACCGGATTGGCGATGCTGGTGGGCGGCGCGGTGGCGATGGCCGTGCTGATCCGGTGGCTCGACTATCCGATGAGCGCGGTCGGCGTACCCGGCGACGGGCGCTCCAACCTGTCGCCCCCCTCACTGTTCACGATCGCGCTCGGCACCGCGCAGATCGGCGTCGCGCTGCTGGTCCGCCCGTGGCTCGACAGCCGCCCCACACCTCGCCCGGTCGCGGTGCTCAACCGCGCCGCGATGCCCATCTACCTGTGGCACCAGAGCGCGCTCATCGCCGTGGTGGCCGGCATGGCGTGGCTCACCGCCGGCCGGCCCGTACCCGGTCTGCACACCGCGCCGGAGAGCCTGACCTGGGTAGGTGCGCGGATGCTCTGGTTCCCCGTGTTCGCAACGGTTCTGGCCACCGCGTGCACGGTCTTCCCGGCCGTGGCCGGCCGGGTGGACACCGCACGCCGACCGATCGGCCAAGTAGGTGCGGCGGGTGCCCGGGGTGTACGATGACGGACGGTTCTGAGCCCGGACTACCTATGGAGGTGATCGCTGTGCGAGATAGCGATCCCCCTAGTCATAGCCGGGCCACGCGTCAGCTGAGCTGACCGGTCTCTCCTCTCCCTTTCGCGCCCGGGTCACGGCCTCGGGCGCGCCGCCGCGCGTAACTCGCCACCGGAGAACCGCCATGAACCGTTACGCTGCCCCGCTGGGCTTCACCCTCGCCGCCGTCTGGGTCGTCGTCCTCTTCGTCCTCGTCTGAAGGCTCCTTGTCCGGAGACCTGGTGCTGTGCACCGAGCGGCTGGACCTCCCGCCGCTCGACGCCACGCACACCGAGGCCCTGGCCGCCATCTACGCCGACCCCGCGGTGGCGGCGTACATCGGCGGCTCCCGACTGTCCTTTGAGGGCACTCGTCTCCAGGTGGCCCGCTTCCAGACCATCTGGCGCCAACACGGCCACGGCCAGAGCGCCGTCATCGAACGCACCACCGGCCGCCTGATCGGCCGCGCCGGCCTCCACTACTGGCCGGACGGCATGCTCGAGCTCGGCTACGTCATCGCCCGCGACGCGCAACGCAAGGGCTACGCCCGCGAGGCCAGCGAGGCGTGGCTCGCCTGGCTGTGGGCCAACCTCCCCAACGACCACGTCACCGCCGTCATCCACCCCGACAACGCGGCCAGCATCGGCCTCGCCCGCAGGCTGGGCTTCCACCTCGACCGCGAGACCTCCGAACTCACCGGCACGCCCGTCGTCGTGTACCGCCTGGACCGCCCCACCTGAACTTGTCGGACCCCACCCCGACACTGGTGGACCGTGGCTGGGTATCAACGTGTCGACGACATCCGCGCGTTTCGGCCCGACGAGGCGGGGGATCTCGAGTTCCTGCTGTTTCGTCAGGACGGGGTGATAAGTCGCCGCCAGGCGCTTCGCTACCTGTCCGCCAAGGCGATCCGGCATAGGCTCACCACTGGGCGCTGGTTGGCCGCACACCGTGGGGTCTACCTCGCGCGGACGGGAGCGGTCAGCGAGCACCAGCGCCGTTGGATCGCGGCGCTCGCCGTGGGCCGCGGGCTTGTCGCGCCGCTGGCCGGGCTGTCCGCACTCGCGGTGCACGGCCTTCGAGGATTCGCCGTCCGCCCGATCCACGTGCTTGTCGGCGCGCAGCGGCGAGACACCGATCCGCCTCCCGGCGTGGTCGTGCACCGCACGCGGCACGTCGCGGTCGAGGACCGGCACCCGGCGGGAAACCCGCCCTGCACGATGCCGGCCCGCTCGATGATCGACGCGGCCCAGTGGGCCCGCACGGACCGGGAAGCCGTCACGATCATCGCCGCATGCTTCCAGCAGCGCCTGGTCGGGCTCGTCGACGTCGAACCCGCGCTGGCCCGGATGCCGAGGGTGGGCCGACGCAAGGTCATCGTTGCGGCGATCACGGACGCGGCCGGCGGCGCCGAGTCCATCTTGGAGATCGACTTTGCCCGGCTGTGCCGCCGTGCCCGGCTACCCGAGCCGTCGCGTCAGGTCAGCCGCACCGACCGGTCCGGTCGCCGCCGCTATCGCGACGTGTACTTCGACCCCTGGGCGGTACACGTCGAGATCGACGGTGCGCAGCACATGGACGTGAAGGCGTGGTACGCGGACATGCGGCAGCACAACGAGATCGCGATCGCCGGAGAGCGGCTGCTGCGCTTTCCGGGCTGGGCGCTGCGCCAGTGTCCCGAAGAGGTGCTCACCGACCTGCGCGCCGCCCTCATAGCCGCCGGTTGGAGACCAAACTGAGCGTCCGTGGCGAGTTTTGGCCCCTCCAGGGGCCAGAAATCGCCACGGACGCTCGTGCATCCCGCGTTGCGGCCTACGGCAGGCGGGACGTCCACAGTAGGCTCATGCCTCCCGCGGCCAGCGCGAAGAGCAGCGCTATCCCCGCGTACCACTGCGTTACCTCACGCGGCTCGACCCGGTGGCCGATCGAGCTGCCCATGTCCTCGTACACCTGCTTGAGCTCGCTCACCGACGCCGCCTCGTAGAAGAAGCCCTGCGTGGTCTCGGCCAGCTCGGCCAGCGCGAGCCGGTCGACCGGCACCGGCTGGAGCTGGCCGCCGATGTCGACCACGCCGGCGTCGGTGCCGAAGGCGATCGTGGAGACCGGCACGTTCGCCGCGGCGGCGGCCGACGCAGCCTCCTCGACCGAGCGGCCGGACGTGCGGTACCCGTCGGAGAGCAGCACGATGCGCGCGGGCGGGATGCCCTGCGCGCCGTCCGCCGGCACCGAGCGCACCGCCTCCAGGCAGGTGAAGACCGCCTCGCCGGTCGCGGTGGCCTCGGCCAGGGTGAGGCCGTCGATGGCCTGCTGCACCGCGAGCCGGTCTTTCGAGGGCGGCACCAGCACGTTGGCCGACTTGGCGAACGAGACGAGCCCCAGGTTGTAGGTCGGCGGCAGCTCGGTCACGAACTGCTTCGCCGCCTCCTGCGCCGCCTCGATGCGGCTGGGCGCCACGTCGTCGGCCTCCATCGACAGCGACACGTCGATCGCCAGCATGATGGTGGCGCGTTCGAGCGGCTCCTCGCGATCGATCGAGGGGCGGGCCATCGCGGTGGCCAGCGCGAGCAGCGCGAGCAGGAAGGTGCCGGCCGCCACGTGGCGGCGCCAGCCGAGGCCCTTGGGCGCGAGGGTGCGCAGCAGGTCGAGGTTGGCGAAGCGGACCGCGTACTGCTTGCGGCGGAACTGCCGCCACACGTACACGGCCGCGATCGCGACCACCGGCAGCAGCGCGAGCAGCCACCACGGCTCGAGAAAGCGGATCATCGCGTCGTCCCTCGGGTGCGTGCGTGCCGCTGGGCGGCGACGAAGCGGACCATGTCGAGCAGCCAGTCGGAGTCGGTGCGCAGGCGCAGGTGGGCGGCGTTCGCCGCGCGCAGGGCCTGTGCGATGGCCGCGCGCTGCGCGCCGGCCGCCTCCGCGTACCGGCTGCGCAGCTTGGGGTCGGCGGTCTGCACCTCGTGCAGCGCGCCGGTCTCCGGGTCGACGAGCGTGAGCACACCCACGTCGGGCAGCTCCAGCTCGCGCGGGTCGACCACCTCGATCGCGAGCACGTCGTGGCGCACGCTCAGCTTGCGCACGGGGCGTGCCCACTGCTCGACCGGAGCCAGGAAGTCGGAGATCACCACAGCCACACCCCGCCGGCGTGGTGGGCGGTTGAGCATGTCGATCAGCGCACCCAGGTCGGAGCGTCCGGGCCTGATCTGGGTACGGGCGATCGCGCGCAGCAGCCCCTGCGCCTCTTTGCGTCCGGGGCGGGCCGGCAGGCGCTGCATCTGCGCACCGGTGCCGACCACCGCGCCGATCCGGTTGCCGCCGCGGACGGTGATGTAGGAGAGCGCCGCGGTCGCCGCGATCACCAGCTCGGACTTGAGGTGCTTGGCGGTGCCGAAGGCGAGGCTGGCGGACAGGTCGACGGCCATCCACGTCTCCAGCTCGCGGTCGGCGACGGTCTGCCGCACGTGTGGAAACGTGGTGCGCGCGGTGACCGGCCAGTCCATGCGCCGCACGTCGTCACCCGGGCGGTACTCGCGCGACTCCCCCGCCTCGCTGCCCGGACCCGGCAGCAGCCCCACGTAGTCGCCCTGGAGCAGCCCGTCGAGCTTGCGGGTGACGAGCAGCTGGAGCCGGGAGAGGACCGCGTCCGCCCGCGCCGTGGTCTGCGCGTCGAGCGGCGGGCTCATGGCAGGTTGGGCCACGCACCGGCGGGAGCGGGCTGGGCACCCATCGGCGGGCCGGAGGCGGGGGCGGGGGTCGGGCTGGCGCTCTGCCGCGGCGCGACCGTCGGCAGCGGCACCGAGGCCATCACCCGGGCCACGATGTGGTCGGCGGGCACGTCGTCGGCGAGCGCGTCGTAGCTGAGCACCAGGCGGTGGCGGAGGATGTCGGGCGCGACGTCCTGCACGTCCTGCGGGAGCGCGTAGTCGCGGCCGCGCATCAGCGCGAGCGCCCGCGTGGCGCGCACGATGCCGAGCGAGGCGCGCGGGCTGGCGCCGTACTGGATGAGCGGCGCGATGTCCGGGATGCCGTGCTCGGCCGGTGTGCGGGTGGCGAGCACCAGCCGCACCGAGTAGTCGACCAGCGCGTTGTGCACGAACACCTGGTCGGCCTTGCGCTGGAGCGCGATCAGCTCACCCGGCGTGAAGATCGCCGACGGCTCGGGCGGGCTGACGCCCATCCGGTAGACGATCTCGCGCTCCTCGGCGTCCGTCGGGTACCCGACGATGATCTTCATGAGGAAGCGGTCGCGCTGGGCCTCGGGCAGCGGGTAGACGCCCTCCTGCTCGATCGGGTTCTGGGTCGCCATGACGAGGAACGGGTGGGGCACCTCGTGGGTCTCGCCGCCGATCGAGACCTGCTGCTCGGACATGACCTCCAGCAGCGCCGACTGCACCTTGGCGGGCGCGCGGTTGATCTCGTCGGCGAGCAGGAAGTTGGCGAACACCGGGCCGAGCTCGACGTCGAACTTCTCGCTCGACTGCCGGTAGATCCGGGTGCCGATGATGTCGGCCGGCACCAGGTCGGGCGTGAACTGGATCCGAGCGAACGTGCCGCCGGTAACCTTGGCCAGCGTCTCCACGGCAAGCGTCTTGGCGACGCCGGGCACGCCCTCCAGCAGGCAGTGGCCACGCGCCAGGAGCGCCACGAACATCCGCTCGACCATCCGGTCCTGACCCACGATCACCCGCTTGACCTCGAACAACGCGCGTTCGAGCAGCGTGGCGTCCTGTGCCGGGGTGCTGCCCGCGGGAGGCGTGTCAACCGGCGCGTCGGGCTGTTCTGGCGTGGTCGCGTTGGCCACCGGTCCTCCAGTGCGGTGCGGCGTCATCGAGATTAAGGCGAGGTGCTGCCGCACCAAGCCTTACACGCCCAGCTAACCAGCCGGGGTCGCAGCGCCGGAAATCCGGTCCGTCCCGCACGTCGTGGCTGCTCGCGGCCACCGAACGTCCGGCCGCCGCTACGGCTTACGGCCAGACGCCAAAGAGGCACGACGAACGGGTAGACATGAGGGGGTTTTCAGTGTGTACGATTCAGCCGTCGCCGGGCGGCTTCCCCCGTGGCCGCCCGGCGCTCTTATTCTTTCCGTGCCCGTAAACTTCTGATCATGCTGTGCTCAGCGCGCGGATGCCAGGAGCAGGCCCAGTGGGCCCTGCGGTGGAATAATCCCAAGATCCACCAGCCCGAGCGGCGCAAGGTGTGGCTTGCCTGTGAGGCCCACCGCGAGCACCTGAGCGACTTCCTGGCCGCGCGTGGGTTCCTGCGCGAGGTTGACCGTAGCCTGGATGCGTGACCGCCCCCACCAGTGCGCTGGAGCCGTGGCCGGAGACCGTCGACTGGCGGCCCGTTTCGCGAAACCTGATCTGGGTCGAGCTGATCCAGTACGGCATCTTCATGATCTTCGTTTTCGGCGGGCTGGGCATCGGCTGGGCGCTGACCGGCCACTGGCTCTTCGGCCTCGCGCTGGCCCTCTCCGTGGTCCAGGCCGTCTGGCGGGTCATCGTGATCTTCCGGGCGGTCAAGGCCTGGGGGTACGCCGAGCGCGACAACGACCTGCTGGTCCGCCACGGGCTGCTGGTGCGCCGGCTCTCGATCGTCCCGTACGCGCGGATGCAGTTCGTCGACGTCACCGCCGGGCCGCTGGAGCGGGCGTTCGGGCTGGCCACCGTCCAGCTGCACACCGCCGCGGCGGCCTCCGACGCCAAGGTCCCCGGCCTCCCACCGGAGGAGGCGTCCCGCCTGCGTGACCGCCTGACCGCGCTCGGCGAGGACCGCGCGGAGGGCCTGTGAGCGAGCCATCAGGCTCAGGGCCGCCACCCGCCGCGAGCCGCACCGCCGGAGAGCCCCACGCCACCACCGCCGTCGCCGCCGAGCCGAGGCGGCGGCTGCACCCGCTGACGCCGTGGCTCAAGGGTGCCCGCGCGCTCGCCGTGATCATCGCGGCGCTTTCCTGGCAGACGCTCGGGCGGGTCGGTCTGGGCTGGTTCGCCGCCATGGTGGTCGCCGCCCTCATCGGCCAGCTGGTCCTCTCCGCGGTCAGCTGGTACTTCACCGGCTACCAGGTCGTCGGCCGCGAGCTGCGGATACACGAGGGGCTCGTCTTCCGGCGCACCCGGGCGATCCCGCTGGAGCGGCTCCAGTCGGTCGAGGTCGTCCGCCCGCTGCTGGCCCAGCTCACCGGCCTGGCGGAGCTGCGGCTGGAGGTGGTGGGCGGCGGCAAGACCGAGGCGCCGCTCGCGTTCCTGACCGCCGACGAGGCCCGCACGCTGCGCGAGCGGCTGCTCGTGCTGGCCGGCAAGGCGAGCGCGCCCGTCCTCGCCGAGGTGGCCGAGGGCGAGCCGGCACCCACCGCCCACGCCGAGCGGCCGATCCACGCGGTCGCCAACCGCGACCTGCTGGTCAGCCAACTGCTCACCCCGCAGACGGTGTTCCTGCCGTTCGGTGTCGCGTTCGTGGTCATCCAGTTCGTGTCGGAGGCGACCTGGTCGTTCATCGGCATCGCGAGCACCCTCACCGCGATGGCCGGCGTGCTGCTCCAGCCGGTGCGCCGCATCCTCGCCGACTGGAACTTCCGGCTGGCCAGCCAGGACAGCTCGTTGCGCCTGCGCGGCGGCCTGCTGGAGACGCGCAGCCAGACCGTGCCGCTCGACCGGCTCCAGGCGGTCACCGCCACCTGGCCGCTGCTGTGGCGGGGCAAGCGGTGGCTGCGGCTGCGCCCGCACGTGGCCGGCGTCGCCGCGCCCACCTCGGGCGACGAGTCCGGCGGCGGGCGGCTGCTGCCGGTCGGCACCCCGGAGACCGCCAGGTCCGTGCTCGCGGAGGCACTGCCCGGCGTCGCGCTCGACGAGATCCCGTTCACGCCGCCCTCGCGGCGGGCCCGTTGGCTGCACCCGCTCGCCTGGCGGGTGCTCGGCTCCGCGCTGACCGATCGGGTGGTCGCGCACCGGGAAGGGCTGCTGACCCGCGAGGTGCTCGTCGTGCCATTCGCCCGGATCCAGAGCGTGCGCGTGGTGCGCGGGCCACTCCAGCGGCGCCTCGGCCTCGCCACCGTCTACGCGGACACCGCCGGCGGGCCGAGTGCCGCCGCCCGTGACCGGGACGTCAGTGAGGCGTGGGAGCTGGCGGCGACACTGGCGGAGCGTTCGCGGGCGGCTCGGCAGCCTTCCGCCGCGCCCACCACCGCTCACCCAGCCCCACCGCCAGAAACGTGAGCCCCACGTACGCCCAGCCGACCAGCACGTCGATCACGTAGTGCTCGCCCGAGTACACGAGGGTGAAGGTCATCGCGAGCGGGTACGCGAGCAGCAGCGGCCACCAGCGCTTGCGCACCGAGTTGAGGAAGAAGGCCACCACGAAGAGCGCGAACGCGGTGTGCAGCGACGGCATCGCGGCCACCGGGTTGGCGGCGACCTGGCCCACGTTGAGCATGTTGCCGGCGCCGTGCATGCCGATCGCCTTCCAGCCCCGGGTGGAGATGCGGACGACGTCTTCGATGAGGCCGTAGCGGGCGGCCCACCACGGCGGCGCGGCCGGGTAGAGGAAGTAGGTGGCGAGGCCGGCCAGCGAGAGGAACACCCACCGCCGCATGAACGCCGCCCACCGCGGCCGCGCGATCAGCCACAGCACCACCGCGACGGTGAGCGAGACGACGAAGTGGGAGAAGTACACCCAGCTGACCAGCACGTCGTACCAGTGGACCCGATCGGGGTCGTAGAGGTGCTGCTGGAGCCAGACCGTGGGCACCTCGCCGCCGGTCGCCCAGCCGAACATCCACCGGTCGGCCGCGACGAGCTCGAGCACGTGCGGGGTGGCGCCGTTGTCGGCGAAGCCGCGGGACAGGTTGTACCCGACGAGCAGCAGCACCACCGGCAGCCAGTCGCGGGCGAAGCCCAGGTGGGAGCGCCACGGCCGCTCGATCCGCCAGGCGATCGTGGCGGTCCAGAGCCAGCCGAACGCGTACAGCGGGTCGGTCGGCAGGCCGATGACGAGCCAGCCGGCCACGAAGAGCACCGCCCAGAGGCCCATCGCGATCACTTGGCGCCGCCGGTCGCGCACGGGAGGCGGGGAATCGGCGGGCGCGGGAGAGATCGTCACGGCCATCGGGTTCCAGGTTAACCATGGTGGTACGCCGAATGGCCGGTGGGCGCGTTCGGTACGCGGATACGTGGTCTGTCCGGTTCCGGAGCGCCTACGCTATGCGGCATGGAGCAGCAGCCGGACCCTGGGGCGGGCGACCGCCGGCCCGAGGAGCGAAGCGACGAGGACGGCGGGAGCCGTCCCCCGGGTCCCAGCGTGAGCGGAGCGAGCGCCGACCAGCTCGGCCCCGGGTTCGCACCGGGGCTGACCGCCCGGGTGGAGCTGACCGTCACCGACTCCGACACCGCGCAGGCGCTGGGCTCGGGCGACGTGCCGGTGCTCGGCACGCCCCGCGTGCTCGCACTGGTCGAGGCCGCCACGGTGGTGGCGACGGCCCAGCGGATGCGGGCCGGCATGACCACGGTCGGCACGCGGGTCGAGCTCGACCACAAGGCGCCGACTCCGGTCGGCCGCACGGTCGTGGCACAGGCCCAGCTGGCCAAGGTCGACGGTCGCCGCCTGCTCTTCGAGGTGACCGTGACCGACGGCTCGACCACCGTCGCCGAGGGCCGCGTCGAGCGGGTGCTCGTCGACCGGCACAAGTTCGTGGAGCGCGCCTTCGGTGAGTGAGCGAGCGTAGCGAGTGAGCCAGAGGTGGGCCAGGTGAGTAGCTTCGCGGAGGTCGCCGACGACGTCTTCGTGCTCCGTTACCCGGTGCTCGACGTCAACGCGACCCTGATACTCGGCGACGGCGTGGCCCTGATCGTCGACACCCTCGCCACGCCCGCGCAGGCCGCCGAGCTGGCCGCCGCCGCCCGCCAGGTGACCGCCGCGCCGTGGGCGCTGGTCAACACCCACCACCACTTCGACCACACCTTCGGCAACGCGACCCTGGCCGGCGACGCGCCGTGCGACATCTGGGCGCACGAGGAGACGGTGTCGCTGCTGCGCTCGCGCCCCGAGGCGGTGCGGCGCGAAGCGTACGAGGAGGCGCTGCGGCTCGCCCCCGACCTGGCCGGCGAGCTGGCCGAGGCGCCTATCCTCGCGCCCAACCGCGCCGTGCACCAGGAGTCCACCGTGGACCTGGGCGGCCGCAGGGTCGTGCTGCGCCACCTGGGCCGCGGCCACACCGCCGGCGACCTGGTCGTGCACGTACCCGACGCCGACGTGATCGTGGCCGGCGACCTGGTCGAGGAGGGCGCACCCCCGTCCTTCGGCGACGCCTACCCCCTGGAGTGGCCGGAGGCACTGGCCGCGCTGCTGCGGCTCACCACCCCCGAGACCGTGGTCGTGCCCGGCCACGGCGCCCCGGTCGGCCCCCACTTCGTGAAGGGCCAGCACGAAGAGCTGACCGCGCTCGACTGGCTGATCCGCGACGGCCACCGCGACGGGGCCCCGGTGGCGTCGGTCGCCGCCAAGGCCCCCTTCGGCCCGGACGCCGCCCGCGTCGCCGTACGCCGCGGCTACGCCGAGCTGTCGGGCCGCGCTCAGTAACGCTCCACCAGGTGCTCGCGCCCGGCCGGCGGCTCGTAGGGCTCGGGCCAGAAGTCGGTGACCTTCGTGATCAGGCCCGCGTCGTCGAACTCGAAGAATGAAAGCGCCTGCTGCTCCTCCCCGCCCACCGTGAACCGCGCCCACGTCGCCGCGTGCCGCTCCTCACCGACCGCCATCTCCACCGTGAGGTGCCAATCCCCCGGGTACTCCACATTGAACTGGAGGTAGCGCTCCCGGCCGACGATGCGCTCCCGCGTCTGCGGCAGCTCGTAGACCACGTCGGCGGCGAGCAGCTCGGCGAAGCCCGCCCAGTCGCGCGCCTCGGCCGCCGCCCAGTAAGCCATCACCGCATCGTGTGACCTCGTCATGGCACACAGAGTGGCAGCAGGGTCTGACAGAATGGGCGCGAGTGCCATGGACGCCGAGGTCAAGACACCCGAGGAATACATCGCCACGCTCCCGGAGTCACGCCGGGACGAGGTGCGGGTGCTGCACGAGCTGATCCGCCGCGAGGCGCCCGAGCTCGAGCCACACATGCAGTCGGGCATGGTCGGCTACGGCACCTACCACTACCGCTACGACAGCGGCCGCGAGGGCGACTGGTTCGTGGTGGGGCTGGCCGGCCGCCGCGCCTACATCTCGCTCTACGTCAGCGCCTCCGACGGCGACCGCTACCTGGCCGAGACCTACCGCGACCGCCTCCCGAAGGCGGACATCGGCCGCAGCTGCGTCCGCATCAAGCGCCTGTCCGACGTAGACCTCGCCACGGTGGCCGAGCTGGTCCGCGCGGCCGCGGCCGCCCACCCGGGAGCCTAGCGGCGACGACATCGACGGGCGGCTATTGCCCTGGATATCGATTCATGGTGCAATGTCGATGCCGGGCGGCGCAGGGCTGACACGCGCCGGGCCGGTTGCCGGGTTGGGTCATGTGAGAGGCGCGTGTGCGTCCGAGATCGGACGGGTGCGTCGAGCCGACCTGCCGCGCGTTCCGTCTGCATCTCTCCCGAATCCGGTGCCCGCCACCACGCGTCACCGGAACCCGCAATGAAAGGGAGACCAAGGTGAAACTTCTACGCAGGGCAGCGGCTGCCGCCGCCGTCGCTGTGGTTGCCGCTGGCATCGTCACAGTTATCACGCCCGGCGCGGCTCAGGCGCACGGCGCCGCGATGGTGCCCGGCAGTCGTACCTTCCTGTGCTGGAAGGACGGCCTCTCGTCCACAGGCCAGATCATCCCCAACAACCCGGCCTGTACCGCCGCGGTCAACCAGGGTGGCGCCAACCCGCTGTACAACTGGTTCAGCGTCCTGCGCTCCGACGCGGCCGGCCGCACGACCGGCTTCGTGCCGGACGGGCAGCTGTGCAGTGGTGGCAACTCCACCTTCTCGGCGTACAACCTGGCGCGTAACGACTGGCCGCTGACCCACCTGACCGCGGGCGCGAACATCGAGTTCCGGTACAGCAACTGGGCGCACCACCCGGGCACGTTCTACTTCTACGTGACCAACAACAACTGGAGCCCCACGCGTCCGCTGGCCTGGAGCGACCTGGAGTCCACGCCGTTCCTGACGGTCACCAACCCGCCCCAGCGCGGTGCGGTGGGCACCAACGACGGTCATTACTACTTCTCCGGCAACCTGCCGTCGGGTAAGAGCGGCCGCCACATCATCTACTCGCGTTGGGTCCGCTCGGACAGCGCCGAAAACTTCTTCGGTTGCTCCGACGTCACCTTCGACGGCGGCAACGGCCAGGTCACCGGCATCGGCCCCGGCCAGGGCACCACCGGCCCGCCGGACACCCCGACGCCCGGCCCGACCACCAGTAACCCCGGCCCCGGTCCGGGTACCGGCGCCTGCTCGGCGACGTTCCGCTCGGTCAGCTCGTGGAACGGCGGCTTCCAGGGTGAGGTCACCGTCCGCAACAGCGGCACGGCCAACATCTCCGGCTGGTCCGTCGGCATGACGACCGCGTCGGGCCAGAGCGTCCAGAGCGTCTGGAACGGCTCGCTGTCCGGCACGGCACCAAACCTGACGGTGCGGAACGCCAACTACAACGGCGCGCTGAACGCGAGCGCGTCGACGACGTTCGGCTTCACCGCCAACGGGCCCAACACGGCACCGACACTCAGCTGTTCGGTGGCGTAACCACCGCTTCACCGTCCGGGCCCGGCGCCGAGTTCGGCACCGGGCCCGGTTTGCGGTCGACCTCCCGAACCAGGCGCAGCACTTCGGCGGCACATCCCCAGGAGAGGGTGACACCCGACCCGCCGTGCCCGTAGTTGTGCACTACGTGTGCCCCGTCGACGTCGACCCGCTCGACCCTTACGTGCCGGCGGCTCGGCCTGATGCCCACCCGGCTGGCGCGGACAGTCGCTCCCGCCAGGGCAGGCTCCACCGCCACGCACCGCCGCAGGATGCCTTCGGCGGCCGCCTCGTCCTCGCTGACGTCGTGCCGCCCCGGGACCGCCGTGCCCCCGAGCACCACGTGGTCGCCATGCGGGAGGATGTAGGTCAGCTCGGTGGGGTCGGCACCGTCGACCGCCACCTCGGCTTCGGCGAAAAACCGCTCGATGCCCGGGTTGTCGACGACGAGGAGTTGGCCACGAACTGGCGTGACCTGGGCGTCCGGCACGAGCTGATGCGCGCCGTAACCTGTGCAGTTGACCGCGACCTCCGCCAGCGTGGCCGCGTCGGCGAGCGAGCGAAGCACACCGGTCTCCAGCGCGCCGCGACCGGATTCCAGGAAACGCCGGGTGAGGTAGGCCATGTAGGTAGGCATGTCCACGGTCGGCGCCGTGTATCGCCACCCGGTCAGGTAGCCCTCGGGAAGGTCATCGGGCCCGCATATCGCGAAGCCGTCGAGGGCCCGCGCCCAGGCCGGAGGGTCCATTGTGGTCTTCGATGCCTCGACGCCGGTGGCGATGCGGATGCCGGTCTCCTCCCCCGCCAGCCGCTCCATCGCTCGCCGGGTCTCCTCGCACCAGGTGAGGACCCGGTCGTCCTCCACGAGGTACGGTCCCCAGAGCGCCCCCGCGGAGCAAGAGGTGGTGTGCAGCGGGGGCCGGGTGGCGCGGACCCGGACCATGTAGCCGGCCTCGGCCAGACACACGGCGGTCGTCAGGCCCGAGACGCCGGCGCCGATAACGAGGACGTCTGCCTGGCGTGGGGTCACCGTTCGACATTAACCGTCATCTCTCGATCGAGGAATACGCAGAGTGCCCATTAGGTTGCGCAAACCGCACAACGTGCGGTCCAATCGATGCATCGTCCCCCGGTCGCTGGAGGCGCGATGCTGACCCTCGGCGAAGTCCACACCGGATTCTTGCGAAACTCCACTTCGGTATCGCCAGGCCGATCCGCCCACGTGCTCCGCCTCGTGGAGGGCGAGCGCGTCCGACGATCGGCCCGCCCCTTGCCGTACGCGGTCTCTCCCGACGTGCTTCGCGGCGTGGATTGCAAGCTCGTGGCCGCGTCCAAGGCCCGACACCGCGCGATCGGCACCGTGGTCACCCGCGCCGCGATCACCGGGGGGCACGTGCTGCAAGGCTCCGCGTTCACCAGGGTGATTTGCAGCGAGACCGACCGCCGCCTTTCGTGGCCGCACTACCTGACCCGCCCCGGCATCGTGGAGGCGCTGGGCAAAGTGGACTCCACCGACCTGGCCGACGGCTTCCTCTCGGAGGCGTATCCGCCGGACAGCCTCGACCTTGGCGCGATGTGCACCGAGGTCATGCATCAGGTGCAGACATCGTCCGAACTGGACCAGAAGGCGCCGCTTCGCACGCAGCGAACGCACCTGCGCTGGGCCGCGATCGACGGTGACGACGAGCACCTGGTCCTGTTCGCGATCGAGGAGCGTGGCCTGCGCACCCTGCGCCTGCGCGGCGACAGCCGCGACACCGCCGCGATCGCCGAGGTGTGTGCGGACATCGCGCTACACGACTGGCTCCTGACCTGCCTCCAGTCGCTGATCGAAGGGAGCGACATCGGCGCGGTCGACCGGGCCCAGGTGGTCCGCAAGTTCGGCCCGGCCATCGACCACCTGCTCCACCTGTGGATGCCGGCCGCGCGGGTCGATCGCGACGTCTGGGAGGCACTGGAGCGACGACCGGGGATGACCCGGCAGTGGGTGGCCTCGGTCAACCGCATCCGCGACCAGCTGGCGGCCGGCACGATAGTCATGCTGAGCGAATCGGTGGCGGGCGCGGGTAGCTCATGACGAGGGGCGACGTCCGGGGGCGGATCCTGCGCAAAGTGGGGCTCACGCTGCTCACCAGTGGCATCGCCTACTTCGTGACCAACCTCGCCGACCAGCCGGACATCTACGCGGTGCTGCTGGGCGCGTTCGTAGGTGGGGTCACCCTCGTCGTCGACTTCCTGGTCGAGTTCGACAACCGGCTCTCCGCGGTCGAGGCGGGGCTGACCCGCCACGCGTCCGAGACCGAGTCGTCGGTCCGCGAGCGGTTCACCGCGGTCGCGCGGACGGTCGAGGAGAAGTTCACCAAGATCAACGAAGCGACCGAGCTATTCGGCCTTGTCGAGGCGTCCGCTATCCGCACCGACCTCGTGACGCAACTGGTGCGCCACTCCACACGAATCGACGTCACCTCCCCGGCGATCGTCTACGAGTTCGCCCAGTCGGAGATCGCGCGGATGTCGGCGTTCCTGCGGGAGTTCGGTGCCGGCTCCGACGTCACATACGACGGGGAGGACCGCGACTGGCTGCTCGGCCTGGCCCGCACCGCCAACTCCACGATCGATGCCACAAGCCTGACCACAGTGGACGCCGGGGGCGCCCGGTTCACCGACGACGGCCTCTGGCACAGCGACCTGGGCCAGCGCTACCTGGAGGCGCAGCGCGACGCGATCCGCCGCGACGTGGCGGTTCGCCGGGTCTTCATCGTCGACCAACCCGGCCTGACCAAGGACTCAGGTCTCCGGACCGTGTGTGCCCGCCAGGAGGAGATCGGCATCCAGGTGCGGATCCTCGACCCGTCGGCCAACCCGCGGCTGCGCAAGAGCTCCCTGTTCGACTTCGTCCTCTTCGACCGGGTGATCAGCTACGAGACGACGCCCGCCTCACGCATGGAGGGCGACTCCAAGCCGACGATCGTCAACACCCGGCTGGTGCGCCGGGTCAGCCGGGTCAACGACCTGATCAAGCAGTTCGAGGAGCTGTGGCTGGCGGCCGAGCCGGTCACGTGAAGGCGTAGGAGAGGCGGTCGACCAGGTTGGCGGGTAGCCGCACGCCGTCTCGCTCCGCCGACTCGCGCAGCTGCCGGATGACGTCCTGATCCGGCCACACCTGGCTGAGGATGGTCCGCACGCCAATCTCGATCGGCAGGAAGCGACTGGACAGGACCGACATGGTCGCGTAGGCGCTGAACGGCGCCGCGGTCGGATTGACCTTGATCACCGCGGGCAGCTCGTCCCAGTCGTCCGGCCACTCCTCGGTCCACGGCTGCGGCACGGCGACCGGCTCGCCCTCGTTGCGGAGCATGCCGAGACGCAGCAGCTGCCACACCGCCGCGAGGAACGAGCACGACCACGTGCGACCGCCCCGGCCCTCGTCCCACAGCTCGATGTCGACGAAGACCGAATGGCGGTTGGCCGCGTTTTGCACCGGCGGATGCCACTTCATGACGCTCCCCATGGCCTCCGGCGAGCCGCTGACCGGCGACCGTTGACCGTTGGAAAGCCAGCCCGACTCGGTCATGGGGGGCCGGGCACCGTTGGTGTCCGGCGGCGGATCGGGCACGATTCGCCCCTCGACCAGGCGCGCGAGCGGCACGCCGTCGGCCTTGGCGCAGCCTGACTCGCGCGCCAGGTAGTCGATCTCGAGGCCGCTCTCCCTGGCCAGCTCGAGCACATCCGGCACGACGGCCGCCGGCGACCTGAACCGGGTGAAATAGTCGTCGACGAGGAAGCAGGTGCTGATCCGGGGTCGCTTGCCGGGCAGGCTGTCGGCGCAGGTCTGGCGCGCGGCGGCGGTCCACGGGACGACGCGGCGGAAAAGCTCGCGCAGCCGCTCCGGCCCCTGCACGAAGTCTTCCATGTAGAGGTGACCGAGCTCGATCGAGAGGTGCGAGAGAGGCACCCGCTTGACCCGCCGCTCCGCCGCTGCCTCCCGGAAGATGGCGTCGGCGGACATCAGAGTGTCACCCAAGCCGCATCTTCGGTCAGGCGCTTCGCGAGTGTCTCGAACGCGTCGACGGTATCCCGGTTGGCGATCTGCCGGGCGTACACGTCGTTGTCGGAGATCAGCTGCTCGCGCCACTGAAGCACCGGATCCAGCGGGATCGCGCCGAGCATCGTGGTGCGTCCGACCTTGCGCGCGCTGGCCAACTCCTGAAGGTCGCGGTTGCAGTCGCGGAGCCAGGCCACCTGGGAAGAACGGAGGCCGGCGAGCTCCTCGGAGTTGGGATCGACGACGGCCGTGCGGACGTAGCGGATCGCGTCGCTGAGCCGCTGCGGGTCGTGGCCCCGGTCGCGCCCCACCTCGATGATCCCCCGCTGCCCGTGGACGAGGCCGTTGGCCGCGATGATGTGCTGCCGAGTCCAGCGGTGGAAGACCAGCCAGCGGGCGGTCACCGACTGCATCTCCGGCGCCGCCGTCGCGGCGAGCACCATCTCCGTCGCGTACGACCGGCCGGCGCTCAGGTCGAGCAGGCAGAGGTCGAACTCCTCGTCGAGCCGGCGGAGCAGCCGGATGCACCGCTTGACGACGTCGCCGTCGATCGAGAACTCGCTGCCGCCGGCGTCACCGGGGTAGAGCACCAACCGCCCCGCGCCGGGCGGGCGGTGCCGGAGGCTGGGCCGGTCGGAGTCGGTCCAGATGTCGAGCGCCAGCGGGTCCGAGACACGACCCAGCATGTACGAGTGGAGCCCGTTTCCGGTCCGCACCCCGCGCATGGCGCCGTCGACGTTGAAGATGGTGCCGGCGGTGGGCGAGCCGAAGTCGAAGTCGAGGTAGCAGACGTCACTGCCTTGCAGCGAACGCCGGTACACGACGTTGCTGCTGGTCACCGACCGCCCGGTGCCGCCCTTGTCGGAGGTCGCGAAGACAAGCACTCAGTCCGCCTCGAACACGTTTTGCCGCGCGGCCGCGAGTCGGTCGAGCTCGCGCAGCACGTCGCTGGCGAGCACGTACGCCGTGCCCGGCCGGTCACTGAGCAGCTGGCGGGCCCGGCGCAGGCTGGCCCGGGCGTTTTGCAGTGCGTGCCGCAACGCGGGGCCGGCGTCACCGCCACCACCCATGAGCTCCTGGTCGAAGAGGTGGTCTGCTTCGTTGAGCAGCTCACCTGCCAACTCGGTGAGCCGCTCACTGCGCAGCGGTGAACGACTGACGAGGTTGGCCGCGGTGACCAAGCACTCGACGACGCGCTCCGTGTAGTACCACGAAGGGGCGTCGTCGCCGCCGGTGACCGACTCGAACGCCCCGGCCGGCCGGTCCCACAGGTCACGGCCGTTGCCGTCGGTGAGGCGCCGCTTGACCAGGTGATCCCAGACCATGTCGGCCTGGGCCAGCAGCCGTCCACGCAGGTCGGGGTCGCGGACCAGACCAGCCACCTGGAGCGTGCGCTTGAGCAGCAGCGGCGAGTAGTCGGACGCGAGCCAGGTGAGCCGGGGCCCGCCCAGCTCCTCGCTCCCCTCCAGCTCGAAGGTGAAGCCTGGTGCGTGCAGGCTGACCGCCGCATCGCGCGCCAGCGGCCGTCGCGTGACACGACCCCGGTTGGCCAACTCCTCCAGGACCCGGCCGACCCGCTCGAGATCCACATCGGACCCCCGCCGGCTCTCCAGCTCCTGGACCGTCACCGCGCTTACCAGGAGACTCAGGTAGTCGTTTTCCATCTCGTCCGTGGTGCGCCACGGGATGTCCTCCAGCGGCCAGCGCACCGGATCGAACGACGCGATCGTCGCCCAGTACTGCTGGGTGAGGTCCCACCGGATCTGTAGCGCCCGGGACAGCCGCTGCTGCTCTTCGTTGAGCAGGCCCAGGATGCGGGTGCGCTCGGAGAAGAGGGCCGCGATGCCGTCGAGGGCGACCACCGTGAAGTAGAGGTAGGGGGCCTCCTGTGCGACGCCGTCGGCCTGCTCGCCGATGTCTACGTCGGGATCGTCAAGCTTGATCTTCGGCGCGTTGGCGACGATGCCCCAGGACCAGCCGCACTCGAAGAGACGGTTGGGGTTGTCGAGGTCGAGCACCTGCTGGGCACCGGAACCGATCGTGACCTCGCGCAGTGTGGCGCTGACCTGGCGGAGGGCTCGCCGCACCGAGTCGACGACCTGGCGGCTGGGAAGGCCCGTCTGGTTGGCCGTGCGGACCAGTGCACGGCCGGCCCTGGAGTCGGCGTCGAACACCGAAACGGTGAAGCTGCGCAACAACCCCACCATCGCGGCGGTCAGCCGCGTGCTGGCCAGCTTTTCCAGCGCGTCGACCTCGCCGCGGATATCCTCCCGGCGCAGCAACTCGGCACGGAACACCCGGAGGAAACCGATCGTGGCCAACGCCAGGGTCACCGACATGGCGAACGAGTCGACCACGTCGAGGGCCGCCTGCGCGTGGGTCGGCTCCTGGTCCGGCGCCGAGCTGCGGAAGTAGCTGTCACCGGAGAAGATGGGCGTGCCGGCCGGATCGGTATAGCGCTCCATGTAGTCGGTCAGGACACGGACCAGCCGCTGCGGGACCTCGACCGGGTCGCCGAGCAGGCGCAGCGCCGTGGCGACGTCATCGTCGGTCGCGTTGGGCTGGTCGATGCCGAACGACTCGACCGAGGTGGCCGGTGTCATCAGGCAGAGCAACTGCTCCGCGTCGCTGATCGAATTGGCCCGGTCACGACCGCCCCATGTCCACTTACCGTCCTGGAGGGACGATCGCGCGGTCGCCCGCCACACCTCAAGTAGCTGCTGCCGCGGCTGCATCCTCATATGTCGCGACCACCGTCCCGCAGGGCGTATCCGTCAGCTTTTCGACGCCGTACCCAGAGCAAGGATCATCGTGCCGTGATAGCCCTCACGCAGCGGCTTTTCACTGAGAACCTGATGCAGCTCGAGGTCAGGAGCCAGGCCGGTCAAGAACTCCTTGACTTGTCCGATGGTAACGGGAACCGCGGGAAAATGACATGCGCCTACCTGGTAGCCGACAGAACCCTCCATGAAGGCGGCGGCGAACGGCGCGCCGGGTTTGAGGCTTGTGAGGAATGCCCGCGTCGCCTGCTCGAACTCGCGCTGGTCGGTGGTCAGCGACTCGGCGACGAAGAACATGGTGCCGACGTCGAAGCGCGCCTTGGGCAGATCAAAGATGCTGCCTTTGTGGACGTCGACCCGCCGGGTGAGCGCGGAGCGCGGGTCGTCGACGACGGGGACCGGCCCGGCGCCGCCGGACGGCCGGCGCGTGCGGATCGCGTGCTTCCAGAAGACGTCCCAGGTGGACCGGAACGATCGCAGCTCCCTGCGGAGCCACCGCACGTTGGCGGCGGAGTACTCCCACAGAGTGATGCGCCGGCAGTACGGCAACATCGCGAGGGCGGGGTAGAGGTTGGTGCCGGGACCGACGTCGAGGCCGACGGCCGTGACCGGAGCCGGGCGGCGGCGGAGCCGGTGCCAGAGTCGCGTAACCGGCCCGAGCCGGGCACCCACCGGCGGGTTCGCCGCGAAGTAGGCCGCGACCCGCTTGAGGATGTCTTCGTCGTCGTCACGAAGCGTGCTGTAGTTGTTTTCCCAATATGCGTCGGCGTCGAACTCGTCCCACGGCGCTTCGCTGTTGCTGACCCGCGTCTGGTCGTCCGTGGTGGACCCTGAATTGATCAAGGTCCGGTCCTCGGCACGGCGAACCGCCGGTGCCTCCATACTCGACTCTCCTCTATGGGAACCTAGGGAAACTTTCACCGTACTACCTGGAGATGAAACCTCAGAACCCGCCAAATTGCGGTCTGAGCCAGACGGAGCTAAGCACACGCCCCTAGACCGTCGCTCGAAGGGCGGGTTTCGCGAGGAGGGCGGACGGGTTCCGCTCGATGCCCGGGTCGATGGACCGATCGACGAAGACGCCATGCCAGACGCAGAAGACCAGCACCGTCCACACCTTGCGGGAGTGGTCGGCCTCGCCGCGGCGGTGTTCTTCCAGCAGGTTCTGCGCGTAGCCAAGATCAAGCAGCTCGCCCGCGCCGGAGGTGGCCAGCAGGTGCCGGGCCCACTCGTACATCTCGCCGCGCAGCCACACCCGGGTCGGCGTGGGGAAACCGAGCTTGCGCCGGTTGACGATGGGCGGCGGCACGACGCCGTCGAGCGCGCGGCGCAGCGCGTACTTCGTGGCGGTGGAGCGCGGCGGCAGCTTGAGCTCGACCGGCAGCGTGGACGCGACCTCGAAGACCTCCTTGTCGAGGAACGGCACGCGCACCTCCAGCGAATGCGCCATGGAGATCCGATCCGCCTTGACCAGGATGTCTCCGCGTAGCCAGGTGTGCAGGTCGACGTATTGCATCTTGGTCACGTCGTCGAGGTCGGTGCACTCGGCGTAGATCGGCGCCGTCACGTCCGTGTACCGCACCGAGCCGTCGTTACGGCGCATGAGCTCGCGTTTTTCCGCCTCGGCGAACATCCGGGCGTTTCCGTAGTACCGGTCCTCGATCCGCGTCGTCCCGCGTTCCAGGAAGCTCTTGCCTTTGACCCCCTGCGGGATCACCCGGGACACCGCGCGCAGGCCACGCTGCATCGGGTCGGGCAGCCGCTGGACCGAGTTGAGCGACAGCGGCTCGCGGTAGATCGTGTATCCGCCGAAGAACTCGTCCGACCCCTCGCCGGAAAGCACCACCGTGACGTGCTCGGCCGCCTTCTTCGCGACGAAGTAGAGCGGCACCAGCGACGGGTCCGCGACCGGGTCGTCCAGATGCCAGACGATCTTGGGTAGCGCGTCCATCATGTCCTGTGGCCCGATCACCGTCGGGATCGTGGTGACACCGAGGTGGTGGGCCGAGTCCTGGGCCACGCCGATCTCCGAGTACCCGTCCACGTCGAAGCCCACGGTGAAGGTCAGGATGTTCGGGTTGAACTCGCGGGCCAGCGCCACGATCGCGGTCGAGTCGATGCCGCTGGACAGGAACGCGCCGACCGGCACGTCGGCCCGCATGTGCACCCGCACGCTGTCGCGCAGCGTCTCGCGGATCCGGTCGTACACCTTCTGCTCCTCGTCGACCGGCGCCGGGCGGAACACCGGCCGGTACCAGCGCTCCACCTCGACGCCACCGGCCGCCGTGAAGCGGAACAGCTCGCCGGAGCCGAGCCGCTGGATGCCCTCGTGCAGGGTGCGCGGCTCGGGCACGTACTGGAGCGTGAGGTAGTGCGAGAGGCTGGCCGCGTCGACGGGGAGCGGGCCGGCCAGCTCCAGCAGCGCCTTCTTCTCCGAGGCCAGGTAGACGCCGTCCGGAGTGTCCATGTAGTACATCGGCTTGATGCCGAAGTAGTCGCGGGCGCCGAACGCCTTCCCGGCCAGGCGGTCCCAGATCACGAACGCGAACATGCCGCGCAGGCGGGTCAGCACCCGCTCGCCCCAGTGGTGGTAGCCGGCGACGACCACCTCGGCGTCGCCCTGGGTCTTGAAGATCGCGCCGCAGTCGCGGATCAGCTCCTCGCGCAGTTCCAGGTAGTTGTAGATCTCGCCGTTGAAGGTCAGCAGGTAGCGGCCGTCGGCGTACGGAAGCGGCTCGTGGCTCGACTCCACGTCGATGATCGACAGGCGCTTGTGGGCGAAGACGGCGTCGTCGTCCACGACCTGGACGCCGGTCTCGTCCGGCCCGCGATGGTGTAGGCACTCCAGCGCGCCCGCGACAGCGTCCCGGTGGGCGCCCGCATCGCCCCGGGTGGAGAAGAAGGCCAGAATTCCACACATATGCACCATTCTGGCACCGGGTAACGTCAGACGCTGGGAATCCGGGATTACGGGAGAGTCAAGAGATGAGCGACGAGAAGCCGAGGACGGAATCACACGACCCGGACTATCCGGAACAGCTCCTGGAGTTCATGCGCACCGGCTGGCGCGACGACGCCGTGCCGGTACCCGAGCGGCCACAAGCCGCCCACCACGCCCGCCGCCGGGCCGCCGTCTCCGCGGCCTTCCCCGGCGAGATCATCGTCGTGCCGACCGGCCCCGAGCGGGTGCGGGCGAACGACAGCAACTACCCCTTCCGGCCTGGCAGCGACTTCGCCTACCTGACCGGCGACTACGACCCCGGCAGCGTGCTGATCCTGCACCCGAGCGGCGACGCGGTCCTCTACACCAAGATCCGCGCACCTCGGGAAAGCGACGAGTTCTTCCGCAGCCGCGACGGCGAGCTGTGGGTCGGGCGCCGCCAGACGCTCGACGAGAAGGCCACCGAGCTGGGCATCCGCACCGCGCCCTTGTCCGAGCTGACGGCCGCGCTGGCCGACTGCCCGCCGGGGCGCACCCGCGTGCTGCGCGGCTTCGACCCGGTGGTGGACGCGGCGGTCCTGCCGTACGACACCGAGGAGGCCGGCGCCCGCGACGCCGAGCTGGGCCGGGTGATCTCCGAGCTCAAGCTGGTCAAGGACGAGTGGGAGATCGCCCAGCTGCGCGCGGCGATCGACGCGACCGTCCGCGGCTTCGAAGACGTCGCCCGGATCCTCCCGGCCGACCGGGGCGTCTCGGAGCGGCTCGTCGAGGGCGTCTTCGGCCTGCGCGCCCGCCACGACGGCAACGGCGTCGGCTACAGCTCGATCGTCGGTGCCGGCGCGAACGGCACGATCCTGCACTGGATCCGCAACCACGGCACCACCGTCCCCGGCGAGCTGCTGCTGATGGACATGGGCGTGGAGGGCCACCACCTCTACACGGCCGACGTCACCCGCGTGGTCCCGGTCTCCGGCACGTTCACCCCGCTCCAGCGGCAGGTCTACGACATCGTGTACGCGTCGCAGCAGGCCGGCATCGAGTTCATCAAGCCCGGCGTCGCCTTCCGTGACGTACACCTGACCTGCATGCGGGTGCTCGCCGAGGGCCTGCACGCGCTGGGCGTACTGCCGGTGAGCGTCGACGAGGCGATGGACAAGGACTCGACGCTCTACCGCCGGTGGTCGCTGCACGGCTTCGGGCACATGCTCGGCATCGACGTGCACGACTGCGCGCGGGCCCGCAAGGAGAAGTACCGCGAGGGCGAGCTCGACGAGGGCAACGTGCTGACCGTCGAGCCCGGTCTGTACTTCCAGCCCGAAGACGAACTCGTGCCCGCCGAGCTGCGCGGCATCGCCGTCCGCATCGAAGACGACGTGCTGGTCACCGCGGAGGGCGCGGTCGTCCTCTCCGACGGCCTGCCGAGGCGCTCGGCCGACGTCGAGACGTGGCTGGCCGCCCAGCGGGAGGCGGGCGGACCCCGCCTCCCGTAGGCACCGCTCCGGCTACGAACGCACGAACACCGCGACGCTGCGCGCCGGCACCGTGAAGGTGCCGGTCGAGCGGTCGTACGAGGCGGTCCGCAGCACCGGGTCCGCGGACCGCCTCAGCACCGGGTGCGGCGCGGCGTCCACCCCGCGCATGCCGGGCACCGTCTGGGTGGCGGTAGAGGTCGTGGCGTTGAAGACCACCGTCACCGCGCCGCCGCCGAGCTCCATCGTGATCACGCCGGGCGTCTCCCCCGGCCCGGAGAGTGGGAACGACAGCTTCTTCTGCACCTCGGCCGCCGTGCCGAGCGAGAACAGCGGCGACGAGGCCCGCACCCGGAGCAGCTCGGCGTACCGCGCCTCGGCCAGCCCCACCGCCGCGCAGTCCGGCACCAGCGCCGGATCGGCGAGCAGCGGGCGGGCGTACTGCCACTTGTCCTGGTTGTCGGCGGCCGGCGGCAGCCCGGCGCCAAAGCCGTTGCCGCCGGCGCAGTCCCACCGGATCTGGTTGAACCAGTCGCCCGAGTTGTACGAGTTGCGGTCGAGCGACTTCGAGCGCAGCCGCTCCGAGCCGGCGGTCACGAAGCCGATGCCCTGGCCGAACACGACCGTGGCGAGCGCGAGCACCTGCATGCGCGCCCGGTCGGTCGGGCCGGTCGCCTGCGGCAGCTTGTACGCCAGCGCGTCGTACAGGATCTCGTTGTCGTGCGCGTCGACGTACGTGACCGCCTCGCCGGGCGCCGCCGTGTAGCCGGCCGGCGAGCCGTTGTAGTCGACCTGCGCGCCGGTGACCACCGCACCAGACGAGGAGGTGAAGCGGTAACCGGCGAGGTTGCCGGTGAGCCCCACCTTGATCTGGTCGTGCTGGTGCAGCAGGCGGCGGCGCTGCTCGTCGGTGGAGCCGTTGACCGGGTCGCCGTTCGGATCGGTGTACAACCCGGAAGCGAAGCCCTGCTGCCGCGGGTTGGCGTCGAACGGGCCGCCGCCGCGCACCGCGTCGCGCAGGCGGTCGTTGAAGGTGGCGATGCCGGTGCCGGCCATGTTGGCCTGTGTCGCCTGCGTGAAGCGCGCTCCCCCGGCCACCTCGCCGAAGTCCCAGCCCTCGCCGTAGAGCAGGATCGCCTTGCCGTCCACGCCGTCGCGCCTCGGCGTAAGCCCGTCGAGCGCCTTTCGCACCGCGAGCATGTTGGCCCGCGGGTGGTGGCCCATCAGGTCGAAGCGGAAGCCGTCCACTTTGTACTGCCGGGCCCAGGTGACCACCGAGTCGACCACCAGCTTGCCCATCATCGCGTGCTCGGGTGCGGTGTTGGCGCAGCAGGTGGAGTTGGCGACCGCGCCGTCCGCCAGCAGCCGGTGGTAGTAGCCGGGCACGATCTGGTCGAGCACCGAGCGGTCGTCCACACCGGACGCCGACGTGTGGTTGTAGACCACGTCCATCACGACCCGCAGGCCGTCGCGGTTGAGCGCGGCGACCATCTCCCGGAACTCCCGGGTCCGCGCGGCGCCCGAGGGATCGACCGCGTACCCGCCTTCCGGCACGGTGTAGTGCAGCGGGTCGTAGCCCCAGTTGTAGCCGTCGCGTTCGGCGACCTCGGCGACGCAGGCCTGCTGCTTGTCCGAGTCCGGCGGCAGGGCGGGCAGGTCGCACGGCGGTGTGGCCTGGTCGGCCCGGCGCTCCGGGATCGTGGCGAAGTCGAACGCCGGCAGCAGGTGCACGTGCGTCACCCCGGCGTCCGCGAGCCTGGCGAGGTGGGTCGCGCCCGCGCCGCCGGAGAAGGCCGCGTAGGTGCCCCTCTGCGCCAAAGGCACGGTCTCGTCGGCGATGGAGAAGTCGCGGATCGACAGCTCGGTGATCTGGGTACGGGTCGCGGGCACCGGCGCGGGCTTGCGCAGCCGCTCCCACCCCGCCGGGCTGAGCGCCGGGTCAGCCAGGTCGGCGACGAGGCTGTGCGTCGAGTCAGCCGCGAGGGCGACCGAGTACGGGTCGGTGACCGAGGCGGTGACGACCCGCTGCGCGGCCGGCTGCCACGCCTCGACCCGGTACTTGTAGTACTTCCCCTTCCACGGGCCGGTCGCCGACCACACCCCGGACCTGCCGTCGCGGCGCATCGGCGTGACGCTCGGGCTGCCCGACGGGGTGTCGTACAGCTCCAGCGACACCGAGCGGGCGGTGGGCGCCCAGACCGCGAGCGTCGCCCGGTCGCCCTTCACGGTCGGGCCGAGCGTGGCCGTGGTGGCCCGGCCCGCGTAGACGTCGTCGAGCACGCCGGGGAGCTGCACGCCGGTCGCGGCGAGCAGCGTGCCTTCGTGGTCGCGCTCGGTCACCACGACCTGCCCGCGCAGGAGGTCCTCGACCTTCGCCTGGTCCTTCCTCGACAGGCCGAGCACCGTGTACTGCCACAGGTGCGGGAACCTGTCGCGCTGCTTCTCGGTCAGCCCGTTGCGCCGGGCGGTGAGCGGGATCCGCGCGAACGAGCCGGCCAGCTCGCCGTCCACGATGGACAGCCCGCCGGCCGGCGCGACCGCCAGCTCGTACCGCTTGCCGTCGGTCGACGGGATCTGCCAGGCGACGCTGCCCTTGTCGATCCAGTGCGCCCGCGCCTTGGACAGGTCCTTGTCGCCGCCGGCGGTCACCGGCACGGGAAGCAGCCGCCGCGGGGTCGCGGCCAGCAGCCACGCCTCCCGCCCCGCGCTGCCGAAGTCGAGTCGCTGGTCATCCGGCAGGTCCTTCGTGTCTCCCTTGTGGACGATATAGCTCAGCCCGCCAGCACCGGCGGCCAGCGGCACCTCGAACGTCACGCCGAACGCGTCCCGCGACGCCGGCTGGAGCGGGCTGGCCCAGTCGGTGGGGCTGGCGGCGCCGTCCCACACGTGCAGCCCCCAGCCGTCGTAGTCTCCGGCCGGCCGTCTGTAGTGGAGGATCGCCACGCCCTCCTCCACGGGCGGCTTGTCGTGGCTCGTCTCGACCGCCGGGTCGCCCTGGCGCAGCCACACCTCGCCGTGCTTGGTGACGTCGACGAACCGGTCGGCCTCGACATCCTTGACGCCGTCTTCGCTGACCACCAGGAAACCGACGCTCTTCGCGCCCGGCTTGAGCTTGACCCAGGCGAACCGCCCGTACTCGTCCTCGCCGGCGAACGGCTGCCCGGCCGGCCACTGCGTCTGCCAGGCCGGGTCGATGTCGCCCCAGGCGTAGAGGCCCCAGTCGTCGTACCCACCGGCCGGGCGGTTGTAGTGCACGACGAGCCAGTCGCGGCCGCCACCCTGCGGGGGTGTGGCCACGCTCGCCCGGGACCGCACCGACGCCGTCCTCCCCTCGCTGTCGCGGACGGTCGCCCGGTACTCCAGCTTCGCGCCGGCGGGCAGGCCGTCGAGGTCGTGGCGGACGCGGTACGGCGCGCGCCGGGCCGTGCCGAGATCCGTCCACCGACCATCGTCCACCCGCGCCTCGAACGAGACCGTCGCCAGCGGGTCACCGGTGACCTCGGCCACCACCTCGGCCTGGCCGGCGACCGGGGCGGCCGGCGCGGTGAGCGCGACCGTCGGGGCGGCGCCGGGCGGGATCGGCGCGGTAGCGCGGAAAACGGTGGAGGACAGCGGTGGCACCGTGATGGTCAGTCGTCCGCCACCGGTCGCGCTCCCCTGCCCGTACACCGTCGTGAAAGAGCTGGACCACGTGTCGACGGTGACCGTGCGCGCGGTGGTGGCGTTGTTGACGGCCGCGATGTATTCGACCCGCTCCCGCGGGTCGACGCGGGAGAACGCGAAGACGCCGGCGCCGTCGTCGGCGTGGCGGGTGACCTGTACACCGTCGCGCAGCGCGGGGTGGTCGCGGCGCAGCTTGGACAGGTCGGCGATGGCGCGGTAGATCGGATGGGCGGTGTCGAACTGGTCGGTGCCGTGGGTGCGTCCGGTGCCGAGCAGGTCGTCGTCGAGGTAGTCGGGCGTGCGCGAGGCGAACATGTCCTGCCGCGCGTCCTTGTCGCCGCCCGGCCCGGTGAAGCCCTGCTCGTCGCCGGAGTAGATCACCGGCTGCCCGCGGGTGAGAAACATCAGCTCGTGCGCGAGCACGTCCCGGCGCAGGTGGGTGGCGGGGTCGGTGCCGCCGCCGGCGACGAACGAGCCGATCCGCCCCATGTCGTGGTTGCCCAAGAACGTGGGCAGCCGGGTCGCGCCGGTGTCGCGGGCGGTGTAGAGGTCGTCGGCCGCGTACAGGTCGGCCAGCGTCCGCGCCGGCGCGCCCTGTGCCGCGTAGCCGCGGGCCACCTCCTGGAACGGGAAGTCCAGCGTGGCCGGCAGCTCACCCTCGCGGACGTAGCGGGAGGTGACGGCCGGGTTGGCGTCGAAAACCTCGCCGAACATGAAGAAGCCGTCGCCCGCGACCTTGTCGATCCCGTCGACGAAGCGCGGCCAGAAGTCCATGTTGACGTGCTTGGTGGTGTCGATGCGGAAGCCGTCGACGCCCATCGAGGTGACCCAGTCGGCGTAGATCTTCGTCATGCCCTCGACCACCTCGGGCCGCTCGGTCCACAGGTCGTCGAGGCCGAAGAAGTCGCCGTACTCGCTGTTTTCACCGGAGAAGGTCGAGTCGCCCCGGTTGTGGTACATGGTCGGATCGTTCAGCCACGCCGGCACCTTGACTGTTTCGTCGGCCTTTGTGGGAAAGACCGGGGTGTATGGGCCGGCGTTCCGGTCGACCTCGGGAAACGTCCGCGTCCCGTCCGCGTAGTTGCGGTCCTCGAAAGGGCGGCCCCGCGCGTCCCGGTAGGGCTCGGTCGCCTTGTCGACGTAGCCGTACCGGTCCTCCGCGTACCGGATCACGTCGGCGGTGTGGTTGGTGATGATGTCCAGGTAGACCTTTATGCCACGCCCGTGTGCTTTGCGGATCAGCTCGCGCAGGTCGGCCTTCGTGCCGAAGTGCGGGTCGAGGTCGGTGAAGTCGGTGATCCAGTAGCCGTGGTAGCCGGCGCTGTCCGCCTGGACGGGCCGGTTCTTGAAGACCGGCGCCATCCAGATCGCGGTGGTGCCCAGCCCCTGGATGTAGTCCAGCTTGTCGATCACGCCGCGCAGGTCACCACCGTGGTAGAACCCTTTGTCCGTCGGGTCGTACCCGGTGGCGAGCCGGTCGCCCGCCAACCCGCCGCGGTCGTTGCGCGGGTCACCGTTGGCGAAGCGGTCGGGAAGCATGAAGTAGAACTGCTCGGCTTTCGTGGTGATCTCGTGCTTGGCTGGTGGTGGTGTGGTCGCTTGGGCTGGTGCCGGGGCGGTGCCGAGGAGGAGTGCGGCGACGGACAGCAGGACGGTGCGTTTCATCGACGGCCTTCCTGGGTTCGCGGGGTGCCCGCACGCTAGCCCTTGCAGAAAGATTCTGCAAGATGTTGCAAGGAGTGCCTGAAGTGATCGAGTTGGTACTGCCCGTAGCCGGCGACATCGCGGCGGCCGCCGGGCGGATCGGGCCGTACATCCGGCGCACGCCCGTCTTTCCCGCCGTCGTGGATGGACGGCCGGTGACCTTCAAGCTGGAACACCTCCAGCTCACCGGCTCGTTCAAGGTCCGCGGCGCGCTCAACGCGCTGCTCTGCTCCGGCGCGGCCGCACCGGTCGTCACCGCCTCCGGCGGCAACCACGGCATCGGGGTCGCCACCGCCGCCGCCCGGCTAGGCGTCCGCGCCACCATCTACGTGCCCGAGACCGTCCCACCGGACAAGGCCGCGCGCATCGCCGCCACCGGGGCCGACGTGGTTTACCACGGCAGCCGGTACGCCGAGGCCGAAGCCGCCGCACGGGCACACGCCGCCCGCGACGACCTGCGCTACCTGCCGGCCTACGACGATCCGGACGTGGTGGCCGGCCAGGGCACCATCGCGCTGGAAATCGCCACCCAAGCCCCCGAATGCGACACCGTCGCGGTAGCGGTGGGCGGCGGCGGCCTCATCTCCGGCATCGCGGTGGCCTCCCCACCCGGCACCGCGATCGCCGGCGTCGAACCCGAGCACTGCGCCTGCCTCCACGCCGCGATCGCCGCCGGCGAACCCGTGGACAGCCCGGTCGACTCGGTGGCCGCGTCCGCACTGGGCGCGACGAGGCTGGGCCGCATCCCGTACGCCATCCTCCGCGACGCCAACCTGCACCTCGCCCTGGTCGAGGACAAGCGCATCCTCGCCGCCCGCGACCGCCTGTGGGACGAGTTCCGCCTGGCGGTCGAGCCGGCGGCGGCGGCTCCGTTCGCCGCCTGGCTCGCCGGCGACATCCCCGGCGACCACCCGTGCCTGATCCTCTGCGGCGCCAACGCGCCTTGGAGTCCTTTCTAGAGCTACCGCGGCGTCCGTCGTGGTCGCTCTCCGTTGCTCCCGCGGCCTCACCCTGGTTTTGGGGTCGCGGTTACCCCTTCCAAGCCTCCGGACCATCAGGATGGGTGGCAGGCGAGGTGGGGTGGGGGCGCGCCGGCCGGCTGTTGCGCTGAGTAGTGGAAGATCTCCGCTGATTTGTCCGCTTGTCCAAACCTGATGGGCGCCGCCTCAAAAGATCGTGGTATTTGTTTGCCCCTCTGGGGGCAATTCCGTACCACGATCCGTTGCTGTGACTGGTGACCGTCGTGGTTGGTCGCTATGTCTCACCCGATTCGCTAACGCTGCGTTAGACGGCCGCGCAGCCTGACCCGCGTGATGATCGTTCGCCCGAAACCGACGGCGGCACGGCCCACCACGCGCCCGCGCCCTCCTGATGGTCCAGAGGTTTAAGGGGTAACCGCAACCAACAGCGAACGGTGAGTCCGCAGGAGCAACGGCATAGACCACGGCGGACGTCGGGTAGCTCAAATCTTCAAAACAACCCCGGGGCGACGCCGGCGCGACGGCAAGGTAGGCTGGGGTCGGCAACAAGACGGACGTACGGTTTCTAAGGGTTGCCTTACCGCAGCGGCGGGCACCCCTGTGCGAAAGACTGGTCAGTGGACGACACGGCAGGAGGGAGTACGACGTGGCGAGTCTCGACAGTTTCGGTGCCAAGGACCGGCTCGACGTCGGTGACGCGAGCTACGAGATCTTCGCGGTCGACAAGGTGGACGGGCACGAACGGCTGCCCTACAGCCTGAAGATCCTGCTCGAAAACCTCCTCCGCACCGAAGACGGCGCCAACATCACCGCCGACCACATCCGGGCACTCGGCGGTTGGGATCCCGCCGCCGAGCCGAGCGTGGAGATCCAGTTCACGCCCGCGCGCGTGCTGATGCAGGACTTCACCGGTGTGCCCTGCGTGGTCGACCTGGCCACGATGCGCGAGGCCGTGCGCGACCTGGGCGGCGACGCCGCCAAGGTCAACCCGCTGGCGCCGGCCGAGCTGGTCATCGACCACTCGGTCATCGCGGACCTGTTCGGGCGGGCGGACGCGTTCGCGCGCAACGTCGAGCTGGAGTACCAGCGCAACCGCGAGCGCTACCAGTTCCTGCGGTGGGGACAGACGGCGTTCAACGAGTTCAAGGTGGTCCCGCCGGGCACCGGCATCGTCCACCAGGTCAACATCGAGTACCTCGCGCGCACCGTCATGGAGCGCGGTGGCCAGGCCTACCCGGACACGGTCGTCGGCACCGACTCGCACACCACGATGGTCAACGGCCTCGGCGTGCTCGGCTGGGGTGTGGGTGGCATCGAGGCCGAGGCGGCGATGCTCGGCCAGCCGGTCAGCATGCTGATCCCCCGCGTGGTGGGCTTCAAGCTGCACGGCGAGGCACCTCCCGGCACCACCGCCACCGACCTCGTCCTCACGATCACCGAGATGCTGCGCAAGCACGGTGTAGTGGGCAAGTTCGTGGAGTTCTACGGTCCGGGCGTGGCCGCCGTGCCGCTGGCCAACAGGGCCACGATCGGCAACATGTCGCCGGAGTACGGGTCGACTGTCGCGATCTTCCCGATCGACCAGGAGACCATCAAGTACCTCCAGCTGACCGGCCGCGGCGAGCAGCAGGTGGCGCTCGTCGAGGCGTACGCCAAGCGGCAGGGCATGTGGCACGACCCCAACACCGAGCCGAGCTACTCGGAGCGGCTGGAGCTCGACCTCTCCACGATCGAGCCCTCGCTCGCCGGCCCCAAGCGCCCGCAGGACAGGGTGCCGCTGGGCAGCGCGAAGACGCTGTTCCGGGGCGCGCTGACGAGCTACGTGCAGGAAAGCGGCTCGGCCGACGAGGCCTCCGAGGAGTCCTTCCCGGCCAGCGACCCGCCCACCTACGGCCACGTGGACGACCCCGCCGACCAGCCGCGCGACCTCATCTCGGCCGCCGCGGGCGCCAACGGTCGCGCCTCGAACCCGGTGCGGGTGACCGGTGAAGACGGCACCGAGTTCGAGCTCGACCACGGCGCGGTGGTGATCGCCGCGATCACCTCGTGCACCAACACCTCCAACCCGCAGGTGATGCTCGGCGCCGCGCTGCTCGCCCGCAACGCGGTCGACAAAGGACTCAACCGCAAGCCGTGGGTGAAGACCACGCTCGCTCCCGGGTCCAAAGTGGTCATGGACTACTACGAGCGGGCCGGCCTCACGCCCTACCTGGAAAAGCTCGGCTTCCACCTGGTCGGCTACGGCTGCACCACCTGCATCGGCAACTCCGGCCCGCTGCCCGAGGCGATCTCGGCGGCGGTCAACGAGGCCGACCTCAGCGTGGTGTCGGTACTCTCCGGCAACCGCAACTTCGAGGGGCGCATCAACCCCGACGTGAAGATGAACTACCTCGCGTCGCCGCCGCTCGTGGTGGCGTACGCGCTGGCCGGCACGATGGACATCGACCTGGCCAACGAGCCGCTCGGCTTGGGCTCGGACGGGCAGCCGGTGTTCCTCAACGACATCTGGCCGAGCCCCACCGAGATCGAAGACGTGATCGCCAAGGCGATCGCGAGCGAGATGTTCACCCGTGACTACGCGGACGTCTTCGCCGGCGACGAGCGGTGGCAGTCGCTGCCCACGCCGACCGGTGACACGTTCTCGTGGGACGGCGACTCGACGTACGTGCGCAAGCCCCCGTACTTCGAGGGCATGGCGCCGGAGCCGACCCCGGTGACCGACATCGCGGGGGCGCGGGTGCTGGCCCGGCTCGGCGACTCGGTGACTACCGACCACATCTCGCCGGCCGGTTCGATCAAGCCGGACTCGCCCGCCGGCAAGTACCTGGCGGAGCACGGGGTCGCCCGGCACGAGTTCAACTCGTACGGCTCCCGCCGGGGCAACCACGAGGTGATGATCCGCGGCACGTTCGCGAACATCCGGCTGCGCAACCAGCTCGTCGAGGGCGTCGAGGGCGGCTTCACGGTCAACCACCTCACCGGCGAGCAGACCACGATCTACGACGCCTCGGTGGCGTACCAGGAGGCCGGCATCCCGCTGGTGATCCTGGCCGGCAAGGAGTACGGCTCCGGCTCGTCCCGGGACTGGGCGGCGAAGGGCACCATGCTGCTCGGCGTGCGGGCGGTCATCGCCGAGTCGTACGAGCGGATCCACCGCTCCAACCTCATCGGCATGGGCGTGCTCCCGCTTCAGTACCCGACCGGCGAGACCGCCGAGACGCTCGGGCTGGAGGGCACCGAGACGTTCACCATCACGGGCGTCGAGCGGCTCAACGAGGGCACCACGCCGCGCACGGTCAAGGTGACCACCGACGCCGGTGTGGAGTTCGACGCGGTGGTGCGGATCGACACCCCGGGCGAGGCCGACTACTACCGGCACGGCGGCATCCTCCAGTACGTACTGCGGAAAATGCTGGCCAGCTAAGCTAAACGAGCAGAAATGCCCCGGCCGTGGACAGCGGCCGGGGCATAGCCTTTTGAGCCGGCAAATAGATCCCTTCGAACGCTATGTCTCGTAACAGTAACGATCCATACTGACCAGCACGCTGGGCCTACCGACAGGGGGCGCGATGCTGGTGAAACGGTTGGTAATCCCATTCGCCGCGGTCGCGCTGCTCGTTGGAGCCTGCGGCGCCCCCCAGTACGAGTACGTCAAGAACTCGGAGCAGCAGACCTACTTCAAGGTGCCGAGCTCCTGGAGCAAGGTCGACCAGAAGGCGCTCGACCAGTGGGCGGCCGGCGCCGACCCCGACTCCGCCACCGCCAAGATCCGCGATCAGCTGATGTGGACCGTGGCGTACGACGCGGACGACGAGCCCGCCGTCTCCCACGTGTACGGGCTGTTTCCCACGCCTGAGCCGGTGGCCTGGGCGAAGGTCGAGCGGCTGCTCCCCGAGCAGAGCGACGGTGTCTCGTTCGACGCGCTGCGCAACGCGGTCATGCCGGTCACCGAAGACGCCCGTGAAGCGGCCGCGGCGGCGGGCTCGACGCTGACCGACTTCGAGCTGCTGAAGGATGACGTCATCACCCCGGAGAAGGGCCTGCACGGCGTGCGGGTCGTCTTCAACTACGCGCTGCTGGGGCAGCTGCACACGTTCGACCTGACAGCGCTGGTCAACGACGACGCGAGTCTTCTCTACATGCTCTTCCTCCGCTGCTCCGCCGGCTGCTACGCGGACCGCATGGACGAGATCCAAGAGGTCGTCACGTCCTTCACCGTGAGGAGCTGACCATGAAAGAGCAGGACACCGTCGCTCCCGTCGAGGGCCTCCGCCCGCCGGACGAAGGACCGCGCGACGACCGCCGGCCCACCCGCCCCAAGCTGCCGATGTGGGACCGGGTCAAGTTCGTCATCCTGCTCGCGCTGCTGTGGCTGATCCTGGTCTGGGCCGCAATGGCCGACAACCCGCTGCTGCCGTTCGACGACGCGGCCCGCATCGAGGCGCGCGACTCGATCTGGATCTTCGTGCTCATCGGCATCGAGGTGCTCCGGCAGATCCATTTCCTGATCAGTGAACGGTGGAGCGGCTACCACCACTTCTGGACGCACCGCTTCTTCGGCGGCATCGAGCGGGTCACCCACCGGCGGCTCAGCGACTGGACCCGCTTCCGCATCGCGCGGGCCATCAAGTGGGCGTTCTGGATCGTCGTGTTCGCGCTGGTGGCGGGCGCCGCGCTGGACACCTCACCGTTCCTTGCGCTCTTCCAGGCACCGGCGCTCATCTGGCAGTTCCTGCCGCTGATCGTGCAGATCGTGCTGCTGATGTTCGTGCTGATCCTCCAGTTCGTCGCGCTGTTCTGGTTCCTGTCCCGGGGCGGCATCGAGACGTACTACCCGGACGACATCAAGACCCGCTTCACCGACGTCTGGGGCCAGGACCACGTGCTCGACCGCATCCGGGAAAACCTGCTCTTCCTGGAGAAGCCGGACGCGATCGAGGCCAAGGGCGGCTACGTACCGGGCGGCATCCTGCTGTGGGGACCGCCCGGCACGGGCAAGACGCTCATGGCCGAGGCGATGGCGGGTGAGACCGGCCGGCCGTACGTGTTCGTCGACCCGGGCGCCTTCACCAACATGTTCATGGGCGTCGGCATCCTCAAGGTCAAGTCGCTCTTCCGCAAGTTGCGCAAGCTCGCGCTCCGGTACGGCGGGGTGATCGTCTTCTTCGACGAGGCCGACTCGCTGGGCCGCCGCGGCGCGCTCGCGCAGGGCGGGCCGGGGTTCCCGCGCGGTCTGCGGCCGGCCGTGTTCGGCGACGGCTGCCACGGCTTCTCGTACCTCTCGAAGGACACCCAGTGGCGCCTCACCCAAATGGCGATGGCCAGCGCCAGCCCGGCGCCGGACCAGCCGGGCGCCGGGCGCGACAGGGTCGTCATGGGCAACATGATGGGCGGTGGCGGCGGCGACATGGGCACGCTACAGGCCCTGCTCAGCGAGCTGTCCGGCCTGAAGAAGCCGCGCGGCCTGGTCAACCGCTACGTGCGGCGGCTGCTCGGCATGCGCCCCAAGCCGCCGCCGAAGTACCGCATCCTCACCGTGATGGCCAGCAACCTGCCGGAGGCGCTCGACGAGGCGCTGCTGCGGCCGGGCCGCATCGACCGGATCTACAAGGTCGGCTACCCGAGCAAGGCCGGGCGGATGCGCACATACCAAGGCTATTTCGACAAGGTGCGGCACGAGCTGACCGAGGAGCAGATCGACAAGCTGGCGGTCATCACGCCGTACGCCACCGGCGCCACGATCAAGGATCTGGTCAACGAGGCGCTGATCACCGCGATCCGCGACGACCGCGAGGTCATCGAGTGGCGCGACGTGATGCAGGCCAAGCGCCTCAAGCAGCTCGGCCCGCCAGAAGACGTCGAGTACATCGAGCGCGAGCGGCACGCCGTCGCGGTCCACGAGGCGTGCCACGCGGTTGCCGCGTACCGCACCCGCTACCACATGGAGATCGACATCGCGACGATCGAAAAGGGCGCCGAGTACCTCGGCATGGTGGCGAGCATCAAGCCGGAGGACCAGTTCAACCGGTGGCGCACGGAGCACGAGGCGGACATCTACGTCTCGCTCGCGTCGCTCGCCGGCGAACGGATGTTCTTCGAGGGCGACAGCTCCTCCGGCGTCTCCGGCGACCTGGAGCACGCCACCATCGTCGCCACGCAGATGGAGGGCTTCTGGGGCATGGGCTCGACGATCTCGTCGTACGCGACGTCGGCCCAGATCGGCACCGGCGCGCCCGGCGGCCGTGGCCCGGGCAACCGCGAAGACCCGGAAGACGTGGCGCGCCGCGCCCTGGCCGACCGGATCGAAGACAACCTCACCGCCCACCTGGAGCGCGTGGTCGACCTGCTCAAGGCCAACCGCCGCGAGATCCTGACGCTCGCCCACGCGCTGGAGACGCACAAGACGCTCACCGGCGAAGACGTGGTGGCGGTGCTGGAGCGCCGGCCGGGTCCACTTGTCGACGGCACGGTGTACCAGCGGGAGGAGCTGCTGCGCGAGATCGAGGACTACCACCGGGCCGCGGTCGTGGCGCACCGCGGACACGCCAAGGTGAGCGTCACGCTCCCGTTCGTCCCCACGGCCACGCCGACGCCCGACTCCGCGTGGCGCCCGCCGGCCGCGATCACCGCGACCCCGAACGGGGCGGAGCCGGCCGAGGCCGCCGAGTCGCCGAACGGCGGCGGGCCGGCGGCCGGCGACGACCCCGGGGCCACAGAGCCCGAGGCCGACCCGGCTACCGAGCGTTGAGCCACCGGCGGGCCGCCGGACTCTCGTAGGCTCATGGTCATGGAAGACACGACGATCCTGTCCGAGATCCACAAGCTGGTCGAGGAGGAGCACCGGCTCCGCTCACAGGTGCAGAAGGGCCAGATCTCGTCCGACGACGAGCGGACGCGGCTGCGCGAGGTCGAGGAGTCGCTCGACCAGTGCTGGGATCTGCTGCGCCAGCGCCGCGCCGCGCGCGAGGCGGGCCACGACCCGGAGGCCACGCAGAGCCGCCCGAAGTCCGAAGTAGAGGGTTACTTGCAGTAGGCCTTACGCGTACCGGGCTACCCCGGCCGCGGCCAGCACCGTCGCCACGGCCGGGATGATGCCCTCGGCCGTGCGCGTCGGGCGAAAACGCTCCTCCATCCAGCTGCGCCCCCGGTGCAGCCACACGCTCGGCAGCCCCATCGCGGCCGCGCCGCCGATGTCGGCCTCCGGGCTGTCGCCGACCACCCAGGCACCCTGCAAGCGCATGCGCACCCGCTGCGCGGCCATCGCGAAGATGCGCGGGTTGGGCTTGCTCACCCCGGCATCCTCGGAGATCACCCAGTCGGCGACGTAGCGGTCGAGGCCGGTCCGCCGGATCTTGATGTCCTGCTGCCGGGTCGTCCCGTTTGTCACCACGACCGGCACCCAGCCCGAGTCGTCGGCGATCCGCAGCGCGCAGGCCACCAACGGGTCGAGCGTGAGCCGCTCCACCAGGCCCTCGGTGAGCTCGTCGACGAGGTCGATGGAGGAGACGCGCAGCCGGTAGCGGTCACGGATCGCGTCGGCCACGTCCCACCGGTCGGTCAAACCGTCGGCGTCGATGGAGAGCAGCCACTGGAGGTCTTCCGGCGGGGCCCCGATCTCCGCCAGAAAGTCTTGTGCCCACGCGCGAAACGTCCCGGCCCGATCGAGCAGGGTGTTATCGAGATCGAGGAGCAGGAGGGGCACTCGCGCACCCTACGTGACCGGACGCACCCCCGAACAGACCCGCATCGTAAACAAGGGAGGCAATACGAACCTTTTTCAACGCCCCTTGCGGCCCGCGGTGGTCAAGGTCGAATCGGGCGCCAGCAACGCGCGGTCCGCGTTGAAAAGAGTTCGCTGATTAAGCAGTCAAAACCACCCGGTCGGCGCCGAGGTCGGTGCGGTGTTCGGCGAGCATCTCGTGGGCCGCTCGGACCCGCTCGACCTCGGTCGCGTCGAGGGTCGCCACCACGACCGCCTCGCCCTCGTCGGCACCACGCGCGACCGGGCGCCCCTCCGGGTCGTAGACGGCGGCACCGCCGTTGAAGCGCCACGGCGCCGCGCCGCCGACCGGGTTGGCGAACACCACGTAGATGCTGTTGTCCAGCGCCCGCGCCGCGTAGTACACGTCGCGCCGGTGCGCCGAGCCCACCAGGTACGCGCTCGGGCACAGGTAACCCCGCGCACCCGCCACCGCGGCCGCCCGCGCGTGCTCGGGAAAGCAGCCGTCGTAGCACACGCCGAGCCCGAGGCGCCAGCCGTCGACGTCGAGCGTCGCGCCCCGCGTACCCGGGACGAAAAGCTCCTTCTCCTCGGGCCCGCACATGTGCTGCTTGTCGTAGGGCGCGGCGACCCGGCCGCGGCGGTCGACCACCAGCGCCGCGCAGGTGCGGCGGCCGTCGGGGCGGCGGACGGCCGCGCCGACGACGATGACGGCCCCGCGGTCGGCGGCGGCCGCGCGGAGGGGGTCGAGGCGCGCGTCGGCCACCCACCCGCCGTCGTCGGCCGCCACGTCCGTCGTGGCCGGGCTCGCCCGCAGCGCCGGCGGGTGATAGCCGGTCAGGAAAAGCTCCGGGAGTACGAGCACCGTGGCGCCCCGGTCGGCAGCGAGTCCCGCCAAGCGGGCGGCCTGTGCGGCGTTGGCTGCCACGGCGCCGGGGACCGCCTCGGCCTGCACGGCGGCTACGGTGAGTGGTCGCATGCCACCAAGCCGTACGTACGGATTGCCGCGCCACCCGTCACCGTGACACGATCGGTCACGTGCCGAGAGTGAGCCAGGACCAGCTCGACGCGCGGCGGCAGGAGATCCTCGCGGCCGCTCGCGCCTGTTTCGCTCGGCACGGATACGAGGGTGCCACGGTCCGCCGGCTGGAGGAAGAGACCGGTCTGTCCCGTGGCGCGATCTTCCACCACTTCCGCGACAAGGAGTCGCTCTTCCTCGCCGTGGCCGAAGACGACGCCGCCGCGATGGTGGAGACCGTCGCGCGCAACGGTCTGGTGCAGGTCATGCGCGACCTGCTCGCCCGCGCCGACTCCACCGAGACGGCCGGTTGGCTGGGCAGCCAGCTGGAGGTGTCGCGGCGGCTGCGCACCGACCCGGCGTTCGCCAAGCGGTGGGCGCAGCGCGCGCAGGCAATCACCGACGCCACCCACGAGCGCCTCCGCCGCCAGCGCGAGGCCGGTGTGCTCCGCGACGACGTGCCGCTCGACCTGCTGACCCAGTTCCTCGAGCTGGCGTACGACGGGCTGGTCCTGCACCTCGCCACCGGTCGCCCGCCGGGCGACCTCGGGCGCGTGCTCGACCTTGTCGAAGAGGCTGTCCGTAAGGCGTGACAGCTTGGTCCACACTGAGCGCATGCAGACGGTTCTCGCCGCTCAAGGTGACACCTGGGGGATCCCCGGGTCCTCCTTCCTGGCGCTCTTCGCGGCCACCGCGGCCGCACTGGTGATCGCCGCGCTGATCCACCGGGCCGTGCTCTTCGCCGGCCACCACACGCCGGTCGACCGGCTCGGCCCCCAGCAGGTCGCGTTCCTCAACGGCGGCGAAAAGCTCGCCGTCTACTCGTCCCTGGCCGGCCTCAAGGGCGCCGGCGCGATCGAGGTGGGGCCCGGCCGCACGCTCACCACCTCCGGACCGATGCCGGCCGGCGCCACCCCGCTCGACCAGGCCGTCTACAACGCCGCCGGCCAGCGCGTCCGGGCCCGCGACGTGGCGGACCAGCAGTGGGTGGCGATGGCGCTCACCTCGCTCCGCGAAGACCTCCAGCAGCGCGGCCTCGCCCCGAGCGAGGGCGCCCGAGCCGCCGCCCGTGCGGTGCCGTTCCTGATGCTGGCGCTGCTGGGCCTCGGCGTGGTGCGGGTGGTCGCCGGCGTGATGAACGACAAGCCGGTGATCCTCCTTGTCGTGCTGCTGATCGCGTGGACGATCGTCACGCTGACCCTCCTCGCCAAGGTGCCGACCCGCACGCGGGCCGCCCGGCGGGCGCTGGAGGAGCTGCGGCGGCAGCACGCCTACCTCTCCCCCTCGATGGGTCCCGCCTGGGCCACCTACGGCGCCGCGGGCCTCGCGCTCGGCGTCGGCCTATACGGTGCGGCCTCGCTCTGGCAGGCCGACGCCGCCTTCGCCGAGGAGGCGGAGATACAGCGCCAGTACGCGTCGTCCGCGAGCACCGGCGGCTCCTACGGCGGCGACTCCAGCGGCTCGAGCAGCTCCGGCGGCTCGGACTCCGGCGGCGACGGCGGCGGCGGTGGTGGTTGCGGCGGCGGCTGTGGCGGGGGCTGCGGCGGATGACGGTCCCGCCCCATGCCGTCGACGGCGGCGGCTCCACGGCCGCCGCCGGCTCCCCGGCCGGCACGGACCGCGGGCGGCCCGACGACCGCGGCGGCTCCGCGGCCGGCACGGACCTCAAGCGGCCCGACGACCGCGGCGGCTCCGCGGCCGGCACGAACCTCGGGCGGCCCGACGACCGCGGCGGCGCCGGAAAGGGCGAGCTGGGGACCGGCGGCGCGGGTGCGCCGGGCGGTGGCCCGTTCGGGGTCGGGATCGGGTGGCGGCCGGAGATCGCGGGCTTCGTGGCCGCGCTGCCCGGCCTCAGCTTCACCGAGGTGATCGCCGAGTCGGTGCCGGCCTCCGGGCCGGTGCCGGCTCCCCTCGCCGCCCTGCGCGACGCCGGCGCCGCGGTCATCCCGCACGGCGTGCGGCTCTCGCTGGGCGGCGCCGAGCCCGTCGAGCCCGCCCGCGTCGCCCACCTGGCCGCCGCCGCCCGGCAGCTGGACGCCCCGCTGGTGAGCGAGCACATCGCGTTCGTCCGCGCCGGCGGCCTCGAAGCCGGCCACCTGCTCCCCCTCCCGCGCAGCCGCGAGGCGGTCGACGCCGTCGTCGCGAACGTCGCCCGCACCCAGGCCGAGCTGCCCGTGCCCATCGCCCTCGAACCGATCGCGGCCATCTTCGACTGGCCCGACGACGAGCTGGACGAGGCCGCGTTCCTCACCGAGATCCTCGACCGCACCGGCGCGCTGCTGCTGCTCGACATCGCCAACGTCTACGCCAACGCCCGCAACCGCGGCACCGAGCCCACCGACCTGCTCGACCGGCTGCCGCTGGAGCGCGTCGCGTACGTGCACGTGGCCGGCGGCGCCGAGCACGACGGCATCTACCACGACACCCACACCGACGCGGTGCCGCGCGAGGTGCTCGACCTCGTCGCCGAGCTGTGCGCACGCCACCGCCCGCCGGCCCTGATGCTCGAACGCGACGGCCACTACCCGCCCGCCGACACCCTCCGCACCGAGCTGGACGCCATCGCCGCCGCCTCCGGGTACCCGGTGGTGACATGAGCGCCCTGGCCGAGCGCCAAGCCGCGCTCGTCGCGGCCCTGGTCGCCGGTGCCCCGATCCCCGACGGCTTCGACCCCCGGCTGATCGACACGGCGCGGCAGGCCTTGTTGCGTAAGCGTTCCGGCGAGGTCGCCCGCCACTGGCCGCTGCTCGCCGCCTCGTTCGGCACCAAATGGCCGGCGGTCTTCGCCGAGTGGGCCGACGGCCGCCCCACGCAGGGTTCCTTCCAGGACGGGCTGGCGCTGGCCCGCTCGCTGACCCTGGCCGGCGCGGCGGCCGAAGAGCTCGCCGAACGCGAGGCCGCGCTCCGCCCCGGTTTCCTCCGCCGCGTGTTCCGGCGGGGGTGATGGCAGGATCGGCGGTATGGATCTGGGGCTTGCGGATCGCGTCTATGTCCTCACCGGTGCGTCGCGCGGTCTCGGGTACGCCACCGCCGAATGCCTCGTCGCGGACGGCGCCAACGTCGTCGTCTCCGCGCGCTCCCCGGAGGGCGTCACCGCCGCGGTCGAACGGCTCGGCGCGCCCGAGCGGGTGATCGGCGTGGCCGCCGACCTCGGCGACCCCCTGGCCGCCGAGCGCCTCGTGGCGGCGGCCCGGGAACGTTTCGGCCGGATCGACGGCGCGCTCATCTCCGTCGGCGGGCCACCCCGCGCCAGCGCCACCACCGTGGAGGACGCGCAGTGGCGCGAGTCGTTCGAGACCGTGTTCCTGGGCTCGGTGCGGCTGGCCCGCGACGCGGCGGAGGCCATCGGGCGCGACGGCGCGATCGGCTTCGTCCTGTCCACCTCCGTGCGCAGCCCGATCCCCGGGCTCGGCCTCTCCAACGCGCTGCGCCCCGGCCTGGCCGGCGTAGCGAAGGAGATGGCCGACGAGTACGGCCCGCGCGGCATCCGCGTCTTCAGCCTCCTGCCCGGCCGCATCCTCACCGACCGCAACCAGGAGCTGTTCGCGGCGACCGGCGACCCCGAACGCGCCCGGCGGGAAGCGGAGGCGGCCATCCCGCTGGGCCGCCTGGGCGAGCCGGCCGAGTTCGGGCGGGTGGCGGCGTTCCTGCTCTCGCCGGCCGCCAGCTACCTGACCGGCCTGTCGGTCCCGGTCGACGGCGGCGCGGTGCGGTCGCTCTAAGCGCCGTGAAGCCCACCAAGGACCAGCTTGCCGCCGCGGCCGACCGCACCATCCCCGACGTGATCGCGCCCGGCCTGGCCGTGCTCTTCAGCGGCATCAACCCCGGCCTGTACTCCGCCGCCACCGGCCACCACTTCGCCCGCCCCGGCAACCGCTTCTGGCCCGCGCTGCACAGGTCCGGCTTCACACCCAGGCAGCTGCGGCCGGACGAGCAGGAGGAGCTGCTGGGCTACAGCCTGGGCATCACCAACGTGGCGGCCCGAGCCACCGCCCGCGCGGAGGAGCTGAGCACCGCCGAGCTGGTCGCCGGCGCCGGTTTGCTGACGGCGAAGGTCCGCCGCTTCCGCCCGCGGTGGCTGGCGGTGGTCGGCGTGACCGCGTACCGCACCGCGTTTCGCCGGCCCAAGGCGGTGTTCGGCGCGCAGCCCGAGACGATCGGCACGACGAAGATCTGGGTGCTCCCCAACCCCAGCGGCCTCAACGCCCACTACACCCCCGACTCCCTCGCCGCGGCCTTCGCCCTCCTCCGCGAAGCCACGCACGCGAGGTAAGCGCCCACCGGTTTCTTCAGGCAGATTTGCCCGCGTCCGCGTCACCTGCGGGCCGCATGCTCCCGCGGGCACCGCTCCGGTCGGCGGCTCGCAGGGCTCGCCGAAACCCCCGACCTCCGCTGCCGGGTCCGCGCGACAAGCCCTCGGGTCCAGTCGCAGGCGCCACCTGTGACATCCCGACGTAACGTCACCAGCGTCGGGAGCCGGACTGTGAGATCTAGGAGACTTAGGGCTGATATGGCGCCCTGACCGTTCTAGATCCGAAAGCACCTGTCCAGGCCGGTGACACCGTGTCACCAAGCGGCGCACCGACCCTCGGGCAGCGTGCGACAAGGCCCCCCGTGGGCTTGCGGCGCGGACCTGGCAGCGCGGGTCGGGGATCTCGGCGAGCCCTGGCGAGCCGCCGACCCGCGCGTACTCCGGCGGGAGCAACGGTCCGCAGCTGACACGAACCCGGGCAACACCAGCACGACGGCGTCACCCTGATCCGGAAGGTCTCTAGAGCGCGAAGGGGCGGTGCTCCAGCGCGCGATCGATGATCTGCTCGGCCGTCAGGTCCTTCGGTGAATGGAAGATCAGGTCGCTGACGTGGGGGTTGGGGATCGAGCGCTCCAGTGCCTCCAGCCAGGCCGACGCCTCGTCGTCGCCGCCGGCGCCCGACTGGAGGAGCTCGACCAGCGCGACCATCTCCGCGCGGCTCAGGCGGCTCAGGAGTCGGCGGCGTAGTCGCGGGGTGGGACGGTGACCGGCTCGGGGTGGTCGGTGTCGGTGTAGGGCGCGGGCGAGTCGGCCACGGCGAACTGGGTGCGGTAGAGCTCCGCGTACAGCCCGCCGACCGCGACGAGCTCGTCGTGGCGGCCGCGCTCGACGATTTTGCCCTCGTCGAGGACCAGGATCTGGTCGGCGTCACGGACGGTGGAGAGCCGATGGGCGATCACCAGCGCGGTGCGGCCGGCCAGGGCGACCGACAGGGCGCGCTGCACCGCGGCCTCGGACTCGGAGTCGAGGTGGGCGGTGGCCTCGTCGAGGATGACGATCGAGGGGGCCTTGAGCAGCAGGCGGGCGATCGCGATGCGCTGCTTTTCGCCGCCGGAGAAGCGGTAGCCGCGCTCGCCGACCATCGTCTCCAGGCCGTCGGGCAGCGCCCGCACCAGCTCCTCGACCTGGGCGCCGCGCAGCGCGGACCACAGCTCGTCGTCGGTGGCGTCGGGCTTGGCGTAGCGCAGGTTTTCCGCGATGGTCTCGTGGAAGAGGTGCGAATCCTGGGTGACCACGCCGATCGTGTCGCGTAGCGACTCCAGCGTGGCGTCGCGGACGTCGACGCCGCCGACGAGCACCTGGCCGTCGGTCACGTCGTACACCCGGGAGACCAGCATCGACGTGGTGCTCTTGCCGGCGCCGGAAGGGCCGACCAGCGCCACCATCTCGCCCGGCTCGACGCTGAACGAGACGCCGCGCAGCACCGGCTCGGAGACCGTGCGGTCGAGCGTCACGACGTCTTCGAGCGAGGCGAGCGACACCTCGGCGGCCGCCGGGTAGCGGAAGCGCACGTCGCGGAACTCCAGCCGCCCGGAGCCGGCCGGGATGGCGACCGCGTCCGGCTTTTCGGCGATCGACGGGGTGAGGTCGAGGATCTCGAAGACCCGGTCGAACGAGACGAGCGCGCTCATCACGTCGACCCGCACGTTGGAGAGCGCGGTCAGCGGACCGTACAGGCGGGTGAGCAGCAGCGCGAGCGTGACGACCGTGCCGGCGCTGACCGTGCCGTTGACCGCCAGCCAGCCGCCGAGCCCGTAGGTCAGCGCCTGGGCCAGCGACGCGACCAGCAGCATCGCGACGAAGAACGTGCGCGAGTACATCGCGGTCTGTATGCCGATGTCGCGCACCCGCTCGGCCCGCTCGCCGAAGCGCTTGGCCTCGGCGTCCGGCCGCCCGAAGAGCTTGACCAGCAGCGCGCCCGCCACACCGAAGCGCTCGGTCATCGTGGCGTTCATCTTCGCGTCGAGGTCGTAGCTCTCCTTGGTGATCTCCGCCAGGCGCTTGCCGACCCGCCGCGCCGGGATGATGAAGACCGGCAGCATCACCAGCGAGAGCGCGGTGATCTGCCACGACAGCGTGAACATGACGGCGGCGGTGAGCACGAGCTGGATCACGTTGCTCACCACGCCGGAGAGTGTCGACGTGAACGCCCGCTGGGCGCCCATCACGTCGTTGTTGAGCCGGCTGACCAGCGCGCCGGTCTGCGTACGCGTGAAGAACTGAAGCGGCATCCGCTGCACGTGGTCGTAGACCTTGGTGCGCAGGTCGAGGATGATGCCCTCGCCGATACGCGCCGAATACCACCTTTGGGCGAGCGAGAGCAGCGCGTCGGCGACCGCCAGGCCGGCGATCAGGAAGGCGATCCGCACCACGGCGGTGTCGGCGTCGGGGCCGCCGCGGGTGATCGTATTGATCACGTCGCCGGCGAGGACCGGAGTGGCCACCCCGATGGCGGCCGCGATCACGACCGTGATCAGGAACACCACGATGTCGGCCCGGTAGGGTCGCGCGAACGCCAGGATGCGCTTGGCCGTGCCGCGGGCAAGCCGGTGGCCGGCCACCTTGTCGCGGGCGCGCATCGCCCGCAAGGTCTCCCAACCCCCCATGCCATACGACACGCGTCACCTCCGCGTCAGTCCCGGGACAAGTCTGCTACTCCGGTATGACAGAACTCGTCACGTAAGCGGAGTGTTCCCGCCGGCCCCTTACCCGCTCACTCGCCCAGCCCGGCGAGGTCGCGGAAGCGGCGCACCTGCGCCTCGCGCTCGGCCAGGTCCTGCTCCGCGTACGTGCGGTCGGCGGCGCCCGCGAGCAGCGCCTTGAGCTCGACGACCGCGTCGCGTGGGGCGGCCAGCACGGCGGCGGCGAGGTCGCGCGCGGCGCCGTCCAGGTCGGCTCGGGGCACCACGAGGTTGGCGACGCCGATCCGCTCGGCCTCCGCCGCGCCGACGCGGCGCGCGGTGACGCAGATCTCCAGAGCGCGTCCGTATCCGACGAGCTCGACGAGGCGTTTGGTGCCACCCAGATCGGGTACGAGACCGAGCGTCACCTCGGCCATGGACAGTTGTGCGTCGTCGGCGAGTACGCGCAGATCACACGCCAAGGCGAGCTGGAATCCGGCGCCGATCGCATGACCCTGGACGGCGGCGATGCTAACGATGTCAGGACGCCTCAACCACGTGAATCCCATTTGAAAGGCGTGAATGCGATCCACGCTTTCCTCTGGGGTGAGGCGGGCCATCTCCGTGAAAGAATTCGTCCCTTCACCACTCACTAGCGAAAGGTCCAACCCCGAGGAGAAGGCCCGTCCCTCGGCCCGTACGATTACGACCCGCACATCACCGGGCAGGTCGCGGGAGAAGTGTGACAACGCCGTCCACATCGCCGGCGTTTGCGCGTTGAGCACGTCGGGCCGGCACAACGTCAGAGTCGCGACCGGCCCGGCGCATTCCAGCCGAACACCGCTGTCGTCGGTCATCGGGGGGTTTCCGACAGCGGCAGGGTGCCGAACAGGCGAAAGGCTCTCACGCCTTCTTGCGGCGACGCGCACCGCCGCGCTGGCGGAGCTGCACGCCCGACTCGGTCAGTACCCGGTGTACGAACCCGTACGAACGGCCGGTGGAGGCCGCCAGAGCACGAATGCTCTCGCCGGACGTATACCGCTTGACCAGGTCTTTAGCGAGCGTCTGCCGCTCGGCCCCGACGATCCGGCGACCCTTCTCAGTGCTGGTGGCTGTGCCGGTGGCTGCCATGTTGATTCCTCACGTCCCAGACTGTGCGGTTTCTTTGCGGTCCTGTCTATTAGACCGCCTCGAACGATCATGCGCTAGATATCAACCCTTCGCCAAGCGACACGCACACCTTGTCGCCTACCCGATACCGTGGTGCGCCGTGATGAGCGAAGCGCGGGTGACGCGGTGGGACCTGTTCGTGTGGCTGGCTCTAGCCGCCGCCGGACTCGCGTTCACCTGGCTGGCGGTACGGTTCGCGTCACCACTCGGCACGGATGCCGCGCCTTTCCTCGGCACGTACACCGCTAACGTCAGACCGAACTCTCTGCTCGCACCAGCGGTCGCCGCGGTCACGCTCACCGTCGCCGCGCGCGGCTGGTGGGACCGCGCCCCATGGCCGATTGTGCTGCTCACCGGCTATCTCGCGGGCCTAATGTGGACCGTCGCATTGGCCATTGTCAACGGTGTTCACGGCTTGTATGGTCCGGCGAATCACTCCGGCGAACCACCGGGCCCGGCTCTCGTGTTGCGGTGGATCCACCGCGCCGGCGTCACCGACTCGCTCGCCGTGGGGCTGCTGCTCACCGCCGCCGGCGGCCTGCTCGTGCCACTCGTCCTGGTAGCCGTGCGCAACGGCTGTGGCGATCTGGAAGCCCGCCGCTACCTGCCCGTGGTGGTGCTCGCGCCGTACGCCATCTGGGTGGCCGCCAGCCTCGACGCCCTTGTCGCGGTGCTGGTCGCGGCGATGGTGGCGGCGGGCGCGTGGGCCAGCGACCACCGCCGCACCGGCCCGAAGGCGGGCGCCGGGGCGATCACCGCCGGCCTGCTGCTGGGCGTCGCGGCGATGTTCTCGTTCGCCGTACCCTGGATGGGTTTTTCGCTGGTTTGTCTGTATTTCGCGCGCCGGCGGGCGGCTCTCAACTTCCTCACCGGCCTGGGCGCGCTGGTGCCGGTGGGCGTGGCGCAGCTGCTCGGGTTTCGCTGGGTGGACGGCCTGCTCGCGGCCCAGCGCGAACGGCCGGTGCTCTGGTGGGGCGTGATCAGCCTGGCCGTGCTGCTGCTGGCCGCGGGCCCGGCGCTTGTCGCGAGCCTCCGCAAGACGCGCAACACCCCCGGTTGGCCCTTCCTGGTGGGCGCGGGCGCCGCCGTGCTGTCGACCGTGCTGGCCGGCCTGGCCCGGGGCGGGGTCGAACACGCCTGGCTCACGTTCTTTCCCTGGCTCACGGTCGCCGCCACCGCCCCCGAGCGCCAGGCCGGCCCCTCGGTCCGCAGCCCCCTTCTCCTGGTGGGCGCCGGCGCGGTGGCCGCGATCGTGCTCAGGGCGGTGCTCACCCCGTGATCCAGTCAGGCGAGCTCGACAAGTTCGAGCAGGTCGTCGCTCCAGGCGTCTTCGTCGCCGTCGGGGAGCAGGATCGCGCGGTCGGGCTTCAGGGCCTGCACGGCGCCCGGGTCGTGGGTGACCAGCACGATCGCGCCGGGGTAGCGGGCGATCGCGTCGAGCACCTGCTCGCGGCTGACCGGGTCGAGGTTGTTGGTCGGCTCGTCGAGCAGCAGCACGTTGGCGCCGGAGCAGACCAGCGTGGCCAGCGCCAGCCGGGTCTTCTCGCCGCCGGAGAGCACGCCGGCCGGCTTGTCGACGTCGTCGCCGGAGAAGAGGAACGCGCCGAGGATCTTGCGTAGATCGGTGTCGGACTGCTCCAGCGCCGCGCTGCGCATGTGCTCCAGGACGGTGCGCTCCACGTCGAGCGTCTCGTGCTCCTGCGCGTAGTAGCCGATCCGCAGGCCGTGCCCCGCGACGACCTCGCCGGTGTCGGGCTCCAGCAGGCCGCCGAGCATCCGCAACAGCGTGGTCTTGCCGGCACCGTTGAGGCCGAGGATCGCCACCCGGGAGCCGCGGTCGACGGCCACGTCGACGTCCGTGAAGATCTCCAGCGAACCGTACGATTTGGACAGTGCGGTCGCGGTCAGCGGGGTGCGTCCACACGACGCCGGGGTCGGAAAGCGCACCTTGGCGACCTTGTCGGAGACCCGCTCGTCCTCCAGGCCGGAGAGCAGCTTTTCGGCGCGGCGGGCCATGTTTTGCGCGGCGACCGTCTTGGTGGCCTTGGCCCGCATCTTGTCGGCCTGGGCCATGAGCGCGCCGGCTTTCTTCTCCGCGTTGGCCCGCTCGCGCTTGCGCCGCCGCTCGTCCGTCTCGCGCTGCTCCAGGTACTTCTTCCAGCCCACGTTGTAGACGTCGACGACCGCGCGGTTGGCGTCGAGGTACCAGACCTTGTTGACCACCGCGTCGAGCAGCGACACGTCGTGGCTGATCACCACGAGCCCACCCTTGTGCGCGGCCATGTATCCGCGCAGCCACGTGATCGAGTCGGCGTCGAGGTGGTTGGTGGGCTCGTCGAGCAGCAGGATGCCGGCGCCGTCTTCGCCCGCGTCGCGGAAGAGGATGCGGGCCAGCTCGATGCGCCGCCGCTGGCCGCCGGAGAGGGTGCCGATCGTCTGGGCGAGCACCCGGTCGGGCAGCCCCAGGTTGGCACAGATGCGTGCGGCTTCGGCCTCGGCCGCGTATCCACCGAGGGAGGCGAACTGGTCTTCGAGGGCGCCGTAGCGACGCAGCATGCGCTCGTCGTCGGCGAGCTTGCTCTCCATGGCCTTCATCTCGGCCAGCAGGGTGTCGAGGCCGCGGGCGGAGAGCACCCGGTCGCGGGCGGTGACCTCGAGGTCGCCGGTGCGCGGGTCCTGCGGCAGGTAGCCGACGGCGCTGCGCCGGTCGACGGTGCCCGTGTAGGGCATGCCCTCGCCGGCCAGCACCTTGAGGGTGGTGGTCTTGCCGGCGCCGTTGCGGCCGACCAGGCCGATGCGGTCACCCGGCTGCACGCGCAGCGTGGCGTCGGACAGGAGGATCCGGGAGCCGGCGCGAAGCTCCAGGCCCGTGGCGGTGATCATGGTGGCAAACTCGCTCTCGTCGTCGAAGGCTGGCTCAGGGCGCGCTAAAGAGCCGGCCGGTCATCGACCCGGTCGGCTCGGAGAGGCTCAGCCTTCGCAGAGCAGCACGGGAGCGATTCTACCCGGCGCCGCGTGGGCCCCCAACCGAGTAAGAATCAAGATCACTGGGTACCGATTCCGCGTGGAACTCAACGAAGATGCCCGGATCGATACCAGCCAGGTCGAGGACCGGCGCGGATCCGGCGGCGGAGGCGGTCTCGGCGGCATCCCGCTGCCGAGCGGTAAGGGTGGGTGGATCGGCCTCGTCGTGGCCCTTCTGGTGGCGCTCGCCGGCGGCGGGCTCGGCCTCAACCAGGTCACCGGCGGCGACGAGCAGGGCGACAACACGGCCCTGGAGCAGAAGTGCGCGGCGGACCAGGCGCTCGCCCAGCTCGACTGCCGCAACACGCTCTACGTGAACTCCATCCAGGCGTACTGGCAGAAGGCGCTCCCCGAGCGGTTCGGCAAGCCGTACGAGCCGGCCGACACGGTGATCTTCAGCCAGGCGGTGAACACCGGGTGCGGCGCGGCCGACTCGGGCGTCGGGCCGTTCTACTGCCCGGCGGACGACCACGTGTACATCGACCTGACCTTCTACGAGCAGCTGGCCGACCAGCTCGGCGCGCCGGGCGAGTTCGCGCAGCCGTACGTGCTGGCCCACGAGTACGGCCACCACGTGCAGGACCTGCTCGGCACCGAGGCGCAGATGCGCCGCCAGCAGCAGCGCGACCCCGGCAACGCCAACCAGCTCTCGGTGATGCTGGAGCTCCAGGCCGACTGCTACGCGGGCGCGTGGGCGAAGAACGCCACCGGCACGACGGACGCGGGCGGCCAAAGGATCTTCAAGAGCATCAGCCAGCAGGACATCCAGGAGGGCCTCGACACGGCCGCCGCGATCGGCGACGACACCCTCCAGAAGAAGTCCGGCGGGCGGATCGACGAGTCGCAGTTCACGCACGGCACGTCGGCGCAGCGGCAGGAGTGGTTCGGCCGCGGACACGAGACCGGCGACCCGAAGTCCTGCGACACCTTCGGAAACGCCCTCTGACCCCATTAGATCGTCACATTCGAAAAGCAGATGCGAGCTACCGCGATGTCCGTCGTGGTCCAGACCGCCGCTCCCGCGGCCTCACCCTCCGCCGTTGGTCCCGGCCTGCCCCAAGAGGGCAGCCCTCTTGGGGCCCGGGGCGAGCCGCCGGGGTGGGCTTGGCGCGCGGGGCTGGCAGCGGAGGTCGGGGGATTCGGCGAGCGCCAGCTCGCCGCCGGCCGGAGCGGTCTCCGGCGGGAGCGGCGGTCCGCAGCTGACGCGAACCCGGGACATATATGGCTTTTGTACCATTAGCATGACCCGCGTGGAACTTAATGAGGACGCCAACCTCGACCCCGGCCAGGTCGAGGACATGCGCGGCCGGCGGGGCGGCGGCGGCCGGTTCCGGCTCCCGGGCGGACTGGGTGGCGGCGGCCGGGGCGGCAGCGGCGGACCCGGCATCAAGCTCCCCGCCGGCAAGGCCGGGATCGCGGTCGTCGCCGTCGTGCTGCTGTGCCTGTGCGGCTTCCTCTGCCTGGGGCAGGGCGGCCTCGGTGGGCTCGGCGGCCTCGGAAGCCTCGGCGGGCTCACCGGCACCGAGACCGACACCGCGACCAGCGCGCCGCTCGACGAGACCTGCTCGCGCCAGAACGTCAACCGCTTCGACGACCCGGCCTGCGTCAACCTGGCCTTCGTCAACTCCATCCAGGCGTACTGGCAGCGCGCGCTCCCGGAGAACTTCGGCCGGCCCTACCAGACGGCCATCACGCGATACTTCTCCGGCGCGGTGAGCACCGGCTGCGGCTCCGCCGACGCGGGCGTGGGGCCGTTCTACTGCCCGGGTGACAACCACGTCTACATCGACCTGACCTTCTACGACGAGCTGGCCAGCCGGTTCGGGGCGCCGGGGCAGTTCGCGCAGGCGTACGTGATGGCGCACGAGTACGGCCACCACGTGCAGGCGCTGCTCGGCACCGAGGCGCAGATGCGCCGCCAGCAGCAGCGCGACCCCGGCAACGCCAACCAGCTGTCGGTGACGCTGGAGCTCCAGGCCGACTGTTACGCGGGTGCCTGGGCGCGCGCCGCGACGTCGACCACCGACGCCGGCGGGCAGCCGCTCTTCACCAGCGTCACCGAGCAGGACATCCGGGAGGCGCTCACCGCCGCGGCCGCCGTCGGCGACGACACGATCCAGCGGAAGGCCGGCGGGCGGGTCGACGAGCAGGCCTTCACGCACGGCAGCGCGCAGCAGCGGCAGCAGTGGTTCGACCAGGGGTACAAGACCGGCGACCCCAAGCGGTGCGACACCTTCGGCAACGCCCTCTAGACTGGCGCAATCGATTGCTATGAGCTGACCGTCAACGGCGAGCGGCACTCCGTGGAGGCCGACCCTGATACGCCGCTGCTCGACGTGCTCCGCGGCGACCTCGGGCTCGTGGGCAGCCGCTTCGGCTGCGGCATGGGCCTGTGCGGCGCCTGCTTCGTGCTCCTCGACGGCCACCCGGCGCCGGCCTGCGATACTCCACTGTGGTCGGTGGTCGGCAAGGCGGTGACCACAGTGGAGGGCCTGCGCGGGCACCCGCTGGTGGACGCGTTCCTGGCCGAGCAGGCCGCACAATGTGGATACTGCGTCTCCGGCGTCCTGGTGAGCGCCGCCGCTCTGCTGGCCCGCGAGCCGCACCCCGACGAGGCGGCGGTCAAGGGCGCGCTCGACCGCCACCTGTGCCGCTGCGGCGCGCACGGGCGGATGGTCCGCGCGGTGCTCCGGGCGGCCGGCCCATGACCCTCCCCCGGTCGCTCGCCGCGAATCCCCGGCTCTCCGGCTGGGTACGCCTCGCGCCGGACGGCTGCTTCGAGATCCGGGTCGGGAAGGTCGAGCTGGGGCAGGGCATCCTCACCGCGCTCGCCCAGATCGCCGCCGACGAGCTCGACGTGCCGCTCGACCGGGTCCGGATGGTCCCCGCCGGCACTGCCGAAGGCCCGGACGAAGGGATCACCGCGGGCAGCCTCTCCGTCGCCGACTCCGGCGCCGCGCTCCGGCAGGCCTGTGCGGAGGTACGCGCGCTGCGTGCCGCCGGAGCGACCACCTGGGACCGGGACGCGGACGGCTCGGCCCGTCCCAAGAGCGCGGCCGACCTGCGCGTGGTGGGCACCAGCGTGCCCCGGCTCGACCTGCCCGACAAGGTGGCCGGCCGCCCCCGGTACGTGCACGACCTGCGCCTGCCCGGCCTGCTCTACGGCCGCGTGGTCCGCCCACCGTCGCGCGGCGCGCGGCTGGTGTCGGTAGGACCGGGCGTGGACGCGGTGGTCGACGGCAGCTTCCTCGGCGTGGTGGCGGCCACCGAGACCGAGGCCGACCGGGCTGCTTCTACGCTCGCGCAGGCGGCGGTCTGGGACGAGGCGGACACGCTCCCCGACGAGGACGCGCTGCCGTCATTCCTGCGTGCGGGTCCACTGGAGACGTCCACCGTGGTGGCCGGCGCCGCGGTCTCCGGGGGCTTTCGCGCCTCCTACAGCCGGCCCTTCCTCGCCCACGCCTCGATCGCGCCGAGCTGCGCCGTCGCTCAGTGGGACGGCGAGAGGGTCCGGGTGTGGAGCCACACGCAGGGCCCGCATCCGCTGCGCCGGGCGATTGCCCAGGCCCTCGGCCTGCCGCCGTCGCGGGTCGAGGTGTCGCACGTGGAGGGCGCCGGGGCGTACGGGCACAACGGCGCCGACGACGCCGCCTTCGACGCCGTGCTGCTCGCCCGCACCGTGCCCGGCCGGCCGGTGCTGGTGCGGTGGAGCCGGCGGGACGAGCTGACCTGGGCGCCGTTCGGCTCGGCGATGGTCGCCGACGTCGCCGCCACAGTGGACGGTGACGGGATGGTGACGGCCTGGTCGTACGACGTGTGGAGCCAGGGGCACGTGTCCCGTCCCGGATACGCCGGCAGCCCCGGCCTGCTCGCTGCCGCACACCTGGAAGAGCCGCACCCGCTACCGCCGCCCGCCGACCCGCCGCTGGAGCGGGGCGCTGGCATCGCCCGCAACGCCGTCCCCGTCTACGCGTTTCCGGAGCGGTCGATCCGCGCGCACCGGGCCCTGCGCGCGCCGCTGCGGTCGTCGTCGCTGCGCTCGCTCGGCGCGTTCCTCAACGTGTTCGCCATCGAGTCCTTCATGGACGAGCTCGCCCTGGCGGCCGGCCGCGACCCGCTCGCACACCGCCTCGCCCACCTGACCGACCCGCGTGCCCGCGCGGTGCTGCTGGCCGCCGCCGAGCTGGGCGGTTGGGGCGGCGACAACCGGGGCATCGGGCTGGCCCGCTACAAGGAGCGCGGCGCCTACTGCGCGGTGGTCGCCGAGGTTGAGGCGGAGCAGGACATCCGGGTGCGCCGCCTCGCCATCGCCGTCGACGTGGGCCGGGTGGTCAACCCGGACGGCGTGCGCAACCAGATCGAGGGCGGCGCGGTGCAGGCGGCGAGCTGGACGCTCAAGGAGCGGGTGCGCTTCGACCGCCGCCGGGTGACGAGCGTCGACTGGGAGAGCTATCCGATCCTCCGCTTCAGCGAGGTGCCGCGCGTCGACGTGGCTCTGCTCGACCGCCCCGACGAGCCGAGCGTCGGCGCCGGCGAGGCCGCACAGGGCCCCACGGCGGCGGCGATCGGCAACGCGCTGGCGGCCGCGCTCGGCGTGCGGGTCCGCGACCTCCCGCTGACCCGCGAGCGCGTCGTCGCCGCCATCGACGCCTAGCCCAGGCCGTCGTCGACGTCGGCGGCCTCGGGTTTGAGGTCGAGGCCGGCCGCCGCGGCCTGCTGCTCCATGAGGACGGCGAAGTCGTCGCCGCCGTGGCCGCCGCTGATCACGGCTTGGATGATCTGCTGGGTCAGGGCGGCCACCGGCATCGGCACGCCCAGGTCCCGCGCGGCGGCCAGGCCGAGGTCGAAGTCCTTGCGCAGCAGCACCGGCGTGAACGTGGGCGTGTAGTCGAGCTTCACCAGCGCCGGCGTCTTGTACCGGGTGAACATCGAGCCCATCACGCTGTTGTTGAGGAAGTCGAGGAACGCGGCCCGGGAAACGCCGCCCTTCTCGGCCAGCACCGTGATCTCGGCGAGCGACTGGATGACGACGCCGAGCAGCAGGTTGTGGCAGAGCTTGACCAGCCGCGCGGTCTCGCCCTCGCCGACGTACGTGGTGGCCCGCCCCAGCACGGCCAGCAGCGGCTCGACCCGGTGGTAGACCGCCTCGGGTCCGGAGGCGACGATGCTGAGCCGGCCGGCGGCGACCACCTTGCCGTTGCCGCTCACCGGCGCGGCGAGGAAGTCGACGCCACGCTCGGCCGCCGCGGCCCGCATCGCGGCGGACGCCTCCGCGCTCACCGTCGAGCAGTCGACCACAGTGGATGGTGCCGCGTCGGTGCGGGCGAACAGATCGGTGAGTACCGCCTCCAGGTCGGTCGAGGTGGAGACCATCGTGAAGACGACGTCGCGGTCGGCCAGGTCGGTGACCCGCTCGGCGGCGCGGATCCCGTCGCTGGCAAGGGCTTCGGACTTGGCGCGGGTGCGGTTCCAAACGGTCACGTCGAAGCCGGCGCGGGCCAGCCGGCGGGCCATCGCGGACCCCATCCGCCCGGCGCCGATCCAGCCGACGGTCAAGTGGTGCGTCATAGCGGAGCGTTCCCCCTCAGTGCGGTCTTCCTCTGCACGGCCCTCAGCTGGGTGGCGACCCAGTCGGCGGTGCGCTGGCGGTGCTGGGCGGCCACGTTCATGCAGCCGTGGTTGCCCTCGGCGAGCAGCAGCAACGTGACCGGCCCGCCCGTCTCGTTGGCCAGCCGTTCGGCGTGCCACCACGGGATGAGCCGGTCGAGCTTGCCGGTCACCACCAGCATCGGGCAGCGGATGGCAGGCGCGTGCCCGGCGAGGCTCAGCGTGTGCGCGACCGCCCGGGCGGCACGCTCGTCGGAGGAGCGCGAGCGCACCCGGAACGCCTCGCGGGTCAGCGCCGGCAGGCCGTCCCAGCAGGCGCCGAAGTCGTACGGGCCGGCGAGCGCGACGCAGGCCCGCACCCGGCCGTCGGCGCTGGCGACGCGGGGCGCGTAGTAGCCGCCGAGGCTCACGCCCCACACGCCGATCCGGTCCGGATCGACCCGCTCCTGTGTGGACACCGCGTCGAGGATCGCCGCGCCCGGGGCCGCCCAGTCGCCCTGGATCGGCAGGTCGTACTCCGCCTCGCCCTGCCCCGGTCCGTCGACGCTGAACGTGCCGACACCACGCTCCAGAAACAGCGCCTCCGTCGACCGGAACTCCTCCTTGGCCGAGTCGAGCCCGGGTACCAGGACGACCACCGGATGCGGGCCCGGCCCGGCCGGAAGGCGGAGCACGCCGACCAGCCGCGCCCCGCCGTACGGGATCTCGACCCGCCGCCCGGGTGGGTCGAGGTGTGGCAGGGCGTTGTCGAGGCAGCGCACGGCCGCCATGTGCGCCGCCCGCATCTGTGCCGGGTCCTGCACGAAGAGGAACTTGGCGAAGTGGTAGTAGGTGGCCGCCTGCGCGTAGTGCTGCGCCGCCGAGCGGTGCCGTTCCTGTGCGGTCGCCTCCAGCCCGAGGCCCTCGTGCTCGGCGGCCACCCGGGACCAGGCCGCGCACCAGTCCGTCCAGCGCCTGACCAGCTGGGTCACCCGCTCGAAGTCGGCGACCGCCACGCCGTTGGTGGTGAAGCGCGGCGCCCAGTTGGCGATGGCCGAGGCGACGAGGTCATCCATTGGGTACTCCCCCGAGGTAGAGGGTGGCTATCTCGGGATGGCGCAGGATCTCCGCGGCGGTGCCGGCCAGCCTGACCCGGCCGCCCTCCATCACCACGCCCCGCGTCGCCATGCCCAGCCCGAGCCGCACGTTCTGCTCGACGAGCAACACGGTGGTGCCGCCGTCGTGCAGCCGCCGGACGAGCCCCGCCACCGCGGCGAGGGACTTCGGGTCGAGCCCGAGCGACGGCTCGTCGAGCAGGATCAGCGCCGGGTCGAGCATCAGGCACCGGCCAATCTCGACCATGCGGCGCTGGCCGCCGGACAGGTTGCCGGCCGGGTCGGCCCGGCGCTCGGCCACCAGCGGCACGAGCTCCTCCACGGCCGCGTACCGCTTGCGCAGCAGAGCCCGGTCGCGGCGGATGAGGAAGCCGCCCATCAGCACGTTCTCCCGCACGCTCATCGTCGGGAAGAGCGCCTGCGACTGCGGCACCTGGGTCACGCCGAGGCGGAGGATCTCGTCGGCCGGCCGGCCACCGATCGGGCGGCCGGCCAGCGTCACGGTGCCGGCGCGCGGCCGGATCAGGCCGCTCACCACGCGCAGGACGGTGGACTTGCCGGCGCCGTTCGGGCCGACGACGCACGTGATCGAGCCGGCCGCGCACTCCAGGTCGACGCCCTGGAGCACGTCGCCCGCGCCGTACCCGGCGACGACACCGTCAAGTGAGAGCATCGGCGATCGCCTCCTCCCCCAGGTACGCGTCGAGCACCGCCGGGTCGGCGCGGATCGCGGCCGGCGGTCCTTCGGCGATCGGCCGGCCGCGGGAGAACACCACCACCGGGTCGCAGAGGCCGAGCACCATCGGGATGTTGTGCTCGACGACGAGGAACGTCACGCCCTGCTCGTTGAGCCCGCGGACGATGTCGCAGATCCGCCCGACCAGGCTCGGGTTGACGCCGCCGGCCGGCTCGTCGAGGAGCACGAGCTTGGGCTCCATCATCAGCACCTGGGCGAGCTCGACGAGCTTCTGCTGCCCGTACGAGAGGGAGCCGGCCGGCTGGTCGGCGAGGCGCGCCAGGCCGACGAAGCCGAGCAGCTCGCGGGCCCGGTCGGCCTCGTGCCCGCGCACCGCGCCGGCCAGCATCGTGCGCCAGCGGGCGTCCGGCAGTGGCGCGACGACGTTCTGTAGCACGGTCATGCTCTTGAAGAGGCGGGTGACCTGGAACGTGCGGCCCAGCCCCAGGTGTCCGCGGGTCCACGGCGGCAGCCGGTCGATCCGCCGCCCGTCGAACCAGATCTCCCCGCCGTCCGCCCGCATGGCGCCGGTGACGAGGTTGAAGAGTGTGGTCTTGCCGGAGCCGTTGGGCCCGATGAGCGCGGTGATGGTGCCGCGCTGGACGGTGAGGTCGGCACCGTCGACGGCGACCAGCCCGCCGAAGCGCTTGGCGGCGCCACGCACTTCGAGGATGGGGCCGTCGCCATCCACGCGGGTTATCGCCGGCGTCGAGATCTGGGCCAGGGCTCCCGCTTGGTCGACGTACTCCACGGTGGACTTCCGGCGCACGCGGGCGGCGACCGCCGGCAGCAGGCCCGCCGGCAGGAAGAGCACGACGAGCACCAGCGCCACGCCGAAGAGCAGCACCCGGCTCTGCGACCCTCCACCGTAGACGGTGGCGACCTCGCTCGCGATCTGCACCAGGAACGCGCCGATCACCGGCCCCCAGAGCGTGCCCCGACCGCCGACGAGCGCGGCGAGCACGATCGTGACGCTGCCGAGGATGCCGAATGCGCCGACCGGGTTGAGGAACGTCAGGAAGTAGGCGTAGCCCGTGCCGGCCATGCCGACGAAGAACGTGCTGCAACAGAACGCCACGATCTTGTACCGCGTCGTGTCCACCCCGATCGCGGCGGCCTTGCCCTCGTCCTCCCGGATCGCCACCAGCCCGGTGCCGAACTTCGTGCGCCGGATCGCCCAGCTGAACCCGATCGTCGCGAACATCAGGAGCAGGAAGAAGTAGTAGAAGGGCACGTTCTGGAAGTCGCGGGACCAGAACGGCAGCTCCAGCGTGATGCCGTTGGAGCCGTTGGTCAGCGACGACCAGTTGGTGGCGACCACCTGCATGGCGAGCAGCAGCGCGATCGTGATGATGACGAACGCGTGGCCGCGCGCCCGCAGCACCACCGCGCCCAGCACGAGCGCGCCGAGCACGGCCACCAGCCCGCCCAACGGCGCGGCGAGAAACGGGTTGAGTCCGGTGTGGACGCCGACGATGCCGGCCGTGTACGAGCCCAGCCCGAGAAACGCGCTGTGCCCGAGCGAAACGTAGCCGGCGTACCCGGAGATGATGTTCCAGCTGACCGCCTGCACGGCGAGCAGGAAGGCGAGCAGCAGCACGGTCTGCTGGTACGTGTCGAACGGCCGGATGACCGGGTACAGCACCAGCGCCGCCAGCGGGACGGCCGCCCACTTCACGAGGCTACGTCCTCGCGCAGGCGGGCGCCGAAGAGGCCCTGCTTGCGGACGAGCAGCACGGCGAGGATCACCACGTAGAAGACCAATGTGGACCAGCGCAGCGAGCCGTACGTGGCGGTGAGCGTCTCGGCCAGCCCGAGCACGAGCGCGCCGACCAGCGCGCCGGGCAGGCTCCCCAGGCCGCCCAGCACGATGATGCCGAGCAGCCGGGAGATCCAGTCGTAGTGCGAGGCCGGGAAGAACGGGTACAGCACCGACATGATGGAGCCGCCGACGCCGGTGGTCGCCGTGCCGATCGCGAAGGCCAGCGACGCCGTCGCCGTGGCACCGACGCCGACGAGCGCGGCGCCGTCGGGGTTTTGCGCGGTGGCCCGGATCGCGCGGCCGGTCCAGGTGCGGGTGAGCACCACGTAGAGCAGTGCGAGCACGGCGACGGCGGCGAGAAAGCCGTAGAGCTGTGGCTTGGGCAGCGAGACCCCGCCGATCCGGTACGACTCCTCGAAGTAGCCGGGGGTGGCCGAGCGGAACTTGTTGCCCGCGGTCACGTTGAGCACACCTTCGACGGTCAGCGCCAGGCCGAACGTGAGCAGCACCGACATCGACGCCGACGCGCCCCGGATGCGCACGACGAGTCCTCTGTAGAGCGCCCAGCCGAGGCCGAACATCAACGGGGTCGTGACCACCGAGGCGACGATCGGGTCGATGCCGGTGTGCCGCCACATCCACCAGGTGAGCATCGCGACGAGCACGAGCAGCGCGCCGTGCGCGACGTTGACGACGTGCATCACCCCGAAGATGAGCGTGAGTCCGGAGGCGAGCAGCGCGTACACGCCGCCGATCAGCACGCCGAGCGCCAGGGCTTGCGCCAGCTCCGTCATTTCCAGGCCGGCTTCGGGTGGATCACCGTCGTGGTGGTCGCCCGGTCGGCCGGCGCCACGATCTCCACCTTGCCGCCCTGCCACTGCGCGAGCAGGAACCGGCTCTGCGGCGCGCCGGTCGCGTCCCAGCTGAGCTTGCCGAGGATCGTCTCGACGGAGTTGGCGTGCAGCCAGTCGGCGAGCGCCTTCTGGTCGATCCTGCCGACCGCCACGACCGCCGCCTGGAGCACCTGCGCCGCCGCGAACGCGTCCGCCGCGTCCTCGGCCGGCGTCTCACCGTTGTACGCCTTGCCGTACGCGGCCACAAAGTCCTCGTTCAACGGTGTCTTGGCCTTCTCGTTCCAGCTGACCGTGTAGAAGACGCCCTCGGTGTTGGCCGCGCCGACGCCGTCGCTGTACTGCCCGGCGTTGCTCGGCGCGGAGGTCTGGAAGAGCACCTTGGGCGAGAAGCCGAGCTGCTTGAGCGAGCGGACCAGCCCGACGCCGTCTTCGAACACGGCGCCCTGCGCCACGAGGTCGGGCTTGCGGGCCGCGAGCGCGCTGGCGACGGTCTGGAAGTTGGTCGTCTCCGGCGGGTACACGGTGGAGTAGACGGTGCGCACGCCGAGCGCCTCGAGGCCGGCCTGGAGCGTCTCGATGACCGGTCGGGTGAAGGGGTCGTCCTGCGTGGGGTAGGCGGCGGTCTTCGGCCGCTGGTCGGCGGGGAGCGACTTGACCCAGTCGAGCATCACGTCCGCCTGCTTGGGCGCGGTCGCGGGCTGGGCGTAGATCAGGTACTGGAAGCCGCGCTCGAACATCCGCGGCGCGCCGCCGGCCGGCTCGACGTAGAGCATGCCGTTCTTTTCCGCGACGGCCGAGGCGGGGTAGTTGAGCAGCGACGAGAACGTGCCCAACAGCAGATCGACCTTGTCCTGCGTGATCAGCCGGGTGTAGTCGGCGACCACCGTGTCCTGGTTGCTGGCGTCGTCAGTGATCTTGAGCTCGACCTGCCGGCCGAGCAGGCCACCCTTGGCGTTGACCATGTTGACCCAGACCTCGTACCCCCGCTTGGCCTGGGTGCCCGGCTGGGAGAAGTCGCCGGTCAGCGGCAGCGAGATGCCGATCCGGATCGGCTTGTCCGAGTCGGCGGAGGAGGCGCTGGGCCGCTCTCCGCAGCCGGCGACGGCGAGCGCGGCGGTCGTGACGAGTGCGAGGCGAGACAGCAGGCCAGCCATGGGCCCTCCTTGGTCCGACTAGTCCACCCCACGAAACGCTCCGCTGCGCTCCACGTTTGCGCGGGGAACTTCGGATGACCGCAATCGATTGCGACTCTCGCATCATGTGAGCCACGCCACTACGTGTCAATAGCGCTGAAGATATTGGCGCGCCGTCGATGCAATCGGTTGCGGTAGGGTGTCGCTCGTGAGGGTCACGCTGCGCTTGGGGGTGTTCAGCCCCTCGGTGCTGCTCGGCGTGGCCGCCGCCACCGGCGCGCTCGACCGGGCCGGCCTCGCCGTCGAGGAGGTGCCGGCCACCTCCTCGACCCAGCAGTTCGCCGCGCTGCTCTCCGGCGAGCTCGACGCGGCGCTGACCAGCCCGGACAATATCTTCGCCCACCCGCACTCGGGCGTGCGCATCCTGGCCGCTGTCGACCGCGGGCTGGGGCTGTCGCTGTTCGCGCGGCCCGGCATCCGCTCCAGCGGCACCGACCCGGGCGCCGGCCTGCGCGGCGGGGTCCTCGCCGTCGACGTGCCGCGCTCCGGCTTCGCCTTCGTGGCCTACGCGCTGCTCGCCCGCCTCGGCCTGCACGCCGGGCTCGACTACGAGGTGCGGCCGATCGGCCCCACACCGCGCCGGGCCGCCGCCCTGGCCGCCGGCGAGTGCACGATGAGCGTGCTCAACGCCGGCAGCGACCTGCGCGCCGAGACCGCCGGCTGCGCCCGGATCGGCCGCGCCTCCGCCCTCGGGCCGTACGTCGGCGCCGTGCTCGCCGCGCCGGCCTCCACTGTGGAGGCCAGCGGACCTTCGCTGCGGGCGCTCACGTCGGTCCTGCTCTCCACCGCCCGCGCGCTCGTCGCCGGCCGGCTGGCCCGCCCCGCCGCGGAGGTCACCGCCGCCCGCCTCGGCCTCGACCCGGACGGCGTGGCCCGATACCTGCGCACGCTCACCGACCCGCGCGAGGGCCTGGTGCCCACCGGCCGCCTCGACAGCCGGGCGCTGGAGACGATCTGCTGGCTGCGCAGCAGCCACGGCGCCGGTGGTCCGGAGCTCGACGCGCTGCTCGCACCCGACTCCGGCCTCGTCGACGAGCGATTCCTCAGTGGACTGTCACCGGCATGAAGCGGCACAACCGGCTGATGCGGTTCACCGCGCTCGCCAGCACGCTCGACAGGTTCGCGATGCCGCCGATGCTGCTGGCCATCTCGCGCGACCTCGACATCCCGGTGGCCGGGGTGGCCAGCGCGGCCGGCGCCTACTTCCTCGCGTACGGCCTCATGCAGCCGGTCTGGGGCCTCGTCAGCAGCCGCATCGGCGTGGTCCGGTCGCTGCGGCTGGCGGTGCTCCTGGCGGCGCTCGCCACCGCCGGCACCGGGCTGGCCACCGACGCCGCGTCACTCGCCGCCTTCCGCCTCGTCGCGGGCGGCGGCTTCAGCGCGGCCGTGCCCGCCGCCCTCTTCTACGCCGGCGCCACCGCGGCGCCGGGCCGGCGGCACCGCGACATCACGGCGCTGATGGCCGGCGTCGCCCTCGGCACGGCCGGAGCGACCGCCGGCGCGGGGGTGCTGGCCGCCACGGCCGGCTGGCGGTCCGCGTTCCTCGTCACCGGCGCGATCGCGGTGGTCGCCTGCCTGGTGCTGGGCCGGGTGCCCGAGCTGCCGGCCCCGCCCGCGGCCGCCGACGGCCTCTTCGCCCCGTTTCGCGCCGTCCTGCGCTCCGGGCCCGCCCGCACGCTCCTCCTCCTGGCCATTGTGGAGGGTGGCATCCTGATGGGCGCGCTGACGTTCCTGCCCGCGGCCGTAAGCGCGACCGGCAGCGGCGCCGCGGTCGCCGGCGGTGTCACCGCGGCGTACGGCGTGGCGGTGCTCGTCTGCGCCCCGATCGTCGGCCGCCTACAGCACCGCGTGCCGGCCGCGGCCCTCATCGCCGCGGGCGCCACGCTGGCCGCGATCGGCTGCGCGCTGGCCGCCGTCACCGCGGCCCCGGCCGCCGCGGCGGTCGTCTGCCTGCTGATCGGCGCGGCCTGGGCCTCGATGCACTCCACCTTCCAGGCCTGGGCCACCGAGGTAGCGCCGGAGGCCGGGCTGGCCTCGGTGTCGCTCTTCGCGTGCGCCCTCTTCACCGGCAGCGCGCTCGGCGCGGTGGCCGGCGGCCCTCCGGTCGAGGCCGGCCGGTTCGGCCTCGTCTACGGGGTGGCCGCGGCTCTCCTGGTGCCCCTCGGGGTGTTGGCGACGGCCGCACGGGCCCGGTGGCGCTCGCCCGCGGTGGTTTCGCCATGACCGGCTCGTACCATTCCAGAGTGCGGCAGCCGACCCTCCAGGACGTCGCGGACAGCGCCCAGGTGCACCGGGCGACCGCCTCGCGCGCGCTCAACCCGGCCACCCGCCACCTCGTCAACGCGGAGACCGCCGACCGGGTGGAGCGGGTGGCACGCTCGCTCGGCTACCGGCCCAACCCGATCGCCCGCAGCCTCAAGACCTCCCGCTCGGCCAGCATCGGCCTGGTCATCCCCGACCTGACCAACCCGCTCTTCCCACCGATCGCGCGCGGCGTCGAAGATGTGCTGCGGCCGGTCGGCTACAGCGCCTGGATCGTCAACACCGACAACGATCCGGCCCGCGAGGCCGACGCCGTCGAGTCGATGCGGGTGCGCAATGTGGAGGGTTTCGTCTTCGCCACCGCCCGGCTGGAGCACCCGCTGCTCGCCGAGCTGGCCGCCGCCGGCAGTCCGGTCGTGCTCGTCAACCGCCGCACCGCCGGCCCCGAGATCCCCTCGGTCACCGCCGACGACGCGACCGGCGTGGCGCTGGCCGTGCGCCACCTGGTCGAGCTGGGCCACGAGCGGATCGCCCACCTGGCCGGCCCGCAAGACCTCTCCACCGGGCGGGGCCGGCTGCGCGCGTTTCGCCAGGCGCTGCAAGACCACGGCCTCCCCGACGACCCGGCGCGGCGCGTCGTCTGTGCATCGTGGACGGAGGCCGCCGGCGCGGAGGCGCTGACCGCGCTGCTCGACTCCGATGTGGACTTCACGGCCGTGCTGGCGGGCAACGACCTGCTCGCGCTCGGCTGCTACGACGCGCTGGCCGCGCGCGGGCTGAGCTGTCCGGGCGACGTGAGCGTGGTGGGCTTCAACGACACCCCCTTCATGGACAAGCTCAGCCCACCGCTGACCACCGTGCGCATCCCCCACTACGAGCTCGGCGCGGAGGCCGCCCGCCTGCTGCTCGCCGAGATCCAGGAGCCGGATCGCCACCCGCGCTCGGTGCTGCTCCCGTTGACGCTCGTCGTCCGCGGCTCCACAGGGCGTCCAAAAAGATTTTGAGCTACCGCGACGTTCGTCGTGGTCGCTGTCCGTCGCTCCCGCGGCCTCACCCATTCGCCGCTGGTCGCGGTTACCCCGTCTCGGCCTCCGGCCCGGGAGCGTCCGTGGCGACTTGTTGCCCCCAGAAGGGCACTTATTCGCCACGGACGGCCAGTGGCACGCGCGAACGGTGAGGGGCGCTGCGCGGTGGCCTCAGCGCGGGGGTTTGGTTGTGTGGCGCGGAGGGTGAGGCCGCGGGAGCGGCGGTCCGGACCACCGCGGACGTCGCGGTAGCTCACGTCTTTGGAATTGGGCTTTCGGGGCGCGAAGGTCGCTGGGCGTCTCGGCGGCATGATCGCAAGCAGCGATCGGACAGATGCGGAAGGTGGACGTGGCCGCGGGGGCCGCCGAGAATTACAGGACGTCGATGAAGGGGCCGCCGTGGAGACCGAGCTCGACTTCAATCCCATGGTCAGCCCGCATCGGGAGGATCCGCACCTGTTCTACCGGGCGGCGCGGGAGCGGCCGGTGGCGTTCAGCAAGTCCATCGGCGCGTACATGGTGAGCCGCTACGCCGACGTCACGGCCGTTCTGGACGACCCGCGGACGTACTCCTCGTCGGCGTCGCTGCCGTGGATCTACGACAACCCGCCCGAGGTGGTCGCCGAGCTGAGGGCCGGCGGCGTGCCGGAGACCACCGTGCTGGTCAACACGGATCCGCCGGCGCACGAGCATGTGCGGGCGCTGACCGAGATCGCGTTCAGCGGGGCGCGGGTGCGGGCGCTGCTGCCGTTGATGCACCGGCGGGCGAACGAGCTGGTCGACGCCTTCTCGACCGGGTCCACCGACCTGGTCAGCGAGTACGCGGCGCCCTTCGTGCAGACGATCATCGGTGCCGTGATCGGGTTTCCGCCCGAGGACAACGCGAGGGTCCATGCCTGGACCGAAGACCTCAACCTGCTGTGGAACCATTTCGTCCCCGTGGAGGACCGGGTTGGCGCCGCGCGGCGGCTCGGCGACTACACGCGGTACCTTCAGGGGCTGATCGAGGAGCGGCGGGCGCACCCGCGTGAAGACATGATCTCGACGCTGATACACGGCGCCGAGGGCCTTCCCGGGCTCAGCGACGACTACCTGCACAACTACATCCGCGGCAAGCGGGTCGCCGGCCTCGACACCACCCGGGACGCGATCACCGCGACCGTGCTGATCGCCCTGCGCGACCCGTCGGTCCGCGCGCAGTTCGCGGCCGACCCCACGCGCACGATCGTGAAGGCCATCGAGGAGACCCTGCGCCGCGACGCGCCGCACCGCGGACTGTTTCGGATCACCACGCGCGAGGTCGAGCTCGGCGGGACGCTGCTGCCGCAGGGGGCGCTGCTGCTGCTCCTCTTCGGCTCGGCCAACCGCGACCCGAGCGTCTTCCCCGAGCCGGACGGCGTCGACCTCGACCGGCCGAACGTCCGCGGTCATGTGGCCTTCGGCAGGGGCCTGCACTTCTGCCCGGGCGCGCCGCTGGCCCGCGCCGAGATCAGGGTGGCCGTGGAGACGCTCTTCGCCCGGCTGCCCGGCCTGCGCCTGGTGGATGGCTACGAGCCGACGTACATCGCGAGCTACTTCTTCCGCGGCCTGGAATCCTTGGACGTCCTCACGGGCTGAGGTGGATCGCCACCGCGCGCGCGGCGCGTACGGCGTCGACCAGGACGGCGTGCCTCGGGTCGGGGACGTGGAGGTGGCGCTCGGCGCGGAGGGCGGCCAGCGGGGCCAGCCTCCGGTCGGCGAGGATCGTGTCGACCGTGCGGCGGTCGCCGCCGCAGACCAGCGCGGCCAGCGCGCCCGCCTCCGGCAGCAGCAGCCGCACGGCCAGGTCAGCGGCGTCGCCGGCGGCCGCCTTGGCCTGGTTTTCGCGGCGGCGGGCGAAGCGCTGCTGCGACCAGCCGCCCGCGGCCGTGCGGCTCTGCACGTAGGAAGTGTCCACCTTGGACGTCTCCAGCTTGTCACCCACCGCGATGCCGAGCGCGGCGGCGCCCTTGCGGGCCAGCAGCAAACCCACGCGTCGCGGCGCGATCGCGGCGGCCACGAACGTCGAGAGGTTGCGGTAGCCGGTGACGCCGGGCGGCGCGTGCAGCTCGGCCGTCTCGCCGTCGTCGGCGCGTAGCGAGACGCCGTAACCGGTCACCGCCGGCTCGATCGAGCCGTGCCGGGCCGCGAAGCCGTCGACCCACCTGGTCAGGCGCTCGGGGTCGACGTCGACCCAGCGCCCACCACCCGCGGCCGGTCGACTGCCCATGGGCCCGACGGTACGGCATGATCGGGCCATGACGCCGCTCGCCACCGAGGTCCTGGGCCGCCTGACCCGGGTGTTCGGCGGCGCGCGCGACCCCGAGCGGGCGCCCGCGATGGCGGCGTACATGCGCGACAAGTTTCCCTTCCTCGGCATCCAGTCGCCGGCGCAGCGGGTGCTCGCGCGGCAGGTGCTCGCCGGGCTCGACCGGCCGGCCGAAGACGACCTGCGCGACGTGGCCGAGGGGTGCTGGGCGCTGCCCGAGCGGGAGTACCAGTACTTCGCCTGCGGCCTGCTGCGCCGGCACGCGCGGGTGTGCTCGGCCGGGTTTCTGGAGACGGCGCGCTTCCTCGTCGTGACCAAGCCGTGGTGGGACACAGTGGACGCGCTCGCGGCGCATCTGGTAGGGCCACTCGTCTCCGCGCATCCGGCGCTCGTGTCCACGATGGACGCCTGGATCGACGACGAGGACATGTGGCTGGTGCGCACCGCGATCCTGCACCAGCTGCGCTACAAGGAGCAGACCGACGTGGCACGGCTGTTCCGCTACTGCACGCGGCAGGCCGGGCACCCTGACTTCTTCGTCCGCAAGGCGATCGGGTGGGCGCTCCGCGAGTACGCCAAGACCGACCCGGCCGCGGTCCGCGCGTACGTCGCCGCGCACCGGCTGGCGCCGCTCTCCACGCGAGAGGCATTGAAGAACCTCTAGGCATGACGGGGTCCGGCAAGTTACTATCCGGTACACGAATGTTCCTCACATATTAACAGTCATGAGGATCGCCATGCGCAGACCCGCCACTCTCCCGGTCCTCGCCGCGACCTTGCTCACCGCGACGACCACCCTCATCGTCCCCGTGCCGGCGGCCGCGAAAGCGCAGGCCGCAGCCGCTGTCCTCGCGGCCGACGACTACTGCCTCGAGCAGTGCTCGGACATCCTCCCGCCCGGACAGAACGGCAACGCCACACTCGTCGAGATCCTCGCCCACCAGGCGCTCGGCACCCGCCCCGCGCACTCGGCCGACCAGATCGACGAGTACGCCAACCTCGTCTACAACTACGCCGGGCTCACCGACGACCAGATCAACACCTACTTCAACAACGCCTCGTTCGGGGTACCCGCGGGGCAGGCCGAGCGGACGTACCAGCCGCGCGCCGACGTGACGGTCGTGCGCGACAAGGCCACCGGCACACCGCACATCACCGGCACCACTCGCTCCGGCACCATGTTCGGGGCCGGGTACGCCGGTGCCGAGGACCGCCTCTTCACCATGGACCTGCTGCGGCACGTGGGTCGCGGCACGCTCACCCCGTTCGCCGGTGGCGCGCCGGGCAACCGCGCGCTGGAGCAGAGCGTCTGGCGCAACTCGCCGTACACCGAGGCGGACCTCCAGGCGCAGATCGCCGCGCTGCGCCAGCAGGGCGCCCGCGGCGAGCAGCTCTACCTGGACGTCGAGGCGTACATCGCGGGCGTCAACGCGTACATCAGCGCCTGCATGGCCGGGCGCAACTGTCCCGGCGAGTACGTACTCACCGGCCACCTCGACGCGATCACCAACGCGGGCGGCCCCGAGCGCTTCACGATGACCGACCTCGTCGCCATCGCCGGTGTCGTCGGCGGGCTCTTCGGCGGTGGCGGCGGCAACGAGATGCAGTCCGCGCTGGTGCGCATCGCCGCGCGCGCCAAGTACGGCCCCACCGAGGGTGACGCGGTGTGGCGGGCGTTCCGCTCGCAGAACGACCCGGAGACCGTGCTGACCCTCCACGACGGGCAGAGCTTCCCGTACGGCTCGGCACCCGACGACGCGCCGAGCGTGGTGACGCCCGACGCCGGCTCCGCCCGTCCCGAACCGGTGGTGCGGGACCAGACCGGCTCGGCCACCGACGGCGCGGTTGCCCTCTCCGAGCTGGCCATCGGCAGCGCGCACCGCGGCATGTCCAACGCGGTCGTCATCTCGGGCCGCAACTCCACCAGCGGCCACCCGATCGCGGTCTTCGGGCCGCAGACCGGCTACTTCTCCCCGCAGCTGCTGCTCATGCAGGAGCTTCAAGGGCCGGGCATCAGCGCCCGGGGCGTCGCGTTCGCCGGCATCAGCCTCTACGTGCTGCTCGGCCGCGGCCAGGACTACGCCTGGAGCGCCACGTCGTCCGTCCAGGACATCACCGACACGTACGCGCTGCCGCTGTGCACCACCGACGGCTCGGCGCCGACGCTCGCCAGCAACCGGTACCTCCACCAGGGACAGTGCAAGGCGATGGAGGAGCTGTCGCACGTCAACTCCTGGAACCCGACCGTCGCCGACAGCACACCGGCCGGCTCGTACCGCATTGTCGCCTGGCGCACGGCGCTCGGCCTCGTCGCGTGGCGGGGCACCGTCGGCGGGCAGCCGTACGCGTTCACCCAACGCCGCTCCACGTACGGGCGGGAGGCGCAGTCGGCGATCGGCTTCCAGATGTACAACGACCCGGCCGTGATGGGGAGTGCGAACGCCTTCCTCACCGCGGCGTCCAACGTGGAGTACGCGTTCAACTGGTTCTACGTCAACTCGACCCAGTCGGCGTACTTCAACTCGGGCCGCAACCCGATACGCGCGGCCAACTCCAACCCCAACCTGCCGATGGCCGCGCAGTACGAGTGGACCGGCTTCGCACCGGCCTCCGCCCACCCGCAGTCGATCGACCAGGACTACTACGTCTCGTGGAACAACAAGCAGGCCCGCGACTTCGGCGCGGCGGACGGCAACTTCAGCTTCGGCTCGGTACACCGCGGCGAGCTGCTGGACACGCCGGTGAAGGCGACGCTGAACGCCGGGCAGAAGTTCGACCGGGCGGGCGTGGTGCGGCTCGTGGAGCACGCGGCCACAGTGGACCTGCGCGGCAAGGAGGTGCTCGACGAGCTGCTGCGGGTCATCGAGAGCCAGCCGGTGACCGACGCCGGTCTCGCCACCGCGGTGAGCCAGCTCAAGGCGTGGCAGCAGGCCGGCGCGACCCGCAAGGAGACCTCGGCCGGGTCGAAGGCGTACCAGCACGCGACCGCGATCCGGGTCTTCGACGCGTGGTGGCCGCTGCTCGTGAGTGGACAGTTCAAGCCAGGGCTCGGTCCCGACCTTTACCAAGCGCTGGTCAACACCCTCCAGATCGATGAGGCGCCCTCCGACAAGGGGTCCCAGCCGCACAAGGGCTCCTCGTTCCAGTACGGCTGGTGGGGCTACGTCGACAAGGACATCCGGCGGGTGCTCGGCGAGCCGGTGCAGGGCGGGCTCGGACGGGCGTACTGCGGCAACGGCGACCTGGCCGCCTGCCGCACGGTGCTGCTCGACACGCTGCGCGCGGCGGCGGCCCAGCCGGCGTCCACCGTGTACCCCGGCGACGAGCACTGCGCCGCCGGCGACCAGTGGTGCGCGGACGCGATCGTGCAGTCGCCGCTCGGCGGCATCACCTCACCCATCATCGCCTGGCAGAACAGGCCCACCTACCAGCAGGTGGTGTCGTTCCCCACCGGGCGGGGGCAGGGCGCCGGCAACCTCGCCGCCGGGCGCCCGGCCACCGCGACCGGCACGCAGTCGCCACACGCGGCGGCGCGGGCGTTCGACGGTGACCCGGGCAGCCGGTGGGCCAGCTCCTGGACCGACAACCAGGCGCTGACCGTCGACTTAGGATCGACCAGGACGGTGGCCCGGGTGATCCTGCGGTGGGAGGCCGCGTACGCGTCCGCGTACCGCGTCGAAACCTCGACCGACGGGGCCACCTGGACCACGGCGTGGTCGACCGCCGCCGGCAACGGCGGCACCGACAACGACACCTTCACCCCGAGAAACGCCCGGTACGTGCGCATGGTCGGCGTGGACCGGGCCACCTCCTACGGCTATTCGCTTTATGAGATGGAGGTGTACTCTGCTTAGGCCGTCTGGTGGCGCGGCCGCCGTCGTGCGTGACTTCCCTGAGCCTGATGGTTCGCTCGCAAGCTCGCTCACGCGGCCGTTCCTACCGCCAGCGCGACGATCAGCGCGCTCGACGCCAGGGCGGTTGCGAGCCGGCCGCGCGGCCCGGTGAGCAACCGCCCGACGAGCGTGCCGCCGCCGGCGATGACGAGTTGCCAGCTCGCCGACGCGAGAAACGCGCCCGCCGCGAACAGCGCCTCTCCCCCGGCGCTCAGGCTGTCGGACGCCTGCCGGCCGAGCACGAGCGCTCCGAAGTAGACGATCGTCATCGGGTTGAGGAGGGTGAGCGCCAGCAGCCCGCCGTACGCCCGCAGCGGTGAGGCGAGGCCGGCGTCGGACCGGGCCGCGCGGGCCGGGTCGCGGTGGTGCCGCACCGCCGTGTAGGCGGTGCGCCCCGCGAGCCCGAGCAGCACGACCACGGCCACCCAGCGCATGGGCGTCGCGGCCGGCTCGATCACGCCGGCGAGGGCCGCCCCGCCCACCACGGCGACGACCGCGTAGAGCCCGTCAGCGGTGGCCACGCCCATGGCCGCGGCGGCACCGACGCGGAACGAGGTGCGTGCCGCCAACCCCATGATCAGGATCGCGATGGCGCCGACCGGCACGGCCACGCCGTACCCGGCGATCACGCCGTCGACGAACGCGCCCGTCATGATCGTGGGTGGGGGATCGCAGCCGGCGGCCCGCCGCGCTGCTGTCGCGTGCCGGCGAGGACGGCACTGACAGGGACGCGGAAGGTTTTCGGCTCGATCACGCCGCCAGTCTGCGTCAACCTCCTGGCGGAGAGCTACCAATTTTTATGGTTGATCGCTGAACCATCTCGTCCCCCGCGCGTGCATCCTGTCGAGGGGTAAGGGGAGCCGGATGGTGACGTTCCGCATTCTCGGTCCGCTGGAGGTGGAGGGGGCGGAGGGCCGGCCCATGCCGCTCACCGCTACCAAGCCGCGCACCCTGCTCGGCCTGCTGCTCCTCCACGCCAACCGGCCGGTCGCCGTGGGCACGCTCACCGACGCGCTCTGGCCGCTCAAGCCCCCGCGGACGGCCGCCGGTGCGCTCCGCACGCACGTCTCCAACCTGCGCACCTCGCTCCACCTGACCGGGCTGACCGCGCGCCCGCCCGGGTACCAGATCCAGGTCGACCCGTACGACCTGGACATGCTGCTCTTCGACCGGCTCGCCGGGGAAGGGCACCGGGCGGCGGCCCGGGGCGAGCTGGCAACCGCGGCCGACCGGTGGGAGCGTGCGCTCAGCCTGTGGCGCGGCCGCCCCCTCGACGGGCTGGAGCTCGGCGCCGCGGCCGACTCCACCCTGGCCGACCTCGGCGAGCGGCGGCTCACCGTGCTGGAGCACTGGGCGCAGGCCCGCCTCGCGCTCGCCGAGCACGCCGATACGCTGCCCGCCCTCGCCGCGGCCGCCGCCGAGCAGCCGCTGCGCGAGCGGCTGCACGAGCTGACGATGCTCGCCCTCTACCGGTCCGGGCGGCAGGCGGAGGCACTGGAGACGTTCCGCCAGCTGCGGCGGCGGCTCGTGGCCGACCTCGGTGTCGAGCCCGGCCAGGCGCTGCAACGGCTCCAGCGCCAGATCCTCTCCGCCGACCCGGCACTCGACCCGCCCGGGGAAAACCGGGCCGCAAGCTCCGGACCGGTCGCACCGCGACAGCTGCCGCCGGACATCGCCGCGTTCACCGGGCGGCACCGCGAGGTGACCGCCGCCCGCTCCCGGCTCGCCGCCACCCCGCTGCGTCCCGCGCCGCTCGTCGCGATCGCCGGGCCGGGCGGGATCGGCAAGTCGGCCCTCGCGGTGTACCTGGCGCACCGGCTCGCCCACCACTTCTCGGACGGCCAGCTCTACGTCGATCTCCAGGGCGCCACCGCCGGGCTGCGGCCGCTGCCGCCGCTGGAGGTGCTCGGCCGCTTCCTGCGCGCGCTCGGTGTCCGGGACACCGATATGACCACAGTGGACGAGGCGAGCGGCGCTTTCCGAGCGGCCGCGGCCGGGCGCCGGCTGCTCGTCGTGCTGGACAACGCACACGACGCCGAGCAGGTGCGCCCGCTGCTGCCCGCCGGCCCGCACACCGCCGTCCTGCTGACCAGCCGGCCGGTGCTGTCCACTCTGGACAACGCGACCCACGTACACCTCGACGTGCTGCCGCCGGCCGAGGCGATGCTGCTGCTGAGCCGCCTCGCGGGCGCCGACCGGGTGGCCGCCGACCCGGGCGGCGCGCAGCGGGTGGCCACCTGGTGCGGCTGCCTCCCCCTCGCCCTGCGGATCGCCGGCGCCCGGCTCGCCGCGCGCCCGTCCTGGCCGGTGCGCGAGCTGGCCGACCGGCTCTCCGACACCCGGCGCCGCCTCGACGAGCTGCGCTTCGGCGAGCTGGGCGTGCGCTCCAGCTTCCAGGTCAGCTACGAGCTGCTGCGCGACGGCGCGGAGGCGGACGACCGCGCGGCGGCCCGGGCGTTTCCGCTCATCGCCCTCCCGGACGCGGCCGACCTGAGCCTGCCGGCGGCCGCCGCGCTCCTCGACCTGCCGCTCGTCGAGGCCGAGCGGATCCTCGACCGGCTGGTCGACTGCCAGCTCCTCGCCAGCCCGGCGCCCGGTCGCTTCCGCCTGCACGACCTGCTCCGGCTGTTCGGCCGGTCGGTCGCCGAACCGGACGCGGCCGCGATGGTCCGGCTCCTGCGCTGGTACTCGGCGACGGCCTGGCAGGCGTTCCGGCTGCTGCGCCCCGCCGACGCGCGGCCGGCGACCGCCGGCGAGTGGGCCGAGGGCGGCACGTCCTTCCCCGACGTGGAGGCCGCCCTCGCCTGGCTGGAGTCCGAACGCGCGAACCTGCTCGCGGCCGTACATCAGGTCGCGGAAACCCCCACGCTGCCCGCGGCGGCGGCGACGAGCCTGGCCCGCGCGCTGTTCGCGTTCTTCCACGTGCGCGGCTACCTCAACGACTGGGTCGAGGTCAACGAGGCGGCCCGCACCGTCGCCCGCCGCACCGGCGACCCGATCGCGGAGGCACACGCGAGCCGCGACCTGGGAGCGGCGTTCGAGGTGCGCGGCGAGTACCCGAAGGCGCTGGACAGCCTGCGCGAGGCCATGGACCGCTACGCCGCCGCCGGCGACCGGCCCGGCGAAGCCGCCTGCCTCAACGGGCTCGGCACGGTGTACGACAGCCTCGGCCAGCTCGGCGAGGCGGCCACCTGCCTGGAACGGAGCCTCGCCATCAGCCGCGCCCTGGACGACCGGCACAGCGCGGCGATCAGCCTCAACAACCTCGGCGAGGTCTACTGTGGACTCGACGAGCGGGCCCGCGCGGTGGATAGCCTGCGCGAGGCGCTCGACATCTTCCGCGGCACCGGAAACCGGCGCAGCCAGGCGGCCGTGCTGAGCAACCTGGCTCAGGTGTACGAGCGGCAGGGCGCGTACGCCGAGGCGCAGGCGTGCTACGAGGAGAGCTACGCCGGCTTCGTCGACCTGGGTGTCGCGGTCGGCCAGGCGACCGTGCTGTCCCAGCTCGGCCGGGTGCACCGCCTGCGCGGCCGGCACACCGAGGCGCTCGACCGCCTGGGCACCGCGCTGGAGCTCGCCGAGAAGGTGGACGAACGCCGCAGCGCGGCCGTCTGCCTCCGCGAGCTGGGCATCACCCACGAGGAGCTCGGCGAGCACTCGACCGCGCGGGAGGCGTGGCGGCGGGCGCTGGCCATCTTCGAGGCACTCGGTGTCCCCGAGGCCGACGAGGTGCGCGCCACGCTCAGCGCCAGCGGCGCAGCAGGCGCCATTGGAGGATGACCGCCGCGACGGTCAGGAGCAGCATCACCACCGTGGCCGCCGAGGCGTAGCCGTAGCGCAGGTACTCGAAGGCGTTGCGGTAGACGAACAGGGACAGGTACGTGGTGGCGTACGGTGGCGGGCCGCCGTCGGTGACGACCAGCGCCGGCACGAACGACACCTGGAAGCTCAGGATCGTGTCCCGCACCAGGAGCAGCCCGAGCACCGGCGCGACGAGTGGCAGCGTGACGCGGCGGAAGACGTCCCAGGGCGTGGCGTCCTCGACCGCCGCGAGCTCGTACACCTCGGGCGGCAGCACCAGCCGCGCGGCGAGCAGCACCAGAAACGACTCGCCGATGGTGAAGAGGCTCATGATGATGATCGCGGCCCGGGCGTCGGTCGGGTCGGTCAGCCACTGCGGCGGCGTGCGGCCGAGCGCGGTCAGGCCGTTTTCGCCGCCGACCCGCAGCAGCTGGTTGACGGGGCCGTGGAGCGGGTTGAAGAGCCAGAGCCACAGCAGGCCGTACGCCACCTCCGGCACCGCCGTGGGCAGGGCGGCCACGGTCCGGGCGGTGCCGACACCGCGCGCCCGCCGGTGCAGCAGCAGGGCCAGGCCCAGGGCGATGAGGAGCCGCAAGGGTACCGCCACCGCCGCGAACACCAGCGAGTTGAGCAGCGCGGTGCGGAAGATGCCGTCACCGGCCAGCTCGGTGAAGTTTCCGGTGCCGGTCCACCGCGGCGGCTGGACGAGATCGTAGTCGGCGAACGCCAGCGCGACCGTCACGGCGGCCGGCAGCAGGACGAGAGCGACGAGCCCGATGGCGTACGGCGCGAGCATGAAGCCGAGCTGGCGACGACTCATACGCGGATGCCGGTGGCGGCGTCGAAGACGTGGACGGCTCCCTCTCTGACGGTGACGAACGTTTCGCCGCCCGGCCTTTCCGTCGCCGGGACCCGGGCAACGACCGAGTGCTCGCCCAGTCTCAAGTAGACATGCGCGTCCTCCCCGACGACCTCGATCCGCTCGACCCGTGCCTCGACGCCGGAGGAGCCGAGGCGGAGCGCGCCTGGCCTGATCCCGATCAGGGTGCCCGGCGGGGCGAGGCCGGGCAGCGGACCGTCGGACGGCAGCAGGTTCATCGCGGGCGAGCCGACGAAGCGGGCCACGAACGTCGTCGCCGGCGCGTCCCAGATCTCGTCCGGCGTGCCGACCTGCTCGATCCGCCCCTCGCGGAGCACCGCGATCCGGTCGCCGAGCACGAGCGCCTCGACCTGGTCGTGGGTGACGTGCAGCGTGGCGCCGCCGACCCGGGCGTGCAGCGCCTTCAGCTCGGCGCGCATCTCGACCCGCAGCTCGGCGTCCAGATTGGACAGTGGCTCGTCGAGCAGGAAGACGTCCGGCTCGCGCACCAGCGCACGCGCCAGCGCCACCCGCTGCCGCTCGCCGCCGGAAAGCTGCCCCGGCCGGCGGTCGAGCAGGTGTCCACAGCCGACGGTGTCCGCCGCCCGCCGGGCCCGTTCGACCGCCTCCGCCTTCGGTACGTCCCGCACGACGAGGCCGAAGGCGATGTTTTCCACGGCGGTCAGGTGCGGGAAGAGCGCGTACGACTGGAACACCATCGCCACGTTGCGCAGGCCCGGCCGCAGCCGGGTGACGTCGCGCTCGCCGATCGCCACCCGGCCGGCCGACACCGGCGTCAGGCCGGCCACCGCACGCAGCAATGTGGACTTGCCGGCGCCGGACGGGCCGAGCACCACGAGCAGCTCGTCGCGGGCCACCGTGAGGTCGACGCCGTGCAGCACCTCCCGCGCGCCGTGCGCCACCCGCACGCCCTCCAACGCCACCGTCATGGCGCCACGCCGCGGGCGAAGATGGGCCGGGTCTCCTCGTCCAGCTGGCGGATCACGTCGTCGAGCCGGTCACCGCGATAGAGCGCGTTTTCCAGGATGCCGCCCGTGACGTCCTCGATCTCCGGCCAGGTGGAGATGGTCGGCACCCGCCGGATGGTCGGCACCGCGTCCAGGAAGACCTGCGCGTTGCGCGGGGGCTGTGCCGGGTCGAGGAAGGCTGGCGACTTGGAGACCGCGATGTTCGACGGCACGGTCCGCCCGGTGGCGGCGACGGTCCGCTGCCCCTCCGGCCCGATCGCGTACTCCAGGAACCGCCAGGCCGCGTCCTTGGCCTTCGAGCCGCTCGTGATGCAGTACGCGTCGGAGTGCAGGATGCCGGCCTGCTGCTTGCCGTACATCGGCATCGGCGCGACGTCCCACTCGAAGTTCTCGACCGTGCGGAACGTCGTGGTGACCCGGCGGGACGACAGCAGCATCGCGAGCCGGCCGTTGCTGAAGCGGGTCTCGTCGTCTTCCGCCTCGACCTCCTCGTCGGTCGGCACCACCCCGTACGCGAGGCGCAGCGCCACGAAGTCGCGGAGCGCGTCCTTGGCCGGGCTGGCGTCGAACGTGAACCGGGTCGGCTTGCGCTCGTCGTCGACGATCTGGCCGCCGGCCGACCACACGAGCGGTGCGATCCGGATCAGCGTGGGCTCGACGCCCAGGCCATGCACGGCGACCCGGGCGCTGCCGCCCTCCGACTCGGTGCCGCGCACGATCGCGCCGCTCGCGTTGCGGGTCATCGCGGTGGCGGTGGTCACCAGGTCGTTCCAGGTCCAGCCGGTCTTCGGCTCGGCGACGCCGAACTTCTGGAACAGCGTGCGGTTGTAGTACACGGCGAGGCTCGACACGTTCTGCGGCAGGCACAGCTGGCGCCCCTGCCACCGGAACGCCTCGGTCGCCTGAGGATAGAGGTCGGCGAGCTTGACCACAGTGGACTTGGCCAACCGGTCGTCGAGCGGCTCGACCGCGTTCTTCGCGGCGAACTGGCCGTAGAACCGGTAGTTCATCAGGAACACGTCCGGCGGGGAGCCGCCCGCGATCGACGTGGAGAGGCGGGTGACGAGGTCTTCCCGGTCGCTCGCCTCGACGAGCTGCACCCGCGCGCCGGACGACGCCTTGGCGTACGCGTCGACGAGCGTGCGGTACGCCTGTAGCTCCTCCGGGGCGCCGAAGACCAGCAGCCGGACGGTCTGCGGGGTGTCCGCGGTCTCGCCGCCACCGCACCCGGCGAGGAGGACGGCCGCGGCGAGTAGCGCGGTGAGCTTTCGCATCAGGTCTCCCGGTACTGGTGGACGTGGAGGTGGCGGAGAGCGTGCCGCTGGACCAGGGCGAACACCACGAGCGGCGGGATCGTGGTGAGCACCGCGCCGGCCAGGAAGACCGGGAAGTTCGTCGGGTCCAGTGTGGACAATGAGCGGAGCGCGAGCGGCAGCGTGAAGAGGTCGCGGTCGTAGACGTACACGAGCGGGTCGAGGAAGTTGGACCAGGTGAGCACGAACGTCAGCGCCGCGACCGCCGCCGTCACCGGCCGCACCAGCGGCATGCCCACCCGCCACCAGGTGCGCAGCGGCGACAGATCCTCCAGCCGGCAGACGTCGTACAGGTCAGCCGGGAGCGTCCGGAAGGCGAGGTAGAACACGAGCGGGTAGAGGGGCGAGGTGGCCAGTAGCGCGGGCGCGACGAGCGGGGCGAGCGTGTCGGTCAGGCCGAGCGCCCGAAACAGCGCGAAGCGCGGCACCAGCAGCGCGGTGGCCGGTGCCGCCAGGGCGGCGAGCGAGGCGACTACCACGGCGGTGGTGACCCGGCGCGGCAGCTGGGTCATGGCAAACCCGGCCAGCGACGCCACGAGCACGCTGACCGGCACCGCGATCGCCGCCACGACCGCGGAGTTGAGGCCGGCGCGCACGAGGCCGCCGAGGTCGATCGCCTGGCGATACCCCTCCATGGAGAGTGGATCGGGGACGAGCTGCGGACCCGGCGGGGGCGGCAGCCCCGGCTCGCGGAGTGACCCGGCCACCAGCATGAGCAGTGGCGGCAGGAACACCGCGACGACGGCTACCGCCCCGACGGTGCGCAGCCTCATCCTTTCTGATCAGGCAAGGTTGAGCCGCCACGCGGACAGGCCGTGGGTGGCCGCGTACAGGATCCGCTTGCCCGGGAGGATCGTCAGGCCGGCGACCTCCACATTGGGCATCCCCGGCGCCGCCTTCGTCCACGTCGTCGTGCCGGCCGCGTTGCGCAGCACGCCGAAGTCGGTGGAGGCGTAGAGGTCGCCGTTGACGTCGTCGCGCACCAGGTCGGTGACCGGGATGTCGCCGAAGTCGTACGACCGGTCGACCCACGTGGAGGTGCCCGCGGTCGGATCGAACGTGACCTCGAAGACGTGACCCGGCGTCGTCGTGGTGTTGACGTTGTAGCCGCTGTACGAGATCCAGGCGTGGTTGCCGTTCTTCGGGTCGACGTAGATGCTGCTGACGAACCGGCCCGGTGCCGGCGCGTCGTCGTCGACCCGGGTCCAGGTCACCGCCGACGCCGGCTCGGCGTCCACGTTGGACGTGACGAAGACGCGCCCGGTGGTCGTGGCGGCCCAGGCGCTCGACGTGTTGGCCGTCGTCCGCTCGATCGCCGCGACCGCCCCGCCGGCCCGGTCACCCCAGAACGGGTCGACGAGCCGGTTGGGCCCGAGCTCCGCCCAGTCGCCGCAGTCTTCCTCGAAGGTGCCGGTCCAGGTGTTGCAGATCCGGTTGGCTTCGGCCAGGCTGCGGTCGCCGAGCCCGAACGTCTTGGTCCGGTACGCCGTGCGGCCCGTGCCGGCGAACATCGTGCCGCTCACCTTCGGGTCGCTGATCACCGGCGAGTAGAACTGCGAGCCGGCCTGCCCGGCGAGCGGGTCGGCCGTGTAGATCCAGTCGGCCGTCGCGCCGTTGTTGAAGTTCACTTCAGGTGTCGTGTCGTTGTAGGTGTGGAACCGGAAGTTCTTCACCTTGACGTCGAAGCCGGACTGCCCGCCGTCACCGATGATGGTGTTGAGCCACAGCCGGCGGTTGCCGTAGTTTTCCCAGGTGCCGTTGTCCTGCGTGCCGCCCTGGAGCAGCTCGGGGTTGTGCGGGCTGACCGACAGGCTCATAAACTGCAATGTGGACAGTCCGGAGTTGACGCCGTCCAGTCTGGACGGGATGCGGGAGAGCATCTGCCGGCACCGCACCAGCTGAGGCGCGGTCAGCTCGCGCCGCGGGTTGTCACACCAGGCCGAGCGGTCGACGAACGTGCCGCTGGAGCGCATCACGCCGCCGTCGTTGGCCTCGAAGAACTGGAACGGGTTGCGCGGATGGGTGACGATGTCGTGCTGGTCCGGGTGCAGGCCGTTCGGGTGCAGCTCGTCGGTGCCGTCGAACGTCATGTCGGTGCCGGTGAGGCCGGCGTCGGTGGAGAGCACCACCGCCCGCTTGTTGGCGATCGTCTCGCCGTACGAGTACGACCCGCCCGCGTACACGATGTCGGGGTGGCCGTCGGGCGTGTGGATGAACACGTCGTACCAGCACTGCCCACCGCAGAGGTTGTACCAGGCGTAGCCCGGGTCGGCGACGTTGGCACTGGTCAGATCGGTGAAGGTGGGCGCGCCCGTGGCCACGTCGTCGCTGCGCAGCATCCGCGCGTACGGCGTGCCGGTGTTGCCCTCGTAGACGTACATACGGGTCTTGCCGTTGGCCAGCCGCGTGACGTCGAACGCCGGACGGGTCTGGATGATCGCCGGGTTGAGCGACTCCTTGATCTGCGTCCAGGTCGCGCCCGCGTCGTTGGAGCGCCAGATGCCCCGCGCGTACGAGGAGGCGTACACGATGTTGGAGTTGGCCGGGTCGAGCTCGACGGTGCGCACGCCGCGCGGCGAGCAGGTCGAGCCGTTGGCGAACTCGGTCGCGCTGCCGGTGCAGTCGGCCGCGTTGACCGACCCGTTGTGGATGAACGCGAACGTGCGCCCGCCGTCGGTCGACTTGTAGAGCCCCCACTTCGCCGCGCCGGGGGTGGGCCGGGTGACGCCGGTGCAGCAGACGCTCGACATGCCGGTGAGCGCTGTCGTCGTGGCGACGTACAGGGTGCGCGGGTCGCCCGGCTTGATCACGATCTCGCCGACGCCCTTGCCGCCCAGCTCCGCCTTGCCCAGCGGCCCGATCCAGGTGCGGCCCGCGTTGGTCGACTTGTAGAGGCCGACGCCCGCGCCGCAGCCGGAGCCGCAGGTGTTGGCCTCGCCGGTGCCGAGCCAGACCGTGTTGCGGCTCGGGTCGTTCTTGTCGATCGTCACCGCGCCCGCGGTGTTGATGTCGAGCGGCCCGGCCAGGTATTTCCACTCCGGCTGCCGGCGCAGGATGTCGTCGGTGCGCCAGATGCCGCCGCCGGCCGGCGTGATGTACGCCCGGCAGTTGCCCGGCCAGCACCGGTCACTCAGGGCGATCGAGGTGGTGCGCCCACCCGCCACGTAGTCGTTGGGCACGTAGTTGAAGGAGTCGCGCAGCGGCGTGTCCGGGTAGAGCGCCTGGCTCGGCCCGACCGGCAGCCAGGTGCCCTTCTTCGCCTTGCCGCGCGGAAAGCCACGGTTGTGCGAGGTGACGAACGCGCGCTTGGCCCCGTCGATCTCGGTGACCGCGACCGCGCTGTCGGGGTAGGCCCGCTTGAGGTACTCCGCCGCCGCCGCCGAGCCCGGCCCTTCGAGGGCCATGCCACTGTTGCCGGGCATGGCCTGGCGGCGCTGCTCGAGATGCTTGGCGAGCGCGGTGGGCGCCTCCGCCTCACCCGTCACCGCGGCGGGCGTGGCCGGCGCACCGGCGTAATGGAGAGCCACGATGCCGGCCGAGAGGACCAGCACCCCGGCCGAGAAAGCTGCGAGAGACTGACGACGTCGTCGGGTCACCGGGATCCCCTTCCCTGCTGCCGCCGCCGCGCAGCGAGCAGCAGAGATCGTCGGCCGTCGCTGGCAGCGCTATCCAGCAATCTTTCAGAGAAGACCCACGAGGTACAAGGATGGGGATGTAACGATCCCGAGTCACCACCGGCCCAGGCCGCTTCAGCCAGCCCGACCCACCCAAGACCGAGATCCTTTGGGCTACCGCGACGATGCTCCTATGGTTGTCAAGCGGCGGGGTCAGGGTCGTTTGTTGTGATGATTTGGTAGAGCTCGCGGGCGATGTAC
>NZ_JCADBM010000021.1:0-190757 GCF_059359075.1 Phytohabitans sp. LZ39 | reverse complement strand
GTTGCCGTTCTGGAAGCCGTCGTGCAGCTGGAGGTCGTTGCCCTCGGAGCACTCGTCCGGACCGAAGTCCAGCGGCGCCGGGGGAGCGGTGGTGGACGGCGCGCCAGTCGCGGGCTGGTTGGGCTGGCCCGACGAGTTCGGGCTCGCGGGCGGGCTCGCCGGCGTCGTGGTGCACGCCTGGCCGTCACCCCAGTAGTTGCGGACCGTGCGGCCGTTCTGCCGGGTCTCGGTGACGTTCTGCTGGCCGGCCGGCGCGGTGCCGTCCGGAGCGGGGCGACACTGGGTCGCCGGGGGACGCCCGCCTCGGTTGCGCCGTTCGCCCGCGTTGGAGATCTGCGTCACGGTGATGATGCCGCCGAACACCACAAGCGTCGCAAGCACGGCAATGATGCGCTTGTTTCGCCCGCTGGTCGATCTGCGCCGTTGTGCCGACCTGTACATGTGGGGATCCTTCTCCTTCTCCTTGAGGGCGGCGCGGTGGGCAGGCGTCGTCCCGTGAGGGGTTTCCTCTAGCACGTTCGTCCGGTTGCGGGTGCCGAATACACGTCCGAACTTCCATACGCAACGAGTTCGCACCACGTCTATCCGCGTAACTAACCTAAAAGTGGCCGTCGATTAGTGTCAAGCGACGAAGAAGGAATTAAGGTTGCCCGCCATTCCTTAAAGGAGATTTATGGAAGGCGCCTGAACGCGACCGTATCCCCCGTTCGGATGATGTCGGGGGTTCAACGATCTTGAAACCTTTTCGAAGTCGCAGGTCACGGCCATGAGCTGCGGCAAACCCCGCCCGTCGTCAGGTGCTGACGGAGCGTGGTCGGGCGGCTCGTCAAAAACGTGCGAAGGAACGGATCGGCATGCGCGGACCAAATCGCGGCGCCGCAATTCCTGCGCTTTCCAAGAGTACGCACACTCGGCCCCGATGTCCCGTGAACGGCGCGAGTAGATCCAACATTCGGGCGTCGTCCGCCCGCGCTTCTCCGGCCAGCGCCCAGGCCACCATGTTGGGAATGTGGTAATCGCCGACACTAACCGCGTCCGGGTCGCCGTACACCGTGCGGACGACCTCGGCCGCCGTCCACGGGCCGATACCCACGATCGCGGTCATCCGCTTGGTCGCCTCGGCGCTGTCGGCGCACCGCTCCAGCCGGGCGGCCTCGGCGGCGGCCCGGCGCAGCGTGTCGGCGCGCCGCTGCTCGACACCGAACGGGTGGAACACCCAGTACGGCGCGGCGGCGATGGCCTCGGCCTCCGGCGGCAGAAACAGCCGCTCGACCGGACCGGGCGCCGGCTCGCCGAAATGGCGGACCGTCGCCGCGTACGCCCGGTAGGCCTCCTTGCCGGTGACCTTCTGCTCGAGGATCGCCCGCATCAATCGGGGAAAGAGTCGCCCGGTGGCCGGCAGCCGGACGCCGCGGTGGACGCGGGCGAGCTCGGCGACGACCCGGTGGGCGGCCGCGAGCTGGGAGAACCCGGTGAGGTCGTCATGCAGGCCGGCGATCGCGGGCGCCCGGTCGAGCAGCCACTCCGCGCCCGGGCCGTGGCTGGTCGCGACCACACTCTCGCCGTCGCGGTGCAGAGCAAGGGATCCGGGGCCGTCGGGCGTGCGGCTCGCATACCAGAACGCGCCGTCGACGAAGCGGGCGCACGGGTCGTGCCGGCCCATCGCCAGCATCCCCACCGAGCCGGCGAGGTGGTACCCCTCCGGCGGAGTCAAGACCCGATGCACGGTCACACTCTAGGCCCGGGTACACCCGGCCGGTTAGGCTGGCGAAGACGGCGAGCGCCGGGACACGGACGGGGTGTCCCGGCGCTGCCCTTTCCGGCTTCGCTGCGCAGGCCCGGTGGTCGTACCCTGACCACTCCCTTCGCGCTGGGTTTTCCGGGCCCTTCCCTTGGTGGCGCCAGTTTGGGGGAACTGATCGCCTCCGCCCGCTGGCTGGTTGCGCGACCTGCGTGGATGTCGTGGGCTCTCCGACACGACATCCACGGGCCGAGGGCGGGTTGCGCTGCGCTTCCGGAAAGCTTTTCTCTTACTTGCCCCAGGCGGATTACCTGCCTGAGCGGAACAGTCGGAACGTTGTCGCACCACCGGCTACGAGCGCCGCGAGCAGGACCACCCAGATGACCGTCGGCGAGACACCACCGATCTGGGCACGCGCGTCGGCGCCGCTCAGGATGCCGGTGTTGGCGGCCGCCTTGCCGTTCGCCGCCGGCGGGTCGGGCGGCAGGGGCAGCTCCGAGTACTTCACCAGACCGGTGCTCTCCAGCAGGGTCAGGTGGGTGAGCACGAAGCCGTTGGCGTCCGCGGCGAGCTTGCGCACCACGTCGTTACGGGTGCCGGAGCGGACGCCGCCGATGACCGGGAAGATCTTGCCATGCGCGGCACGCAGCCGGTCGACGAAGACCTGGTCGAAGTCGGCGCCGGCTTTCGCTTCCTCCATCTCGGCCAGCCACTTCTGCTGGTCCGCGTTGGGCTCGTCGGGAAGCCGGTAGTTGAGCTTGTTGGCCGCGTCCACCACCAGCTTGTCGAGCTGGGAGTGCTGCTTGGCGATCTCAGCACCCACCTGGCGAACGCGAACCCGGCCACCCTTTTCGGCGGCCATGTTGCCGGCGGGCATCTCCCAGAGACCGGCGAGCCGCACGCCATTCAACAGGTTCTTGTCGGCGGCGGTGAGGGGCGTGTCCGGGGCGGCCTGGGCAGACACCATCGGCAGGGCGAAAGTGCCGAGCGTGCCGATGACCAGGCCGGCGAGGACGGCTGCCGCCCGGCGCGAGCCGCGCGATCCGGGTGCCGCAAGTCGTCCCGAGTACATCGTTCGAACCTCCCACGTAGAAGCTGGGAGAAACGCTATGGCGAACACAAGGAATCGTCAATCTGGGATAGCTGGAAATAGGGATTTCTTACGTGACATTTAAAGCGAACTTATGCCGTCTCCGCTCATCGCGGCGGCATCGTACTTTCGGGTGATGGCGGCGGTTCAATGCGCGGCCCTAAGTAATCAGATGGTGCCAGATCGTGAGCACCTTTTGATATTCACTATGGTCGTACCATACTGGCTGGCTGCACCGGGTGCGAAGCCTTGACGAGGGAGGTTCGCCGACGTGCCGACCGCGGATCAGCAAGTGCATCTCGTGACAGCGGCTGTGGGGTTCACGTCGTACGGGCTGCTGTGGCTCACGGCCGTGTGGGGCATCGTGCTGCGCGGCGGCCGGGCCCGGCGCCCCGCGGTGTACGGCGTGCACATGGTCGCCGGCCTCACCGCGCTCATCCTCGGCGCGGTGCACGGCGCCGCCCAGCTCGCCGCGCCCAGCGGGCCGGTGCGGGTGGTCGACCTGTTCGTGCCGTTCCTCAACCCCGCCGACCGGCTCGGCCTCGGAGCCGGCGTGCTCGGGCTGGAGCTCGCCGTCGCGGCGACCCTCGCGGTGCTGGCGCAGCGGCGGCTCGGCGCGGGCCGGTGGCAGGCGGTGCACACCGTCACCTATGCGGCGTTCACGCTGGTCGTGGCCCACATCCTGATCTCCGGCCCGGACACGGCGACGACGGCGGTGTGGGGCGCGGTGGTCGTGACGTGGCTGTTCACGCTGCTGCTCCGGCTGAGCACGATGCCGATGGTCGCCCGGCTGCGGTTCCGGCGCGGCGACCCGGAGGAGGCCTACCGGCCACCCGTGCGCTCGGAGCGCCGGGGTGGTCCCCGGCCGGCCGGCGGCGGTGGCGCCGGCGCCGCGATAGCCGTGGACGCCGGCCGCTGCGTGCGGTTCGGCTTTTGCGAGCGTGAGGCACCGGACCTGTTCCGGCTCCGCGACGACGGGCGGCTCGCGTTTCGCGCGGCGGTCCCGCCGGGCCAGGTCCAGGTGGCGCTCCGCGCGGCGGAAGCCTGCCCGGCCAGGGCCATCGCGCTCAGCCGCGCCGCGCCCAGCTCCTACGACCGCTGGGGCACCGAGGCGCCGGCCCGGCGTCGCCCGCCGGCCGTCGACGTCGCTTACGAGTCTTCGGTCGAGCTCTCCTACGACGACGACGCTCCCGAGCAGTACGAGCGGGACTACGACGACTACCGGGGTCCCTACGATCGCGGCTACTACGACGACCGGCGCTGATACCCGCAACACCCGCACGAACGCCGGCGGCCGGCCACGCCTCTAGGGCTGTGACCGGCCGCCGGGTTCGTGCGGGTTGGGTACGTCAGTAGCTGTAGCCTCCGGAGTCGCCGCCTTCCTTGTCGTCGGCCGCGTCGTCCGCCGGCGGCTCGGCCGGCTTCGGGGGAACGCTCGGCAGGCAGCTCACGTTGCGCTTGCCGTCGGGCGCGACCACGAACCAGGTGCTGCCGACGCCCTGGCCCTTCCACTGGCCCGGCTTCTTGTCGCCGATGTACCGGTAGAGGGCCCAGCCATCCAGCGTCAGCTGCTTGGTGCCGTCCTCGCGGGTGATCACGCCGACCTTGTCTTCGTCGATGCCGGCGAGCTCGGGCTTGCCGTCCTCGGTGTACACCGGCGGCCAGACCTTCTCGCACTTGTCGCGGCAGTTGCTGGCCGGCGGGTTGGCGGTGTCCTTGTCGAAGCGGTACAGGATCCAGCCATCCTGGTCGACCACCGCCTGACCCATCCGGGGGAGACTCTTCCCGGTGAGCTTCGTGGTGATCGGAACGTCCTTCTTGGGCGCATCGCCCGTGTTTTCCTCGGCGGCCTCTTCGCTGGCGTCGGGCGCGGGCGTGGGAGTCTCGTCCGCCGCCGCAGCCGCTTCGTTGGCCACCGAGACCTGGTCGTCACCCTGGTTGTAACCAGCCGGGGCACAACCTTGCAGGGCGAGTGCGACCCCTGCCAGAGCGCCTGCCAAGAGAGCGGTTCGCTTTCCCGGTATCACTTGCCCTCCCTGTACATGTCCACTTGGGCCTTGTCGCCGGTTAGTACGGAGGGGGACGGCGAAAAGATGAACTATCGACCGTAAACAATTTCACAGGCTGACCTTGAACCAGGGCTGGTCCCCGTGCGTGTGCACGTATGCAAGCGTTGTGTACCCAACAGATCTTTAAGAGAAGTTAAAGGGGGTGCCGCCATTTCGGCGGGCACCCCCTTGCAGTTCTTATCTCTTACTTAAACCGGTACTTCGACGAGTGACTCGACCACGCCGTCCTTGGTAACCTGCTGTACTTGGATGCGGTCGATTTCATTACGCGGAGTGGAGGTGCTGGTTTGCAGGAGTAGCGGCTGAGGCTCCTCCTTGGTGCCGTAGCCAGGCGGCGGCACCGTCCAGGTGTTGAGCACCTCCTTGGAGCCGTCTTCGCGCAGCACCGTCAGCCGGCACTGGCGCGGCCCGGTCAGCTTGGTCAGCTGAAACGAGACCTGGGTGCCGTAGGGCTTGGTCTCCAGCACGAGCGTGGCCTCCACGCCGGTCTGCACATCGGTGCCGGAGAAGCGCTCGCCGTCTTCACCGAGCTCGGGGCCGCCGATGCCGGGACCGCTCGGATTGCCCGAACCAGCCGGCGGCGTGAGCGGCGCGCTGGTGCTGCCCCCCGCGACGACGTCGGACGGGGTGCCACCGTCACCGAAGATGCGACCGCCGGCGACAAGCGAGACGCCGGTGGTGGTCGCCAACACCACGACCGCCGCCGCGGCGGCCAGCAACTGGCGGCTGCGGACCTTGCGGCGGTGCGCGCCGACCTCGACGATCATGCGGTCGAGCAGGCGGCCGTCGGACCGCGACTGCTCCGCGGTGATCAGGCTCTCGCCGTCTACCTCGGACAGTAGGTTGACCACGGGCAGCATGGACTCGAGCTCGCCCGCGCAGGCCCAGCAGCCGGCGAGGTGCTCCTCGAACCGCTCCGACTCCTGCGGGTCGAGCACGCCCAGCGCGTACGCGGCGACATCCCAGTGGGCTGCCCGGCTCATCCGGTCACTCCCCGCTGCTGTAGCGCGCTCCGCAATGCACGGAGCGCATAGTAGACCCGTGACTTGGCCGTCCCCAACGGCAGGCCCAGTGTCTCGGCGGCCTCCGGCACCGTCTTCCCCCGAAAGTACGTCTCCAGGATGATCTCCCGGTGTGGCTGGCTCAGCGTACGCAGTGCATCGGTCACCGTCATCAGCCGGAGGACCCGCTCCGTCTCGTCCGGTTCGGAGAAGTTTTCCAGGTCTCGCCCGTACGTCTCCGGCGGCCGCGCGTTTTCGCTGCGGTGGTCGTCGATCGCGATCCGGCGGGCCACCGTGACCAGCCAGGGCCGCAGCGACGACTGGCCCTGAGCGCCCAGGCGGTGTGCGTTGCGCCAGGCGCGCAGCAGCGTCTCCTGCACGATGTCTTCGGCACGCTGGCGGTCGCCGCCGGTGAGTCGCAGCACGAACATCAGGAGTGGGCCGGCGTGCTCTTCGTACAGCTCCCGAACCAGAGCGTCGTCGTGGTTGGGGGTCGAGGACCCGGCTTGGTGGCGCCCGGGGGCGGGTCGTGGCGTCACGCGCTCATCATGGCGTGCGGCCGACCCCCCGTCGATAGCCTGCCACCGATTCGCTGACCGCTGGGGCGGCACCGCGGCCGCACGGTCTCGCCCGCGGCTGCCGCGCCACTCCGCGGCTACCGCGTACATAGGCTGTCCAGCGGCGTCTGCATCCCGACCTCCATACGTCGCAGGGCCCGAGACCCCCGGACCATGCTGGAGTACGGGTCAGGCGCGCGTTCGGATCAATGTCGCCAAAAACTTGCCGGCGGTGGTGTCGAGGGCCGCGCTGACTCGTCGTCGATGACCTTGGCACCGTGCGTGAAGCGGTCGAGCTCGCCGTCGAACACCACCCGCCCCGGAAACCAGTCGCCGGCCACCCGCCGCGACAGCGCCGGGATCGGCGGCTCGGCGTGCCCCGCGACGACGACGAGGTTGCCGTACCGCCGGCCGCGCAGCACGGTCGAGTCGGCCATCAGGCACGCGTGCGGCAGTGCCGCCCGGACGGTCGCCACCTGGCCTTTCGCGTACGCGAGCGGCGGCCCGTCCGCGACGTTGACGAGGTAGGTGCCCTCGGGCGCGAGCACCCGCGCCACATGCCGGGCGAACTCCACCGACGCCAGGTGGGCGGGCGTGCGCGCCCCGGCGAAGACGTCGCTGACCACAAGGTCGTACGACGCGTCGCGGCTCGACTCCAGCGCGGCGCGCGCGTCGGCCACCCGCACCCGCAGCTGCGGGTCGCGCGGCCAGGGCAGCTCGCGCCGCACGAACTCCACCAGCGCGCCGTCCACCTCCACCACCCGCTGCGCCGACCCCGGGCGGGTGGCGGCCACGTACCGGGGAAGGCTGAGCCCGCCGCCGCCCAGGTGCAGCGCGCGCAGCGGCCGCCTGGGCGGTGCCGCCAGGTCGACCGCGATCGCCATCCGCCGCATGTACTCGAAGTCGAGGTAGGTGGGGTCGTCCAGGTCGACGTACGACTGGGGGGCGCCCTCGAGCACCAGCGTGAACGCGCGGGCCCGATCCGGGTCGGGCACCAGCTCGGCCTGCCCGGAGTCGACGCGCGCGGACACCCGATCCGCCGCCCGCCTACCGCCCGCCATCAGAGCAGTATGCATGGGCCCCGCGGGCCAGATCGCTCGCTAGCTGAGGCGGGCGGTCGCGAGGGTGAGGGCGCGGTGGAGGAGGCGGGCGTCGCCGAGGAGGCCGCGCAGGCGGCGTTCCAGGCCGGCGATCGGGATGAGGTTTTGCGGCGCCCGCGGGTCCTTGTACGACGTCGACGCGAACCGGGGGAGCGTCACCAGCGACAGGTCGGCCAGCTCGATTGCCTGCTCGACGGTCAGGTCGGGTGAGCACTCCACTCGCACGATGCCCGACCAGGGCGCGCCGCTGGAGCCGGGCAGCCGCAGGTACCACGACCAGCAGCCGCCGAACGCCTTGGTGATGTTGAACACCGGCGACCGCTGCCCCGCGCGGAGCGCTGTCACGATCAGGGTGAGCTGCTGCGAGAGGTATTTGCCCTCTTGCTTCTTCACGTAGCCGAGCGTGCGGGGCAGGTCTCGACGCTGCCGCAGCGGCCCGTCCACGACGAGCAGATCACCGTCGGTGCGGGCGACACTGGAGAGCTCCATCTCCAGGGCGGTCAGCGGGGGTTGGATCGCGACCGGCAGCTTGCTCATCTCGCCGGTGCCGCTCACCCGGTGGACCCGGTAGTGGATCTGTCCGGCCACCACGTCGTCGGCCGACGGGCTGGCCGTGAACAGCCCACGCGCCACCCGGGAGCTGGCCAGCTCGGCGGCGCCGCCGCGCAGGTCGCAGCGGACCACCCCGGCGGCGTAGGAAGCCGCCAGGCCCGGGAACGAGCCGCCGTCCTCCTCCTCGGTCCAGAGCCCGGCGTCGATCCGCCGCACGCCGTCGACGAGCAGCACGACCTCCGGGGCGGAAACGCCGTCGGGGGCTTCCAACGGCCGCCAGTCCGCGTCGGCCAACTCGACTCCTGTGTCCACCTGAGCGGTGCTCGGTGTCGCGGGGCCGTCGCCGCCCTCGAAGGAGGCACCGTAGGCGGGATCCCACGAGTCGACGAAGAGACGCGCCCTCACAGGCCGACCCGCTCCACGTGTGCCGTGCGGGCGTCCTTGCGCACCTCGAACCGCACCGGCACCCGCTCGGCCAGCGAAGGCACGTGCGTCACCACGCCGACCATCCGGTCGCCGCGGGCGGCCAGGCCTTCGAGCGTGGCGGCGACGGTGTCGAGCGTGGCGGCGTCGAGCGTGCCGAAGCCTTCGTCGAGCACGATCGACTCCAGGCTCGCCGACGTGGTGGAGAGGCCGGCGAGCTGCTCGGAGAGGGCCAGCGCGAGGGCGAGCGAGGCCTGGAACGTCTCGCCGCCGGACAGCGTGCGCACGCCCCGCCGCAGCCCCGCGTCGTGGTGGTCGACCACGTAGAACTCGCCCTTGTCGTGCACCAGCTCGTACTGCCCGGCGGACAGCTCGCGCAGGATCCGCGAGGCGCCGTCGACGAGGAGGTCGAGCGCCTCCTCCAGCAGCCACCGCTCGAAGTTGTTGGCCCGCAGGTGGCCGGCGAGCGTCTTGGCGACGTTGCCCTCGCGCTCGTGGGTGCCCCGCTGCTCGCGGAGCCGGTCGGCCTGCTCGCGGCGCTCGACGACGCGCTGGTGGGCGGCCTCGGCGCGGGCCACCGCCACGGCCACCGCCCGACTGGCGCCGGCACCGTCGAGCCCGGTCTCCGGGACGGCCAGGTCGGCAGAGGCGAACAGCGCCGCCAGCCGCAGCTGGATCTCGGTGACCGCCGCTCGCGCGGCCTCCAGCCGGGCGACCGCCTCGGTGCGCTGGCCGGCCCGCTCGGACGCCTGCGCCCGCGCCCACCCGGCGAGTGTCGCCCAGGCGGCGACAAGGTCTTCGCGGTCGGCGGCCGGCGGGCTCAGCCGCCCGACCGCGTCGCGCGCCTTGTCGAACCGTCGCCACGCCGCCTTCAGCCGGTCGTCGGCCGAGTCGGCGCCGGCCTGCGCCCGCCGCTGGGCCTCGCGCGCGGCCCGGACGGCGCCGGCGGCGTCGTCGAGCCGGCCTTGCAGCGCCGCGCGCGCCTCCAGCTCGCGGCCGAGCGCGGCCGGGCCGGGGGAGTCGGCGAGCCGCCCGGCGAGCTCGGCCAGGCGGGCGGTGAGCTGGTCGTGCTGCGCCCGAGCCCGCTCCAGCACGCGGTCGAGCTCGCGCAGCGCCTTGTCGCGCTCGGCGACGAGCTTCGTGGCCTGGTCGGCCTCCTTGCGGGCGGCCTTGCCGGCCGCTTCCGCGGCGGCGACGGCCGACTCCGCCACATCGGGCACCGCGGTTACCTCCTGCGCGCACACCGGGCAGGGCTCACCCGCCACAAGGTGTACCCGCAGCGCGGCGGCCCGGTCGGCGGTCTGCGCGTCCTGGTAGGCCTTGCGCGCGTCTTCCAGCCTGCCGGCCGCGAGCGCGGCGTCGGCGTTGGCCTTGTCGAGTGCCTTGGCCGCGGTGGCGTGCTCCTTGTTGGCCGCCTTTACCGCGTCGGCGAGCGACCGCACCTGGCCGGTGAGCTTGTCGTGCTCGGCATGCGCCTCGAGCAGCAGCCGGAGGGCGGCGACGTCGGGCGCGCCGGCGAGCTGCCCGCGCACCTTCTCCTCGCGCTCTTCCGCGACCGCGACGGCGGCGGACGCCTCGGCGGCGGTCGCGCGGGCGGTGGCGACAGCCTCGGCGACCGCGGCGTGGTCGTCCGGCGGGCGGATCGCCGTGAGCGCGTCGATCTCGCCGCCCAGCGCCTTCAACGCGGCCGCGGCCTCCTCCGCACCCCGCTCGGCGTCCCGCAGGGCGGGCACGTCGGCCTCGACCGCCGTAGCCAGCTCGCGCATCGCGGTGACCCGTGCGGCGGCCGCCTCCAGCGACTCGTCGTCGGCGTCGGAGAGGTCGTCGAGCAGTTGGTCGACGGCGGCGAGCTGGGCGTCCGCCTGCATCGCGCGGGCCGACGCCTTCTTCTGGATCGCCTCGTAGACGTGCAGGCCGAGCAGGTTGACCAGGATCTCCTGGCGGGCGGCCGGCTTGGCGTGCAGGAAGTCGGCGAACTGGCCCTGCGGCAGCACCACGCAGCTGGTGAACTGCTCGTACGGCAGGCCGATCGCCTCCAGCACCGCCTCGTCCATCTCGCCCGGCGTGCCGGCCAGCACCTCGCCCAGGTCGTCCGGGGTGAGCCCGGCGTCGAGCTTGGCCGGGTCGAAGCCGCGCGGCATCAGCTGGAGCCCGGCACCGCCGGTGGAGACCCGGCCCTTGCCGTCGCGGCGCACCACGCGGGTCGCGACGTATCGCGCGCCGGCGGACTCGAAGACCAGCCGCACCCGCGCCTCGGTGGCCGAGGGTGCGAGCGCGTTGACGATGCCCCGGCTGCTCGCCCAGCGCGGCACCTGCCCGTACAGGGCGAAGCAGATCGCGTCGAGCACAGTGGACTTGCCGGAGCCGGTAGGCCCGACGAGCGCGAAGAAGTCGGCGTCGGTGAAGTCGACGGTGGTCTCCTCGCGGAACACCGTGAACCCGGCCATGTCCAGCCGCAACGGCCTCATGAGTGCCCCGACACCTCCTCGTACAGCGCGTCGAACAGCTCCTGGACATCCTCGTCGGCGTGGCCGCGGCTCTCCAGGTAGTCGGAGAACAGGTCGCGCGGGGAACGGCCGGCGCGCTGCGCCGCGCGGGCGGAGGCGCCCGTGTCGGGCAGCATCTCGGGATCGATCCGCACCTCGAGCGCCTTGGGCAGGAGCGCCTGCACCTCCTCGCGCAGGCCGGCCCGGGGCGACTCCCGCACGTACACCCGGAGCCAGCCGGGCTGGTCACCGTCCATCATGGACAGCTCGGCGAGCGTGCCGCGGACGGTGCGCAGCGGCACCGCGGCGGTGATCGGCACGTCGCGCACCTTCGCCGTGCTCTCCGCGGTGACCTCGACGACCGCGACCGACGGCGTGTTTTCCCCCTCGCCGAAGTCGATGGCGAGCGGGCTGCCGCAGTAGCGCACCGGGGCCGGACCGGGCACCTGCTGGGCCCGGTGCAGGTGGCCGAGCGCGACGTAGTGCGCGCTGCCCGGGAAGACGGTGGCGGGCACGGCGTATCCCATCACGGAGTGCGCCTCCCGCTCGCCGCCGCCCATCGTGGCGCCCACGACGGTGAGGTGGGCGGTGACGAGGTTGACGGCGCCCGGCCCGAAACCCTTGCACAGCACGCCCAGCAACCGTCCGATGTGGTCGGCGTAGGTCTGGGTGGCCTCGGCGGCGGTCAGCTCGTACATCTCCGCGGCGCGCACGGCGTATCGCTGGGAGAGGAACGGCAGCGCGACGAGCCGCCACCGCTCGCCGCCGGCGGTCTCGCCCTCCAGCACGTGCTCGGCGGCCGACTCGCGCACGGTGCCGCGCAGCTGCACGCCGGCCGCGTCGGCCCACGGGCGGAGCGCGTCGAGCGCGGCGCCGTTGTCGTGGTTACCGCCGATGGCCACCACCTGCGCGCCGGTGCCGCGCAGGGCGGAGAGCGCCCGGGTGACCAGGCGGGTGGCCTCGGGCGTTGGCGCGGCCGTGTCGTACATGTCGCCGGCGACGATCACCAGGTCGGGGCGCTCGGCGCGGGCGACCTCCACCACCTGGGCGAGCACCGCGATGTGCTCCTCGGTGCGCGACTGTCCCTTGAGGACCTTACCGACGTGCCAGTCGGACGTGTGCAGGATCTTCATCAGAACGGGATTTCGTCTTCGGTCCGGCCGCCGACGACGGCGAACGGGTCGGCGGACTGGACGATCGAGCGGAGCGTTGCCGAGGGCGCCTGCCCCGCCTCGGACGGGCGGGTGGCCCAGGCCGGGAAGGGAAACTCGACGCACAGCGGCACCGGGATGTCGGGCTGGCTGACGAACATCGTGCCCGGCTTGGCCAGCAGCACGCGCTGGCGCTGGGCGGGCGGCAGGAAACCGTACTCCGGGCGGGACGCCTCGGCCGGGTCGAGCCGGCCGACCACGCGGATCGCCGAGTTGGTGACGATGCGCCGCTCGACCTCGCTGGCGGTCTGCTGCGCGCCGATCAGAATCACGCCGAGTGAGCGGCCCCGCTCGGCGATGTCGAGCAGCACCTCCTTGATCGGCGACGACCCCTCGCGCGGCGCGTACTTGTTGAGCTCGTCGAGCACCACGAAGAGCAGCGGCTTGGCCGAGCCCGCCTTCTCCTTGCGCTCGAACTCGGTCTTGAGCGTCACGCCGACCACGAACCGCTGCGCGCGGTCGGGCAGGTTGTGCAGGTCGACGACGGTGACCTGGGCGCTCTCGGCCGTGTTGATCGCGTGTGGCCGCCGGGCGGCGAGGTCGCCCCGGATGAGCCGGGCCAGGTCCTTCTTGCTGGCGATCAGCCGCCGGGCGAACGCGTTGACCGTGCCGGTGTTGATCGCGCTGCCGGCCCAGGTGCCGCGCGTCTCCTCGTCGGTGAGCCGGGCGACCACGAAGTCGACGAGGTCGGGGTAGGACCCCAGGCGGGTGCCGTCGATGCTCACCCCGCCGTCGGCCGGCTGTGCGTAGCGGGCCAGGTGGGCGGTGACCGCGTGGACCACCATCGTGTACTGCTGGCGCTCGTCGTCGGCGTCCGCGAACACGTACGGCAGGAGGCGGGCCTCGCAGAACTCGGCGAGCGTCCAGTAGAAGCTGTCGACGCCGGCGAGGCGGCTGCTCACGTCGGGCGTGCCGGAGGAGTCCTTGGCCCTCGGCGGCGCGTACACCCGGACGTCGGGGAACGGCGTGGCGGGCAGGCCGAGCTCCGCGTAGCGCGCGGTGGTGGCGTCGTCGAGCCGGGAGTTGGGGTGGTCGAGGAAGAGTAGATCTTCGCCCTTGACGTTGAAGATCAGCGCCTTCGCGTTGATCGCGTCGCCGCCGAGCACGCCGGAGCGGAACACCGAGTACAGCAAAAAGGTGGCGAAGCTGGTCTTGGTGGCCACGCCGGAGATGCCGGAGATGGAGACGTGCGCGCCGCGGCTGCCGTCGAGGAAGTCGGCGTTGAGAAACGCGGGCAGCCCGTCGCGGCCGGTGCCCATCGGCACCCGCTTTTCCATCCGGTCGAAGTGGAGCGCGGCGGCGCGGAGGTCGCCGGTGGCTCGGCGGACGAGCGCGCCGGGGGACGGCGGCACGTACAGCTCGGGGTCGACCCGGGTGGTGGTGATCTCGGCGGCCTCCTGCACCAGCGCGGGGAGCGTGCCGTCGGCGATGGCGAACACGTCGGAGTCGAACTGGGCGCCCTCGTGCCGCGCCCGCACCTGGGTCACGACGCCCGCGATCGTGACCGGCTCGCGGTCGGGCAGCTCGCGCGTGGTCACCACCACGTCGTCGAGTTGGAGGTAGCTGCCGGGCGCCACGGCCGTCCAGAACTGGAGTGGTGTGGCGTCGGCCGTGCCGAGGACCCGCCCCACCGCCTCACCGGTCTCATCTGCCACGGCACTCATCGTGCACCACCGGACCGACATCACCGCAGACGACTCACCGATATCCACAAGAAGTTGTGGTCATCCACAGTTTCATCCACAAGAACGTGTGCTCGTCCGGTCACTTACGGGCGTATCGCAGGAACAGCGAACCCTCCGACTCCAGCACGTGGCGCAGCGCCATGCCCTTCGGCGGGCTGGCCGGGCCGGCGGTGATGCGGCCCGCGCCCGGTCCGGTGACCAGCGGCGAGACGGTCAGGCACACCTCGTCGACGAGGTCTGCCGCGGCGAGCGAGCCGAAGAGGTGCGGCCCGCCCTCGCAGAGCAGGTGGGTGAGGCCGCGCTCGCGGAGCCGGGCCACCGCCTCCGCGAGGTCGACGGCCTCGTCACCGACGGCCAGCACCTCGGCCACGCCGGAGAGCGCCGCCCGCCGGTCGGCGGGCGCCCGGCCGTGCGTGATCACGATCGGCCGCACCGGTGCGTCGGCGAACGCGGCCTGGCCCGGGTTGAGGTCGAGCGCCGCGGAGACGACCACGAGCGTCGGGTACTCGGCCAGCCCGTGCGCCCGCCGCCAGGCCCGGCGCTCCGCGCTCAGCCGCACCGCCCGGTAGCCCTCGTGGCGGAGTGTGCCGGCGCCGACGAGCAGCCCGTCGCACAGCATGCGGAGCAGGCCGAAGACCCGCTTGTCGGGTGCGCCGGAAAGGCCCTCCGAGAAGCCGTCGAGCTCGACCGCACCGTCCACACTGGTGACGAAGTTGACCCGGAGGACCGGGCCGTCCGCGCGGTAGAGGTCGGTCAGCGCGCCGTCGTCGAGCGCACCACCCGCCTCGAGCCGGGACAGAGACGCGCTCATTCGCCCGCCGGACCAGTGACCGGGGGAGTGGGTGCCGGGGTACGGTGCTGACAGTCGCACCAACTGCCACCCCGGCAGTCGCTGTGTCGCCTCGACCGGCACGCCTGGCAGACCATGTGGAAACCCTACGGCAGCACGTACGTCAGAACGGGGGACAGCGCCAACCATGCCGCGTCAGATCTTCCAGCTGAAGGTGTCGCTGGCGGACGTCGTTCCGCCGGTGTGGCGGCGGGTGCTCGTGCCGGGCGGCTTCACGCTCGACCGGCTGCACCGCGTCGTCCAGCACGCGATGGGTTGGCAAGACTGCCACCTGCACTCGTTCGACATCGAGGGCGTGCAGTACGGCGAGCCCGACCCCGACGGCGAGCTGGCCTTGCGCGACGAGCTCGACGTGCGACTTGACGCAGTTGGCGCGAAGGGCTCCCGGTTCCTGTACACCTACGACTTCGGTGACTGGTGGGAGCACGAGATCACCGTCGAAGACGTGTTCGGCGCCGAGCCCGACGAGCGATACCCGGCGTGCGTCGGCGGCGAGCGGGCCTGCCCGCCGGAAGACGTCGGCGGCGCGTTCGGCTACGCCCGTTTCCTTTCCGCCGTCAGTGATCCCGCCCACCCGGAGCACGAGGCGATGACCGGCTGGATCGGCCGGCCCTTCGATCCCACCGACTTCGCGATGGACCGGGCGACGACGCTGCTCAGGCGGCTGGCGTAGCCGGCTCGCCCGGCTAAACCCCGTTCCGTGCGGCTGGTGCTAATTCGCCCCACTGCGGTCAGTAACGAAATGGGAACGCTCCCACTTGGGTCTTGACACCCTAGAAACGTGCCGGCAATCTCATGGGAGCGCTCCCGGCGGGGTGTGGTGAAAGCCACACACCGGGCACCGTGTGGCGCCAGGCACGCCTTCGACGCGGTCGTGGGCAGCGTTTTTTGTGCGTCCGTCGACGTGGCGTGCACCGGGCACACCCCCACCACACACATCACGACCTGAGAGGGGTCAGGGATGAGCGTTTCGACGCGCCGCCAGCGGTATGCGGCGGTCGCGCTCGCCACGGTCGCGGCTCTTGCCACGACCACGGCGTGCGGAGATGACAATGAGGGCGGCGGCAACAGCGGCGCCAAGCCGGAGAAGCTGGTGGTCGACACCTTCGGCGAGGCTGGATATGAGGACCTGGTAAAGCAGTACGAGCAGCAGACCGGCATCAAGATCGAGCTGCGCAAGGTCGCTCAGCTGAACGAGTTCACGCCGAAGGTCGTGCGCGCACTGGCCACCGGCAAGGGCGCGGCCGACGTGATCATGCTGGAAGAGGGCATCCTCAACCAGTTCAAGCTCAACCCGGCCAACTGGGTCGACCTGGCCCCGCTGGTGGGCGACGTCAGCAAGGACTACCTGTCCTGGAAGTACGAGCTCGGCAAGGCGCCGGACGGCCGCCTCATGGGCCTGCCCACCGACGTCGGCAGCCTCGGCATCTGCTACCGCACCGACCTCTTCAAGGCCGCCGGTCTGCCCACCGACCGTGAGCAGGTCGGTGCGCTGTGGCCGACGTGGGACAAGTTCATCGAGACCGGGAAGACCTACAAGTCGAAGACCGGCAAGGGCTTCGTCGACTCGGCGACGATGGCGGTCAACGCCGTGATGTTCCAGCAGAAGGGCGCTGATCTGTTCTACGACAAGGAGAACAACATCATCGCCGACAAGAGCCCCGCGGTTAAGTCCGCGTGGGACCAGGCGATCGCGCTCGCCGACGCCGGCATCACCGCGAAGATCACGACCTGGGCGCCGGAGTGGAACGCCGGCTTCAAGCAGGGCACCTTCGCCGCCACGGCCTGCCCGTCGTGGATGCTCGGCATCGTCGAGTCCAACTCCGGCCCGGAGAACGCCGGCAAGTGGGACCTCGCCGCGGTGCCCGGTGGCGCCGGTAACTGGGGCGGCTCGTGGCTCGGCGTCCCGACGCAGAGCAAGCACCAGGCGGAGGCCGCGAAGCTGGCGGCGTTCCTGACCAACACGGCCGGCCAGGTCGCCGCGTTCAAGAAGAGCGGCCCCCTGCCGACCAACCTGAAGGCGCTGGAGGACCCGTCCTTCACCTCCTTCACGAACAAGTACTTCAGCGACGCGCCGACCGGCAAGATCTTCGGCGAGAGCGTGAAGGAGATCGTCCCGACCCACCTCGGTCCGAAGCACCAGGCGGTGAAGGAGAACGCGATGGAGCCCGCGCTCCGGGCGTACGAAACGGGTCAGGCCAGCCTGCAAGAGGCATGGGAGCAGTTCACCAAGGACGCCGCGACGCAGGGCGCCTTCTAGCCACTGACTCCAGCTCGTCTCGATAACGGTCTCGGTGGCGTCCGGGGAGCACCCGGGCGCCACCGAACCCCGTGCGCAACCCAACGCCCCACCCGCCGGCCGTATCCGGGAAGGACGCCCCCATGAGCTCGGCCACCTCCGCTCCGCCCCGCCACGGCGCGCCAACCAGCCACGCCCATCCGCCCCGTCGCCGCCGCGCGTACTCCCGGTTTACCCGGCTGGACATGAAGTACTCGCCGTACCTGTACGTGGCGCCGTTCTTCGTGCTCTTCGGCATCTTCGGCCTCTACCCGATGCTGTGGACGCTGTGGATGTCGCTGCACGACTGGGACCTCGTCGGCGCGCACACGTTCATCGGGCTCGACAACTACACCGCCCTGCTGAAGGACGACTACTTCTGGAACGCGGTCCGCAACACGTTCGGCATGTTCATCCTGGCCACCGTGCCGCAGCTGGCGCTCGCGCTCTTCCTGGCCAACCTGCTCAACCGGCCGCTGCTGCGGGCGAAGACGTTCTTCCGGATGGCCATCTTCGTGCCCAACGTCGTCTCGGTCGCGGCCGTGGCGATCGTCTTCGGCATGCTCTTCCAGCGCGACTTCGGCGTCGTCAACTGGTTCCTGGGCCTCTTCGGCGTCGACGCGATCGACTGGCGGCGGGAGTGGTGGACCTCCTGGATCGCCATCTCCACGATGGTCGACTGGCGGTGGACCGGCTACAACACGCTGATCCTGCTCGCCGGCATGCAGGCGATCCCGCGCGACCTCTACGAGGCGGCCGCGATGGACGGTGCCAGCCCGTGGCGCCAGTTCTGGACCGTCACGCTGCCGATGCTCCGGCCGACGTTCGTCTTCGTCGTGATCCTCTCCACCATCGGTGGCCTTCAGCTCTTCGTCGAGCCGCTCATCTTCAACAACGGCAACATCATCGGCGGCACGCAGCGCGAGTTCCAGACCGTCCAGATGTACATGTTCGAGAACAGCATCCAGAACCTCAGCAAGGCCGGGTACGGCGCGGCCGTGGCCTGGGCGCTCTTCCTGATGATCGTGGTCGTATCGATTCTCAACTTCGTGATCACCCGCCGTTCGGTGAAGCAGTGAGGGACACCCGATGAGCAACCTGTCCACCGGGTCGAAGCGGCTCTGGCGCACCAGCCCGCTCACCTACATCGCGCTGATCCTCGCGGTGATCAGCTCGCTCTACCCGCTCTACTACATGTTCGTGATCGCGACCCGCAGCAACGACGCGATCAACGACACCCCGCCGCCGTTCAGCCCGTCCGGCCTCTTCGGCGACAACATCAACCGGGCGCTCGACAACGAGACGGCCAACCTGCTCACCGGCATCGTCAACTCGATCATCGTGTCGAGCGTGGTGACGGTGTCGGTCGTGCTGACCGGTTCCCTGGCCGGCTTCGCCTTCGCCAAGCTCAAGTTCCGCGGCCGCAACGGCCTGATGCTGGCCGTCGTCGCCACGATGATGGTCCCCACCCAGCTCGGCATCATCCCGCTCTGGGGCCTGATGCAGGACATCGGCTGGTACGACTCGCTCTTCGCCGTCACGGTGCCGTTCCTGGCCAGCGCGTTCGGTGTGTTCATGATGCGCCAGTACGCGAGCTCGGCGGTCTCCGACGAGCTGATCGAGGCGGCCCGCATCGACGGCTGCTCCACCTGGCGGATCTACTGGAACGTCGTGCTGCCGGCGCTGCGCCCGGCCGCCGCCGTGCTCGGCCTGCTCACGTTCATGCAGACCTGGAACGAGTTCGTCTGGCCGTTCGCGATCCTGACGCCGGAAAACCCGACGCTCCAGGTGTCGCTCTCCACCCTCTCGTACGCGTACTACACGGACTACTCGATGGTGTTCGCCGCGACCGCGGTCGGCACCGTGCCGCTGATCGTGGTGTTCATCCTGTTCGGCCGCCAGATCATCGGCGGCATCATGGAAGGTGCAGTCAAAGCGTGACAAGCCCCAACGGCCACCGGGTGGCCTTCCCGCCGGACTTCCTCTGGGGCGCGGCCACCGCCGCCTACCAGATCGAGGGAGGCGCCACCGAGGGCGGCCGCAAGCCGTCCATCTGGGACACGTTCAGTCGTACCCCCGGAAAGGTGAAGGGGGGCGACACGGGCGACGTCGCGTGCGACCACTACCACCGCGCGGCCGACGACGTGAAGCTCATGGCCGGCCTCGGGCTCAAGTCGTACCGGTTCTCGCTCGCCTGGCCCCGGATCCAGCCGGACGGGCGCGGACCGGCCAACCAGGAGGGCCTCGACTTCTACCGCCGGCTCGTCGACGACCTGCTCGCCAACGGCATCGAGCCGTGGGTCACGCTCTACCACTGGGATCTGCCGCAGACGCTCGAAGACGCGGGCGGCTGGCCGGCGCGGGACACCGCCGGCCGCTTCGCCGAGTACGCCGAGATCGCCCACCAGGCGCTCGGTGACCGGGTCCGCTACTGGACCACGTTCAACGAGCCGTGGTGCTCGGCGTTCCTCGGATACGGCTCGGGTGTGCACGCCCCGGGCCGCAGCGACGGCGCCGACGCGCTGCGGGCGGCGCACCACCTGATGCTCGGTCACGGGCTCGCGGTCCAGGCGATGCGGGCCGCGCGGCCCGAGCACAGCTTCGGCATCACGCTCAACCTGTACGCGATGTCGGCGCAGACCGACTCGGCCGCCGACGCGGACGCGGTCCGCCGGATCGACGGCCTCGCCAACCGCATCTTCCTCGACCCGGTGCTCCGCGGGCAGTACCCCGCCGACGTGGTCGAGGACGTCAGCACGGTCACCGACTTCGGGCACGTCCGCGACGGCGACCTGGCGATCATCTCCACGCCGCTGTCGGTGCTGGGCGTCAACTACTACAGCCGGTACGTGGTGGCCGCCCCCGACGGGGAGTCGGCCGAGCCGTACTGGCGGGCGCCCTCCAACTGGCCGGGCAGCGAAAACGTGCGCTTCGGCGACCGCGGCCTGCCGGTGACCGACATGGACTGGGAGATCGACGCGCCCGGCCTGGTCGAGGTGCTCGAGCGGGTGCACCGCGAGTACCCCGCGATCCCGATCTACGTCACCGAAAACGGGTCGGCGTTCGTCGACACGGTGGTCGACGGGGAGGTGGACGACCAGGATCGGCTGGCATACTTCGATGCCCACCTGCGTGCCTGTTCCGACGCGATCGAGGCGGGCGTGCCGCTGCGCGGTTACTTCGCGTGGTCGCTAATGGACAACTTCGAATGGGCGTGGGGATATTCGAAGCGCTTCGGCATGATCTATGTCGACTACGACACGCAGGTGCGCATTCCCAAGTCCAGCGCGAAGTGGTACTCCGAGGTGATACGCCGTAATGGTCTGAGCCCCAGCGGCTCGGAAGGGCAGGAACGCGCACAATAGGCTGGTCAGCTAACTGTCAAGGGCCCGCCCGCCGTCCGAGGAGCAGACGATGACAACGCAGCGCACGCGGTCGCTCGGCCGCCCGACCCTGGACGCGGTCGCGGCCCGCGCCGGGGTCGGCCGGGGCACGGTGTCCCGTGTCGTCAACGGCTCTCCGCAGGTAAGCCCGGAGGCGCGGGCGGCGGTGCAGCAGGCGATCGAGGAGCTCGGGTACGTCCCCAACCGGGCGGCGCGGGCCCTCGTCACCCAGCGCACCGACTCGGTCGCCTTGGTGATCTCGGAGTCGGGTGAGCGGCTCTTCGGTGAGCCGTTCTTCGCCGGCATCGTCCGTGGCATTCACGCCGGCCTGCTCGACACACCGATGCAGCTCTGGCTCGCGCTGGCCCAGTCGCCGGCCGAGCGGGAGAAGGTCGAGCACCACCTGACCAACCAGCACGTCGACGGTGTGCTGCTGCTGTCGCTGCACGACGCCGACCCGCTCCCGACGCTGCTCGAGCAGCGCGGGCTGCCGGCGGTGCTGGGCGGCCGGCCGGCGCGCATGCTCCAGCCGGGCGCGCAGGCGGCCAACTTCGTCGACGTCGACAACGCCGGGGGAGCCCGGCAGGCCGTGGAGTTCCTGATCGGCCGGGGGCGACGGCGGGTCGCCACCATCGCCGGCACCCAGGACATGGGCGTGGGCATCACCCGGCTGGCGGGGTACAAGCAGGCGATCCTCGACCACGGCGGCACGGTTACCGAAGACCTCGTCGCGTACGGGGACTTCAGCGAGGCCAGCGGCATGGCGGCCATGCGCCGGCTGCTTGAGGTCTCGCCCGATCTGGACGCGGTGTTCTGCGCCTCCGACCTCATGGCGTGTGGGGCGTTGCGAGCACTGCGCGAGGCTGGCCGGCGGGTGCCTGACGACGTGGCGGTGGTCGGCTTCGAAGACGCGGAGATCGCGCGCCAGGCCGACCCGCCGCTGACCACCGTCTACCAGCCTGTCGAGGAGATGGGCCAGCAGATGGCGCACCTGTTGATGTCGCTGATCCGACGCGACGAGCTCGAAGAGCCGTACGTGCTGCTAAACACCCACATGGTGCAGCGCGCGTCTGCCTGAAGGAGAGCTTCCGCTCAGGTTAACGGACGGTTTTCCCTCCGGAGACATGGCGCAGCAACAGGGACGAAATGGTCATCAGGCACCCTGGAGGGTGCCAGCGCTCGGGCGCTGGCCTGCCGACGGGAGGCTTGCCATGTTGTTGCGGGTTCGGGTGACCCTGCCGGACCGGCCTGGTGCGTTGGGACAGGTGGCGCGGACGCTCGGCGTCGCCGGCGCTGACATCGTGCAGGTCGTGGTCCTGGAGCGGCTGGGCGGTCGGGCCGTCGACGACTTCACCGTCGTGTGGCCGGGCGCCTCCCGGGTCGAGCGGCTGCGGGCCGGTCTCGCCGCCATCCCCGGCGTCCAGGTCGACGGCGTGTGGCGAGCGATCGGCGCGCCGGTCTCCGGCGGCCACGACGCGGAGCTGCTCGCCCAGGTCGCGGCCAACCCGGCCGACGGGCTCGGCACCCTCGTCGACGCGGTCCCCGGTCTGCTCGCCGCCGACTGGGCGGCCGCCGCGGTGGTGCCGGCCGACTGGGCCGCACGCAGCGGGTCCGCGCCGCAGCCGGGCCTGGCCGGGGGCGAGCCCGCGGTGGCGTACTCGAGCTGGCGGGCACCCGCGCCGCTGCTGCTGCCCGAGGTCACCCCGCTGCGCGCGCGGGCGCTGACCGGCGCCGACCAGACGCGCTACGCGGTGGCCCCGTTCGGTCGCGCCGGCCTTGTGCTGATGGTGGCCCGCGGCGACACCGAGGGGCTGCCCGCGGCCGGGTTCCACGTGACCGAGGTCGACCGGGTCGCGCAGCTCGTGCGCGCCGCCGCCGTGATCCTCGGCGACCGCCTGGACCTTGTCACCGCGCCGTCCGCCGTTTCCCGATCATGAATGATCACGGTTGAGTAACGTCAGAGAAACAGCGGCCGTGCAGTCTTGATTCGGGGGACTGAAGGGGGTTCGCGATGGGTCTGTGGCGGCTCCGAGCAACCGTTGACGACCGGCCGGGCTACCTGGCCGTGCTGACCGCCAGCCTGGCGCTCAAGTCGGTCAACATCCTGGCGGTGCAGGTGCACACGACCGAGGCGGGTGCGGTCGACGACTTCCTGGTCGACGCGCCCGACACGCTGACCGAGGAAGACCTGCTCGCCGCAGTGGAGAAGGGCCGCGGCCGGGACGCCTGGGTCACCCGCACCGAGGCCCGCGAGCTGGCCGATTGGCCGACCCGGACGCTGACCCTGGCGAGCCGGCTCGTGCGCGACCCCGACTCGCTCGGCGACGCCCTCTCCGCCCTGCTCGGCGCCGACGCGGTGATCTGGCGCCCGGCTCCCGGGCAGGACCGCTACGGCGCCAACCGCGGCGGCATGCGACTGGTCGACCCGACCGGTGGCACGTACGAGATCAGCCGTCCCGCCCCGACGTTCACCCCGGCCGAGTACGCCCGGGCGCAGGCCCTGGTGGACCTGGCGGCCACCGTCGTACGCCAGGCCGCCGACCAGGTCACGCTGGTCCTGCCCGACGGCGCCGAGATCCGGGTACGCCCGGCGGTGCGCGACGACCTGGCCGCGGTCACGGCCATGCACGACAGGTGCACGCCCTCGACCCGCTACCGCCGCTACCTGACCGGCTCGGCCGTCCCGCCGGCGGCCCGCGTCGAGCGCCTGCTCGACCCCCACCGCGGCGTGACGCTGGTGGCACTCGCCGCCGACGACCGCGTGGTCGCGACGGCGACGCTGGTCGCCGAGGGCGAGATCGGCGAGGTGGGCCTGCTGGTCGAAGACGCCTGGCAGCGCCGCGGCATCGGCACCGCCCTGCTGCGCCGCCTGGTCGCCCACGGCGAGCGCGCGGGGTACGCGGCGCTGGTCGCACACACCCACGCCGACAACAAGCCCATGCTCGCGACCCTCCGTCGCCTGAGCCGCTCCGGCCCTACCCCGGAGCGCGACGACACGCTGCTGACGGTGACGGTGCCGCTGGCCTCCGCCCCGGTGCGGACCTCCGCGTAGACCTGATCGCGCGCCCTCGACGACGGCCCGGCCCCGATGCGGGACCGGGCCGTTCCAATCCAGGCCAGCGGCAGACACCAGGCCCCGAGAGCCCGACTTCAAAGATCTTGAGCTACCGCGATGTCCGATGTGGTCCAGACCGCTGCTCCCGCGGCCTTACCCGTCCGCTGTTGCTTGCGGCCCACCCTCACGTTGGTCGCGGTCATCCCTTTGCTCCGGGCGGATGCGCGGCCCGCAGTGCAGCGGCATTTGTCCACAATGCCTATTGCCGACCAGGGACTTGAAACACGGCTTCGTCGCCCTGAGTAACCGCCGCCGCCGTGCGCCCGGCCCAGATTCGAGATCTTGGAGAGTTAGGGCGCTATTTCAACCCTGACTGTCCTAGATCTCGAAGCTTCTTACCTGAGCCTGCTGACGCTGTGTCACTGACGGTGGCCGGCGAGGCCGGCCCACCTGTGCGGGCAGGAAATCCATGTAGTCCGTGGATCCTTGCCCGGTCCTGTCACCTGTGCGCCTCGCAACAAAGGACCGCGACCAAAGGCGGACGGGTGAGGCCGCGGGAGCAACGGCACGGACCACGACGGACATCGCGGTAGCCCAAATCTTTATCTCGAACGGGGGTCGAGGTCGCCCCCGACCCCGAACGCTCTCTAGGTCGGCGGATAGCTGGTGTGGTCGGGGAAGTTGCCGAAGAGGCGCTCGCCCGGCTCGCCGACCGTGACCGCCTGGACCAGGAGGTCGCCGCCGACGAAGGCGCCCTTCCACGATGCGCCCCGGCCGCCGAAAGGCTCCTCGCGGTCGCCGCGGGAGCGGGGCTTGTTGACGCCCACCTTGAACGCTTGCAGGTCTACCGCCAGCTTGGCGGCCTCTTCCTCGTCGTCGCAGGCGAGGCTGGCGACGAGGGCGCCGTTGGAAGCGTTCATCTGGGCGAGCAGCTCCTCCTCGGTGTCCACGACGACGATGGTGTCGACCGGGCCGAACGGCTCGGCGTGCATCAGCCGCGAGCGGCCCGGTGGGGCGAGCAGGGCAGCCGGCGCCACGTAGGCCGAGGTGTCCTGGCCGGGCAGGAACGTGCCGCGGTCGAGGCGGCCGCGGTAGAGCGGGATCGCGCCGGCGCGTATCGCCTCGTCGACCTTGCGGTGCAGCTCGTCCGCCTTGGCGGCGCTGATCAGCGGGCCGAAGTCGAGGTCGGGGAGGGGGTCACCGGCGGCCGCCACCGCCAGCGGGTGGCCGAAGCGGATCGCGCGTACCACCGGCAGGTAGACGTCGAGGAAGGCGTCGACGAGCTCGCGCTGCACCACGAAGCGCGGGTAGGCCGTGCACCGCTGCTTGCCGTACTCGAAGCCCTTCCTGAGGTGGGCGGCGAGCACGTCCCACTGGGAGAAATGCCAGATGCCCCAGGCGTTGAGGCCCTCCTGCTCGATCATGTGGCGCTTGTCGGTGTCGAGGAGCGCGGCGGCCACCTTGCCGCCGTTGGAGCGGCCGCCCACGAACGCGACCGCGCCGATCTCGGGGGAGCGGACGAGCACCTCGCTCAGCTCCTCGCCGCCGCCGGAGAGCAGGGTCACCGGCAGGCCGGCGCGGTGCATGAGCGCGTGCGCGACGGTGAGGCAGACCGCGCCGCCTTGGGACGGGGTCTTGGCGATGACCGCGTTGCCGGCGAGCAGCTGCACCAGCTCGGCGTGTACGAGCACGCTCATCGGGTAGTTCCAGCTGGCGATGTTGCTGACCGGGCCGGGGAGCGGGTCGCGGCCGGCGACCTGGCGGTCGATCTGCTCGGCGTACCAGCGCACCCCGTCGAGCGCGCGGTCGACGTCGGCGCGGGCCAGCCGCCAGGGTTTGCCGATCTCCCAGACCAGCAGCAGCGCGAGCGTGTCGCGGTGGGCGGTGAGGTCGTCCAGGGCGGCGGTCACCCGTGCCTTTCGCTCGGCCAGTGGCGTCGTGGCCCAGACCCGGTGCGCGGCCGCCGCCGCGGTGACCGCGGTGCGGGCGACCCCGGCGTCCACTCGGGACAGACGGGCGAGCGCGGTGTTGTCGACCGGGGTGCGGACCGTGCCGGGCGTGCCGATCGGTTGCCACCCGCCCCCGGTGAGGTTACGCAGGGTCACGTCGCTGCTGGTGATCGTGCCGTCGAACGCCTCGGGTGTCGCGGCGACCGCGCGGGCGAGTGCGTCCGCCCATGCGGTCCCAGGGGCCACGTGCAGGGCCATGGCTGCCTCCTCGGTCCGGCTTTCCGTTTGCCAGAGGGTGGTCGGCCACAAGGCGCGACGGCAACTGTACGTTCGGCTGCCAATGTGTATTTAGCTGCAATTAGCCGCTTTGCATCGGGTGGCTTCACCGCGCCTGAGCAGGGCCCTTCACAACCGCGAAACAATGTGCGAACATAGGTGGCTATATATGGGAGCGCTCCCATCTCCCAGGAAGAACCCACCCCGTTCGCGGCTCTCCCGAAACGAGGCGAGGGGCGGATGCGCCCACATCCGCCCCTCGATGTCCTCACTACGCGTAGTCGCGCGCGGCTCCACAGCAGACTCCGGTCTTCGCCTCGCGCGGCCGCGAAGTGAGGGCCGGAGCCTGGAAACACGGACAGGAGCGATTCTAGTGTCTGGCAGGTTCATCTGGTATCGCCGTGCGGGCGCCGTGGCATCGGCCATCCTGGTCGCGGTGGCAGCCGCGATCTGGGCGGCGCCACGCTCGGAGGCGGCCGGTGCCTACAACTACGGCGAAGCCCTCCAGAAATCCCTCTTCTTCTACGAGGCCCAGGTCGCCGGCCGCAAGCCGGCGTGGAACCGCGTCTCCTGGCGCGGCGACTCCGCCCTGACCGACGGCTCGGACGTCGGGCTCGACCTCACGGGCGGCTGGTTCGACGCCGGCGACCACGTGAAGTTCGGCTTCCCGATGGCGTTCACCACGACGATGCTCGCCTGGGGCGCGGTGGAGTACCGCGACGCGTACGCCTCGTCGGGCCAGCTCACCCACCTGCTCAACAACCTCCGCGTGCCCAACGACTACTTCATCAAGGCGCACCCCTCGCCCAATGTCCTCTATGGACAGGTGGGCAAGGGCGACGACGACCACAAGTGGTGGGGACCGGCCGAGGTGCTGCCGATGGCCCGCCCGGCATACAAGATCGACGCCAGCTGTGGCGGCGCCGACCTGGCCGGTGAGACGGCGGCCGCGATGGCCGCGTCCTCGATGGTCTTCCGCCCCACGGACGCCGCGTACGCCAACACGCTGCTGACCCACGCGCGGCAGCTCTACACGTTCGCCGAGAACGTGAAGCGGATGTACCACGAGTGCATCACCGACGTCACCAACTTCTACAAGTCCTGGAGCGGGTACGCCGACGAGCTCGTCTGGGGCGCCATCTGGCTCTACCGGGCCACCGGCGACGCCGCCTACCTCGCGAAGGCCGAGGCCGGCTACGACGCGCAGGGCAACGAGAACCAGTCCACCACGAAGATGTACAAGTGGACGATCGCATGGGACAACAAGCAGTTCGGCAACTACGTGCTGCTGGCCAACCTCACCGGCAAGCAGAAGTACGTCGACGACGCCAACCGCTGGCTGGACTACTTCACCGTCGGGGTCAACGGCGAGAAGGTGCGCACCTCGCCCGGCGGCATGGTGGTCGTGGACAGTTGGGGCGCGCTGCGGTACGCGTCCAACACCGCCTTCGCCGCCCTCGTCTACAGCGACAAGACCACCGACGCGACGCGTAAGACGCGCTACCACGACTTCGCGGTCCGGCAGATCGACTACGCGCTCGGCGCCAACCCGCGCAACTCCAGCTACGTCATCGGGTTCGGCGCCAACTCACCGAAGAACCCGCACCACCGCACCGCGCACGGCTCGTGGTGGGACAGCATGACCGTGCCCACCGCCACCCGCCACGTCCTCTACGGCGCGCTGGTCGGCGGCCCGTCCTCGCCCGACGACGCGTACAAGGACGAGCGCAACGACTACGTGATGAACGAGGTGGCCACCGACTACAACGCTGGCTTCACCTCCGCGCTGGTCCGGCTCTACCAGGAGTACGGCGGGACGCCGCTGGCCAACTTCCCGCAGCCGGAGACGCCGGACATCGACCAGTTCACGGTCGAGACCACCGTCATGCAGAACGAGCCGCGGGCCACCGGCCTCAAGGCCATCGTGTACAACAAGTCGGCCTACCCGGCGCGGGCGCTCACCCGCTCGGTGTTCCGCTACTACTTCACCCGCGAGGGCACCGCCGCGCCGATCGTGACGGCGGGCTACACACAGGGCTGCCCGTCGCCTACCACGGCCCGCCAGCACAGCGGCGACATCTGGTACGTCGAGATCGACTGCACCGGGCACACGATCGCGCCCGCGGGGCAGTCGCAGCACCGGATGGAGGTGCAGTTCAAGATCGGGGTGCCCGAGGGCGGCACGTGGAACCCGGCCAACGACCCCTCGTACCAGACGGCCGCCGGCCCCAACAAGGCCGTGCCGCTCTACGAGAACGGCGTGAAGCTCTGGGGCGACCCGCCGGGCAACGTCACGCCCAGCCCGACTCCGTCGCTGTCTCCCTCGGTGTCTCCCTCGGTGTCGCCGTCCGTGTCGCCCTCGGTCTCGCCGACGCCGTCGCCGACGACGCCCGGGCCGACGGGGCCGTGCTCGGTCACGTACAGCACCAACGACTGGTCGACCGGCTTCACCGGCAGCCTGACCATCCGCAACACCGGCACGACCGCGTGGTCCTCGTGGACGGTCGCGTTCACCTTCCCCGGCGGGCAGCGCGTCACCCAGGGCTGGGGTGCGCGCTGGACACAGAGCGGTGCCGCGGTCACCGGCGTCAACGAGGCCTGGAACGGCGCGGTCCCGGCCGGAGGGTCACTGTCGGTCGGCTTCAACGCCTCGCACACCGGCACCAACCCCCGCCCGACCGCCTTCACCGTCAACGGCGCCGCCTGCACCGTGGCGGCGTAGGACTCGCCGCCACGCCCTAGGCGCGGCAGGCTGCGCCGGACCTGCGGTCTCAGGCCACTCTACGTTGATTCTTGACGTAGGGTGGCCTGAGCATGCAGGGTTGGTGCGATGGAAGCGGGCGAGTGATGCTGCTACGGTTCGAGGTTTCCAACCACTTGTCGATCATGCAGCCCGTGGAACTCTCCATGATCGCCGTAGACGGCGACCGGCCGGCGGCCCGATCCTTTCCGCGGCTCAACGAGAAGGTTCTTACGGTTGCCGGCATATATGGCCCGAATGCATCAGGTAAGTCAAACTTGCTCGATGCATTCGCATGGCTGTCCGAAGCCGTGCGCGAATCCCTGCGCTCCTGGGATCGACTCGTGCCGCGGACGCCCTTCAAGTTCGCCGCTGGACCGCAGGTGCCAACGATCTTCGAGGTCGAGATGATGGTACGCGGCGTCCGCTACGAATACCGTATCGAGCTCGATGCGGAGTCCGTGATCTTCGAGGGCCTCTACAGCTACCCAGAGCGGAGACGCCGCTCCTTGTTCGAAAGGGAGGCTCTTGAGGTTGGTTTTCGGCGAGGGCTGGGTAGCCTTTCCGGGACACGCGAATTGTTGACCCCAACAACGCTCGCCCTTTCTGCTGCGATGAGATTCGGCGAGCCAGAAGTGGAAGGCTTCGGACGCCTGCTTGCAGAGGTAGGTGTCTTGGGTGCTCGTCGTAGTTACTCCGGACGAAGGCGATCACCGTTGGCGATGATGTCGTCCACTCAGCGGTTGTTCATCGATGCAACGCATGGTGAGCAGTTGACGCTATTCGGAGAGTCGGATTCTGCGCAGTTCGGGTCCAAGTCTGCGCTGGCCTTGCTGCGACTGGCAGACCTGGGAATCGACGACGTGAAGATCGTCAATGAGTTGGTTGGATCAGGTGGGGAGGTCCGGCCAAGGTTGAGGTTCGTGCATCGGGCGGCTGGTCAAGAACTACTCTTTGATCTCGGCGAGGAATCTGAGGGTACGCGAACCTGGTTCGGTCTGATCGGACCAATGTTGTGGGCTCTTCGTCGCGGGCAGGTGCTCCTCTTTGATGAGATCGACGCTAGCCTCCATCCGAAGCTCTCGGCGCGCCTCCTTGAATTGTTCCAGGATCCTGAAACGAATCCACGTGGCGCGCAGTTGATCTTTACGACGCACGATACCAGCCTCCTCAACCATTTGAACCGAGACGAGGTCTGGCTCACGGAGAAGGGTGTCGACGGGGCCACCTCCCTCACGGCGCTCGCCGAGTATGGAGGCGACAAGGTCCGCCGTTCCTTGAATCTCGAAAAGGCGTATCTACAGGGACGGTTCGGTGCGGTGCCGGATTTCGACCAGCGTCTGTTGCAGTCGGTGCTCGGGTTGGCAGCGGGTGAAGAATGAGCCCGCGGAGTCGGCGGACTGGTGGTCGTTCGCTCAGGCGTAGGGTGGCCGTTCGAGGGCCACGCAAGACCGTTTTAGTCTTCTGCGAGGGGCGGCGCAGCGAGCCGGAGTACCTGGAGGCGTTGAAACGCGAGCCTGAGGTCAGGGACATCGCGGCCGTTGACCTGAGGATCGAGCGCAGCACCTCCGGGTCCGTGCCGTTGGCGCTGGTGCGTATGGCCGTCGATGCTCGCGAACGAGCGGACCGCGAAGAGGGCGAGATCGACGAGATCTGGTGTGTGTTCGATGTGGAGTGGCCGGACAACCATCCGAACCTCAGCGAGGCGGTCGCTCTCGCTGACAGGTATGGCATTCGCGTGGCCATCTCCAACCCGTGCTTCGAGCTTTGGCTCATCCTGCACTTCCGAGACTGTCGCAGTTGGCTTGACAACGACGCGGCTCGGCGGCTGCGCCGTGCCTGCGATGGGCAGGTGGACAAGGGTGTCGACGGGCGGGGTTACATGGCGGGCCGGCGCCTGGCGGCGGAGCGGGCGGTCGCGCTGGATCAGATGCATGGCCGCAACGGCACAGCGTTCCCACACGACAATCCGTCGTCGGGGATGCATCGTCTCCTGACGGCGGTGTCCGTGCCTTCGTAGTAGGCAGGACCTTGCGTGCGAATTCCTCCCCACCGGGGGAAGATCACGATTCGTCAGACCTGTGTCGAGCGGCGAATTTGATTCACGACGCCGGGTCGCCTGTTGACAACTCGGCGTTGCAGGTACGGTATTCGGCGTCATCGTCCACACGGGGTTGGCGGGGCGGAGGTGGGGAGTGCCGGTCACAGGCCAACGCGTCGTGCGACGGACGTTGGGGCGGCGGTTGACGCGATTACGGACCGCGTCCGGGATGAGCCGGCGGGAGGTGGCGGAGGCGCGGCTCGGCATTTCGGAGCCGACACTGCACCGCATCGAGACGGGCAAAGTGCCCGTCACGGCGGCCAACGTGCGCGCGCTCTGCTGGCTCTACGGCGCGGATCAGAGCATCACCGACGCGCTCGCCGAGCTCGCGCTCGGCACGTCCCAGCAGGAGTGGTGGGATGCCAGCCCGGTGATTCCGGAGTGGTTCAAGCTCTACGTGGGTCTCGAGGCGTCGGCGTCCCGCATGTTCGGGTACGACGGCGAGGTCATCCCCGGCGAGCTGCAAACCCCGGAGTACGCGCGGGCCGTCTTCGGCGCCGAGCAGCCGGCCGATTCGGAGGCTGCCGAGCGCCACATCAAGCTGCGCATGCAGCGGCAGAAGGCGCTGTTCGCCCGCAACCCGCCGCTGCGGCTGGTGACCGTGCTGGGCGAGGGCGCGGTGAGCCGGCCGGTCGGTGGCGAGCAGGTGCTCAAGGCGCAGGTCGAGCACCTTCGCCGGCTGTCCCAAGAGGACTCGGTCGACATCCGGGTGCTGCCCTTCTCGGTCGGCGCGCACGCCGCGATGGCCGGCGCCTTCCGCATCCTGGAGTTCGACGACCCGGACGACCCCGACGTGGTCTACCTGGAGTCGCACGTCGGCGCGCTCTACCTCGAGGAGCAGGGCGAGGTCGACGAATATCGCCGGATTTTCGACCTCATCAGCAAGGATTCCGTACCAGTGGGGGAGTACCGGTGACGACCTGGGGAAGGGCGTGACGAGGGTGGGCAACGGCGCACAGGGCGCACATCAGAAGCCGGCCACGGCGGCTCGGATGTACGACTACTACCTGGGCGGGATCCACAACTTCCCGGCCGACCAGGAGGCGGCCAAGGCGGTGATCGAGCGGGCGCCACTGATCCGGGCCAGCGTCCGGGCCAACAGGGCGTTCCTCGGCCGCGCCGTGCGCTACCTGACCTCGATCGGCGTCCGCCAGTTCCTCGACATCGGCTCCGGCATCCCCACCGAGGGCAACGTCCACGAGATCGCCCAGGCCGCGATCCCGGACGCCCGAGTGGTCTATGTGGACATCGACCCGGAGGCGGTGTCGGAGAGCCTGGAGCTGCTGGATGGCAATAGGTTCGCCACGGCCATCCGGGCCAACGCGCGTGAGCCGCAGGCCATCCTCGACCACCCGCAGGTGCGTAAGCTGCTCGACTTCGACGAGCCGATCGCGGTGCTGCTGGTCGCCGTCCTGCACTTCGTCGAAGACACCGACGAGGCGCGTCAGATCGTGGCGACCTTCCGTGACGCGCTCGCGCCGGGCAGCTACCTGGTGCTCGCCCACTCGACGGTCGACGAGCAGGTCTTCGACCCGGAGCTGCTGAAGCGGACGCTCGATGTCTACCGGCGGCAGACCGTGACGCCGCTGACGGTCCGGACGCGGAGCGAGGTCCTCGGGCTCTTCGACGGGTTCGACCTCGTCGAGCCGGGGCTTGTCTGGCAGACCCAGTGGCGGCCGGATCCGGGCGAGGTCGACGAGTTCAAGGAAAACCCGAAGGACTCGGGGCTGTACGGCGGCGTCGGGCGCCTCGCCTGAGTCCACCGTCCACATAGCATGATCGCCGGCCCCGCGGGGCCGGCGATCTTTTTCTTTGGGTCCGCTGCGGTCAGTCGGCGCTCCGCCGCGGGTCAGTCGGTCAGGAGCTGGTCGAACTCGCCGCGCTTGGCGCCGAACAGGAACGAGTCCCACTCCTCCGTGGTGAACACCACGGTGCCCGCGTCACGTGCCTTGCTGTTGCGGACCTGGATGAGGCCGTCGTGGCGACGGGCCTCGACACAGCTGCCGCCGTTGCCGGTCGACCTGCTGGACATGATCCAGCCGGTTTCGCTACTCATCAGTACTCCCTCGCGCTGGAGTGCTTGCTGTGGGTAACCGGCGTGACCCCCGGGCCGGTGGCCGGTGTGCCACCCGATGCCCGTGTGACAGGCAGAACCGTCGTTTCGCACGCACGGATCATTCTTTCACCACGAAAGTGGCACGCACCTAGAGTAGCCGAAACTCGTTCCGATGCACGATGTCGTCGTGACAGTTATCCAGGTGAAATCTTGCACGTGCGTCGGCTAACTGTCATGATTCGTTTGTGGCGCGGGGCGACCCGTCGTCGCCATACGTTGACTCGACGGCTAGCAACTGGCCCGCCGCAGTCTTTGAGAGGATGGCCGATGCGGATCCTCGATCCCGCCGCCGCCGGCACGGGCGGTGCGCCGCCGGGTGGCGGCCAGCAGCGGACCGAGGCCGACGCAGCCCGACTCCAGGCCCGCATCGACCAGCTCGAAGCACACGTCCAGCGGCTGGAGCAGGAGCGGGTGACGCTCCGCTGGATGGCCGGTCACGACGCGCTGACCGGGCTCGCCAACCGCCGCCTGTTCCACGCGCTCGCCCCGACGCTGCTGCGCGCCGACGGGCGCTCGTCGGCCGTCCTGATCCTCGACCTCAACGGCTTCAAGCCCATCAACGACACCTACGGCCACGACGCCGGCGACGAGGTCCTCTGCGTGATCGCCCGGCGCATGGGCGCGTGCCTCGGCGACCACCTGGTGGCCCGCTTCGGCGGCGACGAGTTCGCCGCGCTGCCGAGCGCGCCCCGCCCGGACGCTCCGGAGGCGTGGTGGCACGAGATCGCCGCCTCGCTCAGCGCGGCGATCGCGCCCCCGATGGACATCGCCGGCCGCACGCTGACGGTGACTGCCTCGATCGGCGTCGTCCCGGCCGGCCACCCGGCCGATCTCCCAGACCTGCTGCGCCGCGCCGACCAGGCGATGTTCCGGGCCAAGCGGCACGCGCGCACCACGGGCAAGGCCGGCATCACCTGGGTCGTGGCCACCGAGGGCGGCGGCCGCGCGGTGACGTACGAGCCCGCCGCCACCACCGCCGCCCCGATGGGCCTGACCGCTTCGGCACCCGCCGTGCCGTACCGAGCGGGCGACCCGGTGTGGGTACACCGCGACGGCATGCGTCGCGCGGGCGTGGTCGAGGGCGCGTCCGAGTGGGCCGCCCTGGTCCGCTACCGGTGCTCCGACGGCGCCGGCACCATGGTCGACACGATGCCCGCGGACTGCCTCGCGATCCGTGCGGAAGCGGATCCACACCTGGATCCCGCGCCGTCCGAGACGTGATCAAATCTCCCTCGGCGTCGATCGTTCCGACGACCGGGGACACAGTTTGATCAAACGGTCGGGTGTTCTGACGGGGGCCGTCACTACCGCCCGGGGCGCGGTAGTGACGGCAGACCAACTCAAAGACGCGAGCCGGGCGTCGGTGCTGTGCCTCAAAGCTTGAGTTGCCCGGGTCCGTGTCAGTTGCGGACCGCCGCTCCCGCCGGAGAACGCGCGGGTCGGCGGCGAGCTGGCGCTCGCCGAGATCCCCGACCCGCGCTGCAAGGTCCGCGGTGCAAGCCCCCGGCAAGACCATGATCGGCAGCCGGCCCGGTTTGAGACCGCGTGCGGCACAATGCCTTCCGGTGTCTCCCCAGCTCAGAAGCGCCGCGCCGAGGCCGCCAGGTTCGCAGGAAACGCCTTTGACTAGGCAAGATGCAAGATCTACTTGCTCGACATCCCTCTACTACCGCGACTCCATCGTGGTCCGGACCGCCGCTGGGCCGCGGTCGCCGCTGTCCACAATGTCTGGTCTCGGATCGGCGATCTCGCAACAACAGGTGGCTTCGTCGCCGCGAGTAACCGCCGTGACGGTGTGAGCGGCACAAGATTCGAGATCTTGGAGAGTTAGGGCGTCATATCAACCCTAACCGTCCTAGATCTCAAAGCCCCCATCCCGGGTCGGTGACGCCATGTAACCGATAGCCCGATGGCCGGAGCGGATCCCTGCCCGCCGTGGCCCCGCTGCGGCCGGCCCCGCCTCTTGCCGCAGCCAGCGGGCGTAGCCCGGCTCCCACCGCAACCACCCACCAAGAACGGTGAACAAGCCGGGGACGGCCCGGCCGGAGCCCGAGGCGATGGGTTTGTTCGGCGGAGCTGGCAGCGGAGGTCGGGGGTCTCGGCGAGCCCTGGCGAGCCGCCGACCGGAGCGGTCTCCGGCGGGAGCGGCGGTCCGCAGCTGACGCGGACCCGGGTATATATATCAGTCTCCCGAACGGACCGTGCCGTGCTCGACGCAGGTCGCCGACCAGCCCGCCGGCAGCACCTGCACCTTCATGCGGCGGCGGCAGGCCGAGCAGTAGCGGGGCGGCTCCAGGCGCCGGGCGGCGGCGCAGGCGGCGTGGTCGCCCTCGGCCGCCCGCTCACCGCACCTGTCGCACCACGCCGCCGCCGTCGTCATCGCCGCTCCGCTCACAGCGTCGCCGAGAGGGCCTTGACCGGCATCTTCAGGTCGTCGAGCAGCGCCAGGTCGGCGCTGGCCGGGCGGCCGAGCGTGGTCAGGTAGTTGCCGACGATCACCGCGTTGATGCCGCCCAGCAAGCCGTCGCGCGTGCCGAGGTCGCCGAGCGTGATCTCGCGGCCACCCGCGTACCGCAAAATCGTGCGCGGCATGGCGAGCCGGAACGCGGCGATCGCCCGCAGCGCGTCCTTGCCCTCCACCACCGGGCGGTCGCCGAGTGGCGTGCCCGGGCGGGGGTTGAGGAAGTTGAGCGGCACCTCGTGCGGGTCGAGCTCGGCCAGCTGCGCCGCGAACTCCGCCCGCTGCTCCACCGTCTCGCCGAGCCCCAGGATGCCGCCGCAGCACACCTCCATGCCCGAGTCGCGGACCATGCGGAGGGTGTCCCAGCGCTCCTCCCACGAGTGGGTGGTTACCACGTTCGCGAAGTACGAGCGGGAGGTCTCCAGGTTGTGGTTGTAGCGGTGCACGCCCATCTCGACCAGCTCGTCGACCTGCGCCTGGGTGAGCATGCCCAGCGACGCGGCGACCTGGATGTCCACCTCGGCGCGGATGGCGGCGACGCCCTCGCGCATCTGCTTCATGAGCCGCTCGTCCGGCCCGCGGACGGCGGCCACGATGCAGAACTCGGTCGCGCCCGTCGCCGCGGTCTGCTTGGCCGCCTCCACCAGCGAGGGGATGTCGAGCCACACCGAGCGGACCGGCGAGGTGAAGAGGCCGGACTGGGAGCAGAAGTGGCAGTCTTCGGGACAGCCGCCGGTCTTCAGCGAGACGATGCCCTCGACCTCCACCTCCGGCCCGCACCACCGCATGCGCACGTCGTGGGCGATCTGTAGCGCGTCCGGCACGTGCTCGTCGGGCAGCCGCAAAACGGCCGACACGCCGGCCTCGTCGAGGCCGACGCCGCGTTCGAGCACCTGGGTACGGGCGAGGTCGAGGATCTCTGGCATGGTCGTACCTTACAAGGGGGATGTCGAGGTGAATCGTGAGTGAGTGGCTAGAGCGACTCGAGCGCAAGGCCGGGCTGCGCGCCAAGGCGGGGCTCGCCCGGGAGCTGCGACACCGGGCTCCGGGCGACGGCGTGGTCGATCTCGCCGGCAACGACTACCTCGGGCTCGCCACCCACCCGGACGTGATCGCGGCGGCGCGGGCGGCGCTCGACGCGTACGGGCTGGGCGCCACCGGCTCCCGCCTCGTCCGCGGCTCGACCGGCGCTCATCGCGACCTCGAGGATCGCCTCGCCGGGTGGCTGGGCGCCGAGGCCGCGCTCGTGTACTCCTCCGGCTACCTGGCCAACCTCGGCGCGGTGCGGGCGCTGACCCGGCCGCGTACGCTCCTCGTCTCCGACGCGCACAACCACGCCTCGCTGATCGACGGGTGCCGCATCTCCGGCGCGGAGGTGGTCGTCACCCCGCACGCGGACGTGGCGGCGGTCGACGCGGCCCTGGCCGCCGCGCCCGGGCGGCCGGCGGTAGTGGTGACCGAGTCGATCTTCTCGGTCGACGGCGACCTCGCCCCCCTCGCCGACCTGCACGCGGTGGCCCGCCGCCACGGCGCGCTGCTGCTGGTCGACGACGCGCACGCGCTCGGCGTGATCGGCCCGTCCGGCGCGGGCGGCGTCGCGGCCGCCGGCCTTGCCGGCGAGCCCGACGTGGTGGTCACCGCCACGCTCTCCAAGTCGCTCGGCGCCGCCGGCGGCATCATCGCCGGCCCGGCGCCGCTGACGCGGCACCTGGTGGACACCGGGCGCACCTTCATCTTCGACACCGCGCCACCGCCGGCCGTCGCCGCCGGCGCGCTCGCCGCACTGGAGGTGGCCCGCGCCTCCGACGGCCGCCGCGCGGAGCTCACCGACCGTGCCGCCACACTTGTACACCGCCTACGTGCCGCCGGCCTCGACGTCACCGAGCCGGCCGGGGCGGTGGTGTCGGTGACCGCACCCGGCCCGGAGACCGCGGTGGCGTGGGCCGCAGACTGCCGCGACCGCGGTGTGGCCGTAGGCTGCTTCCGTCCACCTTCCACTCCGGACAGTCGGGCCCGGCTGCGGTTGACGGTCAACGTCGGCGTGCCGCGGGCCGACTTCGACCGGGCCCTCGACGTGATCGTGGAGTGCGCACCGTGACGGACGAATGGCGCGGTCCGGTCGTGGTGACCGGGACCGATACGGATGTCGGCAAGACCGTCGTCACCGCTGCGGTCACGGCGGCCGCGCAGGCCGCCGGGCTGCGGGTCGCGGTGGTCAAGCCGGGCCAGACGGGCACCTCCACGGGTGCACCCTCCGATGTAGACGTGGTCAACCGGCTGGCGAGCCCGGCGACCGCCCGCACGCTCGCGTCGTACCCGGACCCGCTGGCCCCGCTCGCCGCCGCGCGGGTGGCGGAGCTGCCCCCGCTGGAGCTGTACTCGGTGGTCGACGACGTCCGCGCCGAGGTCGAAAAGCACGACCTGGTGCTGGTCGAGGGCGCCGGCGGGCTGCTGGTGCCGATGGGCCTGCGCCCGTCCGGCGAGCCGTGGACCGTCGCCGACCTGGCGGTCTCGCTCGACGCGCGGGCCGTGGTGGTCAACCGCGCCGGCCTCGGCACGCTCAACCACACCGCACTCACGCTGGAGGCGCTCGACCGCCGCGGCGTCTCGGCCGGCGTGGTGCTCGGTGCGTGGCCCGCCGAGCCGGAGCTCGTGCACTGGGAAAACCTCGCCGAGCTGCTCCCCAACCTGGTCGGTGCCCTACCGGACGGCGCCGGCGGCCTCGATCCGGGCGTCTTCCAGCGCAGCGCGCCGGGCTGGCTGACCCCACTCCTGTACGGCGTCCTGGACGACTGGCGGGTGTGGGCGGAGGACGCCTCCTAGCGGCGTCGGATCACGAAGGCGTCCGGCATCCGGAAGGAAAGGTTGTCGGGGCACCACGGGGGTCTCACCACGTCGGCCTTGTGGAGTAGCGCGGCGGTCTCGGCCACCACGACGGACGCCTCCATGCGGGTGAGCTGGGCGCCGACGCAGCGGTGGGCGCCCGCGCCGAAGGCAAGATGCCGCCGCGATCCCCGCTGACCCGGACGGAAGTCGTCCGGATTGGGGACGACCGCCCCGTCTCGTCCGGCGCGCGCGAGCCACAGCACCACGCTCGTGCCGCGGGCCAGCGGCGTGCCGCCAAGGACCGTGTCGCGGGAGGCCACCCGCCGCCACGTGACGATCGGCGGCACCAGGCGCAGGCCCTCTTCGACCACGTCGTCCACCGAGACGCTGCCGGCCCGCAGCCCGTCGAGCACCGCCGGCTCGCCGGCCAGCCGGTGCAGCAGCAGGGTGAGAAACTGCGAGGTCGTCTCCTGCCCCGCGACCAGCAGGAAGAAGAGCGCGCCAACCACGACGTCGAGGCTGTCGGTGTGCGCCCGCAGGTCGGCCGCCAGCCCCGGCCCCTCCTTGGCGAACTCGCGCAGCACCGCGTGAAACCGCCCCACGATCTCGGCCAGGGCGAGCTGGCGGTCGAGCGCCACCGGTGCCCAGAAGAGCTCCAACGCCGCCCGGGTGAACTCCTTGACCACCGCCGCCTCGGCGTCGGGCAGCGCGACGAGGCGGGCGAGCACCAGCAGGGGCAGGTCGGCGGCGAGGTCCGCGTACAGGTCGACGGGCAGCCCGGCGTCGAGATCGGCCGCCAGCCGCGTGACCCGCCCCCGCACGACGCCGGTCAGCCAGGCCCGCTGCTCCTCCACCCGCTTCGGATGCAGCGCGTCGGCGACGATCGCCCGGATCGCGGGGTGGCTCGGGTGCCCGTTGTTGGCCAGGGTCGGCGGCAGCCGGAACCGGTGGTGGGTGAGTATCCGCAGCGCCGTGACGGGGATCGGGGTCATCGCGTCGAGCGCGTTGTCGGGGCGGAACGTCTCCTGGTCGGCGAGCACCTCCCGGACGAGGGCGTGGCGCGTCACGACGAGGTGCTCGACCCCGACGTGGTCCGCGACGGTCGCGACGTCGGGAAACTCCCGCGCCCCCACCTCCCAGGTCCGGAACAGCACGCCGGCCACGCTACCCGGCCGACCTCGAGCGACGCCCGAGCGTGTGTGCTCCGCCTATGTCTCGGCGGGTTCGATGTCGCTGTCGATGCGGCTGCCCTCCTGGGCGGCGATGCGGTACGCCTCGGTGATCTCGTTCGCCGCGAAGCACGCGTTGGCCAGGTTCATCTGGCAGATCAGCGTGTACGGGTGGTCGGCGCCCAGGGCGTGGACGAACCGCGCCGCCGTGTCCTCGATCAGCTTCCGCGCGACCGCGCTGTCGCCAACGCGCATTCGGAAGATCGCAAGGTCGTTGGCCGCGGCCAGGGTGAACGGGTGGTCGGCGCCGCGGACCTCGCGATAGCGGGCCAGCACGTCCTCGGCGAGCTGGCAGGCCTCGTCGTGGTCGCCTCGGGCGGAGCGGCGGCGAGCGTGAGCGGATGGTCGGTGGGGAGGGCCTCGCGGGCCACGGCCAGAGTCTTGGCCAGCCGCTCCTGAGACCGTTCCAAATCGCCGACGTCCCGCAGGTCGCGGCCCGTACCGAATCCCGACTCCCAGGGTCAGGGCCTGCGCCGAGCCGGTGACCCTTTCGCGTCGCAGCAGGGTTTCCTCGTCGAGGTCCATCGCTTCACGCTCAGCCTATTTGGCAAGGATCTCCCAGACCGTGGTGTGCTTGATCGCGGCGTCCTCCAGCGTCGCTACCACCGGGACCTCGTAGGAGGCCAGCTTTCGTAGCCCGGCTGGAGGTAGGTATGCACGTCCGGGGTCGCCGACCAGCACCGCCGTGCCGGCCCGCACCGCGCGTTGGAAGTACGCCATCATCCGGGTCGCCATCTCGCGGCTGTAGAAGACGTCCCCGGCCAGGATCACCTCGGCGTCGGGTCGTTCGTCGAGGACGTCGCGCTCGACGGCGGTCACCGTGACCGTGTTGGCGGAGGCGTTCGCGGCTACGGCGGCCGTCGAGAGCGGGTCGATGTCCACCGCCGTCACCGAGGCGGCGCCGGCCTTCGCCGCGGCGATCGCGACAAGGCCGGAGCCGGCCGCCAGGTCCAGCACCCGCCGGGCGGTGACCAGCGACGGGTTGTCCAGGACGTAGCGGGCCAGGGCCTGGCCGCCCGCCCAGGCGAAACCCCAGAACGGCGGGGGTTGCTGGCCGGACGAGGAGGTCTCGGTCCGCTCCCACAGGGCGATGGCCTCCTCCGCCTGGTGGAGGAGGATTTCGGGCACCAGCGGGACCGGGGAGAGGCGGGTGTGCGCCTGGACGAAGCCGAGGGAGTCGGTCACCCGTCGAATCCTAATATTGACCGTTTTGCTGACCGGTGTCCGACTCCATCCATCGATGAATATGAGCATGATGGCTGAGTGGCGAGTCAGGATAGCTTTCTGGAAGTGACGTGGACCGACGAGGTCACCGGCAAACACGGCTACCTCGTCATCGACCGGCTGGTGCGCGGTGCGGCCAGCGGGGGCCTGCGGATGCGCGAGGGGTGCACGCTCGACGAGGTGCGCGATCTCGCCCGCGGGATGACCCTCAAAGAGGCTGTCGTCTACTCCCCGGACGACGCCTACGTTCCATTCGGCGGGGGGAAGGGCGGCATCGACTGCGCACCCCACGACCCGGGTGCGCGCGGTGTCATGGCGCGGTACGTGGCCGCGATGAAGCCGCTGCTCCAGTCGTACTGGTCGGCGGGCGAGGACCTCGGCGTGCGGCAGGACGTGCTGGAGGAGGTGGCCCTCGAGGCGGGGCTGCGCTCGACCATCGACGCGGCGTTGCGGCTGGTACCGGACCCGGCGGAGGCGCTCGACCGGGTGCGGGCCGGCTTCGCGGTCGACGTGGACGGTGTGAGCCTGGCCGACCAGGTCGGGGGCTACGGCGTCGCGGAGGTGACGCTCGCCGCGGCGGCGCGACTCGGGATCGAGGAAAGAGCGAGGGCGGTGGTACAGGGCTTCGGCTCGATGGGTGGGGCCACGGCCCGCTACCTGGCCCGGGCCGGCGTTCCCGTCGTGGGCATCTGCGACGCGCTCGGGGTCGTGTGGCATCCGGACGGCCTCGACGTGGAGGCGCTGCTGCGCACCCGCGACCGCTACGGGCGCGTGGACCGGCGCGTGCTGCGACCCGGCGACCGCGAGCTGCCCCGGGAGGAGTGGCTGGCGGTCGAGGCGGAGATCCTGGTGCCGGCGGCGCTCTCGTACGTGCTCACCGAGGCCAACGTCGGCGCGGTCAACGCGCGGCTGGTGGTGGAGGCGGCGAACGTGCCGACCACGGCCGGTGGCGAGGCGGCGCTCACCGCCCGGGGCGTACCGGTGATCCCGGATTTCGTCGCCAACCTGGCGACGAACGCCTGGTGGTGGTGGACGCTGTTCGGCGACATCGCGCCGACGGCGGAGGCCTCGTTCGCGAAGATCTCGACCACGCTGCGCGGGCTGCTCAACGAGATGCTCGACCGCGCTGCCCGCGCCGGCGGCTCCCCCCGGGCCGCCGCGCTGGCGATGGCGAACGAGCGAGCGGCCGAGCTACCGCGCTAACCCGCCCGTGACGAGGCGGTCGAAGTCCGGCGCCCAGGACCATCGGTTGCCGAACTGGATCTCGTTCGGACCCGCGCGCAGGGTGAGTGTGATCGTGGTCGAACCCACCGTGTCCCAGCCGCCCGTGGGCGGGAAGTCGACCACGGTGGCGAAGGCGCCGTTCACCTCGACGGCGGCGGCCCGGCGCTCCCGGCTGACGTAGTAGATCGTCACCCGGTGCGGCCCGGCCGCCACCGTCGTCACGCCGGTGAACGTGAGCGTGTTGTCGCGGCCTTCGCCGACCCAGCCCACCACGCTGCCGCCGGACGCGCCGTCCAGTTCGCGTGGCGCGGCGCGGCCACCCAGGCGGTTGCCCCGCGCCTCCGCCTCGTACGAGGTCGGCGTGGCCGGCGTCGGCGGCGGGCTGGGCGAGGTCGTGCCCCGGGGCGGGGCGGCTTCCTCCTCGGCGGGTGGGGGAGCAGGGGGTGGTGCCACCGGCGCTTCCGGCGTGGACGGCGACGGCGCCGGCGACTCGGAGACGGCCGAGACGTCGGGCGGCCACTGGAGGGGCGGTGCCTGGCCGCGCGGCGAAGAGGGACCGTCGGATGTGCCGAACAGCGCGATCGGGATGCTCGCCAGCGCCGCGGCGGCCAGCACCAGCAGCGGCCACAGCCACCGCCGAGCCAGGCCCGGTCTGTGCGTGGTCACATCCGGGGAAACGTGCGCCATCGCCGGGATCACCGCGGGCAGCTGCTGGGTCGGGGCGTCGAGGGTGCGGAACTCCGCCGTCTCCTCGCTGCCCGCTTCGGACACCGCCGCCCCCTCTGTCCATTATGGAATGATCGAGGGCGCCCGGCGCCGCCGGAGTGAGGGTACGCGAACTGTCTGGCGACTCAGGAGGAGGGGTGCACCCGTGCCTCGGCCGCCCGCCACGCCGCCTCCGCACCCGGTGTGGGCTGGTAGGACCGCAGCTCCTGGGTGCGCCGCAGCAGGGCACGCAGGTCGTCCAGACCGCCTTCTACGACACCGAGTGCGCGCGCCTGCACCAGCGCGTTACCGAGCGCGGTCGCCTCGACCGGGCCGGCGACCACGGGCAGCCCGCAGGCGTCGGCGGTGAGCTGGCAGAGCAACTCGTTTCGCGCGCCGCCGCCCACGATGTGCACCGCGTCGACGTCGCGGCCGGAGAGCGCGCACGCCTCCCGCACGGCACGGCGGTGGGCGAGCGCCAGACTGTCCACAATGCACCGTGTGAACGCGGCGGGCGACGAGGGTACCGGCTGCCCGCTGGCCTGGCACGCGGCGGCGATGCGGGCCGGCATGTCGCCCGGCGGCAGGAAGACGGGGTCGTCGACGTCGACGAGCGTGCCGAGCGCGGGCTCCCGGGCGGCGGCCGCCAGGAGGTCGGCCACCTCCGCCGCCCCCCACGCGCGCATCGACTCCTGGAGCACCCACAGCCCCATCACGTTGCGCAGGTAGCGGACCGTGCCGTCGACGCCGGCCTCGTTGGTGAAGTTGGCCGCGCGGCTCGCCTCGCTGAGCACCGGCTCAGGCAGCTCGACGCCGACCAGCGACCAGGTGCCGCAGGAGATGTAGGCGAACCGCTCACCCTCGGCCGGCACCGCGACCACCGCGGAGGCCGTGTCGTGCGAGCCGACGGCGGTCACGGGCAGGTCCATCTCCCGGACCACGCCGGCGGGATCGCCCGGCCGTCTCAGCTCGCCGAAGAGCCGCGCCGGCAGGCCCGCGCGGGCGATCAGATCCGACGACCATTCCCGGGTACGCACATCGAGCAGCTGGGTCGTGGAGGCGTTCGTGACCTCGGTGCCGGCGACGCCGGTGAGCCAGTAGGAGAGGAGGTCCGGCATGAGCAGCATCCGCTCGGCGGCCGCCAGCCCGGCGGTGTCCGCGGCGGCCGAGAGCTGGAAGAGGGTGTTGAAGGGCAGCAGCTGGAGGCCGGTCGTGCCGTACAGCCACTCGGCGCCGAGCTTGGCGACGACCGTGTCCATCACGCCGTCGGTGCGCGCGTCGCGGTAGTGCACCGGGTTGCCGAGCAGCGCGCCGTCGCGGTCGAGCAGGCCGTAGTCGACCGCCCACGAGTCGATGCCGACGCTCGCCAGGTCGGGGTGCCGGGCCGCGGCCATGCGCAGCCCGGTGAGCACCTCCGTGTACAGGCGCAGCGCGTCCCAGTGCAGCGTGTCGAGCAGCCGCACGGGGCCGTTGTCGAAGCGGTGCGCCTCGGCCAGCGCCAACCTGTCGGCCGCGACCGAGGCGACCATCACCCGGCCGCTGGCCGCGCCGAGGTCGACGGCCGCGACGGTCGCCGTGTTCATCGCAGGAACGCGGCCGCGACGCCGGCGTCGACCGGCACGTGCAGGCCGGTGGTGTGGGTCAGGTCGCCGGCCGTGAGCGCGAAGACCGCGTTGGCCACGTGCTCGGGCAGGACCTCCCGCTTGAGGAGTGTGCGCTGGGCGTAGAAAGCGCCGAGCTCCTCCTCCGGGATGCCGTAGGTGGCCGCCCGCTGGGCGCCCCACCCGCTCGCGAAGATGCCGGAGCCGCGGACGACGCCGTCGGGGTTGACGCCGTTGACCCGGATGCCGTGCGCGCCGAGCTCGGCGGCGAGCAGGCGTACCTGATGGGCCTGGTCTGCTTTGGCGGCGCCGTAGGCGACGTTGTTGGGGCCGGCGAAGACGCTGTTCTTGCTGGAGATGTAGACGATGTCGCCGCCCATGCCCTGGTCGACGAGCGCCCGCGCGGCCTCCCGCGAGACGAGGAACGACCCGCGCGCCATCACGCCGTGCTGGATGTCCCAGTCGGCGTCGGTGGTCTCCAGCAGCGACTTGGAGATGGAGAGGCCGGCGTTGTTGACCACCAGGTCGAGCCCGCCGAACGCGAGCAACGCCTGCCGGATCGCCTCCTGTACCGCGGCGGTGTCGGTGACGTCGACGGTCACGGGCACGGCGGCGTCGGTACCACCGATCTCGGCGGCGACGGTGGCCGCGCCCTCCGCGTTGCGGTCCGCGACGACCACGCAGGCGCCCTCGGCGGCGAGCCGGAGCGCGATCGCCCGGCCGATGCCCGAGCCGCCGCCGGTCACCAGCGCGATCCTCGTGGCGAGCGGCTTGGGCTTGGGCATGCGCTGGAGCTTGGCCTCTTCGAGGGCCCAGTACTCGATGCGGAACTTCTCCGCCTCGCTGATCGGCTGGTACGTGGAGATGGCCTCGGCGCCGCGCATCACGTTGATCGCGTTGAGGTAGAACTCGCCGGCGACGCGGGCGGTCTGCTTGTTGGCGCCGTACGAGAACATGCCGACGCCGGGGACCAGCACGATCGCCGGGTCGGCGCCGCGCATCGGCGGGCTGTCGGGCGCGGCGTGCTGCGCGTAGTAGGCGGCGTACTCGGCGCGGTACTGCGCGTGCAGCTGCTTGAGCCGGGTCGTCACCTCGTCGAGGGGCGCGGTCGGCGGCAGGTCGAGCACGAGCGGGCGCACCTTGGTACGCAGGAAGTGGTCCGGGCACGAGGTGCCGAGCGCGGCGAGGCGCTGGTGCTCGGCGCGGGCCAGGAAGTCGAGCACCTGGTCGGTGTCGGTGTAGTGGCCGACCTGCCGCCGGTCGGTGCTGGCCAGGCCGCGGACGATCGGGGCGAGCGCGGCGGCGCGGGCGTGCCGCTCGGCTTCGGGCAGCGCGGTGTACCCGTCGACGATCGGACCGAACGGCTCGGGGCGGCCGCGCTCGTCGACGAAGGCCTGCGCGGTGCGGATGATCTCCAGCGAGTTGGCCTCGCACTCCTCGCTGGTGGCACCCCACGCGGTGATGCCGTGGCCGCCGAGGATCACGCCGATCGCGCGGGCGTTGGCCTGCTTGACGGCGGCGATGTCGAGGCCGAGCTGGAAGCCGGGCCGCCGCCAGGGCAGCCACACCACCCGGTCACCGAAGCACTCCTTGGTCAGCGCCTCGCCGTCGGCCGCGGTCGCGAACGCGATGCCGGCGTCCGGGTGCAGGTGGTCGACGTGCGCGGCCTCCACCAGACCGTGCATCGCGGTGTCGATCGAGGGCGCGGCGCCACCCCGCCCGTGCAGGCAGTAGTCGAACGCGGCCACCATCTCGTCTTCGCGTTCGACGCCGGGGTAGACGTCGACGAGCGCGCGCAGCCGGTCGAGCCGCAGCACCGCCAGGCCGGCCGGTGTCAGCGTGCCGAGGTCGCCGCCGGAGCCCTTGACCCACACCAGGTCGACCGGCTGGCCGGTGACCGGGTCGGTGTCGGTGCCCTTGGCGGAGGTGTTGCCGCCGGCGTAGTTGGTGTTGCGCCGGTCGGCGCCGAGCCGGTTGGATCGGGCGATCAGGTCGTCAACCGTGGACACGAGTTCAGGCTCCCCATCCGGCTTGCTGGCCGCCGACCCGTTCGGCGACGATCTTGTCTGCGTAACCCGACCCCTTGTAGGCGGCGATCGGGTCGGCCTCCAGACCCATCTCCTGCCGGACCTCGGCCAGCAGGGGGCGCACGTCGGTGTTGTAGGCGTCCATGAAGACCGCGTTCGCGCCGAGCACGTCACCGCTGTTTTGGGCGGCGGCGAGGGCGTCGTGGTCGACCAGCAGGGCTTTGGCCGTGGCTTCCTGGACGTTCATGACCGAGCGGATTTGCGCCGGGATCTTGGGCTCGATGTTGTGGCACTGGTCGAGCATGAACGCGATCCCCGCCTCCGGCTTGAGCGCGTCCGCCAGGACGATCTCGTGCATGATCCGGAACAGCTGGAACGGGTCCGCCGACCCCACCATCAGGTCGTCGTCGGCGTAGAAGCGCGAGTTGAAGTCGAAGGCGCCGAGCTTTGCCTCGCGGAGCAGGAACGCGACGATGAACTCGATGTTGGTGCCCGGGGCGTGGTGGCCGGTGTCGATCACCACCTCCGCCTTCGGGCCCAGCCGTAGGCAGTGGGCGTAGGCGGTGCCCCAGTCCGGGACGTCGGTGGTGTAGAAGGCGGGTTCGAACAGCTTGTACTCCAGCAGCAGCCGCTGGTCGTCGCCCAACGCGTCGTAGGTCTCCTGGAGCGCCTCGGCCAAGCGGTCCTGGCGGGCGCGGATGCTGTCCTGGCCGGGGTAGTTGGTGCCGTCGGAAAACCACAGCTTCACGTCCCGCACACCGATCTGGGCGGCGATGTCCACACACTCCAGCAGGTGGTCGGTGGCCTTGCGCCGGATCGCCGGGTCGGGGTTGGTCACCGAGCCGAGCATGTAGTCGTTGTCCTGGAACACGTTCGCGTTGATCGTGCCCAGCCCGACACCATGCTCCTTGGCGAACGCGGCCAGGTGGGTGTAGTCGTCGACCTTGTCCCACGGGATGTGCAACGCCACGGTGGGCGCGACACCGGTGTACCGGTGCACCTGGGCCGCGTCCTCGATCTTCTCGTACGGCGTGCGCGGCACACCCTGCTGCGCGAACACCTTGAACCGTGTGCCCGAGTTGCCGAACGCCCACGACGGCAACTCGATCCGCTGGGCTCGGAGCGCCGCGCGTACCGCTTCAGTCATCGAGGGCCTCCAGCTGGGTTTCTAGGTTGAAGATCTCGGGGAGCACCGTGAAGCCCTCGTCCGGCCGGCGGCCCCCGAGGTCTTCGAAGAACGGCGCCATCTCGGCCTGCCAGCGCGCGTTGACGTCGGTGCGCTCCATCGCGGCGAGCGAGGCCGCGAGGTCGTCGGTGCGGAAGTGGCCGACGAGCAGGCCGTCGTCGTGCAGGAAGAGCGAGTAGTCGTGCCAGCCGGCGTCGCGGAGGGCACGGAGCATGTCGGGCCACACGGCGGCGTGGCGCTCCCGGTACTCGGCAAGCCGGTCCGGCTTGACCCGAAGGATGAAGCAGACACGTCGCACTCGGCTAGCTCCCAGGCGCTGAATGAACCGTTTCAAGTGGTTGTCCACAAACATACGAGCGCCGTCGCGCGCATGTCAAGGACGGATGAACTGGCTGGACTCCCGCACAACGAGCTCGGGCTCGAAGACGACCTGTTGGTGCTGGTGGGTTTCGGGCTGGTTGGCCTCGTCGAGCAGGAGTCCGGCGGCGGTCTGTCCGAGGCGTTGGCGTGGTTGGCGGACGGAGGAGAGGGGCACGGCCGCGGCGGCGGCGAACTCGATGTCGTCGTAGCCGACCAGGGCGATGTCGTCGGGCACCCGCACCTGCTGGCGGGTCAGGCCCTGGAGCACGCCGAGGGCGAGCAGGTCGTTGGCGCAGAAGACGGCGGTGGCCCGGGAGTTTTTCGGCTGGCCGAGGATGCGGGCCGCGGCGTCGCGTCCGGCGACAACGGTGAGGGCGGGTGTGTCGTACCGGCGCAGGTGCTCGTCTTCGCTCAACCCCGCGTCCTCGAGCGCTTGGAGCGCCCCGTCGTAGCGGTCGCGGACCTGCTCCAGGCGGTGCGGTCCGCCGACGAAGGCGATCCGCCGGTGGCCGCTCTCCACCAGGTGTCGCATCGCCAGCTCGCCACCGAGCCGGTCGTCGACGGAGACCGAGCAGAGGTCGGCCTGCGGTGACCGCCGGTCGAGCAGGACCACGAGCACGCCGCGGTCGCGGAGGCGGTGGAGGCGTTGGCTGGCGTCGTCGATGGGGGTGATGAGGACGCCTTGGACGCGTTGTTCTTCGAGGAGGTCGAGGTAGGCGTTTTCTTTGGTGAGGTCGCCGTCGCTGTTGCAGAAGATGACGGCCATGCCGGCGGCGCCGGTGGTGTCTTCGACGCCTTTGGCGACGTCGGTGAAGAAGGGGTTGGCGACGTCGAGGACGACCAGGCCGAGGGTGCGGCCGCGGCCGCGGCGCAGTTGGCGGGCGGCGTCGTTGGGCACGAAGCCCAGCTCGGTGATCGCGGCCAGCACGCGCGAACGCGTCGTGGGCGCGACGATGTCCGGCCGGTTGAGGACGTTGGAGACAGTGCCAACGGAGACTCCAGCGTGGTTGGCCACGTCGCGGATGCTCACCGCTGGTCCCGCCACCCGTGGCTCCCGTCTGCCGTCCCGCTTTTCCACACCGTAGTGTGCCATGAGTATAGGCAAGCGCTTTCCGAGAGGACGACATGGTGGAGTTGCAGGTAGCCGGACGGCCGGTCGCGGACTACGTCGTGGCGCCCGAGGTCGACCCAGAGCACGGTCCCCGGCCGTACCTGCACCCGGTGCGCACGCTGGGCGGCGTGACCGTGACCGACGTGCTCCCCGAGGACCACCGCTGGCACCTGGGCGTGAGCGTCGCCATGCAGGACGTCGACGGCACCAACCTGTGGGGCGGCCGCACGTATGTCCGGGGCACCGGCTACACCTGGCTCGACGACCACGGCCGCATCGCGCACGACGAGTGGCTGGATCAGTCGGACGAGCGGCTGGCCGCGCGGCTGCGGTGGCTGGACCGCGCCGGGGAGACCCTGCTCGTCGAAGAACGGGTCGTCACCGCCTCGCCCGCCCCGCTGGGCTGGACCCTCGACTTCGCCTTCACGCTCGCCGCCCCGCCCGGCGCGGCGGTGACACTGGGCAGCCCGGCGACCAACGGCCGCCCCGGCGGCGCCGGCTACGGCGGCTTCTTCTGGCGCCTGGCGCCGGGCGTGCCGGAAGTCTTCACGTCCACTGTGGATGGCGAGGAGAAGTGCAACGGCAGCGCCGATCCGTGGCTGGCCGTACGGGGCGCCGGCTACACGCTCGTCTTCACCGGGATCGAGGGCGACGACCGCTGGTTCGTGCGGGCGGCCGACTATCCGGGCGTGTGCGCGGCTCTGGCCTGGGAGCGCCCGCTGACCATACCGGCCGGCGGCACGCTCAGCCGGCGGTACAGCGTGCTCGTGGCGGACGGCGCCCTGGAGCGTGAAACCATTCAATGACGGGCGACGGACGGGTTGGGTGCCGGCCCGGCGGAAGGGCGCCGTAGGCTCTCATGCATGCGCCAGGAGTGGCACCAGGTTCGTAATCCCGGGCTCGAGATCGGACGCCCGACCGACGACTCTCCCGAGGTCAGGGCGTTGGGCCTTGACCGCTGGAGGACCCTGCCGAGGGCACAGACGCCGCCGTGGCCGGACGTAGCCGTGGTCGACGAGGTGTGCGCCGTGCTCGACAACGTGCCGCCCATCGTCGCGCCATACGAGGTCGACCAGCTGCGCGATCGGCTCGCGCTCGTGGCGGCGGGCGAGGCGTTTCTGCTTCAGGGCGGCGACTGTGCCGAGACGTTCGCCGACAACACCGACAGCCACCTCTCCGCCAACGCGCGCACGCTGCTCCAGATGGCGGTCGTACTCACATACGGGGCGTCGCTCCCCGTGGTGAAGGTGGCCCGGGTCGCCGGCCAGTACACCAAGCCGCGATCGGCGCTGACCGACGCACTGGGCCTGCCGGCCTACCGGGGCGACCTGATCAACTCGCTGGACGCCACGCCCGAGGCGCGGGTGGCCGATCCGCAGCGGATGATCCGGGCGTACGCCAACTCGGCCGCCGCGATGAACATGCTCCGCGCCTACCTCGGCGGCGGGCTCGCCGACCTGCACGCCGTCCACGACTGGAACAAAGGCTTCGTGCGCGACTCGCCCGCCGGCGAGCGCTACGAGGCGATCGCGCGGGAGATCGACCGGGCCCTCGCGTTCATCCAGGCGTGCGGCATGACCGACGACGACGCGCTGCGCACCGTCACGCTCTACTGCTCGCACGAGGCGCTGGCGCTGGAGTACGACCGGGCGCTCACCCGGGTCGCCGGCGGCCGGGCGTACGGGCTGTCCGGCCATTTCCTGTGGGTGGGCGAGCGCACGCGGCAGATCGACGGCGCGCACATCGACTTCGTGTCGCGCCTGGCCAACCCGATCGGCGTCAAGCTCGGCCCGACCACCACGCCGGAGCAGGCGATCGAGCTGTGCGAAAAGCTCAACCCGGACAACGTGCCGGGCCGCCTCACGCTCGTCTCCCGGATGGGCAACCACAAGGTGCGCGACGCCCTCCCGCCGATCGTGGAGAAGGTCACCGCGAGCGGCGCCAAGGTGGTCTGGCAGTGCGACCCGATGCACGGCAACACGATCGAGTCGTCCAACGGATACAAGACCCGCCACTTCGACCGGATCGTCGACGAGGTGCTGGGCTACTTCGAAGTGCACCGCAACCTCAACACCCACCCGGGCGGCCTGCACATCGAGCTGACCGGCGAAGACGTCACCGAGTGCCTCGGCGGCGCGCAGGCGATCGAAGACGTGCACCTGCCCGACCGGTACGAGACGGCCTGCGACCCCCGCCTCAACACCCAGCAGTCGCTGGAGCTGGCCTTCCTCGTGGCGGAGATGCTTCGTGGCTGAGACCGTCGACCTGCGCTCGGACACCGTCACCAAGCCCACCCCCGGCATGTGGCGGGCGATCGGCGAGGCCGACCTGGGCGACGACGTCTACGGCGAAGACCCGACGGTCAACGCGCTGGAGGCCGAGGTCGCCGCGCTCTTCGGCCACGAGGCGGCGCTCTTCACGCCGACCGGCTCGATGGCCAACCAGATCGCGCTCCAGCTCGTCACCCCGCGCGCCAGCGAGCTGCTGTGCGACGCCGATGCCCACGTGGTGACGTACGAGGTGGGCGCCGCCGCCGCGCTCGGCGGCATCTCCACCCGCACCTGGCCGGCGGCGGGCGGCGCCCTCGACCCGGACGTGGTCGCCGCGATGATCCGCACCCGCGCGCCCTACGTGGTCGCCACCGAGGCGATCGCCGTCGAGCAGACCCACAACCGCGCCGGCGGCGAGGTCATCCCGCTGGCCACGCTCGAGCGCCTCCGCCAGGTCGCCGACCAGGCCGCGGTGGCGCTGCACTGCGACGGCGCCCGCATCTGGAACGCCCACGTCGCCGAGGGAGTGCCGCTCGCCACCTACGGCCGGCTCTTCGACACGCTCTCGGTCTGCCTCTCCAAAGGCCTCGGCGCACCGGTGGGCTCGCTGGTGGTCGGCGGCGCCGAGCGGATCGCCGAAGGCCGGCTGATCCGCAAGCGCCTGGGCGGCGGCATGCGCCAGGCGGGCGTGCTGGCCGCGGCCGGCCGCTACGCCCTCGCCAACCACATCGAGCGCCTCGCCGACGACCACGCGCGGGCGGCGCGGCTCGCGGACGCGCTGGCACCGTTCGGCGTGGTGAGCGGCACCGTCCGCACCAACATCGTCGTCCTCGACCTCAGCGCCGCCGCCCTCGACGCCCCCGCCCTCGCCGCCGCGGCCCGCGCCGACGGCGTGCTTGTCAGCGTGCTGGGGGCCCGCCTGGTGCGTCTGGTCACCCACCTCGACATCGACGACGCCGGCACCGACCGGGCCATCGAGACACTGACCCGCATCCTCAAGGCCTAGCGCTGGCGGGTCCGGCGTGGTCGTAGCGCCTTACAGAGGCATATTTGCCCCCGTCCGTGTCAGCTGCGGACCGTATGCTCCCGCGGGCACCGTTCCGGTCGGCGGCTCGCCAAGGCTCGCCGAAACCCCCGACCTCCACTGCCAGGTCCGCGGGCCAAGCCCTCCGCCGCCTTCGCGAGCACAGATGTGACGCAACAAAAGCCCTCGGTGATCTCTCGCGTCCTGTTGGTCGGAGTGTTTGTGGGTAGCCGTGACCAACAGCGGACGGGTGAGGCCGCGGGAGCGACGGTCTGGACCACGGCGGACGTCGCGGTAGCTCGCTAAAGGGTCCGGCGCATCACGACCCGGCGGCCGGTCGCGGGGCGGCGGCGGATGTCGAAGCCGGCCTTGGTGAAGAGCGCGACCGTGCCGGTGTAGAGCTCGGCCGGCGGGGGCGTGCGGCCGCTGCTGGTGTCGACCGGGTAGCCCTCAAGTGCCGCCGCGCCCGCGGCTCGGGCGTGCGCCACGGCCGCGTCGAGCATGGCCGCCGACACGCCGCCGCCGCGGCTGTCGCGGCGGGTGAAGAAGCACGGCACCGACCACACGCCGGCCTCCGCCGGCTCCTCGGGCTTGAGCGCGGGGGAGCGCAGGATCCGGGTGTACACGGTGCGGGGCGCGACCGTGCACCAGCCGACCGGCTGCCCTGCGGAGTATCCGAGCAGGCCGACCGCCTCGCCACCGTCCACAAGCGACTGGAGGGCGGCGCGGTTGCCGGCGTTGCCGTTGCGGCTGAACTCGCTGCCCGGCACCCGAAACCACATGCACCAGCAGCCCGAGTAGGCCCCGCTCGGCCCGAAGAGCTCGACCAGGTCATCCCACCGGTCGGCGGCGGCCGGGTGTACCTCGATCACGGCCGCCAGCTTACCTTGACAGCTATATGCCTCGCGAGGAATATAGGGCTTATGGAGAGATCCGACTACAAGCCCGGAGCCTTGGCCGATGTCGCCGCCGAGCGAGGTAAGGGTGACGAGTGGACGCTGGTGTTCATCCGCGACTTCCGCCACCCCCGGGAGAAGGTGTGGGGTGCGCTTGTCGAGCCGGGGCAGCTGCGCGAGTGGGCGCCGTTCGTGCCGGACCGCGACCTCGGCGGGGTGGGGCCGGCGGCGTTCACGATGCTCGGTGGCGAAGGGGAGCCCGAGACCACGCCCGGTGAGGTGCTGGAGGCCTTGCCGCCGGCGTTGCTGGTCTACGACTGGGGCGGCGACCTGATGCGCTGGGAGCTGGAGCCGACCGGGGAGGGGACCCGGCTGACACTGCGGCACACGGTGCGCGACCGCACCTGGGTGCCGATGGTCGCGGCTGGCTGGCACATCTGCCTCGACGTGGCCGACCTGCTGCTCGACGGCCGGCCGATCGGGCCCATCGTGGCCGACGAGGCGAAGGACTTCGGGTGGGAGGAGCTGCGCGACGGCTACGCCGAGCGGCTCGACCTGAGCTGAGCCGCTACGACGGGTCGGGGTGCTCGGTCACGTTTTGCAGGTAGAGCGCCTCGCCCAGCTTTTCGATGAGGCCGAGCTGGGTCTCCAGGTAGTCGACGTGGTGCTCCTCGTCTTCGAGGATGTCCTCGAAGATCTTGGCCGAGGTCACGTCGCCGATCGAGCGCATGTACTCGATGCCGCGGCGCAGCCGGTCGACCGCCTCCACCTCGATCTTCATGTCGCACTCGAACTGCTCCTTGACCGTCTCGCCGATCCGGAGCGCGAAGAGTTTCTGGTAGTTGGGCAGGCCCTCGAGGAAGAGGATGCGATCGGTCAGCACCTCGGCGTGGCGCATCTCGTCGATCGACTCGTGCTTCGTGTGCTTGGCGAGCTTGGTGTAGCCCCAGTTTTCCTGCATCTTGGCGTGCAGGAAGTACTGGTTGATCGCGGTCAGCTCCGCGGTCAACTGTTCGTTGAGAAACTCGATGACGCGAGCGTCGCCTTGCATGCCGAAGACCCCCACAGGTGAACGTGTGGGGGTGAGCCTACGCCCTATCGCAGGTCAGGCAGCCAGTGGCAGCAGCGTGTCGGCGGAGTTCTCCTCGTCGATCAAGTCACAGATGCGGTCCAGGCAGGTGCCACAGCCGGTGCCGGCGCCGCACGCGTCGCCCACGGACTCCTCGGAGCGCGCCCCCAGCCGGATGGCGGTGCGGACCTCGCCCTCGCGGACACGGGCGCAGATGCAGACGTACATAGACAGCCCTTACTGTGGTTAGCCTGGCCTCAGTAAGGGTGCCCTAAAGTGCCAGGTCACGCAAGGGCGCGGAGACTCTTTAGGTGCGCAATGTCCGAGGCATGGCCCACAAATCCCTCGGTGGGTGTTTCCACCACCACGGGTACGCCGGCGGTCGCCGGGTGGCGCATCAACTCGCCGAAGGCGGCCTCGCCGATCATGCCCTTGCCGATCGTCTCGTGCCGATCGCGGGTGGAGCCGCACGGGTCGCGGGAGTCGTTGGCGTGTACGAGCCACAGCCGATCGGGGCCCGCCGCCGCGACGAGCGCGTCGAGAGTCGCGGCCATGCCGCCCGGCGTGCCAAGGTCGTGGCCGGCCGCCCAGGCGTGGCAGGTGTCGAAGCAGACGCCCAGCCAGGGGTGGCGGTCGACCGCGTCGAGGTACGGCCCCAGGTGCTCCATCTTCGAGGCCAGCGAGCGGCCGCCACCAGCGGTCGGCTCGACGAGCAGCTTGGGCTCACCGGTCGCCGCGGCCCGGTCGAGCAGGGGGAGCAGCGCCTCGCCCATCTGCTTCAGCGCCACGCTCGCGTGGCCCTCGTCGACCGCGCTGCCGGCATGGAAGACCACCCCGGCGGCGCCGATCGCCGCGCCCCGGGCCAGCGCGTGGGCGAGGGTCTCCGCCGACCGCTCGACCGTGGCGGCCGTCGGCGAGCCGAGGTTGACCAGCAGGGAGGCGTGGATGTACGCGGCCAGCCCGCGCTCGGCGCACCCGGCCTGAAACGCCTCGTCCTGCGCCGGGTCGCCGGGCGGCAGCGCCCAGCCCCGGGAGTTGGAGACGTAGACCTGGGCGACCTCGGACCCGGCGCCGTCGACGTAGGGCAAGGCGGCCTTGGCCAGCCCGCCCGCCGTGGGGGTGTGGGAGCCGACGGGCCGCGGTTTTGCCGGCTCGCCGGCCCGCGCCGCGGGCCGTCTCCTCGGCCGGGTGCGGGCGGCGGGCTTAGAAGCACCCAATGACGACCTCGCTGCCGGGCGCGACCTGGGTGTTTTCCGTCGGGTTCTGGATGCGGACGACACCGTTGGGGTTGAAGTCGATCCGCACCCGCAGGCCCTGGCCCTCCAGCACCTGCTTGCCCTGCTGGCAGGGCAGGTCGATGACCCGCGAGACGGTGACCAGCGGCGGGCCCTTGCTGACCTCGAGCTTGATCTCCGCGCCCTGCTCGACGCCCGAGCCGCTGGTCGGGGTCTGCGCGATCACCTCGTCCTTGGCCCTGTTGTCGTCCTTGTACTGCTCGACGACCACCAGGCCGAGCGCTTGCAGCTGCGCGCGGGCGTCGTTGATGTTCTTGCCGACGACCTCGGGCACGGTGATCGGCGCGCGGCCCTTGCTGACCGTCACGGTCACCGTCGTGCCGGGCTTGACCTGGGTGCCGGCCTCCGGGTTGACGGCCAGGACGACGCCCTTGGGGAGCTTGTCGTCGAACTTGGCCGGGCCCTCCTTGAGCACCAGCTTGGCGCCCTCGATGTCGGCCTTGGCCTGGGCGAGGTCCTTGCCTACCACGTCGGGGACGTCGTAGCGCTCCGGGCCGAGCGAGAGGGTGAGCGTGAGCGTGCCGCCCTTGACGATCCGCGACGTCGACGGCGGATCCTGCGCGAGCACGACGTCTTTGGCGACCTGTTCGTCGTATCGACCGTCGGCGTACTGGATCTCGAAGCCACCGCTCGCGGCCCGTGCTTCCGCCTCGGCCTTGCTCATGCTGACCAGCTGCGGGGCGACCGTGTAGCGGCCGAAGCCGGCCCACCAGATGCCGATCACCGCGAGCAGCAGCAGGACCGCGGCGGCGGCCACGACCGCCAGGCGGGCGCGCGGGTCGCCGAGCAGCCGCAGGCGGATGCTGCCCAGCCGCTCGCCGATGCCCTCCGGGGGCGGCGGTGCGGCGCGGCGGCCGCGGCGCGTCGGCTGCGGCTTCTGCTCCGGCAGCCGGGCCCACGAGGGCCGGTCGACCGGTGAGATCGGAGCGACGATCTGGGTGGGCTGGGCCACCTGCCGCAGCACGGCGGTGCTCGCGTTGGCCGAGTTTCCCAGGTCGTCGCGGACCTGCTGCACCTCGGCGAGCAGCGCGCCGGCGTCGGTCGGCCGGGCGCCCGGGTCGCGCCGGGTGGCGCGGGCGACGAGGTCGTCGAGCGCCTCGGGCAGGTTGTGCACGATCGAGGAGGGCGGCGGCACGTCGCGGTCGACGTGCTGCCAAGCGACCTCGACCGGCTTGTCGCCGTCGTACGGCACGCGGCCGGTGAGCATCTCGAAGAGCACGATGCCCGCCGAGTACACGTCGGTGCGCGCGTCGGCGTGACCGTTGGTGACGAGCTCGGGCGCCACGTATGCCACCGTGGCCATCAGCTGGCCGCCGGCCTCGTCCTCGGCGCTGGCCTCGACCGCGCGGGCGAGACCGAAGTCGGCGACCTTGACCACGCTGTCGACGAGGTTTCCCGAACCGCCGCTCGGCGCCTCGGCCACCAGCACGTTTTCCGGCTTGACGTCGCGGTGGACGAGCCCGGCCCGGTGGGCGGCCGCGATCGCCGAGAGCATCTGCTCCAGGATCGCCAGCGCCTCGCCTGGGTTGAGCCGGCCGCGCTCGGCCAGCACGTCGCGGAGGGTGCGCCCGCGCACGTACTCCATCACGAGGTAGGGCAGGCCGCCGTGGGTGCCCTGGTCGTAGACGGCCACCACGTTGGGGTGGGTGAGCAGCGCGATCGTCTTGGCCTCGTCGGTGAACCGCTCGACGAAGCGCGCCTCGCGGACCTGGGCCGGGTTGATTATCTTGAGGGCGACCGTGCGCTCGAGCCGCTCGTCGACACCCATGTAGACGGTCGCCATGCCGCCACGGGCGACCCGACCGCGGATGCGGTAGCGCCCGTCGACCAGCGTGCCCAGCAAAGTGTCGGCGACCTGTATCTCCATCGGCAGGCAGTCTATGTCTTCCTCAGGCCCGGTGGCAGGAGCCTATCCACCTGCGGGCGGCGGGTCACTCGGTCCGGGTGTGGGGTCGGGCGATGCGGAGCCCGTCGGGGCCGGTGGAGTGCTGCTCACCGGCGGGTCCGGCGTCTCCGCCACGGGCGGTGGCGAGGTGGGCGTCGGCACCGGCGGGGTCACGCAGGCGCAGGTCGGCCGGGGCGCTCCCGGCCGCGCCGGCGCCTTGCCGAGCACCGCCCGCCCGCTCGGCGACGGCGCGGCCCCGCCCGCCGGCGGCGGCCCGGTCCGGCCGGGCGTCGCGCTCGGTACGGGCGCCACGCCCCGCACGGTCGGCGTCGGCGACGGGGCACCGGCCACCGCGGGCAGCTGCTTCGGCGGCGCCGTCTCCTCACTGGCCAGCGCGCTGAGGCCGTTGATCACCGCGAAGTAGGTGCCGGTGGCGCCGACCAGCGAGAGCGCCCCGAACGTCGTCGCGGCGAGCACCAGCCGCCGGCGCGGCCGGTGCACCGGCTCGTACTCCGGGTAGATCAGGTCGGTCGGTGCGTCGTCGACCGGCGGCACGGGCCGCCGGGTCAGGTCGTACCGGAGCGAGCGCCAGGCGCCCGACACCTCACGGCCAACGTTCCTCACGACAAGGTCCTTCCGGCGGCCGGCCAGGGGTCACCGCCGCCCGAAACGGGCGCGTCCGCCGGTCAAGCCGCCGGAACGCGCGGGGTACGGGGGAAAGTCAGGGGTGCTGGTGTGCTTCGGGTACGGCGTGGCAGGGTGAGCGGGTGACCGATTCCGCACCGGCATCCGGTGGACCCGCTGCCTGGCTGACCCTGCCGGAGGTCGCCGAGCGCCTCGAGCTGCCGGTCAACAAGGTCAACCAGATGGTCCGCGACCACGCGTTGCTCGCCGTGCGGCGAGACGGCGCGCTGAGGGTGCCCGCTGAGCTCGTGGTAAACCGCACCGTGCTCAAGCACCTCCCCGGCGTCCTTACGCTGCTGCACGACGCTGGGTACAACGACGAAGAGGCCCTGCGGTGGCTCTACGAGCCCGACGACACCCTTCCGGGTATGCCCGCGGACGCGCTCAGCACCGGCCGCGCCACCGAGGTCAAGCGGCGGGCGCAGGCGCTGGGCTTCTGACCGTGCGGCACCTCACCTATCTGGCCGTGCTCGCCGGCTGCCTCGCGGGGGCGCTCTGGCTCGAGCCGGCGCTGCGGGTGGGCGTGCTGCGGCAGTGGCGGCGCCTCCTGCTCACGCTGGCGCCGGTCGTGGCCGTCTTCGTGGTCTGGGATCTGCTGGCCATCGCCGCCGGTCACTGGAGCTTCGACCCGGCGCAGACCACGGGTGTCGTGTTTCCCGGCGGGCTGCCCCTCGACGAGCTGCTCTTCTTCGTGGTGGTGCCCGTTTGCGCGGTCCTCGGCTTCGAGGCGGTCCGAAAAGTCCTGGGCGACCGGTGACCTACACGGCGGCGGCGCTGCTGGGCGTGGCCGGTGCGGTGCTGGTCGACATCTTCGTGCTGCGCACCTGGCTGCTGCGGCGGCGGGTCTTCTGGGCGACGTACCCGATCATCGTGTTATTCCAGCTGATCTCCAACGGGATCCTGACCGGGCGGGGGATCGTCCGGTACGACCCCGACGCCATCCTCGGGCTCCGCCTGGTCTACGCGCCGGTGGAGGACCTGCTCTTCGGCTTCGCGCTGGTGCTGCTCACGCTCTCGACCTGGACCTGGTGGGGGCGCCGTGACCGGAGCGTGCCCGGATAAGGCCTTCCTCCCTCTGTGACCTGCCCGAACGGGCAATCGGCGGGGTTGATTCGACGAGGCTCGGCGGGGACACTTCGCCAACAGGCGCGCGCGCCGAGGGACGTGGGGGCCCAAGATGCGGCGTGGCGCGGGGGAGAAGGCTCAGGAGGGGGAGCCGGGTGACGACGGCGCGGCTCGCCGCGGTCCTGGAGGGTACGCGCCCGCCGGGGATCTACCGCTGGCTGTCCCGGGCGCACCCGAGCGCCGTGCGCCGCGAGCTCGCTGCCGTCGGCTGGGCCACACACCCGCTGGACGGCCGGGGCGTCACGGGCCGGCTGGACCTCCTGGACCGCTGCGCGGCCGAGCTGGCCTTTCCCGCGTGGTTCGGCCGCAGCTGGGACGCCTTCTACGACTGCCTCGGCGACCTGTCCTGGCTCGCGGGGCAGGGGCACGTGCTGCTCTGGGAGCAGTACGGCGTGCTCGCCCGCACCGATGCCAAGGCCTGGGGCCAGGCGTACCAGGTGCTCGGCGAAGCCACCGCCGCCCGCCGCGAGTCCGGCCTGCCCCCGCTCTACGTGCTGCTCCGCGGGCCGGGCCCGGCCGAAACACCGGACGGCAGGGGGCTGATCCCCACCCTGTAGCCGCGCGGCGATCACTCGTTGCGTGCGGTGGCGGCGGCGGCCAGGTCCCTCAGCACATCGCGGGCTTCGGCGGTGACGTCGGCGGCGGCGAGCGCGTCGAGGGCGACCGTGGTCAGCTCGGCGATGCGGGCCTCGGTGCGGTCGAGCGCCCCGGTCGCCGTGATCACGTCGCGCAGCGCGGCCACGCCGGCCGGGTCGAGGGCCGGGTCGCCGAGTCGGGTGTCCAGCAACGCCCGGTCGGCGGCGCCGCCCGCCTCGAAGGCCGCCGCCACCAGGTAGGTGCGCTTGCCCTCGCGCAGGTCGTCGCCGGCCGGCTTGCCCGTCTGCGCCGGGTCGCCGAAGACGCCGAGCACGTCGTCGCGGAGCTGGAACGCCTCGCCGAGGGGCAGCCCGTACGCCGACAGGCCGGCCAGCACCGCCGGGGGCGCGTCGGCCAGCGTGGCGCCGAGCAGCAGCGGCCGCTCCACCGTGTACTTGGCGGCCTTGTAACGGGCGACCTTGCCGGCCAGCTCGACCGACGTGTGTGCGGTGGCCTGGGCGAACACGTCGAGGTACTGCCCGACGGTGACCTCGGTGCGCATCTCGTCGAAGACCGGGCGGGCCCGGGCGAGTGTCTCCGGCGGCAGCCCGCCGGCGTGCAGCAGCTCGTCGGACCAGACCAGGCAGAGGTCGCCGAGCAGGATCGCGGCCGAGTCGCCGAACGCGTCCGGATCGCCCCGCCACCCCTCCGCGCGGTGTCGCGCCGCGAACCGGCGATGCACCGCCGGCTCGCCTCGCCGGGTGTCGGAGCGATCCATGAGGTCGTCGTGGATCAGCGCGCTGGCCTGCACGAACTCCAGCGCCGCCACGGTGGCGACGACCCGGTCGGAGTCGGCGCCGCCGGCCGCGCGGTAGCCCCAATAGGCGAACGCGGGCCGCAGCCGCTTGCCGCCGCCGAGCACAAAATCCTCGATCGCGTCGGCGATCGGCAGCACCGCCTCGTCGACGGTCGCGAGCCAGTCACGCCGCCGGGCAAGGAACTCGGCGAGCGCCTTGTCGACACGGGTGCGCAGGTCGGCGCGGTCGACGGGCGACGATGAGGGGTCGTCTGCGGCCACATCACGACGCTAGTCGCTCCTGATCTCCACCGCCTTCGGGGGCCCTGTCCGTGCAACTTCGGGCAGATAGGCACGGCACGCCGTGGCCAGCTCGGCGAACCGCCGCGCCTCGGGCACGTCGCGGTGCGCGGCCAGCCGCGGGCGCACACCGGCGACATCGGCGGCCGCCCGCGCGGACCCGGAGCGGACCGCGTCGAGCAGGGCGTCGACGGCGACCTGACCGGCCCGCTCCACCTCGCCGAGGTCGAGGCAGACCCGGGCCAGCCAGGCGCCGTAGAGGGCGGCGGTGCGTGGCTGCCCGGCGCGGCCCACGGCGGCGGTGAGCAGCGGCTCGGCGCGCAGCGGGCGGCCCAGCGCGGCGAGGCAGCGCCCGGCCATCGCGGACAGCTCGCCCGTGTCCAGCCAGTAGAGCCAGGGCGGATCCTGTGCCGGGTCACGCCCGGCGGCGGCCGTGACGGCCCGGCCGAGCGCGGCGTGTGCGGCCCGCCGCTCGCCGCAGAGCGCCGCCGCGAACGCCACCCGGTGCAGCAGCAGCGCGCGCAGCCCGGCCGAGGCCGAGCGGCCGGCGCCGGCCAGCCCGGTGCGGGCCAGCAGCAGTGCCCCGCGCGGGTCGCCGTGGCCGGCGAGCAGGTGACTCGCCGAGCCGAGCACGTGCGCGGCGAGCGGACGGTCGCCGGCGCCGGCGGCCGCGGCGAGGGCGGTGTGGTAGGCGGCGAGCGCGCCGGCCGGGTCACCCGCGTCGGCGGCCAGCCAGCCGGTGAGCTGGGCGGCCTCGGCCACCAGCCCGAGCAGCCGCCGGCTCGCCGGCGCTGACTCCGGCCGGCCGAATGTCGCGCCGAGCTCGTGGCCGGCGGGCCCGGCCAGGTCGGCGCCGCCGACGAGATCGTCTTGCCGGCGCAGGAGGGCGACGGTGGCGGCCACCGTGTCGGGGTCGGCCCCGCCGCCGCGCCGCCCGGCGCCGCCCGCCCGGCCGCCGCCGCCCCCGCCCGCGGCGGCCGGGTCGCCCGCCAGCCAGGCGGCGAGCGTGTCGAGGTGGGACAGCGCCGGCCCGGCCCGGCCGCGCGCCGCCTCCGCCGGCCCGGCGCCGCCCGCGGCCCGGCCCGGCGGCGGGGAGACGCGCGCGGCCGCGCGGGCGTCGGGCCCGGCGGCCGTGACATGGCCGAGCGAGCCGGTCGGGTCGGCCAGCCAGGCGTGCGCCAGCCGCAGCAGGTCGGCCTGCCCCTCGACCGGCGCCGGCCCGGGCGCGGCCCGGCGGGCGGGCCCCCGGCGGGCGGCCGCGGCGGCGACCGCCAGCTCCGGCCCCGGCACGTCGAGCACGATGGCGAGCCAGCCCAGCCAGAAGTCGCCGGGAACCCGCTCGCCGCGCTCCCAGCGGCTGACCTCGTGCCGGCTCACGGTGTGCAGGCCGGCGGCCGTGGACAGCTGCTCGGCCACGCGCAGCTGCGACCAGCCGTGCGCCTGCCGGAGCGCGGCCAACATGGCGCCCAGTGGGACGGGCGCGGTGGACGGTGACGGCGTGCCGCCCGGATCTTGGGCGGTGCATGCCTCAGACACGGCGAACTGAGCCCCCTCGAGTGTCACGACCTCCTGACGTGCGTGCCGACCCCTCGGTCGCCCGGCAGCGCCCGACCCCCGGGCGCCGCCGGACGCCCCCGTAACCCCCGCGCGGGCGCCCACCCGGCCGATAACCCCCGCGCGGGGCCGGGAGCGGGCATCCGTGCCGGGTAACTCTCTACCGCGTGGGTACGACGTTTTCCGGCGCGGAAGATCCGTACCGCGGTGGCCACGAACGTTGGCCGGCTTGGCCGGACCGGGTGAGCACTGGGCCGAAGGCCGCGGTACGCGGGCCGCCACGCTCTGAGACGACTCGACTGCGGCTCGAGCGCAACCGATACAGTCACTGAGTGGCACTAGGTCTCCCCTCCGTCCTCCCCGGTGGCTCCCAGCCGTCGATCGGTGACCTGATCGCCGGCCCGGCGCCGACGTTCTCGTTCGAGTTCTTCCCGCCCAAGACGGCCGAGGGGCAGCCGCTGCTCTGGCAGGCCATCCGCGAGCTGGAGCCCTTGCGGCCGTCGTTCGTCTCGATCACCTACGGGGCGGGCGGCACCACGCGTGACACCACCGTCGCCGTGACCGAGCGGGTCGCCACCGAGACCACGCTCCTGCCGATGGCCCACCTCACCGCGGTCAACCATTCGGTCGCCGAGCTCCGCCACGTGATCGGCCGGCTGGCCGGCGTCGGCGTGCGCAATGTGCTGGCGGTGCGCGGCGACCCGCCGGGCGACCCGATGGGCGAGTGGGTGCGCCACCCCGAGGGCGTGCTGTACGCGGCGGACCTGGTCCGGCTGCTCAAGGAGTCCGGCGACTTCTGCGTGGGCGTGGCCGCTTTCCCCTACAAGCACCCCCGGTCGCCCGACATCGCCAGCGACACCGACCGCTTCATCGAAAAGTGCCGGGCCGGCGCCGACTTCGCGATCACCCAGATGTTCTTCGACGCCGACGACTACCTGCGCCTGCGCGACCGGGTGGCCGCCGCCGGCTGCGACACCCCGATCGTGCCCGGTGTCATGCCGGTGGTCCGGATGGCCACGATCGAGCGGTCCGAGCAGCTCTCCGGCGCGCCCTTCCCGCCCGCGCTGCTGGAGCGCTTCGAGCGGGTCTCCGGCGACGCCGACGCGGTGCGCCGGCTCGGCATCGAGCAGTGCAGCGAGATGTGCGCGCGGCTCCTCGACGAGGGCGTGCCGGGCATCCACTTCATCACCCTCAACCGTTCGACGGCGACCCGTGAGGTGTGGCAGAACCTTCCGGCCGGCGCCCGCGTCTGATCGACCCGCCGGGCGGTTGATCCCAAGGTGGGCAAGGGCCGGCTGAGCTGGGACGAGTACGCGGTCGGGTGGGCCCGGCTACACGGCGGGTTCGATCCGCGCAAGGCCGGGCCGCTGGTGCGCGGCTGGCTCCGCGTGTCGTACGTGATCGGCTCGGGGCTCGCCCGCGTCGGCATCGCGCCGGCCGCGGTCACGTTCGGCGGGCTGGTGCTCTGCGTCTCCGTGCCGCTGCTCGCCGACCGCCCCGCCCTCGCCGCCGTGTTCGTACTGCTCGCCGCGATGGCCGACAGCGTCGACGGCGCCACGGCGGTGGTCTCCGGCCGCGCCACCCGGCTGGGCTACCTGTACGACTCGGTCGCCGACCGGCTCGGCGAGGCCGCCTGGCTCGTCGCCTTCTGGCTGGTGGGAGCGCCGGGCACGCTGGTGGTGGCGGCCGGCGGGCTGTCCTGGCTGCACGAGTACATCCGCGCCCGGGTCACCGCCGCCGGCATGCGCGACATCGGTGTGGTGACCGTGGGCGAACGGCCCACGCGGGTGTCGGTGGCGTTCGTCGGCCTGCTGCTGGCCGGCGCGGTCGAGCTCGTGCAGACTGACCTGCCGGCCGGCACGATCACGGTCGTGACGGCGGTCTGGGTGCTGCTGGCCCTGGTGGGCATCCTCCAGCTGCTCGCCGCCTTCCACCGCGCGCTTCGCTGAGGCCGCGCGCCGCCTGCCGCGCCCGCCGCGCTTCGCTGAGGCCGCGCCGCCCGCCGCGCCCGGCGCCACGCTTTCGCCGAGGCCGCGCGTCGCGCGTCGCGCGTCGCGCGGAACCTCAGCGCGCCGCACCCCGCGCCGGAAGGTCAGTGCGCCGGGCCGATCTCGGATGCCACGATGTCGGCGCTCAGCGCCACCATCGGGAGGCCGCCGCCGGGGTGGACCGAGCCGCCCACCAGGAACAGCCCCTCGACCGGGCCGCGGTTGGCCGGGCGGCGCAGCGAGCCCGCGGTGCCGTAGATCGAGTCGCCGGGCGGCAGTACCTCGCGAAACACAAGCCGGTCGCGGACCGCGACGCCGCGGGCTTCGAGCACGTCGAGGACGCGGTCGGCGTACGCCTCCGCGAGGCCGGGGCGGCGCCAGTCGACCGCGTCCGCGGCCGTGCCCTGGCGGGCGGCGTTGACCAGCACGAACCAGGCCTCGTGCCCGGCCGGCCGGACGAGCGGGTCGTCCGCCACCGTCACGTACACGGTCGGGCCGGGTGCCGGCCGGGCCCGCACACCCCGCCCCGGATCGCCGAAGACCGCGTCGAACTCGGCGTCGTAGTCGTCCGGGAAGTACACGTTGTGGTGCGCGAGACCGGACTCGCCGCGTACCCCCAGGAGCAGCACGAAACCGGAGAGGCTGCGGTCGGCCAGCCGGGCCAGCCGGCGCGGCGCGGGCAGCAGGTCGCGGTAGACGTCGCGAGCGTCCACATCGGTCACCACCACGTCGGCGGGGAGGCGCTCACCGTCGGCGCGTACCCCGTGCACCCGCCCGCCCGCCGCGTCGATGGCGGTGACCGCGGTGCCGCAGCGGACGACCACGCCCAGGTCCAGGCAGCGGGACAGCAGCGCGTCGGCGAGCGTCGCGAGTCCGCCGGGCAGGTACCAGCCGCCGAAGGCCAGCTCCGCGTACGCCGCCGCGAGCAGCGCCGCGGGCGCCCGGCGCGGGTCGGCGCCGGCGTAGGTCGCGTACCGGTCGACGAACATCCGCAGCCGCGGGTCGCGCACCCCCAGCCCGCGCAGCGTCTGCCCGGGGCGGATCGCCCACAGGTCGGACAGTCGCCACAGCTGCCGGGCCGGCGACAGCGAGGTGCGGAGCACGTGCCGCCACGAGGTGTCCCAGATCCGCCCGGCCCGCCGCCACAGCCCCGCCCACTCGGCGGCCGCGGCCGGGCCGAGCGCCGCGCCCACGCGGGCCGCGAAGGCGTCCGGGTCGCGGCACGAGTCGAGCACCGTGCCGTCCGGGAAGCGGTGCCGCACGATCGGGTCGAGCGGCACCGGCTCGACGAGGTCGCGTCCCGTGCCCGCGACACGACGAGAAGGGTCGAACACCTCCGGCAGCGTCAGCAGGCTCGGTCCGGTGTCGAAGACGAAGCCGTCCCGCGCGTACCGGGCCAGCTTGCCGCCCACCGCCTCGCCGCGCTCCAGCACCGTCACCCGGTGCCCGGCGGCGGCCAGGCGGACGGCCACGGACAGCCCGCCAACGCCCGCGCCCACCACGACCACGTTCACGGCACCCTCCTCCCGCGCCAGACCAGCCGGCCCCGCCGCCGCTCGCGGTGCGACCGCACCACCAGCCAAGCGAACACCACGATCGAAACCGGGTGGGCCAGCGCGTCGGGCCAGGCCCGACCCCCGGTCGCCCGCGCCGCCACCACCCTTCCCAGGACACCCATCAGGTACGCGCACAGAGCACCCGCCGGCGCAATAGTGACCAGGATCGGCGGAAGTGCGTACAAAGCGAGCAGGAGCAGCACGACCGGCCAGGCGACGCCCGCCCAGAGCGACTTGGCGTAGCCGTCCGCCAGCTCTCGCCAGCTCGTGTACATGCGGCAGGTGGCCAGCGCGGACCCGTCGGCGAGCGCGATCCGTCCGCCGGCCCGCTTGACCGCGCGGGCCAGCGTCACGTCCTCCAGCACCTTGTCACGCACGGCCGCGTGGCCGCCCGCCCGGTCGTACCCGGCCCGGTCGACCACCAGGAACTGCCCGCCCGCCGCCGCGAGGGAGGGGCGTGGCGAACGCTCCATCGCGCGCAGCGGCAGGAACGTCAGCCACGACCACTGGAGCAGCGGCTGCACGAGCCGCTCGCCCACCGTCCGCGCCACGATCCTCGGGTACGGCGAGAGCAGGTCCACACCGGCCGCCCGCAGCTCGCCGACCGCGGCGGCCACGGCGTGCGGGGCGAGCACCACGTCGGCGTCCACGAAGACAAGGGCGGTGGCGTGCGGCGCGAGGGCGGCGAGTTGATGGCAGGCGTGCGGCTTGCCGAGCCAGCCGGGCGGCGGAGGAGCGCCCTGCTCGACGCGGAGGCCGTGCGCGCGGACCAGGTCGGCGGTGCCGTCCGTGGAGCCGTCGTCGAGCACGACCACCTCCAGCCGCGGCACGCCCCGCTGGGCCTTCAGCGCGCGCAGGCACGGCTCGACCCGGTCGGCCTCGTCGCGCAGCGGCAGCAGCACGGCCACCCGCTCGTCCACTGTGGAGGCACCGGTCGGCCGGCGGAGCAGCCGCGCGTTGATCACGGTGTGCGCGGTGAGCGCGGCGACGACCGCCACGAGCAGCCAGGTCACGGTGACTCGTCGGTGCCGCTGGGAGCCGCGTGCGGACCCGGATGCCGGTCCGGGTCTTCCTCGCGCAGCGACCAGGCCAGCGGGGCGGCGAGCAGCCCCATGCCCAGCGCGCCCCACAGCGCCGAGCCCGAGCCGGGCAGGTCGAGGAAGACCGCGTGCGCCACGACGCTGCCGGCGTACGTCCACAGGTACAGCGCGTACATCGGCGCGTCCTCGGTGCTGGCCTCCCGCGCGCTCGTGCGGACGAGGACGGTCATCACCAGCGCCACGCCGAGCCAGCCCAGGTAGTTGCCGAGCGGTATGCCGGGTACGCCGGGCAGGGCGGGGCGGGGGTCGGCCCAGGTCCAGTACCCCTCGGCGACCATCTGCGGGTCGAGGAAGAGGTCCCAGGCGGCGAGCCCGACCGCGGCGAGCGCCACGCGGCCCGCCCGCGAACGGGTGACCCGGACCGCCGCCAGCCAGGCCGGCCAAGCCATCCAGGTCCAGGCCAGCGGCACGACAAGGGACACGCCGGCCAGCCGCGGGCCGAGGTCGGCGGAGTAGGCGTACTCGCCGAACGGGAAGCCGGTCGCCACGCCGAGCGCCTCGACCGCGAAGCCGCCGCCGGTGGTCACCAGCACGAGCCAGACGGCCACCCGTGGGCCGCGGGTGAGCAGCGCGTGGCTCACCGACGTGGCGTACCCCAGAAGGACGGTGGCCACGGTGACCGCCGCGCGGGCGCCGCCGCCGGTGAGCGGATAGCTGATCTGGACGAGGACGAGCCCGCCCAGCAGGGCCCAGGGCAGGCTGCGTCTCACGCGGTCAGGTGGGGAGGGGGAGCTGCCGCCCCAACACCGCGAAGGCCCGCTCGTCGCCGGGAAAGCGGAAGTCACGCAGCACGTCGACGAACTCGAAGCGCCGGTAGAGCCGCCAGGCCCGGGAGTCCCACTCGTCGGCCTCGGGAGTGGAGAGCAGGGTGGTGGCGCCGCCGGCCATGCGCAGCAGCGCGCGCAGCTGGCGGGCGCCGACGCCGTGCCCCTGCGCGGGTGGGCGGACGTGCAGCTCGACCACCTCGAAGCAGTCGGTGAGCCAGGTCTTGCGGGCCTCTTCGGACAGTGCGCCGCGCACCTGGTCGTGCCACCACTGGCCGGCGGCGGACGTGTACCCGTATCCGAAGCCGACCAGGTGGCCGTCGCGGGTGAGCGTCGCGACCGCACGGAACCCGGGCCGCCGCGCGTGGGTGGCGATGTAGCCGCGCCGCGCCTCCAGCAGCTCGGCCCGGTAGCCCATCGCCTCGCCGTACACCGCGACGACGTCGTCCAGCCGCCTGGTGAGGTCGTCCGGCATCCACGGCACCAACCTCATGCGCGCCCGCGCTCCCCTCCGTCATTCCAGCCAACGACCTTACGGTCGCCCATGACCCCCAGTACGGCGAACCGGGCGAACAGGTCCTCCGCGTACCACCCTTCGGTCGGTGTTCGGAGGATCGCCGCCCGGTGCTCCGGGTGACGGTACGCGAACTCGGTGAGGTCTGCGGTGTTCCGCCACACGCTTACCGTGCCCTGCCAGCCGATCGGTGCCTCGCCGATGCCGAAGCGGGCGAGCTGCCCCGGCGCGGTGGCCGCGGCGGCGGCGACCGGCGGGACGGCGCGCCAGAACGTCACCGCCCGGCGCGGGCGGAGCCGTGCCCGGGTGAGCGCGAGCACGGGCCCCTCTGTCTGGCCGCGCGGCTCGCCGAAAGGCGTTGTGCCGGACCACTTTCCGCGGCTGGTGAGCGGGCTGAGGTCGATCCGGAGGCGGCCCTCGGCGATGCGTTCCCAGGCACGTGCCACGGGTGTGCCGTCGAAGCCCTCCGCCGCGGCCGCGTCGTCCCAGACCACCAGTGCGGCGTACCGGGTCGGGTCGGCGTCCGTCAGGCCGAAGCCGTCGCCGGTGCCGAGCAGCTTGGCGAAGCGGACGCCGGACGTGGCGCGCAGCCGCCGCCGGTCGAGCGCCATCCGGACGAAGGCGCGCGGCACCGCGCGGCGGGGGACCCGCCACACGTGGAGCGTCACGAACGGCGTCACGCGACCTCTGCCGGGCTCCCCGCGGTGATCCGGACCAGCTCGGCGTAGGTGGTGGGGAAGACCGCCTGCGGTACGCCACCGGCGGCCCAGATCTCGCCGTACTGCTCCAGGGCGGTGTCAACGAGCGTGCGGAGCGGCTTGGGGTGGCCGAGCGGGGCGACCCCGCCGATGACCTGGCCGGTGTGCGTGCGGACGAAGTCGGGGTCGGCCCGCTTGAGCTTGCCGACACCGAGGTCGGCGGCGACCTTGGCGGTGTCCACCCGGTGCGCGCCCGAGGTCAGCACCAGCAGCGGCTCGCCCTCCGCGTCGAAGATCAGCGAGTTGGCGATCTGGCCTACCTCGATGCCGAGGGCGGCGGCGGCCGCCGCCGCGGTGTGCACGGCCTCGGGCAGCAGCCGGACCTCGCTGGGCCGGCCGGAGCCGTCGCGGGCGTCGGCGCCGCGCAGCGCGTCTCGTACCGCCTGGACGTTAGGGTGTATAGCCTGCACATTCGGGTGTGTGGACATGCCGACCATCTTGCTGCTCACCCGGCCGGGACGGCCACGACTTTCTCCTCCTCGGCCGCGGCCGGTGCGGGCGGCGGTGACGCCACCCGGGCGCTCTCGGCCAGCGCCACGCCGGCCAGTACCAGCGCGCCGCCGGCGAGCTGCGCCGTGTTGAGCGCCTCGCTGCCGCCGAGCGTGATCCACGCCACGGCCGAGGCGATCACCGGCTCGATCATGCCGACGATGCCGACGCTCGTCGCCGGCAGATGCCGCAGGGCGCCGGCCAGCAGCAGGTACGGCGCGATCGAGCCGAGCACCACCACGTACCCGAGGAGCAGTGTGATCGGGACCCCGCCGGAGGTGGACTCGGCCAGCGGCGCCCAGCCACCGTTTGCCGGCGCCACGGCCTGCGTGAGCAGGCCGGCCACGGCGGCGGCACCGAACGCCCAGGTGGTGAGCGAGAGCGTGTCGCGGCGGGCGACGCCCTGCGCGCCGAGCAGGTAGTAGAGCGCGAGCAGCACCGCCGCGGCGAGGCCGGCGAGCACGCCCAGCCCGTCGAGGCTCAGCTCGCCCCACACCTCGGCCACGCAGGCGAGGCCGACAAGGCTGAGCGCGAGGCCGCCCCACAGCCGCGGCCGCACCGGCTGGCGCTGGCCGAAGCGCACCCAGAGCGCCACGAAGAGCGGCGCCGTGTACTCGAACAGCAGCCCGATGCCCACCGGCAAGCGGGAGATCGCCACGAAGTAGAGCATCGGGACGAGGAAGAAGCCGGCCAGCCCGTAGCCGAGCAGGAGCGGCAGGTCGCGGCGGGTGACCGCCAGGCGGCGGCCGCGGCCCAGCAGCAACGTGATCGCCAGCAGGCCCGTGAAGGCGCCGGCGGCCCGGAGGAAGGCGAGCTGGTGCGGCTCGATGCCGGCGCGCAGCACCAGCTTGGACACGGTGCCGTTGACCGCGAACAGCGTGCCGGAGGCGACCACCATGGCCACTCCCAGCGCGGGCTTCCTCGTCACGCAGGTGAGGCTACCGGCCGGCTGTCAGGAGTGGAACCGCATTGTGGTCGTTACCTCTCGGAACCCCGGCGGCACGCCCACCGGACGTTGCGTTTTTGTCGTACGCGAGGTGTACTGTCTTGGTAGTTCGAACGACTGTTCGAACGACTTGGGTGGAGCGGTTCGCGACGCGCCACCCAGGAGCGGTTCGCGGAGACCGCGTGCGGGTCCTGGACATTCGCGGGTCCGGGCCCTCAGGCAGGACCGTTGCTCGCCACCCCCGACCCCCGGGCGGCGGGCAACGGCCTCGCCGGCCGAGCCGGCCGGGTGTGAGGAGGGGAAGCGTTCACGCCCGGCTGGCGCCGACGACAGGACATTGCCGAGGAGAGAGTCCCATGCCGACCAGTACCGCTCAGGCACCCACCGTGCCCGCCGGCGTGCTGCCGCACCGCACTCCCGCCGAGCTGCTCGTCCTCGCCCGGCGCGGGCTGGAGGAAGCGGCACAGACCCGTCCCGACGGCCTGCGGTACGCCGCGGCCCACCTGTCCGCGCTGCGCGCCGCCGCGGCCATGCTCGCCGCCCGCGCGCAGCCCGCACCCACCCGGCGCAACAGGGTCACCAGCGTCTGGACCTTGCTGCTGATGGTGGCGCCCGAGCTGCGCGAGTGGGCCACCTACTTCGCCGCCGGGGCGAGCAAGCGCGCCGCGGCACAGGCCGGCATCCCGCGCGTGGTCACCACCCGCGAGGCCGATGACCTGCTGCGCGCCGCCGAGCAGTTCGTGGCGGTGGTCGAGGTCGCGCTAGGCCTGGCCCACCAGCCCGCTCTCGACGGGCTGGCCGCCGCCTGATCCACCGTTCGTCTTCGTAAGCACACCAGGAAAGCGAGACAGGCCATGGCGGGCCAGGCGACTCTCCGGTCCGCTACCGTCGCCGGGCTGGTCCGACCGGCCAGCGACCCGGATGTCACGGGGCGGCACCGCGTGCTGCCCGTGGCCTCCCCGCTGGGCGTGCTCCTGCCCGGCGGCGGCCTGCGCCGCGGCACCACCGTCGCGGCCGGCGGCCTGCCGGATGGCGGGCTGCCCGCCGGCGGCGCGCCCGGTGGCAGCTCCGCCCTGGTCCTCGCGCTGATCGCCGAGGCGTCCCGGACCGGCTCGTGGTGCGCGATGGTCGGCATCCCCACCTTCGGCGCGGTCGCCGCCGCCGACGCCGGCATCGCCCTCGACCGCCTGGCTCTGGTGCCCAACCCCGGCCCCGAGTGGGCCGCCGTGGTCGCCGCCCTGATCGACGGCATCGACGTGGTGGTCATCGCCGTCCCCGGCACCGTGCCCGCCTCCATCGCCAGCCGCCTGGCCGCCCGCGCGCGGCAGCGGGGGAGCGTGCTGGTGCCGTACGGCCGGTGGGACGGCGCCGACGTGACGCTCCAGGTGACCCGCAGCGACTGGGAAGGCCTGACCCCCGGCCGCGGCCGCCTCCGCCAGCGCCGCGTGACGATCGTCGCCCGCGGCCGAGGCGCGGCCGCCCGCCCCAAGGAGATCACCGTCTGGATGCCCGGCGCCGACGGCCAGCCGGTGGTCGCCGTCGTGGACGTCGAGCCAGCCACCCGCTCCACCGGCCGCCGCGCCACACTCACCCTGATCCGCTGACCCCAGTCGGGGTCGTGGCCGAGGGTCGCTGTCGGCTTCGTGGCATCTCGAGCCGTGGGAGCAAGTGGTGGTGCGGTATGGGCGGGAGTGGCCAATGCGCTGGTCGGGGCGATGTTGATCATAGTGCGGGTTCGAACATGTGTTCTATGATCAAGCGTGCGCACGTTGCTGGTCTGGTGTCCCGACTGGCCGGTGATCGCCCTGGAGCTGGTCGAGGGCATCCCGGCGACCGGGCCCGTCGCCGTGGTGCGGGCCAACCGCGTGATCGCCTGCTCCGAGGCGGCTCGGGCGGAGAGGGTCAAGCGTGGGCTGCGTAAGCGGGAGGCGCAGAGCCGTTGCCCGCGGCTGACCGTGGTGGAGCACGACCCGGATCGGGACGCGCGGGCGTTCGAGCCGGTGGTGGCGGCGGTCGAGGAGCTGGTGGTCGGGGTCGAGGCGATCCGCCCGGGGTCCTGCGCGCTGGCCGCCAAGGGGCCGGTGCGCTACTTCGGCGGTGAGGAGCGTACGGCCGAGGCGATCGTCGAGCGGATCGCCGAGGTGTGCGGCGTGGAGAGCCAGGTGGGGATCGCGGACGGGGTGTTCGCGGCCGGGCTGGCGGCGCGTACCGGGCGGATCGTGCCGCCGGGCGAGACTCGGGAGTTTCTGGCCGGGCTGCCCGTCGAGGCGCTCGACCGTCCACAGTTGACGGACCTGCTGCGGCGGCTCGGCGTGCGTACCCTCGGGGAGTTCGCGGCCCTGCCCGCCGCTGACGTGCTGTCCCGGTTCGGGTTCGACGCGGCGCTGGCGCACCGGCTGGCGGCGGGGCGCGACCACCGGCCGCTCGCGGTCCGCCGCGTGCCGCCCGACCTCGACGTCACCGAGACGTACGACGAGCCGCTCGACCGGGTGGACGTGGCGGCGTTCGCGGCGCGGTCGCTGGCCGAGCGGCTGCACGAAAAGCTCGCCGCCCACGGCCTGGCCTGCACCCGGGTGGCGATCGAGGCGGTGACCGCGGACGGGCAGGAGCTGCACCGGGTCTGGCGGCACGACGGGCTGCTCACCGCCGTGGCCATCGCCGACCGGGTGCGGTGGCAGCTCGACGGGTGGATCTCCGGGCGCCGTGAGCGGCCGGTGTCCGGGATCGTGCGCCTGCGGCTGATACCCGAGGGGGTGTTGAGCCATGTCGGGCTCCAGCCGGGCCTGTGGGGCGAGACCGGCGAGGAGCGTGAGCGGGCGCACCGGGCGCTGCACCGGGTGCAGGGCATCCTCGGGCCGGAGGCGGTGCTCACGGCGGTGCTTGGTGGCGGGCGTTCGCCGGACGACCAGGCGCGGATGGTCCCGTGGGGCGACGAGCGGATCCCGACCCGATCCGGCCAGCCGCCCTGGCCCGGCCGGATCCCGGCCCCCGCGCCCGCGCAGGTGCTGGCGGCGCCGGCCCGGGTGATGGTGTACGACGCGGCCGGTGTGCCGGTCGAGGTGAGCGGCCGGCTGGAGGTCAGCGCGCCGCCGGCCCGCGTCGTGATCAGCGCGACAGGGCGCGAGCGGCGGCGGGAGCGGTCGGTCGAGGTGATCGGCTGGATCGGGCCGTGGCCGGCGGACGAGCGCTGGTGGGCGGCGGAGGAGTCGCGGCGGCGGGCCCGCTTCCAGGTCGCTCTCCCCGGCGGCTGGGGCCTGCTGCTCTCCCTGGCTGGCGGCATCTGGTCGGTAGAGGCGATATATGACTGAGGTGGGCATCCATGGGGTGGCATAACCCGCAGCGGAGCTGGGCGGAGATGGAGCGGGTGCTCTCCGGCCGGCACGTGGTGGACCCGCTGGCCGTGGACGCCGACGGCGGCGACTCGCCGGCGTGGAGCCGTAAGCGACCGCCGTACGAGGGGCCCGCGCTCATCCGCACCGAAGGTCCCGTCCCGTACGCGGAGCTGCACTGCCACACCAACTTCAGCTTTCTCGACGGGGCGAGCCACCCCGAGGAGCTGGCCCGGGAGGCGGCCCGGCTCGGGTTGACCGCGCTCGCGGTAACCGACCACGACGGCTTCTACGGCGTGGTGCGCTTCGCCGAGGCGGCCCGCGCCCACCAGCTGCCCACGATCTTCGGCGCGGAGCTTTCGCTCGGCCTGCCCGGCCCGCAAAACGGCGAGCCCGACCCGGTCGGCCGGCACCTGCTGGTGCTGGCGCGCGGCCCCGAGGGGTACGCCCAGATCGCCCGCACCGTCAGCAAGGCGCAGCTGGCGGGCAAGGAGAAGGGCCGGCCGGTTTACCCGCCGATCGACGAGCTGGGAAAAGACCTGAAGGACGTCGTCGTGCTGACCGGGTGCCGCAAGGGCACCGTACCGGCGGCACTGCGGATCGGCGGGATGGCCGCGGCGGCCGCGGAGCTGGACCGGCTCGTGGCCGCGTTCGACACCGAGCGCGTGCTGGTGGAGCTGACCGACCACGGTGACCCGGCCGACGGTGACCGCAACGACGCGCTCGCCGAGCTGGCCGCCGTCGCGGGACTGTCCACTGTGGCCACCAACAACGTGCACTACGCCACCCCCAAGCGGCGGCGGCTGGCCACCGCCCTTGCCGCGGTGCGCGCCCGGCGCAGCCTCGACGAGATCGACGGCTGGCTGCCCGCCGCGGCGACCGCGCACCTACGCGGCGGCGAGGAGATGGCGGCCCGGTTCGCGGCGTATCCGGGTGCGGTGGCCCGGGCCGCAGAGCTGGGCCGCGAGCTCGCTTTCGACCTCAAGCTGGTCGCACCCCACCTGCCGGACTGGAACGTGCCGCCCGGCTACACCGAGATGAGCTGGCTGCGCGAGCTGACGATGCGGGGCGCGCTGGAGCGGTACGGGCCGCGGGAGGCGGCTCCCAAGGAGTACGCCCAGCTGGACCGCGAGCTGAAGATGATCGACGAGCTGGGCTTCCCCGGTTACTTCCTGATAGTTCACGACATAGTGAACTTCTGTCATCGAAAGCGGATCTTCTGCCAGGGGCGGGGCTCGGCGGCCAACTCGGCGGTCTGCTACGCGCTCCGCATCACCAACGTCGACGCGGTGCAGCACGGGCTACTCTTCGAGCGCTTCCTCGCCCCCGAGCGAGACGGCCCGCCCGACATCGACGTGGACATCGAGTCCGACCGGCGGGAGGAGGTCATCCAGTACGTCTACCGGAAGTACGACCGGGAGCACACCGCCCAGGTCGCCAACGTGATCTCGTACCGGCCGCGGTCGGCGGTGCGTGACATCGCCAAGGCGTTCGGCTTCTCACCCGGGCAGCAGGACGCGTGGAGCAAGCAGATCGACCGGTGGGGGAGCATCGCGGCGGTCGACGTCGACGACATCCCGAAGCACGTCATCGACTTCGCCAACGAGCTACAGACGTTTCCGCGGCACCTGGGTATCCACTCCGGCGGCATGGTGATCTGCGACCGGCCGGTGGTGGACGTGTGCCCGGTCGAGTGGGCGCGGATGGAAAACCGCACGGTCCTGCAATGGGACAAGGACGACTGCGCGATCGCCGGCCTGGTCAAGTTCGACCTGCTGGGGCTCGGGATGCTCTCCGCGCTGCGCTACGCGTGCGACATGATCGGCCGGGAAATCGACCTGAGCGACATGACACTCGACGACCCGGAAATCTACGCCATGCTGTGCCGGGCCGACTCGGTCGGCGTCTTCCAGGTCGAGTCCCGCGCGCAGATGGCCACCCTGCCGCGGCTGGAGCCACGCGAGTTCTACGACCTCGTCGTGGAGGTGGCGCTCATCCGGCCCGGCCCGATCCAGGGCGGCTCGGTGCATCCGTACATCCGGCGCAAGAAGAAGCTCGAACCCCCCGACCCACCGCATCCCGCGATGAAGAACGCGCTCGCCAAGACGCTGGGCGTGCCGCTCTTCCAGGAGCAGCTCATGCAGCTCGCCATCGACGTGGCCGGCTTCGACGGCGCCGAGGCCGACAAGCTGCGCCGCGCGATGGGCTCGAAGCGCTCGGACGAACGGATGGCCGAGCTCAAGGACCGGCTCTACGCCGGCATGGCCGAGCGCGGCATCACCGGCGAGATCGCCGACGACGTGTACCTCAAGCTCTCCTCGTTCGCCAGCTTCGGCTTCCCGGAGAGCCACGCGATCAGCTTCGCCTACCTCGTGTACGCCAGCTCGTGGCTCAAGCGCTACCACCCCGGACCGTTCCTCGCCGCCTTGCTCAACGCCCAGCCGATGGGCTTCTACTCGCCGCAGACTCTGGTCGACGACGCGCGGCGGCACGGCGTCGAGGTGCGGCGGCCGGACATCAACCTCAGCGGCGCCAAGGCAAAGCTGGAGTACACATCGGACACCCGGTGGGGGAGCGAGAAGGGTGAGCCGCCGCACCAGTGGGGGATGGGCGGCCCGGCCGTCCGATTAGGACTGTCCTATGTGCGCACGATCGGCGACGACCTGGCCGGGCGGATCGAGGAGGAGCGGGAGGGCGCCGGCCCGTACCGCGACATGGCCGACCTGGCCCGCCGGGTGGGCCTGACCGCCGCGCACATGGAGGCGCTGGCCACCGCGGACGCGTTCGCCGGCTTCGGACTCTCCCGCCGCGAGGCGCTGTGGGCCGCCGGCGCCGCCGCCCAGGAGCGGCCCGACCGCCTCCCGGGTACCGGCAGCAGCCCCAACCCGCCGCCCACGCTGCCCGGCATGGACGCGGTCGACCGCCTCGTCGCCGACGTGTGGGCCACCGGGCTGTCGCCGGAGAGCCACCCGGCCCGCTTCATCCGGCCCCAGCTGGAGGAGGCCGGCGCGGTGCCGATCGCGCGGCTGGGCCTGATCGACGGCGGCACCCGGGTACGCGTCGGCGGCCTCGTCACCCACCGCCAGCGGCCGGCGACCGCGGGCGGGATCACGTTCATGAACCTCGAGGACGAGACCGGCATGCTCAACGTGACCTGCTCGCCGGGGCTGTGGCAGCGCTACCGGAAGGTGGCCCGCACGAGCGCCGCGCTGATCGTGCGAGGGCGGCTGGAAAAGCACGACGGGGTGATCAATTTGACCGCCGACCGCCTCGATCCGATCACGCCGCCGGTAAGTCCGGCCTCGCGCGATTTCCGGTGATTGCCGGCGACGCTATCCCGACAGTGGTAACCGCGCCGCTACTCCGCTGTGTCAATCTGTCGCCGGGCCTGTGGCGAGGCGGATAAGAGATCACAGAAATCCGGGTAGTCAATGCGCAGCAGGACCATCTTCCTCGTCGGCGGAAAGTACATCTTCTGGGTGTTTTTTCTTGTCGCCTATCTGGCAGTCTTCGTCGCCGGTTACGCACACGAGACGTTCGGCGTGGGCTCCGCGGACGCCGAGTTCGTCCGCGCACAGTGCGAGGCCACCCGCACCTGCGGGGACAACCACGACGCGTTCGAGCTCGCCCAGATGACGTTGATGCGGGTGATGGCCGGCGAGATATGGGTGACCGGCATCATATTGCTGGCACTCGAAACGACATTTCTCGTGATCGCCACACGGCGCCGCGTATCGGCGCGCACCGCCATCCGGTGGTGGAAGGTGCAACTCGTGGTCGTCGTGGCGTCGCTCGCCATTTACCTCGCACTGCTCCTGATCGGCGCCCGAGGCCTGCGACGCATTCCGGAAAACGCGCGACTCCTGCCGTTCGCGGACACGTTCTCCGCACCGTTCGCCGACCAGGCGATGATCTCCTACATCGTGGTATTCGTGGTGGTCAGCGCGATCGCACTCGTGCACAACCGCGCGATGGCCGGCCTGCTCCCCTCCACCTAGCTTTTGGTTGCGGGTTGGCCTCCTTCCGGTCCGCCGAGGAAGCGGGCGGACCGGAAGCGTCGTGGTCGCCGCGGCTAGCGCACCGCCTGCGCCGGCTCGGGTGCCGCCGCCGTGGGCTGCTCGTCAGGCACCTTCGCCAGCTTGCTGGGGTGCCACATGTGGCGACCGATGTCGAGGTTGAGGGCGGTGACCAGCACCGCCCGCACGACGATCGTGTCGAGCAGGACGCCGAACGCCACCGCGAAGCCGATCTCCGCGAACGCGGTCAGCGGCAGCGTGGCCAGCACCGCGAACGTGCCGGCGAGCACCACGCCCGCCGACGTGATCACGCCGCCGGTCGCGGCCAGGCCGACGAGGGCCGCCCGCTTGGTGCCGTGGCGTGCGGCCTCCTCGCGTACCCGGGTCATCAGGAAGATGTTGTAGTCGATGCCGAGCGCGACGAGGAACACGAAGACGAACAGCGGCAGCGAGCTGTCGGCACCGCCGAAGCCGAAGATATGCCGGAAGACCAGCGCGCTCACGCCCAGCGCCGCGGCGAAGGAGAGCACGACGGTCGCCACCAGCACCAGCGGCGCGACGATCGCCCGCAGCAGCACGCCGAGGATCAGCAGCACGACGAGCAGCACGATCGGGATGATCAGGTTGCGGTCGTGGCGGGCCGCTCGCTGGAGGTCCAGGTTGATCGCCGTCTGGCCACCGACCTGGGCGTCCGCCCCGGGCACCGCGTGCACGCGGTCGCGGGCACTGTCGATCGTGTCGTACGCCGCGTCGCTGTCCGGCGGCGCGGTGAGCGTGCCCTCCATGTACGCCACGCCGTTGCTGACCCTCGGCTCGGTGACCGACGAGGGCTCGATGCCGGGCGTGCCGGCGAACGCGGTGCGCACGTCGGCGGCCTGGCCGGCGTTGCTGACCACGGCGACCGGAGTGCCGACACCGGCCGCGAAGTGCCGGGCGAGCACCTCCTCGCCCACAATCGAGTCCGGGTTGCCGCGGAACGACTCCTTGTTGGTCAGACCGGTGGCGTCGAGCTGCACGATGCCGATGGCCAGGAGCGCGAGCACCACGCTGGTGGTGATCCAGGTGGTGCGGGGGCGGCGGGCGATGCGGCCACCGACCTTGGCCCAGAGGCCGGTCGTGGTGGGCTCGGCGGTGCCCTCCTTCGGGCGCACCGGCCAGAAGATCCACCGGCCCACGGTCACCAGCATCGCCGGGAGCAGCGTCAACATGACCGCGAGGCCGACCACGATGCCGATCGCGGCGACCGGGCCGAGGCCGCGGGTGGAGTTGGTCTCGGCGAAGAGCAGGCAGATCATGCCGACCGCCACGGTGGCCGCGCTCGCGATGATCGCCGGGCCGGCGCGGTGCAGGGCGACCGCCATCGCCTCGTGCCGGTCGTGATGGCGGCGCAGCTCTTCCCTATATCGGGCGACGAGCAGCAGCGCGTAGTCGGTGCCGGCGCCGAACACGAGTACCGTCAAGATGCCCGAACTCTGCGCGTTGACGGTGAGGTCGGCGTGCTTGGCCAGCAGGTAGATCACGGCCTGCGCGCAGGTCAGCGCGACACCGGCCGAGATGACCGGGAGCAGCCAGAGCACCGGGCTGCGGTAGGTGAACAGCAGGATCACCACGACCACGCCGATCGTGGCGAACAGCAGTGTGCTGTCGATCCCCTCGAACGCGGCGGCGGAGTCGGCGGCGCTGCCGGCGGGCCCGGTGATGTGCACGCTGAGCCCGTTGGCGCCGGCCTCCCCGGTCGCCAGCATCGAGTCGACGATGTCGCCGGCGCGATCCCAGCCCTCGGGGCCGAGGTTGAGCGGCACGTAGATCTGGGCCGCCTGCCCGTCGGTGGAGAACGCCGGACCCTGCACCTGGCCGTCGAGGTCGCCGAGCTGCCCGAACTTCTGCACGTCGGCGGCCACCTTCGCCTTGTCGGCGTCGGTCAGCCCGGACGGGCGCTCGTAGACGACGACGGCCGGGAGCGCGTCGGGCGAGGAGAAGGCGGTCTGCTTGTCGAGCACCTGCGTCGACTCGGCGCTGCCCGGCAGCCACGACTTGGCCTCGTTGTCCTCGACGCTGGTGAGCTTGCCCGCCAGCGGAGCGGCGATCGCGACCACGATCAGCCAGAACACGATGATCAGGTACTTTGTCCGGCGACCGGTGAGCAGCCCAGCCACGTTTCTGGTCATGAATCCCCCCGTGGACACACGAATACGATTCGGCTACATGTTGCGCTGATATGTGCCGGCCGCACATCGTCGGTACGCACCGGCTTGCCGGCCTGATACCCCTAGGGGACGCCGGACGCACCTGTCCGGTTTTACCAACGCCCTAAATCTTGTTCAGCACCCGTTCGAGGAGCGTGGCGAGGGAAATCGACTCGCCGTCCCGCCCGCCGCGGCCCACCACGAGCGGCGGGTCGTCCGCCCGCAGGGTGACGCCGGTAAACCGGGCCCGCAGGCTCGCCGGCACCGCGAGCAGGTAGAAGGCGCCGTCTTCACCGACGGCCATCGATCGGTCGGCTTTCAGATACCAGCCCCGCAGACCCGTCCGGTAGCGCCCGCGGCCCGTGTACGAGCGCGCCACCAGCGGCTCCGTCGGCAGGGCTCGCTCCCGGGCCTGACGGACGAAGTCGGCCACCAGCGCGCGTGCCTGTGAGTTCTCTACCGCTTTGCGGCGTTCTTGAGCTTCGGCGTGTACGGTGACCGCGTGGCGCCGACGCCTGTGCCACTCTGCCTCGTCGTCGGTGCGCATGGCCCGACCCTACGTCCCCCCGTTAGGAAGGGAGCAGCACCGTGCGAGAGGGACGCTGCCACGGCGGCCCACTGGACGGTCAGGTGCGGATCAGTCGCTATCCGAGCGGGTTCCTTCTGGGTGACAAGCCCACCGGGCGGGCGTGGTTCTACGACTGGCGCGACGACGCCTTCTACGTCCGCGACCCGGAGCCCCTGCCGCTCACCGACGACCTGATGGTGAGCATCGCCGAGGGCGAGGAGTACGACGTGCTCGCTCTGCCCGAGACGGTCGAGGGCGCGGAGTCCCCGCCCGATGTGGACGATGAAGGCGTCGAGACCCTGGCCAGCAATCCGAACCCGACCCGCATCTCGACCGCCATCTGGCGACTGTGGAGCGACTTCGACCGCTTCGAGGCGAGCGCGCTGCTCGGCGGCGTCTACGCCGCCAAGCCCGGCTACCACAACTACCGCGGCGCGCTGCCGTCGTCCGACTACTCGGTCCGCGACGTCGTAGCCGACCGCCGCGGCTCCGGCATCAAGGCGTCGGCGATCGACCTGAGCCTGTCCGACGCGGCGATGCGCAAGTACACGGCGCGGCTGGACGCCGCCGCCCGGTCCCGCGACCCGCGGCTGTACAGCCCGCGCGGCCCGGTGCTGCGGGAGTTCATCGGCACGAAGGACAACCGCACGGTCTACTGCTACGTGCTGGTCGGCGGCCGGCCACTCGGCGTGGGCGCCGACGCGGGGCCCGACCCGGGTCGCGATACCACCCACCTGTGGCACATCCACCTGTCGATCATCAGGCAGTTCTGTGAAGACTGGTCCGCACTCGACGGTGTCCTGTCCGTGCTGCGTGGGGAGTCCCTCGCGGCCTGGCAGGGCAGATCGGAGTACAACGAGATGACCCCCCAGCAGGCACAGCAGCTTCGCGACGCGCATTACACCACCTCGGTCGCGATCCCCAACCCGACGGGTGAGGGGCGTGTGCCGCTCCACGTGTGGGCCGGCTGGATGACCGGCGCGGTCAAGGCGCTCGCATCCGCGGTCGGCAATGTCGACGAGGCCACCAAGGCGCAGCTCCAGCAGGATCTGACCAGCCTTCAGGCCGGGATCGACGCGGTGCCAGAGGAGGTCGTGCAGGCGTTCGGGCCGGCCGACGAGCCCGAAGACATCGCGCTGCGCCTGCGCGCGATGCTCGGCGACAAGGCCACCGCGGTCGGCCAGATCCTCGCCCGCGGCTGACCGGCACCCGCGACGCCGCCGGCGGCGGAGGACCGACGGCGCCAGACCCGCTTCTCGACACCGAGCGCCTGCCCGCGCTCCGTCGTGCGGCCGTTTCACCGTGCCGTAAAACTTCGCGCCGCGGTTACAGTGGACAGCCTGGTGGCGGAGGCCGTGGGGCTCCGCCACCTGTGATGCGGTGCGCCGAGACCCTGGCATAGGCTGCGGCAGTGGAGCTAACTCGCGCACAGCGCAGCGGGCCGCGCACCGCAGTCGTCTGGGCCGCCCTGCGTCGCGAGATCGAGCGCCAGGGTGGCCGCCCGCTCACCGTGCTCGACGTCGGCGGCGGCACCGGTGGCTTCGCCGTCCCCCTCGCCGAAGACGGCCACCGCGTGACGGTGGTCGACGCCAGCCCCGACGCGCTCGCCGCGCTGACCCGGCGGGCCGCGGAAGCCGGGGTCGCCGACCGGGTGCGCGCCGTGCAGGGCGACGGTGACGCGCTCGCCGGCCTCGTCGAGCCGGGCGCCGCCGACCTGGTGCTGTGCCACGCCGTGCTCGAGGTCGTCGACGACCCGGCCGGTGTGGTGGGCGCGGTGACCGCGGCGCTGCGGCCGGGCGGGGCGGCCAGCGTGCTCGTGGCCGGCAGGGCCGCCGCCGTGCTCAGCCGCGCGGTCAACGGCCACCTCGCCGACGCGGCCGCGCTCCTCGCCGACCCGCACGGTCGCACCGGGCCCAAGGACACGTTGCGGCGGCGCTACGACGCGGAGACCGCCGCCGCGCTGCTGCGCGCCGCCGGCCTCGAGGTCGCCGAGATCCATGGGGTACGGGTACTCGCCGACCTGCTGCCGGCGGCCGTCGCCGACGGCGACCCGCAGGCGGTGGTCGACCTGGAGATGGCGGCGGCCGCCCACCCGCCCTACCGGGACATCGCCGCCCAGCTGCACCTCTTCGCCCGCCGCCCGTCGTCATGAGCGGTGCGCTCGACGTGGTGCGGCCGGCCTACGGGCGGGCCAGCCTGGCTGAGCTGCTGCCCAGCGTGCTCGCCGTGCTCGGTGTCCCGGAGGCGCCCGATCCGCTCGGCCTCACCGCCCGGCTCGACGGCGTGCGGCGGATCGCGGTGCTCGTGGTGGACGGGCTCGGCTCGTACCAGATCCCGCTGGCGACCCCCCACGCGCCGACGCTGGCCGACGTGGCGCGCGCCGCCACGAGCCTGACCTCTGTCTTCCCGTCCACGACGCCGGCGGGTCTCGCGTCGATCGGCACGGGAGCCGTGCCCGGCGCCCATGGTCTGCTGGCCTTCACGGTCAACGTCCCGGGCACCGACCGCGTGCTCAACCACACCCAGTGGTGGGACGACCCGGACCCGGTGGCCTGGCAGCCGGTGCCGAGCCGGCTGGCGGTGGCGCGGGCGGCCGGCGTGGCGGTGAGCATGGTGAGCCGCCCCGAGTACGCCGGCAGCGGCCTCACCGTGGCGGCCTGGCGCGGGGCCGACTATCGCGCGGCGCCCGACGTCGAGGCGCTGGTCACCGGCATGCTCGACGGGCTCGCGGCCGACGGGCGGGCGCTGGTGGTGGGCTACCACCCGTCGGTCGACACGTCCGGACACCGCTTCGGCCTCGACTCGCCGGAGTGGCGGGCGGCGGTTTCCGAGCTCGACGTCCTGCTCGCGCGCCTGGTCGAGGGCCTGCCCGCCGACGCGGCGCTGCTCGTCACGGCCGACCACGGGCAGCTCGACGTGCCCGACGAGGGGCGGTACGACCTCGACGCCGACCCTCGCCTCGGCACCGGCCTCCGCCTGGTCGCCGGCGAGCCGCGGGTGCGCTACCTCCACACGCTCCCCGGCGCCCGCGACGACGTGGTGGCCGCGTGGCGCGAGGTGCTCGGCGAGGACGCCTGGGTGGCGCCGCGCGAGGAGGTGGTCGAGGCCGGTTGGTTCGGGCCGGTGCCCGCGGCCCACCTCGACCGCATCGGTGACGTGGTGGTGGTCAGCCACGGCCTCACCGCGGTGCTCGCCACCGCCCGCGAGCCGGAGACGGTGGCCAAGCTGGTCGCCTACCACGGCTCGTACACGGCGGCGGAGATGATGGTGCCGCTGATTGTCGTACGGGGCGTCTAGCCTGCGGACATGGGTCGTAGCCAGGCGATACCGCGCGGGCAGTCGCGCTTCGGGCCGGAGGGCGACGACAGCGGCAGCCACATCCTCCACGTCGACATGGACGCGTTCTACGCGTCGGTCGAGGTGCACCGCGACCCCTCGCTGAAGGGCCGGCCCGTCGTGGTCGGCGGGGTCGGCCCGCGTGGCGTAGTCAGCTCGGCCAGCTACGAGGCCCGGGAGTTCGGGGTGCGCAGCGCGATGCCCACCGCCCGCGCGCGGGCCCTGTGCCCCCGTGCGGTGTTCATCCCGCCCGACTTCACCGCCTACACGGCCGCCTCGCGCGCGGTGATGGGCATCTTCCGCGACGTCACGCCGCTGGTCGAGCCGCTGTCGCTCGACGAGGCGTTCCTCGACGTGGGCGGCGCGCGGCGGCTGCTCGGCCCGCCCGCCGGCATCGCCCGTCTGATCCGCTCGCGGGTGCGCGGCGAGCTGGGGCTGACCTGCTCGGTCGGGGTGGCGCCGACCAAGTTCGTGGCCAAGCTCGGCTCGACCCGGGCCAAGCCCGACGGGCTCATCGTGGTCCCCGTCGACCAGGTGCTGGAGTTTCTCCACCCGCTGCCGGTGGCCGCGCTGTGGGGCGTGGGCGAGCGGGCCGCCGAGACGCTGGCCCGCCTCGGCCTGCGCACGGTCGGCGACGTGGCCCAGGCGCCGGTCGGCATGCTGCGCGGCGCGCTCGGCGAGGCGGCCTCGGCCCACCTGCACGAGCTGTCGTGGGGGCGCGACCCGCGCCACGTGACGCCGGAGCAGGTGGACAAGTCGATCGGCGCGGAGGTGACGTTCGACACAGACGTGGCCGACCCAGCGGTGATCCGCCGCGCGCTGCTCTCCCTCTCCGAAAAGACCGGCGCCCGGCTGCGCCGTTCCGGCCAGGTGGGTCGCACGGTCTCCATCAAGGTGCGGCTGGCCGACTTCCGCACCCTCAGCCGTTCCCGCACGCTGCCCGGCCCGACCGACGTGGCGCGCGAGGTGTTCGACATCGCGTGGGCACTGTGGGAGGGGCTGTGGTCCGCCGGCGGCGACCGGCGGCCGGCTCGCGGCGCCACCGGTGGCCAGCCCAGCCCGGGTGCACCGATCCGCTTGGTCGGGGTGCGGGTCGAGGGCCTGACCCAGGCCGGCGCCACCCCGCGGCAGCCCACACTGGGCGAGCCCGAGCACGGCTGGCGCGAGGCCGAGGCGGCGGCCGACGCGGCGGCGGCAAAGTTCGGCCGAGCGGTGATCCGCCCGGCAAGCCTGCTCCGCAAGGCCGGCGAAGACTGAAGCGGGCGGATGTGTCCGCTTTCTGGCACGCTTCCGAAGTGCTTTCTGAGGCGCGGTGACCTGCGACGGACCGAAAATCACTCAGGCCGTGGGTCGTCCCGCTTTCCGAGCCGCGAACCCCCTCGTAGACTGGCGGGTAAGCAGTCGGTTTGGCTGCCACGGTCTGTCGGTCCGCCCGGGCCGGCCTACGTGACCGGGGAGGAGTGCCGTGCCGCTCTCTGAGCATGAGCAGCGGCTGTTCGAGCAGATCGAGCAGTCGCTGGCCGAGGACCCGAAGTTCGCCTCGGCCGTGCGCGCCAGTGACCCGCGCTTCCATGCGCGTCGTCGTCTGCTGCTCGCTGTCGGCGTTATCGCGGTCGGTCTCGCGTTGGTTGTCTACGGCACGGTTACAGAGCTGACCCTGCTCGGCGTAGCGGGGTTCGTGGTCATGCTCAGCGCCGCGGCGTTCGCGATGCGTTCGCACCGCAAGGGACAGTCACCCGACCTGCGCGTCGTGGGAGGCACCACCTCCCGCCGCACCCGCGGCCGCCGGATGTCCTTCATCGACCGACTCGAGGAGAGGTGGCGTCAGCGGCCAGAAGGCCACCGCTGACCCGACCCCCCTCGGCGGTCCGCCGCTGGATGCTGCCCCGCGCAGCCGATCTACACCATCACCCCGCCACGCCTCCGGGCTGGCGGGGCGCCATTTTGTCCGGCGGGGTTGCCCTATGGGCCCGGCGGCGGCGGTCGTCCGCCAAGACAGGTTTCCCGGGTCCGCGTCAGTCGCGGACCGCCGCTCCCGCCGGAGACCGCGCAGGTCGGCGGCTCGCAGAGCGAGCCGAGATCCCCGACCTCCGCTGCCCGGTCCGCGCGGCAAGCCCCTGCTGGGAGACCCGCATCGACCAGCGCGACCCCGCGTTACAAGCTCGGGTGAGGGCTTCGAGATCAGTGCGGTGACCACAAACCTTCACCCGGGCCGGCGAAGCCGGCCAACGTTGGTGGCCCCGCACTGGAGACCCTTCTGAGTCAGGGTCACCGCCTCCGCATCCGGGGTGTCGCCGTCGCGAGTAACGCGACCACCGCGGGAACGGCGCCTGGTCACTGCGGTCTCGGAAGCTCGATTTCCGTCGCGGTCCTCGCCGCCGCTCCCGCGGCCTCCCCGTCCGCCGCTGGTCACGCCCGCCCCGGGACGTGCCGCGCACGGGTCGTTTGTCCACAATGCCCATTGCCGAGGCGACGGGCACCAGACCGGCCAGACGCGCTGTCACCACGAGTAACCGCCGCGACGGCGTGAACAGGTTCCGATGCCAGATCTTGGAGAGTTAGGGCGCCATATCAACCCTAAGTCTCCTAGATCTGAAAGCCCGGCCCCGACGCTGGTAACGCTGCGTCAGAATGTCGCGGGGTAGGGGCCTGTGGTCGTCCGCGAACGGGCCCGGGGGCTTGTCCCGCGGACCCGGCAGCGGACGGCCGGGGATTTCGGCTCGCCCGCGAGCCGCCGGCCGGGAGCGGTGCCCGCGGGAGCATACGGTCTGCCGCTGACACGGACGTGGGAAAACTTCTGTCTCGGAAGTGACCGGCGAGTAGCGGCGCGCTCAGCGTGACGGGCGGCTCAGGAGGCGGCGGGGGCTCCAGCGCATCAGGCCGTCGCGCATGCGGCCGGACGTCAGCACCGTGCGGATCGAGCTCTCCACGATCGCCTGCCGCCACCGCAGCAGTACCGACGGCGGCAGCAGCCGCGCGGCCAGGCGGGTGCGGCGGTTGGCGCGGCCGGCCAGGGCCTTGCGCACCGCGCGCAGGCCGTCGCCGAGCCGGCCGGGCTGGAGCGGGTCGCGGGCGTAGCGGGCGCGTTCCTCGGCCCGGCCGAGTACCCGCGCGGCCTCGGCGGACGGGCCGTCGACAAGGCCCTCCCGGACCAGGCGGTCGGCGGTCGAGCGCGGCGTCTCGGTCTGGTCGATCGGGACGCGGTAGTCGATCATCGTGTCGAGCAGCTCGGCCCAGGCGGCGTGCGCGTCTTCGCGGGCGCGGCCGGCCGCCGCCACGTCGGTGACCACGATGCGGAGGCCGTCGCCGCCGTCCGCGCCGGCCGTGGCCACCGCCGGGGAGCCGCTGCCACCGGCGGCCTGCCGCTGGCGGCGGAGCAGCCCGCGCCGCACGGCCGGTACGGACAGCAGGGCAAGCAGCAGGATCACCGTGCTGATCGTGAACCACGGCCACCGGGGCGCGGTCGGCGTGGTCTCGCCCGGACCGGCGCCGAGGTCGGCTTCGTCGTTGCCGTCGTCGACCGGGCCGGCGGTGCCTCCGCTGGCCTCCGGCACCGCGCCGCCGGTGACCGGGGCGCTCGGCGTGGCCTCCTCGGTGGCGTCGACGTCCGGGGCGTAGTCGGTGCGGATCGAGCCGGCCACGGCCGCCGCGGGGGTGGCGTCGAAGGGCACCCAGCCGTACCCCGGGCCGAAGTACACCTCGGTCCACGCGTGGAGGTTCTTGTTCGTCAGCGTGAACGAGTTGCCGTCGCGCTTGTTGTTGCCGCTGCTGAAGCCGAACGCCACCCGCGCCGGGATGCCGGCCGCCCGCACCATCCAGGCCATCGCCGCCGCGTACTGCTGGCAGAAGCCCTGCTTGTTGGTGAGGAAGTCGACTATCGCGGTGCCGCCGGTGCCGCTCTGGGTCTGGAGGCTGTACGAGAAGCCGTTCGCCTCCGAGAAGAAGTCGTAGATCGCCCGCACCTTCTCGTACGGGGAGGTCTTGCCCTTGACCAGCTCGTCGACCCGCTCCTGTACGGCCTTGTTGTCCGGCATGAGCGTGAACTGCTTGACCAGCGGGTCGGCCTCCGGCAGCGTGCTCGCCTGCCGCAGCGCGGCCGCACTGAACGACGCGCGGATGTACTCCAGTTCGAACTTCTGCTTTCGGGCCGAGGACCCGTTCGAGTAAACGACCTGCTGGTTGGCGTCGTAAGACCAGCGGCCCTTGAGGTCGTCGATGGCCACCGGCGTGGCGTAGATGGGCAGCAGGCCCATGTCGAACTCCTGCGTGACCTCGACGGTGGCGCGGTACCTGTCGGTGCGCACGCCCGCGCCCGGGTTCTGGGGAGCCGGCAACCCCTTGTCGAGGGCGGTGTTGGAGATGCGCCGGCCGTTGCGGAAGCCCTGCTCGTTGAGCTCGTCGGCGACGCCGAACCGGATGTACTGCGGCGTGGGGTCGTTGGTCGTCACCTTGACCATCTCGCGGTCCTTGCCCTGCTGGAGCTCGCCGCTCAGGTTGGCGAAGAGGTCGACGCGCCCGCCGTTGCCCCGACCGTTGCCGCCCGGGCCGGAGCCGCCCGCGCCGAAGTTGGCCAGCAGGCCGGTGGTCATGCCGGGCACGGCGAGGGGCAGCAGCACGGCGAGGGCGACGCCCACGACGGCGAGCCGGCGCCCGGCGGCGGCCAGCGGTGAGGGCTCCCAGACGTCGACGTCGCGGCCGTCGCCGGTGAAGCGGCGGCCGAAGCGCCGCACCCGGTCGACGTTGTCGGCGACCAGCAGCCACAGGAAGCCGACCGCGCCGATGACGAACGGCAGCGGGTGGACGCTGTCGGTGTACACGGCCACCGGTACCGAGTAGATCGCCAGCATCGGCAGGCCGGCCAGCGCGGGCCGGCGCATGCCGACGGTGAGCAGGTCGACGAGGATGGCCACCGAGCCGATCCCGAGCACGGTGAGGAACTGAAGGCCGACCCGGTCGGGCACGGGCACGCCGTACGAGCGCATGTCGTCGACGGCGAAGTTCGTCAACTGTCCGAAGTGGGCGAACGTGCCGGGCGTGGGGATGATCGCCAGCAGCTCCTCGCCGCTGGAGAACATCAGCGTCAGCACCATGGTCAGCGTGACCATCATGCCCAGCAGCTGGGCCCACACCGGCGCGCGCAGCGAGCGGGCAAGCGTGGCCGCGCCGGCGACGAGTGCCACCGCCACCGCGCTCTGGATCAGCCAGGTCCACCGCTCGAAGATCGTCGACAGTGGAGCCGCCGCGAGCAGTGTCGCCGCCGCGGCGACGAAACCCAGGTGCCGATCTCGCACAGCTACCCAACCCTCCCGGGCACGAAGGCCCGATATCGCCTAGCTACCTAGCCCTGCCCGAGCCGAAGCCGGTGCCTACCGTCTCGGCCATCGCCGCTCGCCACGCGAAGCCCTGCGAACCCCGCGCGGCCTGCGGCCAGAGCGCGGGCAGCTTCGCGCCGTGGGACACGCCCACAACCCGCCAGCCGCTGCGCATCAGGCTCAACGCCGCCGCGCCGTGCGCCCGGCCCGCCTCGGCCCGGCTCTCCGGCGGGAGGTTGAGCCACGTCGACGAGTCGATCAGGAATCCGACGCAGGTCGCGTTGTTGCTCCGCAGGCCGGACAGCAGCTCGGCCTCGGCGGTGGTCAGCGTGCCGAGCAGCGCGATCACCAGGCCGCCGTCGTTGCGCCTGCGCACCGCCTCGACGAGCTGGGCCACATCGCCGCGCTTGTCCAGCCGCACGTCGGCCAGGTGGTCGAGCAGGAGGCCCTCGCCGCCCTCGGCCGCCTCGGTGTCGATGCCGGTGTCGCTGACCAGCCGCAGCTTGTATCCGGCCTGGCGCAGGTGCACCGCGACGCTGGCCGCCGCCGAGACCGCCCACTCGAAGCTGGCCGTCGGGCCCTCGCCGCGGTGGGCGTACTGCCGGGTGTCGAGCACGACCGTGGCCCGGCTCTCCCACGGCTGCTCCTCGCGCCGCACCATCAGCTCGCCGGTGCGCGCGGTCGACTTCCAGTGCACGCGCCGCAGGTCGTCGCCGCGCCGGTACTCCCGGGTCGCCGCGTCGTCCTCGCCGTGCACGGCCACCGAGCGGGCCCGGCTGTCGCCCGCGCCCGCGTACTCGCCGGCGAGGCGGACGGTGGGCAGCGGGTGTACCTGGGGGATAACGGTGAGGCGGTCGACGCTCGGGAACGAGCGGGTCAGCTCGCACAGCCCGAACGGGTCGGTCAGGCGCACCACCAGGGGGCCGACCTCGTACTTGCCGCGCACGTCGGCCCGCACCGTGTACGCCACGGAGCTGGCCTGGCGGGCGCCGAGCCGTTCGAGGACGACCCGCGGGCGGCTGCCCAGCGCGTACGGCAGCCGGTCTTCCAGCAGCAGGGTGCCGGTGGGCAGCCGGGACATGTTTTGCAGGCGCAGCACCACGCGGGCGCTGGCACCGACCGGCGCGCGGTGCGGCTCGAGCGAGCGGCTGCACGCGAGCCGGTAGCGGCTGCGCCCCACGTATGCGGCGGCCAGCAGCGGCAGGATCGCGAGCAGGATCGCCACCCGCAGCAGGTCCTTTTCGCCGAGGATGACCGCGGACACGGCGGCGGCCGCGGCCGCGGCCAGGAACGACCGGCCACGCGTCGTCAGCCCGCGCAGCGCCTCACGCACGGGAGCCGCCTCCGCGGAACCGCCGCCCGGCGAAGCCGAACCGAGCCATCAGCCCCTCCGCGGGTCGTACTGGGCGCGCCCGTCGCCGGTGGCCCCCGGCCGCGTGTCGTACGGCGACCGCTGCCGCTCGTGAGGGAGCGGGAGCCGGTGCACGATGTCCGCGATGATCGCGTCGGTGGTGCGCCGGGCCAGCTGGGCGTCCGCGGTGGGGATGATGCGGTGCGCCATCACCGGCACGGCGAGCGTCTGGAGGTCGTCCGGCAGCACGTAGTCGCGCCCTTCGAGCGCGGCGACCGCGCGGGCGGTGCGCAGCAGCTGGAGGGTCGACCGGGGAGACGCGCCGAGCCGGAGGTCGGGCGCCTCACGGGTGGCGGTGACCAGGTTGACCGCGTACTGCTTGACCGCGTCGGCGACATGTACCTCGCGCACCGTCGCGATCAGGCGACGGACGGTGGCCGCGTCCGAGACCGGCTTGAGCGCCACGATCGGGTCGCGGGTGCCGTGCACGTCGAGCATCGCGAGCTCGGCGCCCGGGTCCGGGTAGCCCATCGCGATCCGGGCGGTGAACCGGTCGCGCTGCGCCTCCGGGAGGGGGTAGGTGCCCTCCATCTCGATCGGGTTTTGCGTCGCGATCACCATGAACGGCGTCTGAAGCTCGTAGGTGGTGCCGTCGACGGTGACCTGCCGCTCCTCCATGCTCTCCAGGAGGGCGGACTGCGTCTTCGGCGAGGCCCTGTTGATCTCGTCGCCGACCACGAGGTTGGCGAACACGGCGCCCGGCTTGAACTCGAAGTCGTGGGTTTCCTGGTTGTAGACGCTCACGCCGGTCACGTCGCTGGGCAGCAGGTCGGGGGTGAACTGGATCCGCCGCACCGAGCAGTCGATGGACCGGGCGAGGGCCTTGGCGAGTTTCGTCTTACCTACACCAGGGACATCCTCGATCAGGAGGTGACCCTCGGCCAGCAGGACGGCCAGCGCGAGCCGCACCGTGGCGGTCTTGCCCTCGATGACCTGCTCGATATTGGCCACGATGGCGTCGCTGGCCGCGCGGAACTCCGCGCCGGACAGAGGGCTGCCAACCTGGTCCCAGGATGGTTGTGTCACGGGCCTCCTCCTCGTTTACCACGGCTTCCCTGTATAGATACGCAAGGGTGGCCGGATGGTTCGCGGGAGTGCAGGCCGGGATGTGACGGACCACCCGCATGTGCACAGGCTAGCCCCGTCGGTGAAATTCGCCGAGTCGGTCATGACCGCCGCGTAGTACACTGCCGTCATGGCCAGGGCCTTCCTGCTCCTTACGTAGCCGCGCCATCGACGCCCCCGTCGACAGCGCGGCAGCCCCTCCTGCGTGAGGGGCTTTTTCATGCCCACACGAGAATGGCCCTGGAGGTAGAAAAATGAGCGAAGAGGTCGCGGACATTCCGCCCTTCCGATACACCGCCGCGCTGGCAGGCGAGATCGAGGTCCGCTGGCAGGACTTCTGGGCGGCGCACGGCACCTTCGACGCGCCCAACCCGACCGGCGACCTGGCCGACCCCGGCCACCCCCGGGCCGGCGCTCCCAAGCTGCACGTGCAGGACATGTTCCCCTATCCGTCCGGCGCCGGCCTGCACGTCGGCCACCCGCTGGGCTACATCGGCACCGACTCCTACACGCGGTACAAGCGGATGGCCGGCTACAACGTGCTGCACCCGATGGGTTTCGACGCGTTCGGCCTGCCCGCCGAGCAGTACGCGGTGCAGACCGGCACCCACCCGCGGATCACCACCGAGGCCAACGTCGAGCGCTACCGCGCGCAGCTGCGCCGGCTGGGGCTGGGCTACGACAGCCGGCGGTGGGTGGCGACGACCGACACCGAGTACTACCGGTGGACCCAGTGGATCTTCCTGCAAATCTTCAACTCCTGGTACGACACCGCGCAGCGAAAGGCGCGCCCGATCGCCGAGCTGGTCGCCGCGTTCGAGGCCGGCGAGCGGGCCACCCCGGACGGCCGGCCGTGGAGCGAGCTGTCGCCGGTCGAGCGGCGCCGCGTGGTAGACGACCACCGCCTGGCGTATGTCTCGGAGGCGCCGGTCAACTGGTGTCCCGGCCTGGGCACGGTGCTGGCCAACGAGGAGGTCACGCCAGACGGGCGCAGCGAGCGCGGCAACTACCCGGTTTTCCAGCGCAGCCTGAAGCAGTGGATGATGCGGATCACCGCGTACGGTGATCGCCTGGTCGACGACCTGGACACACTGGACTGGCCGGAGCCGGTCAAGCTGATGCAGCGCAACTGGATCGGCCGTTCGACGGGCGCGCACATCGAGTTCCCCACCTCCTCGGCGCCCATCCGGGTCTTCACGACGCGTCCGGACACCGTGTTCGGCGCGACCTATATGGTGCTGGCCCCCGAGCACGAGCTGGTCGACCAGCTGGTGCCCGGCGAGTGGCCCGCCGGCACGCGGGAGGCATGGACCGGCGGGCACGCGACGCCGGCCGAGGCCGTGGCGGCCTACCGGGCCTCCATCGCGGGGGAGACCGAAGCGGAGCGCACCGCGGAGAGCCGCAAGAAGACAGGTGTCTTCATCGGGGCGTACGCGACAAACCCGGTCAACGAGGAGCCCATCCCGGTCTTCATCGCCGACTACGTGCTGGCCGGCTACGGCACCGGCGCCATCATGGCGGTGCCCGGGCAGGACGAGCGCGACTGGGAGTTCGCCGAGGTCTTCGAGCTGCCGATCATCCGCACGGTGCGGCCGCCGGCCGACTTCGAGGGCAAGGCGTACACCGGGGAAGGCCCGGCGATCAACAGTGCCTTCCTGGACGGGCTGGGCATCGCGGACGCCAAGGCCCGCATCATCGAGTGGCTGGAGACGCACGAGGTCGGTTCCGGCGCGGTGACCTACCGGCTGCGCGACTGGCTGTTCAGCCGCCAGCGTTACTGGGGCGAGCCGTTCCCGATCGTGTACGACGAGACCGGCCTGCCCATCGCCCTGCCCGACGAGATGCTGCCGGTCGAGCTGCCCGAGGTGGACAACTTCTCGCCGCGCACCTTCGACCCGGACGACGCCGCCTCCAACCCCGAGACCCCGCTGTCCCGGGCCAAGGAGTGGGTCGAGGTCGAGCTGGACCTGGGCGACGGCCCGCGCCGCTACACGCGCGAGACCAACACGATGCCGCAGTGGGCCGGCTCCTGCTGGTACGAGCTGCGCTACCTGGACCCGCGCAACGACAAGGCGCTGGTCGACCCGGAGATCGAGCGGTACTGGCTGGGCCCGCAGTTCCCCGGCGACTGCGGCGGCGTCGACCTGTACATCGGCGGGATGGAGCACGCGGTGCTGCACCTGCTGTACGCCCGCTTCTGGCACAAGGTGCTGTTCGACCTGGGCCACATCTCGTCGTTCGAGCCGTTCCGGCGGCTGTTCAACCAGGGCTACATCCAGGCGTACGCGTACCGCGACGCGCGCGGTGTCGTGGTGCCGGCCGAGGAGGTCGAGGAGCGCGACGGCAAGTACTTCTACGAGGGCGTAGAGGTCGTCCGCGAGTACGGCAAGATGGGCAAGTCGCTGAAGAACGTGGTGACTCCGGACGAGATGTGCGAGGCGTACGGAGCCGACACGTTCCGGGTGTACGAGATGGCGATGGGCCCGCTGGACGTGTCCCGGCCGTGGGAGACCCGGGCGGTGATCGGCTCGCAGCGCTTCCTGCAACGCGTGTGGCGGCTGGTGGTCGACGAGGAGACCGGCGCGACGCGGGTGGTCGACGAGCCGGCCACTCCGGAGACCCGCAGGGTGCTGCACAAGGTGATCGACGGCGTGCGCGGCGACATGGACGACCTGCGCTTCAACACCGCGATCGCCAAGCTGATCGAGCTGACCAACGCGGTCACGCCGCTGCCGTCGGCGCCCCGCGAGGTGGTCGAGCCGCTGGTGCTGATGCTGTCGCCGTTCGCCCCGCACATCGCCGAAGAGCTGTGGCAGAAGCTGGGCCACTCGGGCTCGCTGGCGTACGTAGACTTCCCGGTCGCCGACCCGGCGCTGCTGGTGGCCGAGTCGGTCACGTACCCGGTGCAGGTCAACGGCAAGGTCCGCGGCCGGGTCGAGGTGGCCGCGACCGCGGAGGAGGCGTCGGTACGCGAGGCGGCACTGGCCGCGGTCGGCGACCACCTGGCGGGGCGCGACCCGCGGAAGGTGATCGTCGTGCCGGGCCGGATGGTGAGTATCGTCGTCTAGCTTGATACCCCCTGGGGGTAAGGGGTATGGTCTTGGGCATGGAGACCAAGACCTACTCCGTCAGCGGAATGACCTGTGCCCACTGCGTCAGCTCGGTAAGCAGCGAGGTCGGCCAGATCCCCGGCGTCACCGCCGTGTCGGTCGACCTCGCCGGCGGCGCGGTGACCGTGACCAGCGAGCGGTCGCTCGACGAGGACGCGGTGCGCGCCGCCGTCGACGAGGCGGGCTACGAGCTGGTCAGCTGACACGCGGGTTCCTCTTCTCGTACATATGTGCGAACATAACCCGCGTGGGTGCCAGCATCCTGCACGCCGACCTCGACGCCTTCTACGCGTCCGTCGAGCAGCGGGACGATCCGCGCCTTCGCGGCCGCCCGGTGCTCGTGGGCGGCGGCGTGGTGCTGGCTTGCAGCTACGAGGCGAAGGCCCGCGGTGTGCGCACGGCCATGGGTGGCCAGCAGGCCCGCCGGCTGTGCCCGGACGCCATCGTGGTCCAGCCCCGGATGGCCGCCTACAGCGCGGCGAGCAAGGCCGTCTTCCGGATCTTCCGTGACACGACCCCACTCGTCGAGGGCATCTCCATCGACGAGGCGTTCCTCGACGTGGGCGGCCTCCGCAAGATTTCGGGCACACCCACCGACATCGCCGTCCGGCTCCGGGCCGAGGTGCGCCGCCAGGTCGGCCTGCCGATCACCGTGGGCGTGGCGAAGACCAAGTTTCTGGCCAAGGTGGCCAGTGGTGTGGGTAAGCCCGACGGCCTCAAGGTCGTGCCGATCGGCGGCGAGCTCGCCTTCCTCCACCCGCTGCCGGTCGAGCGCCTGTGGGGCGTCGGCCCGGTGACCGCCGGCAAGCTGCGCGAGCGCGGCCTGCGTACGGTCGGCGCGGTCGCCAGGATCGGCGAGGCCGCCCTCGTCTCGATGCTCGGCGTCGCGGCCGGCCGCCACCTGCACGCCCTCGCGCACAACCACGACCCCCGCACCATCCAGACCGGCCGGCGCAGGGGGTCGATCGGCGCCCAACGCGCGCTGGGCCGCCGGCCACGCACACCGCGCGACCTCGACGCGGTGCTGTGCGGCCTGGTCGACCGGGTCTCCCGGCGGATGCGCGCCGCCGACCGCGTGGGCCGCACGGTGATGCTGCGGCTCCGCTTCGACGACTTCTCCCGCGCCGCCCGCTCACACACCCTCCCGCGCGCGACGTCCAACACCCGCACGATCCTCGAAGCCCTGCGCGGCCTGCTCGCCGCCGCCATGCCGATGATCGACGAACGCGGCGTGACCCTGGTCGGCGTCGCGGTGGGCAACCTCGACGACGGCAAGGCCGTCCAGCTGATGCTCCCCTTCGAGCGAGACAGCGGCGTCGAGCTGGATGGCGCCCTCGACGCGGTGCGCGACAGGTTCGGCTCGTCGGCGGTCACCCGCGCGGTGCTGCTCGGCCGCGACCCCGGCCTCGCGATGCCCATGCTCCCCGACTAGAGCCTTTTCGGAGTCGCGGTGGCCGGGCGCTAAGTTCCTTTTAGGACAAAGATTTGAGCTACCGCGATGTCCGTCGTGGTCCAGACCGCTGCTCCCGCGGCCTCACCCGTCCGCCGCTGGTCGTGCTCACCCCGTCGGGCCGCCGCGACGGTCGCTGTTTGTCCACAATGTCTGCTCCCGGATCGGCGCTCTGGGAAAGCGACAGGGGTGACGGCTGGGGATTTCGGCTCGCCCCGCGAGCCGCCGGCCGGGAGCGGTGCCCGCGGGAGCATACGGTCTCCAGCTGACGCGGACGGGGGAAATCTGCCGGAGCGCCGCCACGCGCGTAACCCCAACTCCGAAAGCTCTCTAGAACCTCCGGCTTCGGATTTTGCCCGGGTCCGCGTCAGCGGCGGGCCGTATGCTCCTGCGGGGACCGCGGCGGTCGGCGGCTCGCAGCGCTCGCCGAAACCCCCGACCCCCGCTGCCAGGTCCGCGCCCCCAGCCCCACCCTGGCCCCAAAAGGGCAGCCCTCTTGTGCGTGAATTCCCAGCAGGGGTCCCGTATACCCGCCCAGACAGTGACAGGGCTGCCGTCTTGAGGGCAGGGGGCGGCGGGGTGAGTGGGACCAGCGGCGGATGGGTGAGGCCGCGGGAGCAACGGCTTGGACCACGACGGGCGTCGCGGTAGCTCAAATCTCCGTTGGAATCGAGGTTTTGCGGCCGCGGTGCCCCCCACGACTCCGCAAGGTCCTTAGAGGAGGGTGACTTCCAGGAGGGTTTTGCCGACCGTGGCGCGGGATTCGATCGCGGCGTGGGCTTCTGACGCGCGGTCCAAGGGAAAGCGCTGCCCGATCAGCGGGCGCAGGCGGCCGGCGGCGGCCTCCGCGAGCGCACTCTCCACATAGGAGCGCAGCTCGGCCGGGGTCGGGGTCGGGCGGATCAGGGTGACGCCGCGCGCGGCCGCGTCCTCGGGCGGGATCGCGGCCCATTCGCCGCTGGCCAGGCCGTAGCTCAGCATGCGGCCACCCGGCACCAGCCGCTCGAACGCCGCTCTCGCGACCGCACCGCCCACGCCGTCGAGCACCACGTCGAGCGGGCCGGCGCGGTCGGCCCAGTCCGGTTGGCGATAGTCCACAGTGGTGTCCGCGCCGAGCTTGCGGGCCACGGCCAGTTTGTGTTCGCCGCCCGCCGCGGCGACGACGACGGCGCCGGCCGTCTTCGCCAGCTGGATCGCCAGGCTGCCCACGCCGCCCGCGGCGGCCTCGACGAGCACGCGCTCGCCGGGTTTCGGGGCGGCGGCACCGATGAGCATCGTGGCGGTGCGGCCGTCGGCGAGGAGTGCGACCGCCTCGTCGAGCGGCAGCTCCGGTGGCACCTCGAACGGGGCCGCCGCGTCGACCACCACGCGGGAGGCGTACCCACCCGTGCCGTTGAGGCTCGTGACCACCCGGCGACCCACCAGGCCCGACAGGTCGGCGCCGGTGCCGGGGCCGACCGCCGCGATCACGCCGCCGACGCCGTTGCCGGGGATGAGCGGGGGACGGGCCTTTATCGGGCCGGCGCCGGTGGCGCGGAACTGGGTCTCGACGAACGTGATGTTCGCGTACGCCACGTCGATCAGCACCTGCCCGGCGCCGGGCACCGGGTCGGGGGCGTCGCCCGCCACCAGCACCGAAGGGTCACCAAAACCTGTCAGCCACACCGCTCGCATGCCGGCAAGTCTGCAACCTCGAGTGGGCCTGAGGTCAAGACTTGACCAGTGCGCCGATCAGGCTGCCGAACGCGCCGGTCACGAGCAGCGTGCGCACCACGTTCCAGCGCACCCACGTGGCCTCGAAGCGTTCGCGGGCGGCGGCCAGGTCGTCGGTGTCCAGGTTGACCGCCACCAGCTCGTTGTTGAGCGGCACGTTGACGGTGAACGTGACGGCGAGCTGGGCCACGTACAGCACGAGCGCCGCGACGATCCACGCCAGCGCCGCGCGGTGCGAGCCGCCCAGGTGCAGGAGCGCGGCAGCGGCCGTGAAGACGAGCGCGCCGCCGAAGGCGATCGCGAACCAGCCGTTGAGGATCGCCTTGTTGATGCCGCTCATCGCCTCGACGAAGGTGCGGTCGCCGACCTGCGCGAGGCCCGGCATCACCGACATCGAGAACGCGAAGAACAGGCCTGCCGCGAGGCCGGTGGTCAGGAGGCTGAGGACGAGCGAGACGGTTCTCATGTCGAGTTACCCCAAGCGCCGATGAAATGGGCCGACGTCACCGTCGCCCCGGTGGATACGACTTCCGCACGCAGCCGGGCCGCGAGAGTTTCGACGGCGACCTCGCCGGGTGCCGCCACGCCGGTGCGTTCCATGTCGCCGAGCAGGTCGCGGGTGGTAGCGACGAGCTCCGCGTAGACGAGCGAGTCCGGCCCGCCCTCGACCCGCGCGCCGAGGATCGCCCGTGGGTGCGCGAGCCCGGCGTCGCCGAGCGTGCGGCGCAGCCGCAGCCCGGCCCGCGGGTCGGCGCCGGTGCGGCGCAGGGTCTCGCGGATCCGGTCGAGCGTCAGCTCCACGAGCGGGCATTGCGGGTGGGCGCCGGCGCCGGTCCAGTCGGGCTCGTGGAAGGCCATCAGCCCGCCCGGCGCGAGCAGCCCGCGCAGGTGGCGCAGCACGGCCTCCGGATCCGCCAGGTGCATGAGGAACTGGCGGCCGACCACCGCGTCGATCGGCACGTCCAGGTCGAGGCCGGCGGCGTCGGCGGCCAGGAAGCGCACGTTGTCGAGCGACGCACGCTGCCGCGCGCGGGCGATCGCCGCCGGGTCGCGGTCGACGCCGATCACCGTGCCGTCCGGGCCGACGAGCCGCGCCGCGACGAACGCGACGTCGCCGCTGCCGCACCCCACGTCGAGCACCCGCATGCCGGGCTGGAGCCCGGCGAGACCCAGCACCTGCTCGGTCAGATCGCCCACGAAGCGACCCCGGCTCAACAGCCGGTCCAGCTCCATTTCCGGGTACGAGCGCATGTCCCGCAAGGTAGGAGCGTGAACTGCTCGGTTACCAGGCCGAAAACTACTCGATCCCGGAAATCTCCCGCCGCCACAGCCACTCGGCGATCCGCTCGATGCCGCTGGTCAGGTGTGCCCGGTAGGTGCTGAACGGCAGCTCGAGCCGCGCGGCGGCGAGCTCCTGCGTGGCCGCCGGTTCGAGGTAGGTGCGGTGTACCGCGCGGAAGAGCTTCTCGTCCCTGGGGTTGGCACGGAGCGCGTCGGCCGCGTCCCGTAGCACCGCGCGGAGACCGCCGGACGCCTCGACGGCCACGCGCGACCGGCTCAGCGGGTTGGCGGCCAGCGCGTCGTCGCGCGTGTAGTCGCGCAGAGCCCGCCGCACCGCCGTGCGGAACTCCGGCTGCGACAGCACGACCAGCGCCGGAGTGTCCGCGGTGGACGCCGCGGGCGCCCCGTCGCCGAGCTCCCGGCCGGCCATCAGCTCGTACCAGGTCAGGAGCGGCTCGGCCCGCCAGTCGTGCGTGTACACGCCATAGCGCCGGCCACCAACGGTGAACGCCGCCTCGGGCTGGGCGCGCAGGTTCATGTGCGTGAGGAGGTCGTCGTACGCCTCCGGGTCGGCCACCGCGACGAAGCTCCACGCCAGCCGGGTCCGGGTGAGCCAGTGGCGGCAGCAGCCGGTCGCGAAGAGGTTGGTGGCCGACGAGACGTCCTGGTAGGTGTCCCGCCCGAGGAAGTAGCGGTGGTAGATCATCTCCTCGCCGGCGCGGGTCGGACCGTAGCGGCGGGCCACCTCGACGGCCGCCCGCGTCGCCGGATCGGCCGCGATGTCGGCCTCGCCGGCCTCGTGCAGGTCGAGCGTCGCGTCGAACCCGAACAGCACGCCGTCCGCGTCGTGGTACGCGGAGAAGGCGGCCGGCTGGCGCTCGTACCAGTGTGTGGCGATGCGTGCGGAGTCCGCGCCCTCGTGCCGCTCGACCATCGCGCGGATCGGGCCCCAGTCGCGGGCGGTGAGCGGCCCGGCGGTGGCCTGCCCCAGCGTCTCCCAGCGGTAGTGCGCCCCGAGCACCGGGCTGGTCCGGTGCAGGTAGAGCACGTCGTAGAAGGCCTCGCGCTGCGCCGCGCCCTGGGTGCGCCGCGCGCGGTCGATGAGCGCCTCGCGGCTGGCGCGGTGCAGCCGGCGGTATCCGTCGGGGTTGCGCCAGCGCAGGTCCGCGTCGAGCACCTCGCGGGCGAGGTCGTGCGGGTACAGGCCGTGCCGCCCGCGCTCGACGAAGGGCAGCCCGCGTAGCCAGTCGAAGAGCTGGGGCACGTCGTCGCCGCCGAGCGTGTCCGCCAGCAGCTCCTCGGTCGTCACGCGCAGGTGGGCGGCGGTCTCCAGCGCGGCCCGGTGGCGCGGGCCGGGCACCTGGTCGACGAAGCGGGACAGCAGCGCGCGGACCAGGTCGGGCTCCTGCTCGGGCCGGAGCGGGAGGTTCGCGCCGGCCACCAGCGCCAGCGCGAACGGGTGCCCGTGGGTGAACGCGACCGCGGCCTCCTGCCGGTCGTCCGGCACGCCGCGCGCCGCGAGGAACTCCCGGCTCTCCGCGGGCGCCAGGTTGCGCAACGGCACGACCGCCAGCAGCGACCGCCAGCCCGGGTCGGTCAGCCAGCTCGGGCCGGGCGGGTTGCGGCCGGCGATCACGACGAGCGTGTCCGCGGGCAGGGACGGCAGGTAGGTCTCGCGCAGCCACTCGTCGACCGGCTCCAGCAGCTCGTAGGTGTCGAGGAGTAGGACCAGGCCGGGGACGGGCTCGCCGACCGCGCCGGAAATGCCGTGCGACACCGCGCGAATCGCCCGGCCGTCCACGCGGGCGACCGGACGGCCGGCCTCAGTCGCCAGTTCGGCAAAGACGCTCAACAATGCGGTCTTTCCCACACCACCGGGGCCGTGTACGAAGATGACGGCTTGACTGGAGAGCGCTTTCCGAAAGAGATGCAACTCTGCGGCCCGCCCTACGAAGCGATCTCGCCGGGCCTGTTTGAGCCGGTCAGCGAGCGTTCTCCCGGCTGCGGGTGCCGGCTCCATCGCGGCCGCCTTTCTTCCGATCGTGACGAACTTTCGACACTTGTTTAGAAACTTTTATTCGGACCCGGCATTGACGTAGCCAAATCGGCGCCACGAGGATCGCCGTAGCGGCACATCGGACAGCCCGGGCCACCGGGGCTGCCGGGCACCGGGCAGTGCCGCGGGGGAGACGATATGCGAACACGTTCATGGGCGCGCGTGCTGGGAGTGGTGACGCTCGCCGCGGCACTGCTGCCGGTGCAGCCCGCCACCGCCCAGGGCCGGCCCACCGACCCGCTGTACCTCGACGCTCGGCAGCCGGTCGAGCGGCGCGTCACCGACCTGCTCGGCCGGATGACGCTCGAGGAGAAGATCGGCCAGATGACCCAGGCGGAGCGGGCGGCGGTCGCCGACGACCCGTCCCTGGTCGCCGAGTGGCGGCTCGGCTCGGTGCTCTCCGGCGGCGGTTCGGTGCCGACGCCGAACACGCCCGAGGCATGGGTCCAGATGGTCAACCAGTTTCAGGAGCAGGCGCTCAGCACCCGCCTCGGCATCCCGATGATCTACGGGATCGACGCGGTGCACGGACACGGCAACGTGTACGGGGCCACCGTGTTCCCGCACAACATCGGCCTCGGCGCCACCCGCAACCCCGAGCTGCTGGAGAAGATCGGCAAGGCCACCGCCGACGAGGTGCTGGCCACCGGCATCCCGTGGAACTTCGCGCCGTGCATCTGCGTGTCACGGGACGAGCGGTGGGGCCGGGCGTACGAGAGCTTCGGCGAGGACCCGGCGCTGGTCGCCTCGCTGGAGACCGTTATCGACGGGCTTCAGAGTCGCGGCGTGCTCGCCACCGTCAAGCACTACGCCGGCGACGGTGACACCCGCTACGACCAGGCCATCGCGGACGCCAACGAGGGCAAGCCCTGGTGGGAGCAGAAGTACCCGATCGACCAGGGTGTGACCGTCACCAGCCGCGGCCACTTCAACCGGGTGGACCTCGCGCCGTACGTGGTCGCGCTCGGCAAGCACGACGTGGCAAGCGTCATGCCCTCCTTCTCCAGCGTCGACTGGACCGAGGACGGCGTCGGCAACCCGACGAAGATGCACGCCCACCGCGACCTCATCACCGGCACGCTCAAGGGCCGGCTCGGGTTCGAGGGCTTCGTCATCTCCGACTGGGAAGGCATCCACCAGATCACCGACCCGGCCGACCCGGCGAACGGCGGGCTCACCGCGTACAAGGTGCGGCTCGGCGTCAACTCCGGCATCGACATGTTCATGGAACCCAACACCGCCAAGCAGTTCGAAGACCTGCTGCTGGCCGAGGTCGCCTCCGGCGGTGTGAAGAAGTCGCGGATCGACGATGCCGTACGTCGCATCCTGCGGGTCAAGTTCCAGCTCGGGCTCTTCGAGCACCCGTACGCGTCCGGCGACAACGCCGGCGCCGTCGGGAGCGCCAAGCACCGCGCGATCGCCCGGCAGGCCGTAGCCGAGTCGCAGGTGCTGCTCAAGAACACCGACGGGGTGCTGCCGCTCAGCAAGAACGCCAAGGTGTACGTCGCCGGCCGCAACGCCGACGACATCGGCAACCAGGCCGGCGGCTGGACCATCAGCTGGCAAGGCAACAGCGGCGACAACATCCCGGGCACCACGATCCTCGAAGGCATCCGCGAGGTGGCGCCCCGGGCCACGGTCACGTTCAGCGCGGACGCGTCGGCCCCCACGGCCGGCTCGGACGTGGGCGTCGTGGTCGTGGGCGAGACCCCGTACGCCGAGGGCTACGGCGACGTCGGCGGCCCCGAGTGCGGCTTCTGCACCGTGCCGCAGCAGGAGGAGAAGTCGCTCAGCCTCCAGCCCGGCGACCAGGCCGTGGTCGACAAGGTCTGCTCGGCGATCGCGAAGTGCGTGGTGCTTGTGGTCTCCGGCCGCCCGCAGGTGCTCACCGGCCAGCTCGACACGATCGACGCGCTCGTCGCGTCGTGGCTGCCGGGCAGCGAGGGCGCCGGCGTCGCGGACGTGCTCTTCGGCCGGCGCCCGTTCACCGGTCGCCTGTCGATGACCTGGCCGGCCACCGAGGCCCAGGTGCCGATCAACGTCGGCGACGCCGACTACCGGCCGCTCTACCCGTACGGCTGGGGCCTGCGCACCGACAAGCCCCGGTCCACGCTGGACAAGGCCCGGGACGCCGCCCAGAAGGCGGTGCTCGCGGGGCGGGCACGGTCCGACTGGGCGAGGCTCATCGCCGACGCGGACCACGCGCTGGCGAGCGGTGACGCGGGCCGGGCCTACTGGCTGCTGCGCCGCGTACCCCGCTGACCCGCACCTGACAACGATCAGGGCGCCCCGCTCGGGGCGCCCTGATCCTGTCTGCCCGCACGGGGTTCCCGCATCCCCCAGCTCTGCGCTCGCACGCCTGCCTCACCGCCGGGTCGCACTCCCCCGAGGTACGTAACCGGGGTGGGCAGGGGCACGCGCGCGGGAACCCCGTGGGCGCTTTCTAGCCTGGCAGGGGCCGTGATACAAACGCACATACACGTGGCACACACAGCTCACACACAGTTCGCGGTGCTTGGACCGGTCACCGTGGTGATCCATGGGCGCCGCCACCGGATACCCCGCGCACAGACCCGCGGACTCCTCGCACTCATGCTGCTCAACCTCGGCCGGCGGATCTCCCGCGAGGGCGTGATCGAGGCGATGTGGGGCGGCGCCGCGCCCTCCACGGCCCGTTCCCAGGTGCACAACGCGGTCACCGTCATCCGCGGCCACCTCGCCGACCTCGGCGCGCCCGAACTGCTCGACAGCGGCCCGTCCGGATACGAGCTGCTCGTCGAGCCGGAGCAGGTCGACGCGGCCCGGTTCGACGACGGCGTGCGGCTGGCCCGCGACGCGGCCGCGCGGGGCAACCAGAAGGAGGCGGTGCGCCTGCTGCGCGGCGCGCTCGGGCTGTGGACCGGCGAGCCGCTCGCGGACGCGACCGGCGCGTTCGTCGACGCGTCCCGGGCCCGGCTCGTCGAGCGCCGGCTGACGGCGGTCGAAGACCTCGCCGACCTGGAGCTGGAGCTGGGGCGCGCGGAGATGGTCGCCGACGAGATCGCGCCGCTGGTCGACGCCCACCCGATGCGGGAGCGGCTGCGGGTGCGGCAGATGACCGCGCTGTACCGCACCGGGCGGCAGGTCGAGGCGCTTCAGAGCTACCGGGTGTACCGCAACCTGCTGGCCGAGTACGAGGGTCTCGACCCGGGCCGGGAGATCGCCGAGCTGGAGCGGATGATCCTGCGCGCCGATCCGGTGCCGGCCGCCGCGCCCTCCGCCGTGGAGCCGGCGCCGGAGCCGGCACCGGCCGCGCCGGCGCTGCTGCCGCCCGACATCCCGGACTTCACCGGCCGGGAGGGTCCGGTGGGGGAGCTGCGCCACCTGCTGACGGACGGGCGCCCGTCCAGCGCGCTCGCCGTCGCCGGCGTCGCGGGCATGGGCGGCGTCGGCAAGACCACCCTCGCGGTACACGTGGCGCACCTCGCCGCGCCCGCGTACCCGGACGGGCAGCTCTACGCCAACCTGCGCGGCACCGAGGCGGTCGCCCTCGACCCGGGCGACGTCCTGGCCCGCTTCCTGCGCGCGCTCGGCGTCGACGCGCGGGCGATCCCCAACGACCCGGTCGAGCGCGGCGAGATGTTTCGCACCCGCCTGGCCGGCCGCCGGGTGCTCGTAGTGCTCGACAACGCCGCCTCGGAGGAGCAGGTGCGGCCGCTGCTGCCCGGCGCGGCCAGCTGCGCGGTGCTGGTCACCAGCCGGGCCCGGCTGACCGGGGTCGAAGGCGCCCGCTGGATCGATTTAGACGTCTTCGCGCGTACGGAGGCCGTGCGGCTGCTCGGTCGGGTCGCGGGCGACGAGCGGGTCGCCGCCGAGCCCGACGAGGCGGCCGACATCGTGCGGCTCTGCGGCGGCCTCCCGCTGGCGGTACGGGTGGCCGGCGCCCGGCTCACCGCCCGGCCCACCTGGCGGCTGGGGCACCTGTCCCGCATGCTCCGCGACGAGCGGCGGCGCCTCGACCGGCTCGCCACCGGCGACCTGGAGGTGCGCGCCTCGCTGGCGCTCAGCTACGAGGGGTTGAAGGGAGAGGCGAAGCGCCTCTTCCGCCGGCTCGGCCGCTTCGACACACCCGACTTCCCGGCCTGGCTGGCCGGCGCGGTGCTGGAGGAGTCGGCCGACGCGGCCGGGCTCCTGGAGTCTCTCGTGGACGCCCAGCTGATCGGGGTGTCCAGCGTGGACGCCGCCGGCGAGATCCGCTACCGCTTCCACGACCTGGTCCGCCTGTACGCCCGCGAGTGCGCCGACGTCGAAGACCCACCGGGCGACCGGCTCGAAGTGCTCGGCGCCGGCTTCGGCGGCTGGCTGGCGATCGCCGAGCGGATGGCCGCGCGGGTACCCGGCCCCTGCTACGCGGCGATCAGCGGCACGGCGCCCCGCCCGGCGGTCGAGTTTCCGCCGGACGACGTCGAGCCGCTCGACTGGTTCGACGCCGAGCGTTCGGCGCTGCTCTCGGTGGTGCGGCAGGCGTGCGCGCTCGACCTCGACGAGCTCGCCTTCGACCTGGCCGGCTGCCTGGAGAAGTACTTCGACATCCGGGGCATGTACGGCGACTGGAACGCAACCAACAGCCTGGTGCTGGCCGCGTGCCGGCGCTCCGGCAACCTGCTCGGCGAGGCGGTCATGCTGCGCGGCCTCATCGACGTCGTGACCTGGAACAGCACGCCCGAGCAGGGCGACGCGACGAGCCGTTTCCACGCGGACGCGTTCCGGCTGCTGGAGATGTTCACGGAGTTGGGGGAGCGGCGCGGCATGTCGGACGCGGCGGTGATGTGCTCGTGGGCGCTCACCGCGCGCGGCGCGCAGGCCGACGCGCTGGCCTACGGCGAGCGGGCGCTGGCGCTGGCCGAGGAGACCGACCACCTCGGCGGCCAGGCCCGGGCGCACGTCGCGCTCGCCGTGGCCCTGGCCGAGAGCCGCGACGTGGTCCGCGCGATCGGCCACCTCGACGCCGCGCTGGCCGCCGCGCGGGCGCTGGGCAACCCGCGGTACGAGACGGCGGTGCTCCAGTTTCTCGGCATCGCGTACCGGGAGGCCGGCGAGCTGGAGACAAGCTCCCGGATGTTCGACGAGTCGCTGGCCATCTCCCGCCGCTACCGGGACGTCTACACCGAGGTGCTGACGATGGTGGCGCTGTCCCGGCTGTACCTGCGCCAGGGCGACCCGCGGGCCCGGGAGGCGGCGGAGTCGTCGCTGGCCCTCGGCCGCGAGTTCAACATGAGCCACCACGTGGCCGACGCGCTGGGCGCGCTGGGCGAGATCGAGCTGGCCGCGGGGCGGCCGGAGCAGGCGGTGTCCTACCTGGAGCAGTCGGTGGCGATCTGGCGCACCCGCGGCTGGCTGTCGTTTCTCGCCGCCGCGCTGCACACGCTGGGCCAGGCGTACGAGGCCAGCGGCGACGAGCCGGCGGCGGCCCGGGTGCGCGGCGAGGCCCAGGAGATTCTCGCGACGCTCGGCTCCGGCTCCTGATCTCACTGGGTACCCGTCCCACAAGTCGGTACGCCCCTCGCCAAGCGTGGCAGCGAGGGGCGTACCAAGTTCGTGGCTAGGATCTTGTCCAACCGGGAGGCCAATCCCGCCGATGTTGATCGTGGAGAGTGAATCTCCGTTGGACGTCGATCCTGGTGATGGTGGTTGTCGTAGAGGGCCGCGCGTGAACCTCTTGTGACACCACGCGTTGGGGTCGGGGGGTCTGGTGCAATGTCGCCGATGCAGATGCTAGGTGCAACTTGCAGATTCGTGGCCGTAAACCCTTCCCATCGGGTGTGGAACCCGGCATCATTACTACTCGTTGAGGTACTTACTCGATGCCGATCTCTCAGGGGAGGGGTTGCAGACCGCGACGGTGATGGCTCTTTAGCTCACGGGTAGTACTTAGCTGCCATGGCGACCGTGGCACCGGCTGCCGAGGCTGCTACCAGCACGCTAAACGCCATCACCGATGCGGTGATGACTGTGCGCCTGATTCTTTTCATGGGTGAACACGCTCCTGCCAAGCGTTTGTGAACACTGCCAACGATTACAGCCACGTAATCGTTGTAGGGTTCATCGCCTCCAATTACACCCGGCCAGGTAATAGGTACTTAGGGTCAGGTGGCTTGGCAAACAGAAGGTTAACAACAGTGAAACGCGCGCCCAACGCAGGGCAGCGCTTTACTGTCGATAATTCATGCCTGTCTTCGGCAAGACCCGAAAGTCGTTAACGGCACGTATGCAAGGTCCGAAGCCCGGGCTTCACCGTAGGTGAGCGTTGCAATAGCTGCAAGTTGCAAATGAGGTGGACCGATTGGCGCGGGTATACATCACGTGAACGACATGTTCGTGGCGGCGGACGAAGGGTGAGTTTCACATGATCGAGACGCGTTATGCACCGTCGCTGATCGGGCGACAGCGCCATCTCGATCGCACCCGTGAGTGGATCGCCACTCTCGCCACCGGTCGTGGTCGCGCCGCTTTGGTCGAAGGCGAGCCGGGAATCGGCAAATCGTCTCTCATGCGGGCCGCGGCCGACGACGCCAAGACGGCCGGCTGCCAGGTCTTCTGGGCCGCCTGCGACGAGCTCAGCCAGGCCTTCCCCCTCCTGCCCCTCGTGGACGCCCTCGGATCCGCCTCGCTCGACCGCGGTCCCGCCAAGATTGCCGAGCTGCTGCGCACCGAGTCCTCCCCGGGCAACAGCGTCGATCAGGTCGCCGCCGCGACCGAGCGCCTGCTTAGCCTCGTCGACGAGCTGTGCGCCGACTCCCCGGTCCTGCTCGTGGTCGACGACATGCAGTGGGCCGACCCCGCGACCGTGCAGACCCTGGGCCGCTTGGTCCGCACCGTGCACCAGCTGCCGCTGCTCGTGGCCGGCGTGATGCGGCCGGTGCCGTTCCGCGAAGACCTCAAGGCGCTGAGCCGGTCCATCAAGCCGGCCGACCGCCTGCGCCTGCACAGCCTCTCCGACGCCGAGGTCGCCCGGCTCGTGGAAAAGGCGGCCGGCGGCCGCCCCGGTCCGCGCCTGCTCCAGCTCGCGGCGGGCGCGGCGGGGAACCCGCTCTACGTCACGGAGCTCGTCGACGCGCTGGCCCGCGGCGGTGCGCTGACCCTCGGCGACGGCCTTGTCGAGGCGACCGGCACCCGCACGCCTGGCTCGCTGGCGGCCGCTATCGCGGACCGGGTCGAGTTCCTCTCCGCGCCCGGCCGTGGCCTACTCCGCGCCGCGGCCCTGCTGGGCGTCGACTTCTCCGTCTCCGAGCTCGCCATGGTCTCCGGCCAGAGCGTGGGCGAGCTGATGCCGGTCCTAGACGAGGCGATCCTCGCCGGCGTGCTCCGGGAAAACGACTTCGCGCTGGCCTTCCGCCACCCGCTGATCCGTGCCGCCCTCTACGAGGAGATGCCCGCCGCCGTCCGCGCCGCCTGGCACCGCGACGCCGCCCGCGCGCTCGCCCGGGGCGGCGCACCCGCCGAGCGGGTCGCCCGGCAGCTGCTGCCCGCGTTCCAGGGCGACGGCTCGGCAGGTGTCGCCGACGAGTGGATGGTGCAGTGGTTGGTCGACACCGGCCAGCGCCTCGTGGCCCGCGCGCCGGGCGCCGCCATCCCGCTGCTGCGGCGGGCGGTGGCCGCCATCCCCGCCGGCGTCGCGCCGCACGACCTGCTGGCCTGCCGTTTGGCCGACGCGCTCTACAAGTCGGGTGACTCGGCCGGCGCAGCCGAGGTGGCTACCGGCGCCCTGGAGTACGTCACGCGCCCCGACCACACCGTCGACCTGCACTGGACTCTGACCCAGTGCCGCGCGGTGGAGGGGCGCACCGAAGAGGCGCTTGTCGCGCTGGAGCGAGCGCTGGAGGCGCCCCTCGCTGGCACCCGACACCGGCTCGAGGTGCTCAAGGCGCGGACGCTCTGCATGCTCGGCCGGGTCGACACGGCAGGCCAGGTGGCGGATGCCGCACTGCGTGGGGCCACAGAGGCGGGTGACCGCTGGGCCATCGGCTGGGCGCTGGGCACGATGATCGTGGTGCACGGCATGCGCGGCGAGCCGGCGCAGGCCCTGCCGCTGTTTGAGCGGGCCCTCGCTGTGGCCGAGACCGAGCCGGGCCTCACCGACCTGCGGCTCAGCCTCCAGCTCAACCAGGCCGCTGCCCTGGCCAACGTCAACCGGTACGACGCCGCCATTCCTGCCGCGATGCAGGCCCGGCAGATGGCCGACGAGGTCGGCAACCTGGTTCGGCTGGGCCAGGCCCAGAGTCTGCTCGGCGAGCTGCTCTTCGAGACCGGCCGGTGGGATGACGCCCTCGCCGAGGTAGACGTCCTATCCAAGGTGTCCAAGGCCCCGTCCGTCGAGTGTCTTGAGCTGGGCATCGCCGCCAAGATCCGACTGCACCGGGCCGACCCCGCGGCCGCTCGCCACCTCGCCGAGGCCGAGCAGCACGCGGCCCGACTGGGCGGCTGGGTGATCTGCGCGTTGGCGCTGGCCAGGAGTCTTGAGCGGGAGCAGTCCGGCTCGGTGAAGGAAGCGCTCGCCGTGCTCATGGACGGGCCGCTCGATACCGAGGAGATCGAAGAGTCGGCGGGCCTCCTCGCCGAGGCGACGCGCCTGGCGATCGAGATCGGCGACAAGCGCACCGCGCGCATGCTGGTCGAGCGCGCCGAGTCCATGGCGGGGGCCTCCGACGTGCCACACCAGCTGGCCGTGGCGCCGCACTGCCGGGGCCTGCTCGACCGCGACCCCGACCTCCTGCTCGCCGCCGCCGAGCACTACGCCGCCGCCAGCCGCCCGCTGCCACGGGCGCAGGCCCTCGAGGCGGCCGGTGCGGCTCTTGCCGAGCGGGGCGACCTGGGCGGCGCGCGCACCCACTTCACCAGCGCGTACGCGATCTACACCGAGCTGGGCGCCGAGTGGGATCTGGCCCGCACGCAGGCTAAGTTCCGGGCGTACGGGATCCGTCGCGGCCCGCACGCGCGGCACCGCCGGGCGGACACCGGGTGGGACAGCCTCACCCCGACCGAGATGAAGGTCGCCGGGCTGGTGGCCGAGGGTCTGTCCAACCCGCAGATCGCGGCGCAGCTCTTCCTGAGCCGGCGCACCGTGCAGACGCACGTTTCGCACATCCTGGCCAAGCTCCAGCTCCACTCGCGCACCGAAATAGCGCGGGAGGCGAGCCTTCGTGGCGCCAGTCTCGAGCCGGTATCTTGACGGCTGCTGCTCACGCTCCGTGACGACGACATCTGAATGGCAACCGTCTTAACGAGCGTTTTGCGCGATCCTGCGGGTTAACGGCGCGGAAACACACTGCGCTTCGCAAGTGCTCCGAGCAATTTGCATGAATTGCGATACGGCATTCCCGCGTCGCATTCGCGCGGGGAAAGCCGGGATCAGCTCGCGTCGCGCTGCCGGGGGACGCGGGCTCGCGGCACCTCGAGCAGCTCGTCGATGTTGAAAGGTCCGCCCATCGTCAGGCGGTGTTGCTGCATGTGCGCCCGAAGCCCGGCCTCCCAGGTGGCCTGCTCGATCTCCGGCGGCGCCACCCAGCGGTGCGAGTTGTCGCTGTAGTGGAGATCCTCGTCGCCACGGTGCATCACGCTCACTGACCAAGCCTGGTCGCATCGTGGGCCCAAGAAATCCGCCACCTCAACGACATCGGAAGGCGATGACGCGGGGGTGGCGGATATCAAGTATGCGCAGGTCAGACGGTGGGTACGCACGTGTTTACCGGGCGTGGCTCGACCCGGTCGGCGAGCCGGCGGAGCGTCGCGGCGGCCCGCAGGCGCATCGACTCTCCTCGCTGTCGCGGCGGCCGCTCGGGCGCCGTGCGGGCGTGCGGGCGGGCGGACAGCACGTGGTGTTTGGTGGCCTTGTCCGCCAGGATCATCGCGGTCGGGTCGAACATCAGATGCTCCCTGTGTACGCGGGGCCGGTGGAGGCCCGGACGATGAGTTCGGTCGGCAGGACGACGCGCCGCCGCGCGGGGTCGTCCGGCGGGTCGAGCAGCAGCCGCCCGGCGATGCGGCCCCGCTCATGGGCCGGCTGCCGGACGGTGGTCATGTGCGCCTGCGCCGCGTCGGGGATGTCGTCGAACCCGATCACCGAGACGTCGCGGCCGGGCCGCAGGTCGCGCGCGGCGAGCGCGTCCAGGACACCGAGGGCGAGCAGGTCGGTCGTGGCGACCACCGCGGTCGGGCGGGGCGAGCGGTCCAGCGCGTGCGCCGCGGCGGCCGCGCCGTGCTCCCGGCTGTTGCCGGCGGCGCTGATCGTGATCACGTCGGACCAGGGCAGCCCCGCGTCGGCGAACGCGTCCCGGTAGCCGGTCAGGCGCTCGCGGCTGACATACGACCCCAGCTCCTCGACCGACGGCACGGTGACCTCGCCGGTGCGGCGGTCGGGGGAGATGTAGTCGGCGACGATCGCCACCCGGCGGTGGCCCAGGCGCATGAGGTGCTCGCCGGCGGCGCGGGTCGAGGCGACCTCGTCGATGCCGACGAAGAGCGAGCCGAAGCGGTCGGAGTTGACCACCGGGAGGCCGCGGGCCCAGGCCGCCTCCATCGCCTGGTACCACCCCGGGACGCAGTAGACGACGAAGCCGTCGACCGCCGCGTTGCGCACCGCCTCGAGTGCGCCCTGGTCGTCGTCGCGGAGCGGCACGAGCAGCAGCCCGGTGCGGTTGTCTTCGGCCACCTCGGCCAGGCCGCGCAGGAACTGCACCGCATAGGGATCTGTGAACGCGATCGACAGCGCGGTCGTGAACAGCACGCCGATCGCGCCGGCCCGGCCGCTGCGCAAGGAGCGGGCGGTGGGGTTGGGACCCGAGTAGCCCAGGTCGCGGGCCGCCTCGAAGATCTTTTCGCGCAGCTCGGGTGAGAGCTGGTCGGGCCGGCTGTACGCGTTGGAAACCGTGCTGCGGGAGACGCCGACCCGGTCGGCGACGGTCTGCAACGTGGGTTTCATGGCCGGCGGCCCTTCTGTATCGATCCAGACGTTCTAAATCGATACAGTACTCCTCACCGAAGAAACCGCAACCCCTGTGTCGAGCCACACCGCGCTCCGCGTCGACGGGTGCTGCGGCAGGCGGTTGGTCAGCGCGACGAGGATGAGGGCGACCACCCCGACGGCGATCCGGCGCCGCCGGCGGCGCGCGTCGCACGCATGCCACCAGGCCACCGCCGCCTCGGCCAGCGGTCCGGCCTGCGGCCGCTGGGTGGGGTCGAGGTGCGGCGCGAGCTTGAGCGCGATGCTCGTCGCGACCTGGTGTTGCGGAGGCGGCGGGGGTGGCGGATCGACCGAGCCGGTCGACCAGACCTGCACCTCGACCGGCCACGCCTCCTCGAGCGACTCCAGCGGCAGCAGGTCAGGCGCGCGCCAGCTGTCGGCCCGCCGGGTGAAGGCGCGCCGCAGGTACACGTCGACGGCGTCCGCCTGGCGCAGCCTCCGCTGTAGCCGCAGCCAGCGCCACCGGACCGCGACGTCGGTGAGCACGTCGGGGTACAGGTAGTCGGCGTCCTGCTCCGTACCGACGACCCGGGCGGCGTCCCGCCGGAGGTCGTCGAGGTGGTCCTCGACGAACTCGATGTACTCCGGCGGTGGCTCCCACGAGATGCGCGGCAACAGACGGGGCATCGTGGCCTCCCTTGGCCCGTCGCCTTATCGTCCCGCCTCCCGCCGGGGAAGCCAAGCACGTCCCGCCTCGCGCCGGCGAAGCCAAGCTCTGGATCGGTCGAGGACCTCAGGTGAAGGACGGCTCCGCCGGCATCGACATCGGCTCGCCCGTGTTCGGGTCGTAGCAGAGGTAGCGGCCGTTCGCGTGGATCCAGCCCCAGATGTCGTCGAGCGCGAGTGGCAGCCCGCAGTGCGCGCAGGTGGACTCCGCCGGTGTGGCGGACGCCGGCGGAGTCACTGAGGGTGTCCCGTCCGTCACTGCATTCCCCTCCAAGTCACAGCCTCTGAGCTGGGCATCCGTCCATCTTGCGGCATCGCGGCAACAGGTGCATCCGCAGCACGCCCCCCATGTGATCAATGATTCGACCCGGCTGGCAAGTTCCGTACCTCCGCGGGGTCACCCGTCCGGCGCCGTATGGCTGAAGAGTTGGTTTGACGTCCCAACTATTGACGGCTGTTCCATCGAGGCTGTCGAATCTGGCGCATGACTGGTGCGCACCTGACCCGCCGGAGCCTGCTCGCCGCGGGCGCCGCCGGCATCGCGGCTCAGACCCTTCCCGCCGACCCGGCCAGCGCCGGCGGCTCCCACTACACCTGGCGCAACGTGGAGATCGTCGGCGGCGGCTTCGTCCCCGGCATCGTCTTCAGCCAGAGCGAGCCCGGCCTCGCCTACGCCCGCACCGACATCGGCGGTGCCTACCGCTGGGACCGCCGCCGCGAGCGGTGGATCCCGCTGCTCGACTGGGTGGGCTGGGACCAGTGGGGCTGGACCGGGGTGGTGAGCCTCGCCACCGACGCGGTCGACCCCGACCGGCTGTACCTGGCCGTCGGCACGTACACGAACGACTGGGACCCCAACAACGGCGCGATCCTGCGCTCCCGCGACCGCGGCGCGACGTGGAAGGCGAGCCCGCTGCCGTTCAAGCTCGGCGGCAACATGCCCGGCCGCGGCATGGGCGAGCGGCTCGCCGTCGACCCGCACCGCAACAGCGTGCTGTACCTGGGCGTGCGCGGCGGCCACGGGCTGTGGCGGAGCACTGACTTCGGCGCGACGTGGGCGCGGGTGGAGTCGTTTCCCAACCCCGGCGATTACGCCGACAACCCGGCCGACGCGAGCGGCTACTCCAGCGACAACCAGGGCGTGCTGTGGGTGGTCTTCGACCCGCGCACGGGCGGGCGGCGGCGCCCCACCCGCACTATCTACGCGGGCGTGGCCGACAAGGAGAACATCCTGTACCGCTCCACCGACGCGGGCGCGACGTGGGAGCGGGTGCCGGGCCAGCCGACCGGGTACATCCCGCACAAGGGCGTGCTCGACCACGCCAGCGGATACCTGTACCTCGCGACGAGCGACACCGCCGGCCCGTACGACGGCGGCAAGGGCGACGTGTGGCGGCTGGACACGGCGACCGGCGAGTGGGTCCGGATAAGCCCGGTGCCGTCTACGGACGCCACGTTCGGCTACAGCGGCCTCACCGTCGACCGCGGGCGCCCCGGCACGCTCATGGTGGCGACGCAGATCTCCTGGTGGCCGGACGTGGTCTTCTTCCGCAGCACCGACTTCGGCGCCACCTGGACCCGCGCGTGGGACCACGTCGGCTGGCCGGACCGGACCAACCGGTACGACATCGACATCTCCGACGCGCCCTGGCTGACCTGGAACGCCTCGCCCGCGCTCCCCGAGCAGGCGCCGAAGCTGGGCTGGATGACCGAGTCGGTGGAGATCGACCCGTTCGACTCCGACCACCTGCTCTACGGCACCGGCGCCACCATCTACGGCACCCGCAACCTCACCGACTGGGACACCGGCGGCACCGTGCACATCTCGGTGCGGGCCCGCGGGCTGGAAGAGACCGCCGTCCTCGACCTGATCAGCCCGCCCACCGGCGCGCACCTGCTGTCGGCGGTCGGCGACGTGGGTGGCTTCGTGCACCACGACTTCGCCAACCCGGGCCTGATGTACGCCAACCCCACGCTCGGCAGCACCACGAGCCTCGACTTTGCCGAGCTCGCGCCGGCCGTGGTCGTGCGGGCCGGCAACGGCAACGCCCCGCGCTTCGGCCGCTCGACCGACGGCGGCGAGACCTGGACCGCGGCCGCCACCGAACCGACCGGCGTGACCGGCGGCGGCACGGTCGCGGTGAGCGCCGACGGCGGCCGCGCGGTGTGGGCCCCGGCCGGCGGCACGGTCAGCTGGACCGCGGACGGCGGCGCGACGTGGACGCCTTCGGCCGGCGTCCCCTCCGGCGCGACCGTCGAGTCGGACCGGGTCGACCCGGCCCGCTTCTACGCGTACGCGGCCGGCACCTTCTACTCCAGTGTGGACGGTGGCGCGACCTTCGCCGCCACGGCGGCGACCGGCCTGCCGGCCGAGGGCAACGTGCGCTTCAAGGCCCGCCCCGGCGCGGCCCGCGACATCTGGCTGGCCGGCGGCAACACCACCGGTGGCGTCTACGGCCTGTGGCACTCCACCGACGGCGGCGACTCGTTCACCCGCGTGTCCAAGGTGGACGAGGCCGACGCGGTGGGCTTCGGCAAGGCGAAGTCGAGGGGCGGCTACCCAGCGGTCTTCATCACCGCCAAAGTGCGCGGCGTCCGCGGCATCTTCCGCTCGGACGACGCCGGCCGCCACTGGACCCGCGTCAACGACGACCGCCACCAGTACGCCTGGACCGGCGCCGCCATCACCGGCGACCCACGCGTCTTCGGCCGCGTCTACCTGGCCACCAACGGCCGAGGCATCATCTACGGCCAGCCGTGAGCCGTCGTCGCTCCGCAAAAACCTAAAGGGATTTGAGCTACCGCGATGTTCGTCGTGGTCCCGGCCGTTGCTCCCGCGGCCTCGCCCGTTCGCTGCTGGTCGCGGTTACCGCGGCCTCCGGCGGGAGCGCTCCGGACCATGAGGATGGGGGTGCCATCCCGACACCCGTCGACCCGCAAGACGCAAGCAGGTCAAAGCCCGGGGGCGACGGCGTCGGGTGCTGGTTGTGGCGGCCGTCCGGGGTGGGTGCCCCGGGCCGTCGCGCCGCCAGGCGCCCAGCGTTTGTCCACATTGTCTGCTGCCGGGTTGTCGGGTGGGATGATCGTCAGGGTTTGTTTGCTCTGAGTCACCGTCGCAGGGGGGCGGGCGGCCCGAATTCCAGATCTTGGAGAGTTTGGGCGCCATATCAACCCCGAGTCTGCTAGATCTCGATGCCGCCCCCTCCTCGCGGGTGACACTGTGTTACCGACACGCGGGGCGGCGGGCGGATCCCTTGCCGGGCGGTGCGCGGGCTGGGATTGGGTGCGGCGGGCTGGGCCTACGTCGGATCGTCCCGCCCAAGCGTGGGAATCGGGGTTGAGCTTGAGTGGCGTTGGGGTCGGATCGGTGGTCCTGCGGCGTTACCCATCCGCCCTTGGTAGGGGCGTCGCCTCGCGACGCCCGGGGGCTTGCGCCGCGGACATGGCAGCGGAGGCCGGGGATTTCGGCTCGCTCCGCGAGCCGCCGGCCTCCGCGCTCTCCGGCGGGAGCGACGGTCCGCAGGTGACGCGGCCCGGGTAGGCGGCTTTGTCTTGGGCGAGAATAGGGGCGCCGATCCGCGAGCCAGATGGCCACTGGTGCGCTATCTTAGTCGGCTGAGCACCAAAAAAGGGCAGCGCAAGCTGCCCTCCACGTCGGCAAGTATAGAACACCAGGGAGCCGCTTTGTCAAGCAACTCCGCGGAGATTTCCCACGAGCAGGGATACGTCTCGGCTCTCTATCGACGGCTGGACGAGATGCGCGAGCAGTCGGCGCGCCGCCTCGCGACGTTGCTGCGCCAGACCGGCGGCACGCCGCAGGCGAAGACCGAGCGGGACAGCGGCGTCGCCCTGTACACGGATCAGGTGGCGCAGTACGGCGCGGTGGAGGCCGGGCTCTGCTTCGGCCGCCTCGACTTCGAAGACGAGCGGGCCGTGCCGCGGTACGTCGGGCGCATCGGGATCTTCGACGAGGCGCACGACCACGGTGCGCTCCTGGTCGACTGGCGGGCGCCGGCGGCGCGGCCGTTCTACCTGGCCACCGCGGCCTCGCCGGACGGCGTGCGGCGGCGCCGCCACATCCGCACCCGCCGGCGCACCGTGGTGGGGCTCGACGACGAGGTGCTCGACCTGGAGGCGGCGCGCGAGTCCGTCCACGAAGGACTGACCGGCGAGGCGGCGCTGCTCTCCGCGCTGTCCGCGAGCCGCACGGGCCGGATGCGCGACATCGTCGAGACCATCCAGGCGGAGCAGGACCGGATCATCCGGGCGCCGCTCGACGGCGTGCTCGTGGTGCAGGGCGGGCCGGGCACCGGCAAGACGGCGGTTGCGCTGCACCGGGCGGCGTACCTGCTCTACACCCACCGCCGCGAGCTCTCCACCCGCGCGGTGCTGATCGTGGGGCCCAACAAGACCTTCCTGCGGTACATCGGCCAGGTGCTCCCGTCGCTCGCCGAGACCGGCGTGCTGCTCGGCACGCTGGGCGACCTGTTCCCGGGCGTGGTCGCGCGGCGGTCCGAGCCGGACGAGGTGGCCGAGATCAAGGGGCGGCCGGTGATGGCCGACGTGCTGGCCGCGGCGGTGCGTGACCGGCAGCGGTTGCCCGACGAGCCGCTGCCGATCACGCTCGAGACGGCGGCGCAGGGTGAGACCCTGTTCCTCCAGCCGGCGACGGTGCGCGCGGCGCGGGAGCGGGCGCGGCGCTCGGAAAAGCCGCACAACCTGGCCCGGCAGGTCTTCGAGACGGAGATCGTGCACGCGCTCGCGGCCCAGCTCGCCGAGAAGATCGGCTTCGACCCGTACGCGCACGACCCGCTCGGCGAGGGCGACGCGCCCGGCGAAGAGATCATTTTCGACGAGGCCGACCTCGCCGAGATCCGGCGCGAGCTGCGCAAGGAGCCGGAGGTGCTGGGCACGCTCGACTGGCTGTGGCCGATCCTGACACCCCAGCAGCTGGTGGCCGGCCTCTTCGCGTCCGACAAGCGCCTCGCGGTCGCTATCGAACACCTGGGTGAGGACGCGGCGAGGCTGCGACGGGATCCGCGCGGCGGGTTCACGCCGGCTGACGTGCCCCTCCTGGACGAGGCCGCCGAGCTGCTCGGCGAAGACGAGGCGAGCAAGGCGGCGCTGGCCGAGCGGCTGCGGCTGGCCCGCATCGCGTACGCCGAGGGAGCCCTGGAGATCGCCCGCGGCTCCGTGTCGATCGACGCGGAAGACGAGGTGGAAAACGAGATCCTCTCGGCCACCGACATCATCGGCGCGAGCGAGCTGGCCGAGCGGCACGAAGACGGCGAACGGCTGACCGCGGCGCAGCGGGCGGCGGTCGACCGCACCTGGGCGTTCGGGCACGTGATCGTCGACGAGGCGCAAGAGCTGTCGCCGATGGCGTGGCGGCTGCTGATGCGGCGCTGCCCGAGCCGCTCGATGACCGTGGTCGGCGACGTGGCGCAGACCGGTGACCTGTCCGGCACCTCCTCGTGGGACGGGATCTTCGCGCCGTACGTGGCGGACCGCTGGCGGCTCGCCGAGCTCAAGGTCAACTACCGGACGCCCGCAGAGATCATGGCGGTGGCGGCCGAGGTGCTGGCCCGCATCGACCCGGCCCTGGAGCCCCCCCGCTCGGTGCGGCAGACCGGCGTCGAGCCGTGGTCCCGCCCGCTCGAGCCGGCCCAGCTGCCCAAGGTCGTGCTCGACGAGGCCGTCGAGGTGGGCGACGGCCGGCTCGGCGTGATCGTGCCGGCCGGCCGCCTGGCGGAGCTGGGCCCGCCGATCGCGGAGGCGGTGCCCGAGGTGGTGCTCGGCGCCGAGCCCGACCTGGAAAAGCGGGTCGCCGTGCTCACCGTGCGGCAGGCCAAGGGCCTGGAGTTCGACGCCGTGGTCGTGGTCGACCCGGACGCGATCGTCGCCGAGTCCCCGCGCGGTCAAAACGACCTCTACGTGGCTCTCACGAGGGCGACCCAGCGGCTCGGGATCCTGACAGCGAGCTGACCGCGCCGACCACCAGGTCCCAGAACCGGTCGACGTCCAGGTGCAGTGCCACCTGGGCGTTGTCCGGTTCACCGGTCTTGTGGTGTAGGTCGACCACCGTGGCGCCGCGGGTGTGCGCGCCGGTCAGCTCGACCGCGACCGGCGCCGCCACGCACGCCACCAGCGACGGGTCGATCACCCGCGCCACCGCGATCGGGTCGTGCAGCGGCGGGTCGGGCAGCCCGAACACCCGCTCGTACGCGGAGCCGAAGAACGTCATCAGCGCCACGCAGGCCTCGGCCAGCGGCGTGCCCAGCGCCCGGAAGCGGGCCACCACCTCGGGCGTCACCAGCGCCTGGTGGGTCACGTTGAGCCCGATCATGGTGACCGGCAGGCCGGAGCGGAACACGAGGTCGGCCGCCTCCGGGTCGACCGCGATGTTGAACTCGCCGTACGGGGTCATGTTGCCCCGCCCGGTCGAGCCGCCCATCAGCACGATCTCGCGGATCTTGGGAGCCACCTCAGGGTGATCGCGGAGCAGGGTGGCGACGTTGGTGAGCGGGCCGGTGGGCACGAGCGTGACCGGCTCGGGGTGGTCGAGCAGCAGCCGCCGCGTCAGCTCCACGGCGTGTTCGCCGGCCAGCGGCACGGTCGGCTCGCCGAACGCGGGCCCGTCCAGCCCGCTCACCCCGTGGATGTCGTCGGCGATCCGCAGCTCGTCCACGAGCGGGCGGTCGCACCCGGCCGCCACGGGTACCCCGGAGACGCCGGCGATCGTGCATACGCGGCGCGCGTTCAGCGTGGCCTTGTCCAGGGTCGTGTTGCCGGCGACCGTGGTGATCGCCAGCAGGTCGAGGTGAGGGTCGGCGGCGGCGAGCATGATAGCCAGCGCGTCGTCGTGCCCAGGATCGCAGTCGAGGATCATCGGGATAGCCACGGTGGCTATTCTGCGCCGAGTGGAGATGTGGGACGTCGCGGTCGTCGGTGGAGGGCCGGCCGGCCTGTCCGCCGCGTATGCCGCTGCGCGGGCCGGGGCGCGCACCGTCGTGCTGGAGAAGGCAACCCACCCGCGGTACAAGACGTGCGGCGGCGGCCTGATCGGCACCTCGCTCGCCGCGGTGCGCGAGCGGATCGACGTGCCGGCCGACGACAGCGTCCACCGGGCCACGTTCACGCTCGACGGGCGCCGCGAGGTGCACCGGGCGGGCGCGGCACCGTTTCTGGCCATGGTGCGCCGCGAGGCGTTCGACCACGCGCTGCGCAAGGCCGCGGCCGACGCGGGGGCCGAGGTCCGCGAGCGGGTCACGGTCCGCGGCCTCGACGACACCGGCGGCCACGTGGTGGTCCGGCCATCCTCTGGTACACCCATCGCCGCGCGTGCCGTGATCGGCGCCGACGGGTCGTCGGGCGTCACGGCCCGCCACGTGGGCGTCGCCTACGCGCAGGTGGATCTCGGCCTGGAGGTCGAACTGCCGATCCCGCCGCCCCTGCGCGAGCGGTGGCGGGGCCGGGTGCTCATCGACTGGGGCCCGATCCCCGGCTCGTACGCGTGGGTATTCCCCAAGGGTGACCGCCTCACCGTTGGTGTGATCGCCGAACGCGGTCAGGGTGGGGCCACCAAGGCATACCTGCGGCGCTTCGTGGAGCGGCTAGGCCTGGCCGGCATCGAGCCGGTGCACGACTCCGGCCACCTCACCCGCTGCCGGACCGAGGACTCGCCGCTGCGCCGGGGCCGGGTGCTCGTGGCCGGCGACGCGGGCGGCCTGCTGGAGCCGTGGACCCGCGAGGGCATCAGCTTCGCACTGCGTTCCGGCGCGTACGCGGGGGAGGCCGCCGCGGCCGGCGATCCGAGCCGCTACGAGTCCACAGTGGAGGCCGAGCTGGGCCCGGAGATGCGGGCCGGCCGGCGGTTGCTGGCCGCCTACACCCGCCGGCCGGGCGCGTTCCACGCGCTGCTGGCGACGCCGGTGGGCTGGCGGCTGTTCGCGAGGTTCTGCCGGGGCGAGCCGGTGTTCGTGGACGCGGTCGCCCGCCGCCCGGTCCGTGGCGCGCTCTCGATGTTGGCCCGCTGACCCGCCGGCACCGGCGGCGCTCACCGGGCTCATCGTGGACCGGCCCGGGCGGTGTGCCGTGGTCGTTCGTGTTCGGCCGGGGGCGGCGGTCGGCGTCGCCGCGCTCGTGGCGGCGCGCCCGGGTCTTCCTGCGCCGCGCCCGAGCGCGTGCCCGGCGGCGGCCGCCGGATCGACCGCTCGCGCCGGCGCGCTCGTGAGCCGCGGGTAGGCGTCATTTGCCCGAGGCTGTGGCAATTTTGTCCCCCTGTTCGCGCGTAACGGTTTGAAAACCCTGCGGAGGCTCTTGCGCTTTGACCCGCGCTTCAGTAAGAAATATTACCACTAACAGTTAACTTTCTTTTCTGAAGGGCTGGCCTGATGGTCGAGCGCGAGGTGGACGGGCACGCGCCGACGGCGGTGGTCGACGCATCGGTGATACCCACCGTGCGGGCGAAGCTGCCGGAGTTCACCGGAGCGCTCCAGCGGGTGGCCGAGCTCGTGCTCGCCGATCCGGCGAGCGCGGCGCGGTCCACGATCGTCGAGCTGGCCGAGCGGAGCGGCACCTCGCCCGCGACCGTCACCCGGTTCTGCCGGGCGCTCGGCTTCGAGGGGTACGCCGACCTGCGGCTGGGCATCGCCGCCGAGACCGGCCGGGCACGTGCCGCCGGCTGGAGCGTCGACATCGGTCGCGAGATCGGGCCCGGCGACCCGTTGGGGAAGGTGCTCGAACAGGTCATGGCGGCCGACACGCGCGCCATGCACGACACGGCGGCGCTGCTCGACCTGTCCGAAGTGGAGCGTGCCGCGCAGGCCATCGCCGGCGCGACGCGGGTCAGCATCTTCGGCGCCAGCGGCAGCGCGCTCGTCGGTGAGGAGATGCAGTTCAGCCTCCACCGGATAGGTGTGGCGGCGTGGGCGTGGACCGACGTCCACAACGGACTGGCCAGCGCGGCGCTCTCCCGGCCGGGCGACGTGGCGCTGGGGATCTCCCACAGTGGACAGACCCGGGAAACCATCGAGATGCTCGCCGAGGCCGGCGGCCACGGCGCCACCACCATCGCGCTCACCAGCTTTCCCCGCTCGGCCCTCGCCGAGCTGGCCGACGTCGTGCTCCTGACCGCCACGCAGGCGACGACGTTTCGGCCCGACGCGCTCTCCGCCCGCCACCCGCAGCTCGTCGTGCTCGACCTGCTCTACGTGGCGGTCGCGCAGCGCACCCATCAACGTTCCCACGCGGCCTTCCAGCGCACCGCCCAGGCCGTGGGGCCCCACAAGGCCGCCAAAACCGGCGGCCTGGACTGAACCAACTCATCACCCACATTGGAGGATCCGTGAGACACAGGATCGCTATCGCCGCGGCACTCGCCGCGACGCTGCTGGGCGCGGCCGCGTGCGGCGGCTCCGACGACAGCGGGGCCAACGACACCTCGGCGCAGGCCCTGGACGGCAAGGGCAAGACCATCAAGGTGTGGCTCATGGTGGACGCGCAGTCCAGCTGGAAGGAGGTCGTGGAGGACGCGAACGCCCGGTTCACCGCCGCGACCGGCGCCAACGTGACCGTCGAGTACCAGCAGTGGGCCAACCACCTCACCAAGCTGGACGCAACCCTCGCCGGCAACGACGTACCCGACGTGGTCGAGCTCGGCAACACCGAGATGCCCAAGTACGTCTTCAGCGGGGCCTTCGCCGCCATCGACAAGACGCGCTTCGAAAACTCGGCCAACTGGCTCCAGGGTCTCTCCGGCCCGTGCGAGCTGGATGGCAAGACGTACTGCGTGCCGTACTACGCCGGTGCCCGGGTGCTCATCTACCGCACCGACCTCTTCGACGCCGCCGGCATCAAGCCGCCGACCAGCTACGCCGAGCTGACCGCCGCCGCCGACGCGCTGAAGGCCAAGAACGGCAGCAACAAGAAGTTCGCCACCTTCTACATGCCTGGCGCGTACTGGTACGCCGCGATGTCCTGGGTGTACGCCGAAGGTGGGCAGATCGCCAAGAAGGACGGCGACAAGTGGAACGGCACGCTCTCCGACCCGCAGGCGCAGGCCGGCCTCCAGAAGTGGGCCGACCTGGTGAAGAACTACTCGGGCGGCGACGTGACGAAGGACGAGAACGACCAGGCCGCGATCTTCTCGCAGGGCGAGTCGGCGATGTTCTACGGCAACGGCTGGGAGGTCGGCGCCGCGCAGGAGCAGCGCAAGGACCCGAACGACCCGAACTCCGCGCTGGTCGCCACCAAGGTGAAGGGCAAGGTCGCCGCGGCGCCGATGCCGGGCATCCCGTCCTTCCTCGGCGGCTCCGACATCGGCGTCACCGCCAAGAGCCAGAACCAGGCGCTCGCCGCTGAGTGGATCAAGTACTTCACCGACACCAAGGCGCAGGAGGCGCTGCTGGCCAAGGCGGTGCTGCCGAACGCGACCAACCTGCTCGACAAGGCCGCCACCGTGAAGGGCAACGAGGCGACCGCGCTGGCCGCGAAGAGCAGCTGGTTCGTGCCGATGGCCGAGAAGTGGGCGGACGTCGAGAAGGCGGCCGTACTCCAGCAGATGCTGCGCGACATCGTCACCGGCAAGAAGTCGGTGGCCGACGCGACCACGTGGGCCGACGGCGAGATCGAGAAGACGCTCAACGGCTGACCCGGTGCCGCGCCGCCCGCTCCGGCGGGCGGCGCGGCCTCCCTGCAAGGCCGCATCCGCCGCCGCGGTGGTCGCCGACGACGGTGGCGCGGATGTGGCCCGGTAGCTCAGAAAGGAGAGCGATGCACGCCGTCGACAGCCCGGCGACCGCGCCACCTGTGCCGGCGCCCACCGCGCCGTCCACACCCGACCGACGCCGGGCACGCCGTCGGCGGCGTCCCCAGTGGACACCCCTCTTCCTCGCCCTGCCCACGCTGGTCGTCCTGGCCGGGCTGCTGGCGTACCCGATGGGTCGCATGCTCGTGCTGTCCTTTCAGGACATGACGCTGCGGCACCTCTTCTCCGGTACCACCCCGCCGTGGGTCGGCTTCGACAACTACACGCAGATCCTCACCGACGGCGTCTTCTGGAGCGTCGTCCTCCGTACCGCCATCTTCACGGTGGTCTCGGTGGCCGTCTCGGTCGTGCTCGGGCTGGCGGTCGCACTGCTGATGCAGCGGGTCAGCAACGGCATACGGATCGCCATGGTGATCGTCATGATGTTCGTCTGGGCCATCCCGCAGCTGGTATCCGCGCAGATCTTCAAGTGGATGGTCGACGCCGACTTCGGCGTGCTCAACTACATGATCGACCAGATACCGGGCGTCGACTTCGCCAACCACAGCTGGTTCGCCGACCCGAAACAGGGCTGGATCGTCATCACGACCCTTGTCGTCTGGGCCGGCATCCCGTTTCTCGCGATCACCCTCCACGCCGGGCTCACCCAGGTGCCGCAGGACATGCGCGAGGCGGCGCTGGTCGACGGTGCGACCTCGTGGCAGACGCTGCGCACCATCATCCTGCCCATCCTGCGGCCGCTGCTGGTCATCGTCACCACGCTCTCGGTGATCTGGAACTTCGGCCTCTTCACCCAGGTCTGGGCGTTGCGCGACGCCAAGCCCGAGCAGGAGTACCAGACCCTCGCCACGTACGCGTTCACGCAGGCGTTCGGGCGCAACGAGTACAGCCTCGGCTCCGCCATCTCGGTCATCACCGTGCTGCTGATGCTGGGCGTGATGGCGTTCTACGTACGGCAGATGTTCCAGATCGGAGACGTCGACTGATGTCCACTCCACGCTCCCAGCGCACCCGCGCCGGCACGGTGGCGGCGAACACCGTCGGCGTGCTCTTCATCGTCGTGATGGCGTTTCCCGTCTACTGGGTGCTGAACACCGCGTTCAAGCCGGCGTCCGAGGTGCTCTCGTTCACGCCCTCCTTCCTCCCGCAACACCCCACATTGGACAACTTCAAGTCGGCCATCAAGGCGCCGTTCTTCCTGGTCGACCTCCGCAACGGCCTCATCATCACGTCCACGGCGGTAGTCGGCGCGATCGTGGTCGGCTTTCTCGCGGCGCTGGCGATCGCCCGGTTCCGCTTCTACGGCCGGCGGGCGCTCATCATGGTGATCCTCGGCGTGCAGCTCGTGCCGTTTCTCTCGCTGCTGATCCCGCTCTACCTGATGCTCAACCGGGCCAACCTCACCAACAGCCTGATCGGCGTCACCGTGACCTACCTGGTGCTGATCCTGCCGTACACGGTGTGGATGCTGCGCGGCTTCATCGCCGCGGTGCCGCGCGAGCTCGACGAGGCCGCGCTCGTCGACGGGTGCAGCCGGTGGCAGACCTTCTACCGCATCATCCTGCCGCTGACCGGGCCCGGCCTGGTGGCGACGTCGATCTACGGGTTCATCCAGGCGTGGAACGAGTTCATCATCATCAACACGCTCAACAACCCGGAGACGCAGAACCTGATGGCCTGGCTACTCCAGAACCAGACCCAGCGCGGCACCGCCTGGGGCCCGCTCATGGCGGGCGCCCTCATCACGTCGCTGCCGGTCGTCGTGTTCTTCCTGCTGGTCCAGCGCAACATCACCGTCGGCCTCACCGCCGGTGCGGTCAAAGGCTGAGAAGGACCGCTATCCCCGGTACGGGGGAGCGACGCCCCAGCCCCACTTCGGCACCGGGGCCCGCTGGGGCGGACGGGCGCCCGGCTGGCTGTTCTGCACCGCCAGCCGGGTGCCCCACTCGACGTAGCCCGCGAACGCCGCCCGGAACTCCGGGTCGTCCGGCAGCCCCACCTCGTCGGCCGCGTCCATCAGCAGGCTGACCCAGCGCCGCCGCTGCGGCTCGGTGATCGCCTTGCCGAGGTGCTGGCTCAGCATGTGCGGGTAGCCACCCCGCTCGGCCGTGTACGCGGCCGGCCCGCCGAACACCTCACCGAGCCAGAGCGCCACGTAGCGCGGGTGATCCTTGTCCATGTGGGCGAAGAGCGGCCGGAGCAGGTCGTCTTCGACGACGCGCCGGTAGAACGCCTCGGTGAGCCGCGTCAGCGCCTCGGTGCCGCCGGCCCATTCGTACAGTGTCGGTGTTTCCCCCATGGGTACACCCCAACACGCCCCGCTACGGTGATCAAGTACGCACCATCCGGTAAGGAGGCCGCGATGGCCACCAGATACCACTGCCCGGTCGAACTGACCATGGACGTGGTCGGCGGCAAGTGGCGCCCCGTCATCCTGGCCCACCTGAAGGAGGGCGTCCACCGCTACGGCGAGCTACGCCGCCGGATGCCCGACGTGAGCGAGAAGATGCTGGTGCAACGCCTGCGCGAGCTGGAGGCAGACGGCCTGGTGAGCCGCCACGAGCGCGAGTCGAGCCCGCCCTGGGTCGAGTACCGCCTGACTGACGAGGGCCACAGCCTGGCCCCGGTGCTCCAGGCCATGTACGACTGGGGCGCCGAGCGCGCCAAGCGCACCGGCTCGAGAATTGTCGATCCGCCGGCCTGACCGTTCGGACTGTCAGCCTTTGTAAGGGCTTGTTGTGTAGACGACGCGCCGTGTCCGGAACGGGTAATCCTGAAGCGTCACCGATCGCAAGCCCTCAGGAGAACTCGTTGACGGTTGTCACCTTGATCGTTATGTCGCTCGCATTGATTTGCGCGATCTTTGTCGCCGCCCTGGCTGCGACATATGTGTGGTCCTCGAACGCCGACCGTCGTAACCGCTCGCTCCGGATGGTGTTGCTGCTGCTCGGGGAGATGTCGATCCGAGCGCTGCCTACCCGGCGGGGATCCGGTCGCTACGGACAGTGTTGTTGTGGTGCTGAGTCCGTCACCTGGGAGGTGGATCATCAAACGGACGAGTGAATCATTCAAGAATGGCACGGTAAGGCTGTTTCAAGATCTCTTTTTCGTGGCTAGCGTATTGCCGCAGTCGCGTTCTTGCGACGCCACGGACCCCGATGATTTGGATCAACTTGTGTCGCAGTCTCTTCCGCTTGACAGCGGGGAGCCAGTCTTATCTTTGGTAAGCGCGATCCGCCAGTTGCACCGCCGGGCGGGAGAGCCGAGCTCGCGCGACGTGATGCGCCGGATCGGTCGTGGCGTGCTCAGCCACACGACGATCAATGCGGTGCTCCGCAGCCAACGTGTGCCCCGATGGGAACCGTTGCAGCATGTCGTGGCGGCACTGGATGGCGACGTCGAGCGTTTCCGCTCTTTGTGGATTAAGGCTCGAGACGCCGAAGAGCAGACGCCCACCGCATGCGACCGGCCAGTTGCTGCCACGGCCCCCCTCGTGGGCAGGGTGCCGGAGACCGACCTGCTGCGTGGTCGGATAGTCGAGGTCGCCGGAGGACGCGGCGGGGCGATGCTGATCGAAGGCGATCCGGGCATCGGCAAGTCGTTCCTCATGCGAGCCATGTCGACGTACGCCGAGACGCTCGGGTGCCGCACCCTCTGGGCGTCGTGCGACGAGCTGAGCCAGGCTTTTCCATTGCTGCCTCTCCTCGACACCGTCGACGGGTCGGTGCCGGTCGAGGAACGTATCAGCCCGCCGGCCGCGACCGTCTTCCAGTCCGACCCCGCACCGGCGGACCGGATGGACCTCGTGGCGGCCGCGACGGAGCGCATGTTGGCCATCATCGACGAGTTGTGCGCCTCGACACCGGTGACTCTGGTGGTCGACGATGTCCAATGGGCGGACGCCACGACGATGGTCGCGTTGCGGCGGCTTGTGCGCATGGCGCGACGCCTGCCTCTCCTGCTGGTCATGGCCGCACGCCGGATTCCACGCCGGCGCGACCTCGGTATCCTGCGCAACGCGCTGCCGCCCTCCGGCCGAATCAGGCTGGATGGCCTGTCAGATCCTGAGGTGGTGGAGTTTGTCGCCGGGACGGCCGGTCTTCGTCCCGGCCCTCGCCTGACCACGCTGGCTCGGACCGCCGCCGGAAACCCGCTGTACCTCACCGAGCTGATGGCCGCGCTCGCCCGCGGCGACGCGTTGAGCACAGTGGACGGGTACATGGAGGTCACGGGGGATTGGGCGCCACGCTCCCTGGCGGCCGCGATCGCCGATAGGCTGGAGTTCCTGTCCAAGCCAGCACGGGAGGTCTTGCGTACCACCGCGTTGCTGGGGGCCGAGTTCTCCGTGACCGACCTGATGACGGTGCTCGGTCGGGGCATCAACCAGTTGCTACCGATGCTCGATGAGGCCATCGACGCAGGTGTGTTGCGGGAAGACGGTCCGCACCTGGCGTTCCGGCACCCCCTTCTCCGCACGGCGCTGTACGAGGAGACGCCACATGCGGTGCGGGCGGCTTGGCACGGTGACGCCGCGAAGGCGTTGGCAGGCGCCGGCGCCCCGCCCGAGCGGGTGGCACGACAGTTGCTTCCCGCGGGCGAGTCCGACGCCGCGGACCACTGGACCGCGGAATGGCTGGCTGGGTCGGCGCACGAGCTGATCGGGCGCGCCCCGCACGCGGCGATCCCGCTGCTGCGCCGGGCGGTCGCCCGGGGGCCAAGTGGCAGGCCGCACCACGACCTACTGTGTTGCCGTCTCGCCGACGCGCTCCGGCGGACCGGTGACATGGCGGGTGCCGCGCGGGTGGCTCGCGAAGCCGCAGCGCGAACGGCGGATCCGGATCTCCTCGTTGATCTATTGTGGACATTCGCCGAGACGCAGGTGGTCGCTGGGCACCCGGAGGCGGCGTTCGTGGCGCTCGATCGGGCGCTCGCCGGATCGGCTGTCGAGGTGCGGCACCGTGCTCAGCTGATGGTCATCGCTGCCCGCATACGGAGTGGGATTGGCCAGGTGGAGATTGCTGGGGAGCTGGCGGGCAAGGCGCTGGACGCCGCCACGGCCGCAGAGGATCTCCCGACGACAGCCCGTGCACTGAGCGCCTTGGCGGCCATCTGCGGAATGCGAGGAGACGAGGCAGAGTCGCTGCGCCTGTGCGAGCGCGCGCTGGCAATCGCGGAGGGCGACGCCACACTCGCGGACTTGCGGCTGACACTCCAGACCAACAAGGCGGCCGCGCTCTGCAACATGGACCAGTGGTCTGAAGCGCTCGACGTTGCAGAGCGGGTTCGTGAGTCGGCAGACCTCACAAGCAACGTCCTGCGGCTGGGGTACGCCAGGTGCCTTCTTGTCGAGATCCTGTTCAACATCGGTAGGTGGGATGACGCTCTGGTAGAGGCGGATCTGGTTCTCGACAGTCAGCCGGACGTGGAAAGCGAGGCGATGGTCCTAGGCCTGGTGGCGATGATCCGTGCCCACCGTGACAGCGATTTCGACGGTCGCGACCTGCCCGACCACGACTGGCGCCCCTACGGCGGCCGGGTGGTGGTGCACGTTCTCCTCGCAAGGGGCTTGGCGCACGAGCGGGCGGGCCAGCCGGCAGAGGCGCTGCGGCTCCTGACGCAGGGCCTCGCCGAGTCGGAGGAGGCGACCGTGGTGGCGGACCTGCTCGTTGATGTCGCTCGCCTGGCGGTGACTCTGGATGACCAAGCGGCGATCCGGACCATGCACCATCATGTCGAGAACCTCGCGCGCAGATCCGCCGGATTGGCGTTCCACACGCTCGCGCCGCACTCCATCGGTCTTGCCGCGCGCGATCCGGTACAGCTGAGCGCGGCCGCGCGGCGGTACGCGGCGGCTGGACGGCCCCTACCGCAGGCGCAAGCGCTCGAGGCCGCGGCAACCGCGCTCGCCGACGGGGGAGACGTTGCCGGCGCCCGCGCCCACCTCGACGAGGCGCGCGAAATATACGCGGCTCTCGGGGCGGAGTGGGATCTTGCCCGCACCGCCGCGCTGCTCCGCTAATACGTGTCGAGGACGATGACCGGGTTGGCGAGGAGCATCGGGTCGAAGGAGCGGAAAGCGTAGGTGTCGAGGACGATGACCGGGTGGGCGAGGAGCATCGGGTCGATGGCGACTGCCTGGAGCATCAGCACCTGGAGCGCGGTGGCCACCAGCAGGGCGGCGCCGGCGGCCAGCGCCAGTGAAAACGCGAGCGACGTGCGTACATAGGACATACGCAGGGTTGTACCCGCGACCGCGGCGCGCCGGAAGAGTAATGCGTGAATGCGTATCAGGCGACGTCCGCGGCTAGCGCACGGACCACCGCGGAAGGGCTCTGGCGGCCCAGGCGCTGGGCCATCCACAGGCTCGTGCGGACCAGCGCGGGCAGGTCGACGCCCGTCTCGATGCCCAGGCCGTGCAGCTGCCAGACGAGGTCTTCGGTCGCGAGGTTGCCGGTGGCGCTCTTGGCGTAGGGGCAGCCGCCCAGGCCGCCGGCCGAGGAGTCCACTGTGGTCACACCGGCTTGTAGAGCGGCCAGCGTGTTGGCGAGTGCCTGTCCGTACGTGTCGTGGAAGTGCACGGCCAGCCGGTCCGGCCCGACGCCGGCGTCGGCCAGGGCGCGGATCAGCGCGCTCACGTGGCCAGGGGTGCCGACGCCGATCGTGTCGCCCAGCGAGAGCTGGTCGCAGCCGAGGCCAACGAGGCGGCGGGCGACCGAGACGACCTGGGCGATCGGGACCTCGCCCTCCCACGGGTCGCCGAAGCACATCGACAGGTAGCCGCGCACGCGCAGGCCCTCCGTGTGGGCGCGCCGCACGACCGGCTCGAACATGGCGAGCGACTCGTCGACGGTGCGGTTGAGGTTGCGCTTGGCGAACGTCTCGGTGGCGCTGCCGAAGATGGCGACCTCGCGCACGCCGAGCGCCAGCGCGCGGTCGAGGCCACGCTCGTTGGGGACGAGCACCGGGTAGCGCACACCGGGGGCGGGCGCCAGGCGGGTGAGCAGCTCCTCGGCGTCGGCGAGCTGCGGCACCCACCGCGGGTGGACGAAGCTCGTCGCCTCGATCACGCCGAGTCCGGTGGCGGCGAGCCGGTCGAGGAACTCGAGCTTGACGTCGACCGGGACGATCGTCGACTCGTTCTGGAGGCCGTCGCGCGGGCCGACCTCCCAGATGGTCACGGACATCGGCAGCCCCGGCATGGGCACCCGCTGCGGGCTCAGCATGTCTGCAAACCTATGCCAACTCGACGACCACCGGCGCGTGATCCGACGGCGCTTTGCCCTTGCGCGCTTCGCGGTCGATGTACGCCGACTCGACGGTCACGCCGGCGCTCGCGTACACGAGGTCGATCCGCATGCCCATGTTCTGGTGGAACATGCCGGCCCGGTAGTCCCAGTAGGTGAAGGGGTGCGGGCCCTTCATCGGCGTCGGCACCACGTCGGTGAAGCCGGCGGCCAGGATCCGCGCGAGCGCGTCCCGCTCCGGTGCGGTGACGTGGGTCGAGCCGACGAACGCCTTCGGGTCCCACACGTCCGCGTCGGTGGGCGCCACGTTGAAGTCGCCGGCCACGACCACGGGCCGGCCGGTGGCGAGGTCGGCCGCGAGCGCGTCGCGGAGGGCGGCGAGCCAGCCCAGCTTGTACTGGTAGTGCGGCGAGTCGGGCTCGCGGCCGTTCGGCACGTACACCGACCAGACGCGCAGCCCGCCGCAGGTGGCCGAGATGGCCCGCGCCTCGGGGTCGGGGAAGCCGGGCTCGGAGTCGAAGCCGCGCACGACGTCTTCGATGCCGACCTTGGACAGGATCGCCACGCCGTTCCACTGGCCGCTGCCGTGGGTGGCGACCTCGTAGCCGGCCTCCTTGAGCTCGGCGGTGGGGATGGCCGCGTCCGCGAGCTTGGTCTCCTGGAGCAGCAGCACGTCGGGCTGCTTGTCGGCCAGCCACGGGAGGACCCGGGGCAGGCGCATCTTCAGCGAGTTGACGTTCCACGTGGCGAGACGCATCCACCGAGCCTAAGCGCCCCCGGTCACGGGTGCAGCGACAGTCCCTTCAACACCTTGTCCACCGCGTTCCGCGGGCCGTGCACCGACAGGCCCACCAGCCGCAGCTTCTCCGCCGGCACCGCGCGCACCGCGGCCCGGTTGTCCTCGTCGTTGCCGGTCGTGAAGAGCTCCTCGGTGTAGACGCCGACCGCCAGACCCCGCTCGACCGCCTTGGCCCGTGCCTCGGTGAGCGCGTCGAGGTCGGCCGCGTACACGAGCACCGGCTGCCCGAACATCGGCAGGTAGGAGGTGCCGGAGGCGTCCTCGTACGGCTCGCCGACCGAGGACGGGAAGGCGCCGGCCACGCCCGAGGCGAGGAAGGCGGTCACGTTCAGCCGCTGCCAGGCGGCCAGGTCGTCGCGGACGACGATAGCGATCTTGGTAGTGGCCATGCCGCCATGATCACCCCGGCGGTCCGCGGCGGTCTTGGACGCTCGTGCGCGGGGGATACTTGGCGGGTGGGGGACTGGGCGCGATACTGGCGGGCCGCCGACCGGCCGCTGGAGGCGATGCACGCCCACTTCGAGCAGCACGTCTACCACCGGCACAGCCACGACACCTACTCCTTCGGCGTGACCGAGACCGGAGCGCAGTCCTTCACCTGCCGGGGCGCCGCGCACACCTCCAGCGCCGGCATGGTGATGGCGTTCAACCCCGACGAGCCGCATGACGGTCACGCCGCCGACGCGCTCGGGTTCACGTACCGGATGGTCCACATCGGCCCCGCCCTGGTGGGTGACGTGCTCGCGGACCGTGCCGAGCGCGAGGTCGGGCTGCCCTTGTTCGCCGAGCCGGTGGTGGCCGACGCGACGCTGGCCGGTGCGGTGGCCGGCCTCCACGCGGCGCTGGTCGGGCCGGCGACCGCGCTGGCCCGCGACGAGCGCCTGGCCGCCGCGGTAGCGGCGATCACCCGCCACGCCCGGACCGCGCCGGCACGCCGCCTCACCGGCGCCGCCGGCATCGCGCGGCGGGTCCGCGACCGGCTTGACGAGGAGTACACCGAGGACCTGACCGCCGCCGATCTCGCGGCCGCCGCCGGCACCAGCCGGTTCGCGGTCTACCGCGCGTTTCGCGACGTCTACGGGCTGTCGCCGAGCGACTACCAGCGCCAGGCGCGGCTGCGGCAGGCCCGCCGGCTCATCGGCGCCGGCTGCGGGATCGCGGAGGCGGCCGCCGCGGCCGGGTTCGCCGACCAAAGTCATCTCAACAGGTGGTTCACGCGCTGCTACGGGGTAACACCGGGCGCGTACCGCGACGCCACCCACCCAGCAAACTAGGACAAAGTGATACGACGGCAGCAAGACAGGCAGGGTATACCTCAACCGGGCGTGACGGTCTGTGCCATCGTTTGCTGGTGGCCACTGTGAACCCGGAGCGCGACGCGGTCGTGACCCGCCCCGGGCGGGCCAGGGTGGGCCTGCGCGCGCTGCGCGGCTGGCGGCCCACCATCCGCCGGGTACGCAGCATCCTGCGCAACGCGGTGACCTCGTTCATCGTGCTCGCCGGCACGTTCTGGCTGCTGCCCGGCGTGACCGCGAGCAACCTCGTCGCGCTGCTCGGCCTCGTGGTGGTGGTCGCCGCCGTCGGCGCGCTGCTGCGGCCGCTCCTGCTCGCGCTCGCCACCGTGCTCGGCGGCTTCGGCGCGCTGGTGCTGGGCGCGATGGTGCAGGCCATCGTGCTGTACGTGGCGCTGTGGTTCGCGCCCGACACCCACGTCGCCAACCTCCCGGTGGTCTTCGGCGCGTCGTGGGTCGCGGTCGCGCTGTCGGCACTCGTCAACTGGTTCGCCGACGCGGGCACCGACGACACGTTCGTGAGCGAGACCGTGCGCCTGATGGCCCGGGTGCGCCGCCTCGAAGAGAAGGTCAAGCAAGGCACCGGCGCCGTGGCCTGCCCGGACGGCCTGCTGGTGATCCAGCTCGACGGCGTGCCCGCGCCGCTGCTGCGGTGGGCCGTGCGCGCCGGCAACCTGCCCAACGTCGGCCGCTGGCTGGGCACCCGCAGCCATCGCCTGGCCACCTGGCACACCGGCATGCCGGCCACCACGCCCGCCGCCCAGGCGGGCATCCTTTACGGCGACGTCCGCCGGGTGCCGGCTTTCCGGTGGTACGAGAAGGACAGCCGCCGCCTCGTCGTCACCAGCCGTCCCCGCGACGCGGCCGAGGTCGAGCGGCGGCTGGCCGGCGACCAGGGCCTGCTCCGCGACGGCGGGGTGAGCATCAGCAACGTGTTCTCCGGCGACGCCGCCACCTGCCTGCTCACGGTCAGCCACGCCGCGCTGCCCGGGCGCAACGCGCGGGGGTACGCCTCGTTCATGACCAGCCCGTACGGCTTCACCCGCGCGGTCGTGCTCGGCATCGGCGAGCTGATCCGCGAGCTGCACCAGGCGCGGGTGCAACGCCGCCGCGACGTACGCCCGCGGGTCAGCCGCGGTGGCGCGTTCCTCGCGCTGCGCCCGGCCACCACGCTGCTGCGCGACCTCAACGTCACGCTGATCGCCGAGCAGATGGCCCGCGGCGCGCCGGTGATCTTCTGCGACTTCGTCGACTACGACGAGGTGGCCCACCACGCCGGCCCGGCCCGCCCGGAGGCGCTCGACGTGCTGGAGTCGCTCGACCTGGTGCTGGGCATGCTGGAGCGGCTCTCCCGCGAGGCGGCCCGGCGATACCACCTGGTCGTCCTCTCCGACCACGGGCAGAGCCAGGGTGCCACGTTCCGCCAGCGGTTCGACGAGTCGCTGGAAGAGGTGGTGGCGCGGCTGGCGCGGGGTGGCACCAACGGCCACCGGCCGGGCGCCGCCACCCGCACCGTCGAGGAGTGGGGCCGGGTAAACGCACTGCTGACCGAGGCGGTCAGCCGCCAGGGGCCGACCGCCGCCGCGACCCGGAAAGCGATCCGCAAGCACACCCACGACGGCGAGGTCACGCTCGGCCCGGCCGACGAAGAGGCGAAGGCGATCGCCGAACGCGACCCGGAGACCGTGGTCATCGCCTCCGGCAACCTCGGCATGGTCTACCTCACCCGCCACCCGGAAAAGCTCACCCGCGACAAGATCGAGGCCGAGCACCCGGAGCTGGTCGCCGGGCTCGTCGCCCACCCCGGCGTCGGCATCGTGGTGGTCGACGAGGCCGAGCACGGACCGGTGGCACACGGCAAGCGCGGATGGCACCGCCTGCGCGACGGGCACGTCGAGGGCGAAGACCCGCTGGTGCAGTACGGCCCGCGCGCCCGCGAAGACCTCCTCCGCCACCAGCAAATGGACCACGTCGGCGACCTGGTGCTGGTCAGCGTCGTCGAGCCGGGCATCGAGGAGGTCGCCGCGTTCGAGGAGCTCGTGGGCAGCCACGGCGGGCTGGGCGGCTGGCAGACCGAGGCGTTTCTGGTCTACCCGTCGGGGTGGACGCTGGAGACCGATCCCGTGGTCGGGCCGGACGGGGTGTACCGCACGCTGCTGAGCTGGCTCGACAAGCTGGGGCTGCGCCTCGACGCGCCGGATCTCCGGGAGGCCGAGCCGGTCAGGCTTCCGTCTGCCGGGGCCTGACCTCGCGGGCTTCGGCCGCCGCCTCCCGCCGCCGGCTGATGATCGAGGCGGTCTGTGAGATCAGCAGCACCAGCAGCACCGCGGCCACCACGCTCTGCCAGGGTTCCGGGAAGATCGCGTACCCGAAGATGCCGATCCCCGCGTACACGGTCGACCAGAGCAGGCAGGCCGGCAGGTTGGTGACCGCGAACCGCCGCCAGTCCAGGCCCATCAGCGCCGCCGCCAGCAGCACCGGCACCCGCCCGCCGGGCAGCAGGCGGGAGACGAGCAGCACGGAGATCTGCCGTTCCTGGAGCTTTTTGCTCATCCGCTCCAGGCGCTCCTTGTCGCGCAGCCAGTGCAGGCGCCGGGCCAGCTGCTCGCCGCCCCACCGGCAGATCGCGTACATCGCGAGGTCGCCGATGTACGCGCCGCCGGCCCCGGCCACGATCACGAGCAGCACGTACAGCGGGTTCTGGTGCGCCGCGTAGGCCGCCGCGCCGCTCACCGCGGCTCCGGTCGGCACGATCGGCACCACCGCGCCGAAGGTCACCACCACGATGAGCGAAACCAGCGTGCTGAGGAGCGCACTCACGGGATCACCGTCATGGAGTCGCCCGGGGAAAGGACGGTCACGCGGGTGCCCGGCGCGACGGTCTCGGTGATCCGCGCGAAGTCCGGCCCCGGGTTGTGAAACCGGTCCGGCCGCACCCGCGCCATCCCCACCGGCCAGAACGTGCCGAAGTGCACGGGCACCGCCTCCCGCGGCGCCGCCCGCCGCATCGCCTCGGCCGCCGTGTAGGCGTCCAGGTGCCCGCGCCCCAGCGTCGGCCCCCAGCCGCCCACCGGCACCAGCGCCAGGTCGAGCGGGCCGAGGTCGGCCATCCCGTCGAAAAGCCCGGTGTCGCCGGCGAACCAGGTGTTGGCCGCGCCGTGCACCGTGTAGCCGAGGGCCGCCGCCCGGTGCCGTGACCACGGACCGCGAGCGCCGTCGTGGGCGGCGGGGACAGCCTTGATCCGCACCCCGCCGACCGCCACGTCGTCGCCGACGGCCAGCTCCGCGCACCGCCGATGGAACGCCGGCCCGAGCCGCTGCCGCACGAACGCGCCCGCACCGGCCGGCACGACGAGCGTCGCCTCCGGCCCGAGCCGCCGCAGCGACGCCACGTCGAGGTGGTCGGCGTGCAGGTGAGACACGAGCACCGCGTCGGGCGGCCCGGCCAGCCGTGGCGCGACACCGCGCATCCGCTTCAGGTGCGCGATCCGGTCACCGAGGACGGGGTCGGTCACGATGCGCACGCCGGAGTCTTCGACCCAGACGGTGCTGTGCCCCCACCAGGTGACCTGGACCTTGTACGTCACGCCGCTACGGTACGGGACCGCCCGGCGCCCACCCACTCAACCGTCGAGCCGCGAGAACGTCGCTCGGCAGGTCAAGGACGAGGCTCGGTCGGAGCGGGGCGCTGTACCGGGATGATCTCAGCGAGCCTGTCCAAGCCCGCGAAGTCGTCGGGATTGGTGGTGTAGATCGGCAGGCCGTTGACGATCCCGATCGAGGCGATCATCAGATCGGCGAGCCGCCTGCGCGGCTTGCGGCCGGCAGCGAGCACCGCGGCGGTAACTCGCCCAAACGCCCGCGCCGCGTCCGCGTCGAACGGTAGTGGATCGAATGTGGCCTCCACGTGCTGGAGGATGCTGATCCGGCGTGCGCGCTCCACCGGGTCGTCAGCATGGTGCGGGCCGGCGGACAGCTCGGCAAGCGTGACCGCGCTTATGACCAGCTCCTCCGGCAGATCGGCGGCGTCGAGGCGGGAGAGATGGATGACGATGTTGGTGTCGATCAGTCCTCGACTCGACGGCTCACCACTCACGGCTGTCCAGGTCGTCGTCGACGCCAGCGTCGAGGTCGGCGCGGAACCGATCGGCGTCGATCCTGGGAGCCGTGGCGAACGCGGCTATGACCTCCTCCCGCGGCACGAAGGTGCGGCGGCGCAGCGGGATCAGACGCGCGATCGGCGTGCCGTTGCGGGTGATCGTGAACGACTCACCGCGCTCGACGCTTCGCATGATCTCGCCTGACTCGTTGCGCAGCTCGCGCTGGGTGATTTCGCGGGCGTGCTCGGCCATGTAGCCCATTCTAAGTCTGATGTGCTACTTGGTGCTACGCCGCCAACCGTGAAGCTGCCTGGGACCGCCGTCGGTCAGGTCGCCCACTCGTGCACCTCGCCTTCGTGGAGGCCGGCGTAGACGCGGTCGCGTAGGGCGTTGGCCTCGGTCGAGGTGAGCGTGCGGGTGAGGTCGCGCAGGACCACGCGGAGCAGCACGTTCTTCTGGCCCGGCCGCAGGCCCATCCGCGTGCGCGCGGACTCGGGCAGGTCCGCGTAGCCGGTCTCGGAGCGCACCGAGACCTCCTCGACCGCGGCGGCGTCCGGGCCGAGCAGGTCGCGTACGCGGTCGCCGAGCAGTTCGGCGTCGAGGTCGTCCGCCACCGCGAGGGAGAGATCGCGGTGCGCGGCCGGCATGGCCGAGACCGGGCGGTACGGCGAGAGATCGCGCATCTGCGCCGCCACCCGCGGGTCGGTCGAGCGCAGCAGCCGGATGTCGTCGACGCCCTTCGCGAGCATCACGAGCCGGTCCAGGCCGAGCCCCATCGCGAGGCCGCTCGGGCCGCCGGTGACCTCCGGGTGGGCGAGCCCGCACTCACCGACCTCCACGTCGCCGACGTATATCTCGCGGCCGGCGAGCGTGTACGGGTGGGTGTTCGGCACGGTGTGCCACGGACGGTCGGGCAGCACGGCCGTGACGACCAGGCCGATCATGTGCACGAGGTCGGCCTCGGTTAGTGGGGGACCGGACCGGCGGATCCGCCACAGGTCGAGCTGGTGTGGCTCACCGACGTGGTGGCGGTCGATCACGTCCCGCCGGTAGCAGACGCCGGGCACGCTGAGCAGCACGTCCGGCAAGCCGTTGGCGTCCAGGAGCGCGGGGATCCGGGCGGTGGTGTGCGAGCGGAGCATGCGGCCGCCGTCCAGGTAGCGGCTGTAGCGGCGGTCGCGGGTGACCGCTTCGGGCGAGTACCGCAGCCGGTCGTAGTTGTCGGTCACGGACACGATCCGCGGGCCGGGGTCGCGGCGCACCGGGATCGCCCAGGCACGGGCCAGCGCGTACTCGATGGCGGATACGACGTGCTGCATCGCGTGTTCGCCGGCTTCGGGGTCGGTGAGGTCGCGCAGGTCGAGGGCAGCGCGGAGTTCTTCGGGCGTCATGGCGGATCCTCGAAAGAGAGACGGGTCGAAAATGGCGAGAGCCCCCCGGCGTGGCCAGGGGGCTCGTCTCGCGCCGTCTCCGTCAGCGCAGCCGCGGTCGCCCACCGGTCACCCGGGGGCGGAGAAATCGCGTCGCGGCGTACGTCACCCGTCGAGTGTGCCGTGTGGGCGCATCGCCCGGCAAGCGGGTTGAATGTCGGCGTGCCGGAAAAAATCCTGCTGGATACCGACATCGGTTCGGACATCGACGACGCGGTCTGCCTCGCGTACCTGCTGGCCCAGCCGCGCTGCGAGCTGCTCGGCGTCACCACGGTCACCGGCGAGGCCACCAAGCGCGCGATGCTCGCCTCGGCGCTCTGCCGGGTGGCGGGAGTGGACGTGCCGATCCGGCCGGGCGAGGAGGCCACGCTCGCCGGCGCCCCGTCGCCGCAGGCGCTCGCCCACCAGGCCGACCGGGTGGCCGGCTGGCCGCACGAGAGCGAGTTTCCGCGGGGGGAGGCGGTCGACTTCCTGGCCGCGACGATCCGCGCCCATCCGGGCGAGGTGACGCTGCTGACGATCGGCCCGCTCACCAACGCCGCCCTGCTCTTCGACCGCCACTCCGACACCGCCGGGCTGCTGAAGGCGCTCGTGCTGATGGGCGGTCGCTACACCACCGACGGCAAGCCCGAGTGGAACGTCCGATGCGACCCCGAGGCGGCCGCCCGGGTGTTCGCCGCGCCGGTGCCCCGCGTCCGCGCGGTCGGGCTCGACGTGACCCGCCAGGTCTACCTGGAGGCCGATGCCTTCAGCGCCCGCTGCACGGTCCCGCTGCTGCGCCCGGTGCGCGACTTCGCCGCGGTGTGGTTCGCCGAGCGCGACGGCATCTACTTCCACGACCCGCTCGCCGCGGTCACGGTCTTCGACGACGAGGTATGCGAGTTCACCCGCGGCGAGGTGACCGTCGACGGGAGTGGCGCCACCGCGTGGCGTCCGCGCGCGGACGGGCCGCACGAGGTCGCGACGGCGGTGGCGCCGGACCGCTTCTTCACCGACTACTTCGGAGTGTTCTGACCGCTACCAGGGCGGGGCCGGGCCGGAGGTCGAGTAGAGCGGGTGGCCGCGGAGCACGAGGCCGGAGCCGGGATCGGTGACGAGCTGGCGCACGCGGTCGAGCTCGGCCGGGGTCAGGCCGGCCGTCAGGAGCCGTCGCTGGTGGCGGACGAGGTCCACGGCCATCAGCAGGGCACCCGGATCACCGGCCGACCAGACCGGCACGTGGATCTGGGTGTCCACTGTGGTCAGACCGGCGGCGCGGGCCGCGGAGTGCGCGCGGATGGCCCAGGTCGGGTCGACGCCGAGCCCGGGCAGGATCTCCTCGCTCAGCAGGCGTTGACAGCGCTCGACGAGGCCGGCGTCGCGCGGGCTCGGTGCCGCGAGCACCGCGTTGTCGGGCCACAGGTGCCAGTCTTCGACGACGAGGGTGCCGCCCGGTCCCAGCGCGGCCGCCAGGCGCCGCAGCAGCCCTTCCGGGTGGGGTACGCGCATGAGCAACAGCCGGGCCCGGATCAGCCCGTACCGGCCGGGTGCCAGGACGGCCGGCGGGAGCGGGTCGCCCACCGCCGTCACCACCTCACCCGCCGCGCCGACCCGGTCGCGCAACCACACGGGAACGGCGCTGCCGCCCGGCCCGAGGTCGAGGCAGCGCGTGCCGGTCAGGTGTGGCAGCGCCGCGAGCCGCGCGATGCTGAACGTGTCGAGGGCGGCGGCGAGGTACACCTCCCGGCGCACCTCCAGGTCCGCCACGCTGACTGTCCTCATCGGATCTGCTGGGTGACGAAGTCGAACGCGACGACGTCCGCCGTCGGCAGCTCGCCGGCGATGATGCCGGTGCCGCGCAGGATGGCGACGGCGCGGGCGACGCGGGCGCCCTCGAAGACACCGGCCGTACCGTTGGCGCGCACGTAGGGCTCCATCAGCTCCACCTCTGCCGCCGCGGTGGCGGGGTCGGCCGTCGGCACGTACTTGCGGAGGATCTGGCCGCTTTCCTCCGGGTGGCCGATGGCGTACACGAGGCCCTCCAGGAGCGCGCCGGCGAAGCGCCGCACCAGATCCGGATCCTCCCGGATAACTTTGGTGGAGGCGAGGAGCGCGTTGCCGTACAGGTCGGTGAGCACGTCCGAGTACGGCAGCACGACCGCCGGGCGGCCGCCCGCCGCCTTTTCCACCGCCGGCCGCGCGACCACGAACTGGCCGACGCCGTCGACCTTTCCGGTGGCGAGCAGTTTCGGCATCTGTGCCGCCTCGGCGCCGATCCATCTCACCGTGCTCGCGTCCAGGCCGGCGAGCTTTGCGTACGCGGGAAAGAGCAGCCACGGCGCGCCGCCCCGCACGCCGCCGATCGTCCGGCCGGACAGGTCGCGCGGCGTCTTGACGCCGGTGGCGGCGAGCAGCGTGACGGAGTTGAGCGTGCGCTGCTGGATGACCGCGACGGCACGGACGTCGGCGCGGTACTTGCCGTTGCCGAGCACGATCATCACGGCGGAGAGGTCGTTGGCGGAGAACTGGGCCCGTCCCGATGCGAGCAGCCCGAGGTTTTCCGTCGTGCCGGCCCCGGGCCGGATCTCCACGTCGATGCCGGCCTCGGCGAAGAAGCCTTTCTCCTTCGCCACCCACGCGTACGACTCGCGGCCGAACGCGCCGACCGCGGTCAGGTAGGTCACCCTGTCCGCCTCCGCGGCTCTCGGCTCGCCGCCGCCGCTGTCGCAGGCACCCGCCGCCAGTACGACCGCGATCGCGGCGGCGGATGCGCGCTTGACGAGGTTCACGTTTCCTCCGGGATGGGAAGGGCGGGCGTGCCCGCGCATGTGGCGCGTCTGCGGGAGGCACACGGGCACGCCCGCCGGCCTCACCCGACGGCGCGGAATCGGTGTCGGCACGCCGTCGGGGAGTCTTTAATGGGGAAAGGGGCCGGGGTGCGCCTCGCACACGCACCCCGCGACCGCGATCAAGGAATGCATCCCGGCCGTCGTTTGCAAGATTTCACAGGGCCTTTCCGCCGAGCCTTTTCCTGGTCATGCTCGGAGCCCGGTCATGTTGCCGCGCTCGTTGGGAGGGACGCTGCCAAAGGCGAATTGTTGGAACAAGGACTGCGACGGGGAAAGGCGATGGCGCCCAAGCGGGTGGGTGGCCAAGACCAAGCAGTTTGCCCAAACGGCCGCGTGTCGCGGACATTGGTAAATGGCAAAACAACAGTTTCCATGCCACCCCTGGCATCTGCTGACCACGTCGTGGTAAAACTCTGTCCGGATCCGGGCGGGCTCGCACTCCGTCCGCATCGGTTATTTCACAAGCCTTTCCGCTACCCGGCCACCAGCAGGTCCATTTGAGAGGGTGGAATGCCAACCAAACGAGAGCAGTTCGTGCAGACCATTCGCGCGCAGTGGCTCGGCCAGCGGATGCGCGAGCTACGCGAAGAGCGGGGCCTGACACTCAAGTACATCGCGGCGTATCTCGGGGTGGAGTTCTCCACGCTCGCGCGCTACGAGCGGGCCGAGTGGCCCTTCCGGCGCGACCACGTGATCTCGCTGCTCGACGTCTACGGCGTCTACGACGAGCGCGAGCGCGCCCAGCTCGTGCAGCTGGCCCAGGACGCCTGGCGGGTCAACCGCTGGGATGACGACTTCGAGGGGACCGTCTACGACCAGACCTTCGTCGACTATCCGTGGCTGGAGTCGCGGTCCGAGGAGATCTGCACCTATTCCACGATGGTGTTTCCCGGGTTGGTGCAGACGCGTGACTACGCCGAGGCGGTGATCCGGTACACCGAGGGCGCGCAATCCAACCAGCAAAAGATCGACCGCTGGGTGCGGCTGCGGATGGAGCGGCAGCTCATCCTCGACGAAAAGCCGCCGAAGCGGTTGGCCGCCCTCGTAGAGGAGTCGGTGCTGCACCGACCGGTCGGTGGCCGTTTGGTCCTCCGCGCCCAATTGGAGCACCTCGCCCGCGTGGTGGAGCGTCCCCACGTGGAGGTGCGGGTGATCCCCACCCGGATGGGGTTGCACGGCGGGCTCGATGGCAGCTTCACGCTTTTCAAGATGCAGCGGCCATACCCCGAGGTGGCCTATGTGGAGCAGCTCGGCGGGCGACTTTTCATGGAGGCCTCCCGCGCCCACCGCTACTCCAAGGCGTACGATGCTTTGCGGGAGGTCGCACTCAGCGCTGCTGAGTCGATGGCGCTCATCGCAACACTCGCAGAGGAGTTGTCATGAGCGAGTCACTGCCGGGCGTCGCCTGGCACGTCAGCACAAGGAGCGACAGCCTCGGAGGCAACTGCGTCGAGGCCGGTCCGCTTGCCGACGGCAGCGGTCGTGTCGCGGTGCGGCACAGCAAGTCACCCGACGGCGCCACGATCGTCTACACCCGCGGAGAGTGGGAGGCGTTCGTCGGCGGCGTGAAGGACGGCGAGTTCGACTTCACCGCCTGACGGTCCCGCACTGATAGGGGGCAGGCGTGCCTGCCCCCTATCAGGGTCCACCCTGGACAGTCGACGACTTACGGCAGCTGCCACCATTCGATTTCGGTGACCGTGGCGCCCGCCACCACCACCGTGCCCGCCATCTCGGTCGGCGAGCGCCAGATGACGTAGGCGCCGGCCGGCAGTGCGGGAAACACCGCGGTGTAGCGGACACCGCTCGCGACGTGGCGCGCCCGCACGGCCACGTGCGTGCGCACCGACGGATCCTGGTCCTTCGGGCTGATCTCGATCTCACGACCGTGCCACTCGGGCCCGGTCACGATGACGAGCGCACCGGTGTTGCCGCCGATGTCGAGCACGACACTGCCCACACCGGACGGTCCAAGCATGTGGTGGTGGGTACTCATGACGGGTTGTTGAAGCCGTCGTAGGGGATGCCGAGGTAGGGGAAGCGGGCCAGGAACGGCGACGTGACGTCGGCCGCGCTCAGCCCCTGCTCCAGGATCGCCACGGCGTCGTCGGGCTTGAACTTCTTGTCCACCAACGCGAACGTCGCGCCGGCCACCGCGCGCAGCGCGATCGAGACCACGTCGTCCTTCACCCGCCGCCCGTTCGGAAAGCCGGCCAGGTCGCCGCCGAGCACACCGAGCGGGTTCTCCTTCTTGCTCGGCTTGATGTGCGTGTTGAGCCGCAGCATGTCGGCCTGGATCTCGCCGGTGCTGTTGGTGAAGCCGTCGATCAGCCCCTCGGGGATGCCGGTGAGCAGCACCGCCACGAGGTCCGCGCGCGGCGTCTTCTTCTTGTTGAGCGCGGCGAGGTTGTCGAAGACCCCCGGATACAGCACGGGTAGGAGCTGGGCGAGCTCGGGCTGCTCCACGAACTGGACGAAGTTCTTGTCCTCGGTGGGCGGCAGGCTGTTCCACAGGTCCTTCTTGGCCATCGGCACGATGACCTCGTTGAAGAGCGGGTTGCCGAGCCGGGACACCTGCACGTTCGGCCCCACGTACACGTCGTCGCTGTTGTGCCCGTGCAGCACCCGTACCTGCCGGCGGCTGGCACTGGTCCACACCCCGATGACCGGGCTCGACTTGCCGCGCAGGTCCTTGATGGGCACCTGGAGCGCGATGCTGTGCACGTTGACCCGGTCGGTGGCGTTGACCGCGTCGCCCGCCTTCTGGAAAGCCTTCTGGCCGAGCAGGTGCAGGTTTTGGAACGGCCGCAGGGTGCCCAGGTCGAAGATCGAGCCGAGGTCGACGAAGAAGCCCTCCGCACGCTGCCCCGCGAACACCTTCTCGCCGGTCTTCAGCTTGAACGTCGCGTCCGCCGCCAGCCCTTTGTAGTCCGGAATGGACAGTGGGCCGACGTTCGCGGGCGGGCAGGGCACGTTGCGGGCCAGCACTCGCGCGTTGCCATGACCGTCCACTTTGGTGATGCTGTAGAACTGCCGCCGGTTCCAGTTTTCACTGTCCAGCGACTCGATCGGGCCGGTGTTGTAGAGGAAGGTGTTCTCGTTGGTCACCTTCGTCTCGAAGCGGAACTGGTACGTCACGTCCGCGTGGCCGTCGCCGTTGTTGTCGACGTGGATCTCGTACAGCACGTCGTCGCCGAACTCGAAGAAGTTGGGGCCCGACGCCGGCGTTTGCAGCGGCACGTAGTTCGCGATCAGCGTGACCGTGTCCGGGCGATCCGGGCTGACGAACGCGTACAGGTCGGTGCTGTCGGCCACCGGATCCTTGGAGATCTCCGGGGCCTCACGATGAGAAGACATGCGGGAACCACCTCACAAGGCAGGGAAAAGAGAGAAGCGCTTACTTGCGGCGTGCGGCCTTGGCCATGCGTGATGCCAGATCGCGGTCTGTCACCTCGATGCGCCGCTCTCCGGCGAATACGTCAAGGCGTCCCGCTCTCAGGTCTTTGACCTGCACCACGATGGTCTCGCCGGGTGCCGCTCCGGCCTCCTCGAACGCCTCGCTGAGGCTGGCCACACTGACGACGGCGCCGCCGACTCCGACGGTGGCCGCGCCAAGCAGCACATTCCGCCGGCTCAGCATCGGCGCTCCTTTTGCCCGGTGGGCGTTTCTCACGGTCGTCCTTTCGACAGCACAACGAACAGAGAACTTCCGCCGGACGCCCGCCCTGCCGGCAACGGTGGATACGGATGCTGGCTGGGAAGAGTTCAAACGCTGAGGCCGATGGCTGGCCCGCGAGCTCACGCCCTATGTGCTTGAAGGAGTTCGAGCAGGCGGACGTCGACCATCCAGCCGTCGCGGGCCTCGAAGCGGCCACCCGGGCGGTGATGGCCGACCACGCCGAACGCGCCGGCGAACTCCCACAGCGCGTAGCCCCACCGCTGCTCCGCGAAAACGCCGAGCACGTCGGTGAACCACCGCAGCGCCACGTCGTCGGGCGTGTACTCGTAGCAGCCGAACTCGCCAATGTGGACGGGTGTGCCGGCGGCGGCCACCTCGCGCCACGGCTTGTAGAACTCGCGCAGCGCGGCGGCGTCCCACCACCGGCCCTCGTAGTCGCCAGGGTAGGCCGGCTCGGGCAGGTGCGCGTGCCCCGGCCACCAGCTCGCCCGGTAGTGGGTGACCGACATCGGCTGGTACCCGCGTCCACTGTGGAGGACGCCGAGGTCGGTGAGCTCCGGCATTGCCAGGTTGCCGCCGTCCAGACCGTCGATCACGATCGGGCGGTCGGAGTCGACGGCGCGGATCTCGGCGACCGTGCGGCGGATGACCGCCTCGTGCGCGGCCCGGGTGAAGCCGCGCAGGCCGAGCGCGGGCGGCTCGTTGACGAGGTCGAAGGAGAGCGCCGAGCCGGGCACGCCCCGGTAGCGGGTGGCGAAGCCGCGCCACAGCGCCGCGAACGCGTCCTGCGCGGGCCGGTCGGCCCAGAGGTTGTGCGGCTCGCTCTCCCAGCCCGTGATGATGTATCCGGGGGCCCGGTGCAGGCTGAGCGACAGGTGCAGGCCGCGGGCCCGGCAGGCGTCGAGGATCCGGTCGACGCGGGCCAGCGCGTGCTCGGCCGCGGGCGGGTAGCCCGGCGGGGCGGTGAAGAAGCGGTAGTCGCACGGCAGCCGGACGAAGTTGAAGCCCCAGCCGGCGATCGTGTCGAGCACGCGCGGGTCGGGCTCGGTCGCGCCGGCCGGCCGCATGAAGAGCCACTGGAGATTGAACCCATAGTGCGTCACGGACTGCCCCCAACTAAGCCGTCTGACGGTTCGCTCGCGAGCTCGCTCACTCAACCGGTTAAGTAACCCGAATGCTACGCCCGGGAGACCGTCGGTCGTGAGAAAGGCGACGACCGCCGACGCGACGGTGCTGCGACGGCGGCCGGAAGATTCGTAGATGGGAGCGCTCCGGCAAGAATAGAACTAAATCACTGCCCTTGGGAAGCCATCCCGCCATCCGACACGAAGCGGATTCGCCGAATCCGATAATCCGGATTTTCCGGGAAGGTGGCGCTACCTTCGTGTTTCCGGCCAACGGAGGCCGGGCATGCACGGCATACGGGAGGGGGCAACACCATGGGCACCAGGCTGATCTTGCGGCTGGCGGTACTGGCCATCGCCGTCCTCGCGATCGTCGGTCCGCCGGCGGCCGCCACCGCGGCCGTACCGGGCACGGCGGCGCCCGCCTCGGGCGGACACGGCGACATGCTCTTCATCGCCGGCGCCGGCATCGTCATGCTGCTGGCGGTCGGCGCGCTCGCCGCCGCGCAGAGCCGCGGGCGGGACGCCGCGGCGGGTCCGGAGAGAAGACCGGATCCGGTCGACGACCCCTGGGTGTAGCACCCATAGCGGTGGGTAAGCCACCGACATGGTTGCCGTTGGCTACACCCTGATGTGCGAGCAGACCGGTCCGAAGGAGCTCGTCGACTACGCGCAGCGCGCGGAGGGGGCGGGGTTCGACTTCGAGGTCATCTCCGACCACTACTACCCGTGGCTCGACAGTCAGGGCCACTCGCCGTACGCGTGGTCGGTGCTGGGCGCGGTCGCGCACACCACCTCGCGGGTCGACCTGATGTCGTTCGTGACGTGCCCGATCCGGCGGTACCACCCGGCCGTGGTCGCGCAGAAGGCGGCCACGGTCGGGCTGATGTCGGACGGGCGGTTCACGCTCGGAGTCGGCGCCGGGGAAAACCTCAACGAGCACGTGGTCGGCGCCTGGCCGCACGTGCAGCAGCGGCACGACATGTTCGAGGAGGCGCTGCAAGTCATCCGGTCGCTGCTCGACGGCGAGACGGTCACGTACTCGGGGGAGTACTACGACGTGCCGGAGGCGTACCTGTGGGATCGGCCGGACGGCGGCGTCCCGCTGGCGGTCGCGGCCTCCGGCCCGTCCTCGACCGCGCTCGCCGGCGAGTACGCGGACGGCCTGATCGCCGTCGAGCCGGACGCCCACGTGATCGAGCTCTTCGACGAGGCGGGCGGCGAGGGCAAGCCGCGCTTCGGGCAGGTGGCCGTCTGCTGGGGGCCGGACGAGTCGGAGTGCCGCAAGCGCGTCGTCGACCAGTGGCGCTGGTCGCCACTCGGCTGGAAGGTCAACGCGGAGCTGCCCGGGCCGGACTCGTTCGCGGCGGCGACCCAGTTCGTCCGCGAGGAGGACCTGGTGCGGACCGTGCCCTGCGGGCCGGACGTGGACAAGCATGTCGAGGCGTTCAACCGGTACGTCGACGCGGGGTTCACCCACGTGGCGCTGGTGCAGGTGGGCGGCGAGAGCCAGCCCGAGTTTCTCGACTGGGCCGAGCGCGAGCTGATCCCGCGCCTGCGGTAGCGGGGGCCGGGCGCCCGACCCCCGTACCGGGGAAGCTCAGCTGCGGCGGAACGCGTACCGCTTGGGCTGTGCGGCGCCCTGGCCGCCACGGCTCGCCTTGCCGCGCGACGCCGCGGCCGCCGGCTTGCCGGACCGGTCGACCTTGCGGTCGCCTTTGCCGTCGCTGTGCTGGAACGCCGCCGCGACGCTCTGCGCGGCCAACTCGTCGGGGTCGACGTGTACGGAGAATTCGCCAGGCATAAGGGGTGTCTCCTTCCGTAAGCGGAGTCCCGGGCGCACGCACGCGAGGCGCGAGGCACAGGGGGACGACGCCCGAGACAGAGGCTGATGTACGCGGGTCTCAGAAGGACGTCAGGAGATCATGCGGCCACGGTAACCCGGCCGGCCGCGGCCCGCCACCGATTTAGGCGCCCTCGGCCAGGTCTTCCGAACCGGCCGGCCGTGGGACGCAGAGCCACAGCGCTTCGGGCCGCATCTCGGCGCGGAGCGTGCGTCCCGGCTCGATCAGGTCGCCGTCGAGCTCGCGGGGCTGCGCGCGGTTGCTGGTCACCTGCACGCTCCGCCCGCGAAACACCTCCATCCGCGGCACCCGTCGCTGCCGCGTCGCCACCGCCCAGGCCAGCGACGCCCAGTGGCCGAGAGTGCGCGGGGTGAGCACCGCCACGTCGAACGCGCCGTCGTCCGGCTCGGCGTCGAGCAGCAGCCGCAGGCCGCCCTTGAGGCGGCCCACGTTCGCGATCAGGACCGTGCGCGCGCGGCGGCGGATGGGCGGCTTGTCATCGATCCGGATGGTGACCCGCATCGGGCGGTCGCGGAGGTGGCGGACGGCGCCGAACACGTACGCCGGCCAGCCGATCCGCGCCTTCGTCGTCTCCGAGGTGGCGGCGAGCATCTGCGCGTCGAAGCCCATGCCGGCCATCACCGCGAAGCACTCGCCGTCGACCGCGCCCACGTCGATCCGGCGCATCCCGCCGGCCAGCGCGACCTCGATGCCGCCGATCAGGTCGTGGGTGAGGCCGAGGTTGGCGGCGAGCAGGTTGCCGGTGCCGCTCGGCAGCACGGCGAGCGCGACCTCGGTGCCGGCGAGCTCGCTGACGCAGGAGCGCACGGTGCCGTCGCCGCCGCACGCGAAGACCACCCGCGCGCCGCCCTCGACCGCCTTGCGCGCCTGGCCCCGGCCGGGGTCCTCGCGGGTCGTCTCGTACCAGGCCGGCTCCGGCCAGCCGGCCTCGGTGAGCAGAGCGGTGACGGTCTGGCGCAGCTCGTCGAGGTCGACGACCTTCGTGGGGTTGACGACCACGGCCGAGGCGACTGTCACGGGGTCGAGTGTGCATGATCCGCGTTGACGCGCGTATCCCACCGCCCTAACATCGACGATCATCTAGGCCAAGCGCGTCCCGGGAGCCGGCGCGCGTCGTGGGCCGTTCTTCGTGCCGCCTCCCACGTACTGGGCAGACGTGGTTGGCGGCGCGCGCATCCCACGAGAGGAATCACCATGCGCGCAAATACGCGCCGCCGGCTCCCCTTCGCCCTCGCCGGGCTCGCGGTGTCCGTCGCGGTCGCGGTGCCGCTGGCCACCGCGCCGTCCGCGAGCGCCGCGGAGCCGGTCACCGTCGCCAACCACACCTTCGAAAACAACGACACCCATGGTTGGGCGCCGCGCGCCGACGAGACCGTCGCGGTGAGCACGGCCGTGGCACATTCTGGTACCGGCAGCCTGCTGGTCAGTGGACGGACCCGCACCTGGGAAGGGCCGACCCTCAGCGTGCTGGACACAATGGACAAAGGGGTCCGCTACACGCTGTCGGTGTGGGTCCGCGTCGCCGCCGGCGGCGGGTCCACCCAGGCCCGGCTGAGCGTCGAGCGGCGTACGGCCGGCACGCCCAGCTACGACCAGGTGGTCGGCAACACCAACGTCTCCGACGGCGCCTGGGTCAACCTCCAGGGCCAGTACACGCTCGCCCACGACGTCGAGTTCCTGTCGGTGTACGTGGAGACGGCCAGCGGGACGGCGTCGCTGCACATCGACGACTTCGTGCTGTCGTACGTGCCGGCGACACCGATCCAGACCGACATCCCGTCGGTCAAGGACGTGCTCGCGAGCCACTTCCCGATCGGCGCGGCGATCAGCGTGCCGCAGACGCTCGGCGAGCACGCCCGGCTGCTGAGCAAGCACTTCAACTCGGTCACGCCCGGCAACGCGCTCAAGTGGGACGCCACCGAGCCGACCGAGGGCACGTTCCGCTTCGCCGACGCCGACGCGATGGTCGACTTCGCGCGGGCGAACGGCATGGAGGTGCGCGGGCACACGCTGGTGTGGCACAACCAGACGCCGGCGTGGGTGTTCAACGACGCGAGCGGCGCCCCGATGACCCCCACCGCGGCGAACAAGGCGCTCCTGCTCTCCCGGCTCGACGCGCACATCCGCGGCGTGGTCGGGCACCACGGCGCCGACATCGCGACCTGGGACGTGGTCAACGAGGTCATCGACGAGAACCAGGCGGACGGGCTGCGCCGCAGCAAGTGGTACGAGATCGCCGGGCTGGACTACATCCGCACGGCGTTCCGGGTCACCCGCGAGGTGGCGCCGGGCGCGAAGCTCTACATCAACGACTACAACACCAACGTGCCGGCCAAGCGCGACAAGCTCTACAACCTGGTGAGCCAGCTCAAGGCCGAGGGCGTGCCGATCGACGGCGTCGGGCACCAGATGCACGTCAACGTGGACTGGCCGTCGGTCAGCGAGTCGGAGGCGATGATCCAGAAGTTCGTCCCGCTCGACGTGGACCAGCAGGTCACCGAGATGGACGTGAGCATCTACACCAACTCCGGCGAGTCCTTCCCGACCCCGCCGCGTGACCGGCTCATCCGGCAGGCGTACAAGTACCGCGACCTCTTCGACCTGTACAAGCGGTACTCGTCGGAGCTGACCTCGGTGACCGTGTGGGGCCTGGCGGACGACGACACGTGGCTCGACACCTTCCCGGTCGTGCGCAACGACGCGCCGCTGCTCTTCGACGAGCAGCTCCAAGCCAAGCCGGCCTACTGGGGCATCGTCGATCCCACCAGGATCGAAGCCACGCCGACGGCCACGGTGCCGACCTCGCCCTCGGTAGTGCCGACGACGAGCGCGCCGCCCACGACCACCCCTCCGCCGGCCGGTTCCTGCCAGGTCACCTACCGGGTCGTGGGGCAGTGGCCGGGCGGTTTCCAGGGTGAGGTGCGGGTCGCGCCGGGCCAGGCGCTGACCAGCTGGACGGTCGGCTGGTCGTTCGCGAACGGTCAGCGGATCAGCCAGCTCTGGTCCGGCGGCTACACCCAGAGCGGCGCCACCGTCACGGTGACAAACGCGTCCTGGAACGGCAGCGTGCCCGCGAACGGCTCGGTCACGTTCGGCTTCGTCGCCAGCTGGACCGGCACGAACGCGGCACCGGCGTCGTTCACCGTGAACGGGGCGGCCTGCTAGATGTGCGGGGCCCTCAGGTCGCGGCAACGACCTGAGAGCCCCAGCGGCGTCAGGAGGTTACGTCGCGGCTGCCGAAGCGCGCCCAGGCCGCGCTCAGGAAGATGGCGGCGTACGCGGCGGCGGAGAGCAGTCCGCTGCGCAGCGGATCCCACGCCACGGGGTCGCGGAGCAGGTCGCCGAAGCTGTCCCACCAGTGCGTGATCAGGTAGGGGTGGAGCCAGTCGACCTGCGGGATCACGCCGAGGATCCAGCTGGTCATGCTGAACATGACGATCGCGATCGTCGCCCCCATCGGCTGCTCGGTCAGCGTCGAGACGAAGAGCCCGACGGCGCCGAGCGCGGCGAGGCAGGCCGTCAGGTAGAGGCAGATCGCCAGCAGTCGCAGCAGGCCCTCGCCGAGCCCGATGGTCGTGCCGGAGAGCAGTGTGACCTCGCCGCCGCCGAAGAGCAGCAGCCCGGCCACCACGCCGGTGCCGGCGACCGTCACGACCGCCACGAACGTGCCGGCCACGATGCCCGCGAACTTTACCGCGAGCAGCCGGGTGCGGTGCACCGGCACGGTCAGCAGGTAGCGGAGCGTGCCCACGTTGGCCTCACCCGCGACCGAGTCGCCGGCGATGGCCGCCACCGCGATCGGCAGGAAGAGCTGGATCTCGAGGGCGAGCGCCGCGAGCGCCACGAAAATGCCGTTGCCGGTGATGGACGACAGGAACTCCGGCCCGCCCTCGCCGCCGCCGGAGGAGGTCGGGTTGGCCACCTTCACCGCGATCGCGACGATGACCGGGACGGCGGCCAGCACGGCGAGCCCGGCCTGGTTGCGCCGGCGCCGCGCGACCAGCCCCAGCTCCGAGCGGAGGAACCGGAACGGCGCCGCCACCCTGGTGGTCGGGACCGCCGTCACGTCAACCGCTGACATCGAAGCCCTCCCCGGTCAACGCCACGAACTGCTCCTCCAGGTCGGCCGCGACGACGGCGAAGCCGCGCACGGGTATGCCGTCGTGCACCAGCGTGGCCACCACCTTCTCGGGAGCGACCGGACCCAGCAGGCCGGTCGCGCTCGCGGCGTCGTGCGCCACCTCGGTGAGGCCGAGCTCCCGCAGCACGCGGGCGGCGTCGGCCGGCCGGTCGGTCTCCACCCGCGCGCGGGGCACCGCCTCCGCCCGCAGATCCTCCAGTGTGGACTGTGCCACCAGGCGCCCCAGATGCATGACGCCGACGTGGCTGCAAACCTGCTCCACTTCGGACAGTAGGTGGGTGGAGAGCAGCACGGTGGCGCCCTCCGCGGCGAGCGCCGTGATCAGCGAACGCACCTCGCGGGTGCCCTGCGGGTCGAGCCCGTTGGTCGGCTCGTCCAGGATCAGCAGGTCGCGCGGGGCGAGCATGGCCGCGGCCAGCGCCAGCCGCTGCCGCATGCCCAGCGAGTACACCCGGAAGCGCTTGCCCGCCGCCGCGCCGAGCCCGACCCGGTCGAGCGCGGCTCGGATGCGGGTGTCCGCGGTGGCCGGGCGGGCGGTGCGGTCGGCCGCGTCGAGCCGCCGCAGGTTGTCCATCCCGGACAGGTACGGGTGGAAGCCCGGCCCTTCGACGAGCGCGCCCACCCGGGGGAGCACCGTCGCGGCACCGCCCGGCATGCGCTCACCGAGCAGGGCGTGACCTCCGGAGGTGGGCCGGATCAGGCCGAGGAGCATGCGTATCGTGGTGGTCTTGCCCGAGCCGTTGGGGCCCAGGAACCCGTAGACCGCCCCGCGGGGGACCGCCAGGTCGACGGCGTTGACCGCGACCTGGCGTCCGAACCGCTTTGTCAATCCGCAACTCTCGACCGCGAACGCGGTCATTTGTTCTCCAGGGCTACCTCGTACAACCTTTCCGGGGCCACCAGGCCGGCGTAGATGTCGCCCTTGTCGGTGAGCAGGACGCTGAAGAGCCGGCCGCTGAGCAGGTGTCCGCTGCCCCAGTCGCCGCTGACCGGGGTCAGCATGCTGAGCACCTGGGCCGCCTCGGCCTCGTCGGACGGCTTGCCGCTCCCGTCGCCCTTGGCCACCACGACCGTCGTCCATCCGGTGCCCTCGGTGGTGACGCCGACGTCCTCGGGCGACTTCGGCGCCTTCTGCGCCTTTTCCCGCGTGCCCGGCGCGGGGCTCGTGTCTTCCTCGATCTTCGCGCCCGGCGGCGGGTTGAACCGGAACTGCGCGTCGTCCGGCCGGGCGAAGTCGATCTGCGTGAAGGCGATCTGGAACGCCGTCTCGTCGCTGCCCTTCGGGTAGACCTCCAGCCGCAGCGGCAGGTGCTCGGTGGCGTCGATCGCGATCCGCACCTGGCCTACCAGCGAGGCCTTGTCGCGCGGGGCGAGCACCAGCTCGTACGCGTCGCGCCCGGCGATCGTGGCGGACCGGCCGACCGTGACCTCGGTGGTGGGGTCGACCGCGGCGAGCGCCCGGTCGGCCGCCTCCTGCGGCGTCAGCGGCAGGCTGCTGAGGTCGTGCGACCGGGTGTCCGCGTCACTGATCTTGCGGTGGGTGGCGGTGTTGGTCTTGCTCGACCACAGCCACGCGTCCGTGCCGTTGCGGATGAGATCGGTCTCGCCGAGCGTGCCCATCAGCGCGACCCGGGCCTTGTCCGGCCCCGAGTACCAGACGCGCAGCGTGTTGGTGTCGGTGAGCAGCGACGCGATGTCGGCCGAGCCGCTGCCGCCGCCGCTGAGGTTGGGCAGGTTGGGCAGGCCGAGGTCGGCCGACTGCACCACCGTGCCGGACACCCCGTCGAGCCGTGCCGTCTGTAGGTCGACCAGCAGCTGCTGGGCCGTGCGCGGGGGAAGGCTCGGCTCCGCGGTCGCGGCGAGCGTGCCGACGGCGGCCCCTCCGCCGACCACCACCGCCACCGCCGCCGCGGGCACCAGCCACCGGAGCGCGGGTCGGGAACTCATTACTGACATGTTTCGCACCTCCTGGCACCCATCGTGCGTAACCGGCCCTGTGAGCGTGCTGAGAGTGCCTGTGGCCTCACTCAGCCAGGATGGCACGCTAGGTGGCGTGCGGTTGCTGGTGGTGGAGGACGAGGCTCGGCTGGCGACGGCCTTGCAGCGCGGGCTTCAGGGCGAGGGCTTCGCGGTCGACGTGGCGGGAGACGGCCCGACCGGGCTGGAGATGGCCCGTCACGGCGGATACGACGCGATGATCCTCGATGTGATGCTGCCCGGCTTGTCTGGCTACCGGGTGGTCCGCCAGCTGCGGGCCGAGGAGCACTGGCTGCCGGTGCTGATGCTCTCCGCCAAAGACGGCGAGTACGACCAGGCCGACGGCCTCGACTGCGGCGCCGACGACTACCTGACCAAGCCCTTCTCGTACGTGGTGCTGCTGGCCCGCCTCCGCGCGCTGCTGCGCCGGGGCGCGCCGCAGCGGCCGGCGGTGCTGACCGTCGGCGCCCTCCGTCTCGACCCGGCCGAGCGGCGGGTCACGCTCGACGGCGCCGAGATCGCGCTCACCGTCCGGGAGTACACGCTGCTGGAGTACCTCATGCGCCGGGCCGGCGAGGTGGTCTCCAAGACCGAGCTGCTCGACCACGTGTGGGACGCCAGCATCGAGACAGCCCCCAACGCCGTCGAGGTGTACGTCGGCTACCTGCGCCGCAAGCTGGGCCGCGACATCCTGGAGACGGTGCGCGGGGCGGGATACCGTCTGAGCTCGTGAGACCCAGGTGGTGGCGCCGCATCAGCCTGCGCGCCCGGCTGATGTTCATCGGCGTCGCCGGGCTCGCTCTGGGCCTCACGGTGGGCGGCGTGATGATGGTCTTCGCGCTCGGCCTCGGCCTCCAGGCGACGGCGGAGGGCGAAGCGCGGCAGAACGCCGAGGGCGTGGCGGCACTGGTCGAGGCGGACACGGTGCCCGTCCCGCTGCCGGTCGCCGGCGACGTATGGGTGCAGGTGGTCGACGACCACCATCGGGTGATCTACGCCTCGATCGACGCCGACCGCATGACGCCGGTGCTCGGGGAAGACAAGATGGCGCGCGCGCGGGCGGGGGACAGCTTCGACATCGAGGGCGACCGGCCGGGCCTCCGCGGGCCGGCGACGGTGGTGGCGGCGCAGGCGGGCCCCGACACGGTGCTCGTCGCCAAGTCGCTGGCCGACCTCTCGCAGAGCGTGCGGCTGTTGCGCACCATCCTGCTGATCGCGTTCCCGCTGCTTCTCATCGCGCTCGCGGCGGTGGCCTGGCGGGTGATCGGGCTGACGCTGCGCCCGGTGGAGGCGCTGCGCAGCGGTGCCGAGGAGATCACCGGCGGCGCGCGCCCCGGCCAGCTGCCCCTGCCCGACTCGCACGACGAGATCCACCGGCTGGCCGTCACGCTCAACGGCATGCTCGACCGGCTGGAGGCCGCCCGGGCCCGGCAGCGGGCGTTCGTGTCGGACGCGGCCCACGAGCTGCGCAGCCCGCTGACCAACATGCGTACCCAGATCGAGGTGGCCCAGCGGCTGGGGGAGCGCACCGACTGGCCGGCCGTCGCCGACGACCTGCTGCTCGACACGCAGCGGCTCAGCCGGCTCGTCGACGACCTGCTGCTGCTCGCCCGCGCCGACGAGGCCGGCACGCGCACGCTCCGCGCGGTGCCGGTGGAGCTGGGCGAGCTGGTCACCTCGCTGGCCGAGCGATACCCGTCGCCCCCGGTCACCGCCGCCGTCCCGGACGATCCACTGTGGATCAGCGGGGAGCCGGAGGCGCTCGCCCGGGCGGTCGCCAACCTCGTCGACAACGCCGTGCGCCACACCCGGACCACCGTCCGGGTGGAGGTCCGAGCCGACGGCCCGTACCACCTGGTGACCGTGGCCGACGACGGACCCGGCATCCCGGTAGCGGACCGCGCGCGGGTGTTCGACCGCTTCACCCGCCTGGACGACGCGCGGGCCCGCGACGCCGGCGGCGCCGGCCTGGGATTGGCGATCGTGCGCGAGCTGGTCCGCCGCCACGGCGGCACCGTCCGCCTGGCCGACGCCACCTCCGGCACCGGCCTCCACGCCGAGATCCGCCTCCCCGCGGCGCCCGCCCCCTAGCTGCCGCACATCGACTGGAAGGGCGTTGAGAGCCGGTCGACTGATAAACGGAGAGACGGAGGCCTCGCCCGCCGTGGGCAAGGCCTCCGCGGGCGAGTTACCCGGCCGCGCTGGTAATCAGGCTCATCTGTATGCCCGTCTGGCTCTGCGCCTTAGGGAGGATTTCCGACAGCGGGGAGTAGACGCTGTACTCCTGGTCGCTGCTGTGGTCACAGGCGCCGCTACGGGTCGGTCCGCCGGACAGGATCCCGTATGCCTTGCCGCTCTGCTGCCCGAACAGCGGGCCGCCGCTGTCGCCATGGCGGCCGCAGATGTCGACCTTGATGGCTCGGCCCCAAGGAAGATCGGTGTTGTAGTCGGTCATGGTCTTGCTGAGGATCCGGCCGCAGCGGGTGCCGGCCGAACGGCCGGCGGCTTCGCTGTAGACGCCCGCTGTGCCGGTGCCGGTCGCGCAGACGACCCAGCCGACCTGCATCTCGTCGCGCGTGTACATGCCGATGATGCTGTACTCGGTCGAACCGCCGTAGCAGGTGCTCAGGCTCGGCGCGACGCAGTAGGACTTCACGCGATTGTGGTTCGGCCGGCCGTCGATCCAGTAGCCACTCCAGCTGTGACCGCCGACGTGCTGGTAGGGGAGAATCGCGAAATCGTGCTGGATCGACGTGTTGTAGAACCGCGTGTCCGCCGGCGCGTTTGGGTCGGCGAAGTTTCCGGTCGTCATCTCCACGACGGCGGGCAGGCCGTTGTGGTACATGTACTGCCGTTTCGGTCCGGGGCTTACCACACAGTGGCCCGCGGTGAGCACATATGCCCATCCGTTGTTGCCGCGCAGGTTGAATCCGGTGGTGCAGGATCCCCACGAGCCGTTGTCACGCCGTACGTGCAACCGCACGCCACCGCGCATCGGTGTGTCGCATGCGAGGAGCTCGCATGCTTTGGGTTCGCCGCCGATCTCGTCGGGGGAAGTGTCGAGGAAGATGGGCACCTGGACGGCCTTTCGGGAGGCTGCCCGCTTGTCCACCAGAGCGCGAAGCTGGGCGGCGCGGACGGCATCCGCCGGAAGGTAGACGGTGATCCTTTCCCGCTCCTTGTCGATCCCGATCATTGCCTTGGGATCGGCGGCGAAGAGGGTCCGTGCCTCTTTCTCGGCCGTGACGAGCTGCGCGTACGTGAACTTGCTCCGCACGATCCGGATCTCGCCTGGATCGGCGACCGCGCCGGCGACCGACTTCGCGACTTCCGGCCTGCTGGTGAGGAAGGTGAGCTTTCCGCCGCCGACCTGATCCAGGCTGACGTCGAGCAGTTCGTTCCCGAGCGTCGCTCTTACCGTGGCGGCGATCTCGGCGGCCCGGTCCTGTAGGTCGAGCCGGCGCTTCGCCTCCGCCTTGCTCACGCCGTACTCCGTCATGAGGTATTCCAGCGACTCGCGGATCGCCGCGTCAGCCGGTGGTGGCGGCGCCGACGTCTCCGGCGGCAACACGGGCTCCGCGTGTGCGGGAGCCATGCCGCCGCTGGCTAGGACGCTCACCACGGCGAGCACACCGACGATCCTGACCAGTCGACCGGACGACCTGCGGCTGGGGCGCTCAATCTTCGGGTTCATCAGCAGAACGCTCCAAACTTGTGGCTCGAGATCGTGTCACGCCAGCCCCGACCCGGCTCGTACGCCGCCGGTGGGGTGACCTCCGCGTTGGAGGGCAGTTCCGCGATCCAGGTGCCTTTGCAGAGGATGAACGAGTCGCCCGATTGGGTGTCCCGGAAGAAGCGAATGTCGTGGGTGTTTCCGTGGCTGTAGAACGACCACGAGAAGTTTTCGATCCCGTTGAAAGGCGCGGGCAGGCTGTAGTAGTCGTACTCGCTGTTGAAGAAGGCGTACCCGGTGCCGGTGAAGTTGGAAAATGTCCACAGGCACACGTAGCCGGCGGGGCAGCTGGCCAAGCCGGGGCCGATAATCATGCGGGTGGCGAGGGCCGTTGCGGGTCTCAGCCCGGATACCGCCGTCACGGCGACAAGTACGATCGCCAGCAGCACGCCCAACGCGCGATGTGCGGTGCGGCGCGGTGTTCCCGATCCAGTTCTCATCCGGTCCTCTCCTCCGTAATCCGGTCAGTAGGAAGTCGTGCCGCCTCGATAGACGGCGCCGTTGCTCAATGCGCAATGGCTCCATGCGTACGACGACACGCCGGCGTCGGCGCCGGCATAGAGAATCTCGTCGTCGGAGTTGCGGTGGATCTTTGCGTAGCAGTTCTCCGTGGACAGGTCACCGATCGTGGCGCGAACACCCGCCGCGACAGTTCGGCAGCTGGCGTTGTAGTCATCATGTAATTCCCCCGGTTTCCGGCGCTCTCTGGTGGCAATCACCGCGCCCAGATTGGATTGTCGAGTTCGGATAGTCGGCGGGACAGAACATTCGGCTGCCGCCGAATGTTGCCCGACAAAGATCCACACCGCCGCCGTACGTCCTGTCCAGTTCCCGACGAGACAGGGACGTGTACCAGGGCGTCCAATAGACGAGGCACACGCAAGACGGGGGAACGGCTGTGCTCAAGATCTACTTCACCAGCGACGATGTCGCCCGGACCCGCATCGCCGACGGTCCGGACCCGCTCTGGGAGCTCGTCCTCGCGCTCCAGATGCTGATGCCGCAGCGCGGTGACCTACTCTTCGCGGGCTGGCGCAGCGAGGCCGCCGGCCTGCTCCGGCGCGCCAACCTCGGCCCGCGGTTACGGTTGCTGCTCGCGCTTACCCCGAACGTCGGCTACTTTCCGGACTTCCTCAACCCGATCGACGCGATGCGCGGGCTGGAGTACGGCCTTGAAGCGATCCGCCGCACGGGCAGGGAGACCCTCCGCCGAGATGTGGGCCGGCTGGCGAGCACGCATCGGCTGCCGGCCGAGACCCGCGACATCGCCGAGGGAGATCCGGAGGTGATGGCCGAGCTGACCGACAGCATGCGCAGCTGCTACGAGATCCTTGTGGCGCCGTACCGGCGCAGCATCGAGTCGGCCATCGAGCGAGACCGGGCCGCCAAGACAGCCGCACTGGCCGCCAGCGGCGTGGAAGGCATGCTAAGCCGCCTCCGCCCGATGGTGGCCTGGTCCTTGGGCGAGCTGCGGGTGCCGTCGCACCGAGACCAGGAGTTACACCTGGACGGCCGAGGGCTGCTGTTGATCCCGTCGTACTTCTGCGTCAGCGGGCCGCTGACGCTGCTCGACCCGATGCTTCCACCGGTGCTCGTCTACCCGGTGGAACGCCAACCGGACGCTCTTCCGATCAGGAGCCGGTCGAACCCCGCGGCGCTGAGCGCGCTGATCGGCACCACCCGGGCAGCGGTCCTGTACGTCATCAGCACCAACCCCCGGACCACCGACGAACTCGCTCGCCGGGTCGGCATCTCGCCCGCCACCGCCAGCGAGCACGCCAGCGTCCTGCGCCGAGCCGGGCTGATCACCAGCTATCGCGACGGCCACCGCATGCGACATCACCCCACCCAGCTGGGACTCGCACTCCTGAACCAAACCGGTGACCAATCCACGAAGGAGGATTGAGCTACCGCGGACAGCATCCGGTCACGGGCGTCAGCCCGAGCGGGTGGTGCAGACGGGCTTGGCGCGGCCGAGCGTGTTGCTGGTGTAGACGACCGCGATCTCGAAGCAGAAGTCGCTCTCCTGGTCGAGGCCGTGCACGACGTAGCTGGTGGTGCCCGCGGGCAGATCCTGGCCGAACGGGCGCTGTGGCTGGCCCTTCGGCGCGCCGGACACCCGCACCTTGCCCTTCGCCCCGACCGGGTAGGCCCAGCGCAGGGTGATGCTCTCCCGGTCGTCCTTGATCGTCACGCGGCTGGGCGGGGTGCCGACGCGGGGCTGGGCCGGCGCCGTGGGGCTGGCTGGTGGCTTGGTCGTCGGCGGTGCGCTGGTCTGCGGCGCGCTGGTGGCCGGGGGAGGCGGCCAGCTCGCGGCCGGCGGGGCGGTCTCGTCCGGGTCGTTGCCCTGGTCGATCGCGGCGAGCCCGACCACGACCGCGACCGCGCCGATCACGGCGGCGACCAGCGCGCCGGTGACCAGCGGCGCTGGCCCTCTGCGGCTGCGGCGGCCGCGCTGGCGGGGCACGTGCACAGGCAGGTTGCCGGCGGTCTCGTCGGGGGGCCAGGCGGCGGCGACGTCGGGTGGCACGGAGGGCTGCGGCCGCTCGCGCGGCGGCTCGCCGGGTGCGGGCGGCAGGTCGAGCGGCGAGCCGTCGACGGCCTGTAGGCCCGGGTAGGCGTCGTCGTCGGCCGGCGCGGTCGGCAGTGCGGGGCCGCCGCAGTTGTGGTGTGGGTTGGCCGGCGCGCGGGAGAGCGCGGCGATCTGGGCGACCAGCGGATGGTCGGGCTCGAGGTAGACGCGGGTCAGCTCGCGGGCGTGGGCGAGGTGCTGGTGCGCCTCGGTGAAGCGCCCGCAGTCGCGCTCCATCGCGCCCAGCCGCGCGAGCATGCGGATGCCGGCGGGATGAGCGTCGCCGTACGCCTCGCGGGTCATGTCCCACGCCTCGGCCAGGCGGGCGCGGGCGATGTCGCACTCGCCCCGCGCGTACTCCACTGTGGCCAGATCGGCGTGCGCGGCCAGCACCTGGGGCGCCTCCGGACCCTCCAGCGCGGTGAGACCCTCGATCACCGCGCCGTAGAGGGCGGCCGAGTCGGCGTGGTTGCCGGTGCGGTGCAGCACCGAGGCGAGCACCGCGGCGGCCCGGATCGTGCGCTCGTGGGACGGGCCGTAGAGCCGGCTCTCCGCCTCGTACGCGAACGTCGCCCAGGCCCGCGCCGAGTGCGGCTCGCCCAGCCCGATCAGCACCCGGGAGTGGAGGCTGGCGGCCTCGGCGAGCGCGGAGGAGGCGTTGGCCGGATCGGTGTCCGCGGCGGCGAGCGCGTCACCCAGCAGCAACTGCGCCGCGGAGAGGTCACCCGCCTCGAAGAGGTCGTACGCCCGCGCGGTCACTTCGGCCAGCCCTGTAGACATCTGCCTCATCGTGCTGGACCGGCGACGATCAGTACAAGTGCCTGCCTGAATCGAGATGGTCCAACATGGCCTCGCTGATCTCCCGCAGCTGGGCCACCTGCTCCGGTGTCAGCTGGTCGAACAGGTGCGTGCGCACCCCCTCGACGTGCCCGTGCGCGGCCGCTTCCAGCACCCGGAAGCCGGCATCGGTCAGCACCGCGAGCTGACCCCGGCGGTCGGTGGGGCAGTCTTCGCGGCGCACCCAGCCGTACTCCTCCAGCCGCGCCACCGCGTGCGAAAGTCGGCTACGCGACGATGACGTGGCTTCGGCCAGGTCGCTCATCCGCAGCCTGCGGTCGGACGCCTCGGAGAGGCGGACCAGGATCTCGTAGTACGCGTGCGGCATCCCGGCGTCGCGCTGGAGCTCGCGGTCGAGCGTGTCCCAGAGCGCCCGGGAGGCGTGCAGGAACGCGCGCCAGGTGCGCTGCTCCTCCTCGTTCAGCCACCGGGTCATGTGAGAAAGCCTAACAATACTGTTGAACGCTCAACTATCGGGGTACCGTGGTGGCCATGGGTGTTCATCGGCTCAACCATGCCGTCCTCTTCGTCCGCGACGTCAACCGTAGCGTCGCCTTCTACCGTGACGTCCTCGGTTTTCGCCCGATCGCGATGACCCCGGACGGCTTCAAGGGCGCCGCCTTCCTTCAGGCACCCGACTCCACCAACGACCACGACCTCGGCCTCTTCGAGATCGGCGACGGCGCCGGGCCCTCGCCCGCCGGCCGCGGCACGGTCGGCCTCTACCATCTCGCCTGGGAGGTCGACACGCTCGACGAGCTCGAGCGCGTCGCCGGCAAGCTGGCCGAGGCCGGCGCGCTGGTCGGCAGCTCCGACCACGGCACCACGAAGAGCCTCTATGGCAAAGATCCAGACGGCCTGGAGTTCGAGGTCGTCTGGCTGATCCCGGCCGACCGGCTCGACTCGGCGGCCATCGAGGCGCGCAAGAGCATCCGCCCGCTCGACATCGCGCGCGAGAAGGAGCGGTACGGTGCCACCACCCGAGGCGGCGTGGGGATCTCGGTTTCCGCGTAACTTAACCCTATGAGCGCGATCGCCGGGGCCCTCCGCGAGCTGTTGGTGCGCTACCTCGACGCCTGGACCCCGGGCGCGGTGCACGGCGCGCGGGGCGCCACGTTCGCGTACGGCTGGGCCGACGCCCCCGACGCGGCGACCGCCGAGGCCGCGTTGCGCGTGTTCGCCGAGTTCGCCGACCGCCTGCGCGGCCGGCGGCTCGCGATGTTGCTGGTCGGGCCGCCTTCCGACGGGCTCACCGCCCGCCTCGACGCGGTGCAGGCCGAGCTTGGCACACCCCCCGAGCTCGGCGTCCACACCGTCGAGGGCCCGCTCGACGAGCGCCTGCCCGCCGCGCTCAAGGCCGCGGGCGCGGCCGGCGCCCCGCTCCTGGCCTTCCTGGATGGCGCCGGGCCCGCGTCACTCGCCGCCGCCGGCACCGGCAAGCCCGCGGAGGTCCTTCTCGTCTCTGGAACAGGTGAACTGCCGACCCCACCGATGCCGCTGACCGCCCACGTGGAGTTGGTGAACACCTCCGGCGCCCGGCTCGTCACCTTCGCCACGACGGCGGGCAAAGGGCTGGAGGCGTTCAAAAACGCGCTCTGGGCCGTCGACGAGTACGCCGGCGTCCGCTACCGCGACCCGCGCGACCCGGAGGGTCACCTGCTGGACATCTCGCTCAGCCCGCACCCCGGCCCGCTCCGCCGCGAGCTGCTGGCCCATCTGGGCTCGGCCGGCGCGCGCACGGTGACGGAGCTGCGGCAGTTCACGCTGACCCAGACGGTGTACCGCGCCTCGGACACGGTGCGCGTGCTCAACGCACTGCTGACGGCCGGCACGGTGAAGCGAACCCCAGAACGCGGCCGCCTCGGCGGCGACGTGGTGATCGCCCTCCCTTAGATCAAGCCCTGCTGCCGGTCGAACTCACCGAGCCGGACTCCATGGAGGAAGTCGTCCCACGAAGAAGGGGCGAAGGCCAGGGGCCCTCGCTGGCGGTCTTTCGAATCCCTCATCAGGACGGCTGCCCGCGCGAAGATGCAGATCTCGACGCACTGGTCAGTGAGGTCACTGCGCGAGCTCTTACGCCAGCGCAAACGAGGTCGATTAGCCACTGTGGTCATCGCTTGCCTCCTTGAGCGGGGACCTGAGTGTCTAGGTGAATAGTAATAGCGACACTGCGTGCAAATTTCACGCGAAATTGCGATTGGTATTTTCGGATGTGTCTGATCTTTGGTTGAGGAAGCTTCCCGAAGTGATCCACATTGACCTGGGTTGTCATGATTGGGGTTCGCCGACGGCAGCTTCCAGTGTCTCGGTGTTTGTGGGGAGGCGCTACGGTGCGTCGCGGATCTGGCCGGGACCTCGTGCCGCTGGGTGCGGTCGTCGGGCTCGTCGCTGGTGCCGTCCTGGTCGTGTTCGCGTCGCCGGCCCTGCTCACGTGGTTGAGCGAGCGGCCGTACGAATGGGAGCGCCTGTCCGCAGTTGGGGAGGCGTACGGTGGCGTGGCGCCGGTTTTCTCCAGCGTCGCACTGGTTGCGGTGGCGGTCTCGTTGCTTCTGCAATGGCGACAGAGCCGAGTGGCTTTGCTTTATTCCAACAGAATGCAGCAGCTGGAATTGGCGAAGTTGTCCCTAGACAATACGGAGTTTCTCTACGTCGAGGGCGCCGACGTGATGAACGACCCGGACGTAAAGTACAAGGTTTATGCTAATCTAATGGTGGCTTTCTGGGCCACGGCATGGGACCTCCGGAGGGTCGACTCTGTCAACCTGCGCCGGGGTGCTGCGCGCCTTTTCGAGAGCGAAGTCGCACGCGAGTGGTGGCCTGGCTCGAGATTATCGTATGCCAGGACACGGCGCGGGAAGAAGTTTGTCGATCTCTTGGATGAAGAGTACGCGAGTGCTGTGTCTGCTGGTCCAGGGTTCCGATTCGACCCACCTGTGCCCACTGACGAGCCCGCGGTTGATCAACCAAGGTCGTATATGCGGTCGGGCGACAGACCTGGCCGTGTTGTTTTCACCGCGGTAGGGATGGTCCTCGGGGCCGCCGCCGTAGCGGGTGGGCTCGTCGCTCGTCAGTATCTAGCGCGCCGTTGACTCGCGGCTAGCGGGGCTCCCAGGCGTCGGGGCGGGTGGTGAGCTTGCGGACGTGTGCCGGCATCTTGCCGGTGACCATCTCGGCGAGGCTGACCTCGTCGACCACCTCGCGCACGGCCGCCCGCACGGCGACCCAGAGGCGGGGGAGGTTTTCCGCCGCTCCCTCGTACTTTGTCTCCTCCGGCCGCAGGCCGCGCACGCCGGCGAGGGGCCCGTCGACCGCCCGCAGGATCGAGCCGATCGTGATCTCCCGCGGCGTCTGTGCCAGCGTGTATCCGCCCTCGGCACCCCGCTGGGCGCGGACGATGCCGGCGCGGCGGAGGTCGGCCAGGACCGCCTCCAGAAACTTGCGCGGCATGTCCTGCTCGTGCGCTATCGCTTGCGCGGACATGAGTGACGGGTAGGCGGCGGCGAGACTGAGCGCGGCTCGCACCGCGTAGTCACCGCGGGCGGAGATTTGCACGCCTACATCATGCCTGCACGAACCCCGGGACGGGGTCGAGGGGTGGTCGTGGCGCGGGCACGTGGGCCTGCGCGTGATCGTCGCCGGTCTCCGCGGGGTCCTCCGCGGACGTGGCGGCCCGGAACGCCCCAGGGCTCTGGCCCACCTCGCGCTGGAAGAAGCGGCCGAAGTTCGTCGGCTCCGGGAAGCCGAGCCGCCGCCCCACCTCGGCGACCGGCAGGTCGGTGCCGGCCAGTAGCCGCTTGGCCTGGAGGGCCACCCGGTCGTCGATGACCTGCTTGGCGCTGCGCCCGGTGGCGGCGAGGCTGGCCCGGGTGAGCGTACGCACGCAGTAGCCAAGCCGGTCGGCATAGTCCTCGACGCGGCGGGTGTCCGCGTAGCTGTCCTCCAGGTCTTGGCGGAAGCGGGCGTAGGTCTCGTCCTCCGCTTGCCGCGGGCCGAGCAGGCGGATGCGGAGCAGCAACGTGGCGAGCTGCTGCCGCAGCAGCTCGGGCGACAGCTCCCGCTCGCGGTCGACGACGAGCTGGCTGACCTCGTTGATGACGGCGTCCTCGTCTTCGCCGGCGAGCTGGCGGTAGGTCGGGCCGCCGTCCGGCAGGTCGGGGCCGGGTGTCCAGCACACCAGCGTGGCGTCGAGCCCCGGCTGGCCGCCGGGGCGGACCAGCTGGCCGGGCCGGGTCCACACGAGCGAGCCCGGCCGGCACTGGAACACCTCGAAGTCGACCTCGTGGCTGCCGTGCCCTTTGGTCACCAGCACGAGGCAGTGGTGGTCCAAGATGGACGCACGGTGTGGTGTGAGGTCACGCAGCGTGCCGGTGGATATCCAGGTGCCGCCCGCTCCACCGGCGGCCTGACCGAAACCGAACATCCCACCGACCGTAGCCGCAGCGGCGTGACCTCGCACGTCGTGGCGGCAAAGCTGCCGGTTGCTCAGCGCAACGGCACGTCCACCCAGCTCGGCCCGGTGACCGCGATCGCCGCCCCGGCCGGGTTGGCGTCGAGGTACAACGGGTCCTCGGTGTCGAGGACGAGCGCGAGCCGGTGGCCGGCCGGCACGTTCCACGCGGTGGCCGGCAGCGCCAGGTCGATCTCCTGCCGCCCGCCCGAGAGCCACGTGTACGGCGCGTGCGTCACCAGCCGTCCGGTGCCCACCAGGTCCACGTCGTACAGGTAGGCGACGACCGTGCCGGTGCTCGCTCCCGGGGTGACGGTGAGGTGGACGCGGGGGATGCCGCGCACCGCGGCGCCGCCGGACAGCAGCCCGGTCTGCCACACCGCCGCCCGCGAGCGGTCGACGGCCGGCAGCCAGGCCAGCGGGGGTATCCCGGTGAGCGCCTCCAGCCCGTTCGTGAGGAGCACGACGCCGGCGTTGGCGACGGTGTCGCCGTTCGCCCGGAAGGAGGCCGCGGAGAGGGGGTAGCGGGTGGTCGAGCCGGTCACGTCCGCCCAGTCCGCGTACGGCTCCACGCCGCCGTTGCGCACCCGCAGCACGACCGGCGCGCCGCCCGCCGGCCCGCCGCGCAGGTGCTGGTCGAACCACTGCCGCGCGCTGGCCCACACCTCGTTGGGCAGGCCGGCGAGCCCGGTCAGCTCGGGGATGGCGTGGTCGCCGGGGGAGAACTCCAGCCGCTTCGGGCCGGTCAGGTCGCCGAAGAAGTCGACAAGTTGGTTGGGACCGAAGATGGAGTCTCCGTAGGCGTTGGCGAGCAGGACGGCGGGCCGGTTGGCACGCAGACCGTCCAGATAGGTCTCCGCCGAACGGATCCGTCCCCAGGCGGTGATGCCGTCGACGTTCCGGTTGGCGAAGTAGTCGGAAACGATCTGTTCGAACTCGGCGCTCGGCCGCCCGAGCAACCGGGCGGTCGCCTGGAGCAGCCACACGGCCTGCGGGTGGCGGGTCTGGCCGGCGTACAGCGACTCGACCAGGTCGCTCCACCCGGACAGGGCGGCCACCGCGCGTACCCGGGGATCATGGCCGGCGGCGATCAGACCGATGCCCGCGCCGTACGAGACGCCGCCGAGCCCCATCCGGGCCGGGTCGGCCGTCGTGTTGGCGTCCAACCAGTCGATCGCGGCGGACACGTCGGCCACGTCCTTCGGCCCGGCCGTGTCGATCTGCCCGCCGGAGCCCCAGAAGCCGCGGGCCGTGTACGAGAGCACCACGTACCCGGCCGTGGCGAGCGATCGCGCCTGGGCGAGGTACTCCGCGTCGTTCAGGCCCCAGCTGGAGATGAAGACGATCGCGGGGTGCGGGCCGGGGGTGGTGGGGGAGATGAGGTTGGCCTTGAGGACCGCGCCGTCGCGGGCGGGCAGGTCGACCAGGCGAAACGCGGTGGTCGCCGCCGCGTGCGCCGGTGCCGGCGCCGCAGTGAGCAGGGTGAGGATTCCGAGTACGGCGGCCGTCGCTCTGACGGTGTGGCGGGGGAAGAGCGGCATGGTGACCTCGCGGGGGACTGGCCGGACCCGGAGGACGGCCGGGTCCGGCGAGCGAGCCGCGGTGGCGCCACCACGAAGATGTTACTGAACGGTAGCTGAGGTATTAACCAGGTCACAAGAGGGGAACGTCGATGTCTGTTCACCGGAAAAGTAGAGACGCCGCGCGGAGACGGCAGCTCCGCGCGGCGCTCGGGTGTGTCCGGGTCAGCGGCCCGCCAGCAGGCGGTTGACCGCCGCGTCGACGTCGAGGTGATCGGTCTCGCGACCCCGCGGCACCACGACGTACGTCCGCCGCAGGAACCGCACCAGCACGCTGCGCGGCACCTCGAAGAGCGCGTTGCCGTCGGGCGACGACAGTGCCAGCGCGACGAAGTCTCCGCGCGGCGTGGCCCAGGGCCACACCCGCACGTCGCCGATCCCGGCCGGCTCGTCCAGTCCCGTGACGAGCAGCTCGCGGGCGAACGACCAACTGACCGCCTCGCCCCCCGCCGACTCGGCGTGGAACAGCACGTGGACCGCGTACGGATCGGCCGGGTCGTAGCGCAGGCTGGCCCGTACCGGCAGCGCCGTCGCATCCGGTGCGACGAGCCGCAATGACGTCTCGACCTCTACGGTCGTCGGTCGGATGACACTCATGGACGTTCTCCCCCCGGCACCGCTGCGGGACGCACGTGACCCGCGTCTCCCATACTCAGTGGATACTCCTGATTACGCTCCGCCATACGCTGATCTCACCCAGTAGTGGGAAGACGGCCCCGATTTGCCACGAGATTGAACTGATTTCATATAGGATGTCCGGTTCTTTTTCCGTGGTGGTTGCCGCCCGGCGTCGGGTGTGGCTCAGACGTCGACTCACTCCGGTAACGTCCAGTGGTCCAGATGAGTGACGGGCGGGACGAGACTGCGGAGGCGAAATGGCCCCAAAAGAGGCCATACTGGGTGTCGATACGGGCGCCCGGCCGTGGTTCCGGGGGGTTGAACGGCGATGACGGGGACGGACGTGGTGGACGCCACAGAAGATCGTGGACAGGAAACTCCAGGCGCCATGGACGAGGGCGCCCTCCTTCAGAAGCCACGCTGGCGCGACCGCATGAGCACCACGCTCGAGGTCGTCCGCGCCAACCCCACCGGCCGCGTGGCACTGAAGATCGCGGTAGGCCTGGCGGGCCTCCTGGTGGTGGCGGTCGGCGCACTGCTGATCCCGCTGCCCGGCCCAGGCTGGCTCATCGTCCTGGGTGGACTGGGCATCTGGGCGATCGAGTTCTCCTGGGCCCGGCGCCTGCTCACCTTCACCCGCCGCTACCTGCGCCTGTGGACCAGATGGGTGACCCGCCAGTCCTGGGCCGTCCGCATCGCCATAGGCCTGGTCGGGATGATCTTCGTCAGCGCGGTGGTGTGGGCCTCGGTCCTGCTGAGCTTCGACGTCAACCTGGTGACCGAGATCCTCGACCGCCTGTGACCCATCCCCGCGACGCGCGGGGGTACTGAGATGCGCGGCGGGGAGCGGATCGGGTACAGTCGTGCGCGCTGAGGGCGATTAGCTCAGCGGGAGAGCGCTTCGTTCACACCGAAGAGGTCACTGGTTCGATCCCAGTATCGCCCACCGAGGTCAGGGGCCAGAATCCATCGATGATTCGGCCCCTTCTTCATGCCGTACAGCAGCGAAGTACAGCAGTGTGAGTCGGCCATGAGTCAGCCGTCCAAGCTTTCGCCGAGCCGCTTGAGCGCGTCACGGGTGGCCTTGCTGGAGACCTGCGTGTAGATCTCCATCGTGATCGAGAACTGAGCATGTCTCAGGATCGCCATCGCGACACGGGGATGCACGTCGAGGTCGGCGAGCAGGGTGCCACAGGTGCGCCGGGCGTCGTGCACGGTGATCCGTCGCACGCTGGCCTTGTCGATGCGGTTGTCATAGGACCGGCTGAAGTTACGCGGCTCGATCGGTGTGCCGTAGCGGGTGGTGAAGACCAGCCCGGAGGACTGCCAGACGTTGCCGGCCGCCGAGCGTGCCTCCTGTTGCTGCCGCTGGCGCAGCTGGAGCGCCGCCACGCAGATGGGCGGCAAAGGCAGGGTGACGTCTGAACCCTCGGTCTTGGTTTCGCGGTGCAGCAGCTGCCCGCCAACGCGCTGGAGCTGCCATGCGATGGTGACCTCAGCCTGGTCTAGGTCCACGTCATCCCAGGTGAGTCCGAGTGCCTCGCCCTTACGTAGGCCCTGCACGAGGACCAGGACGTAGGCGGCGTAGAACGGGTCGTCATCGGCCCGGGCGGACTCCAGGAAGCGCCGTGCCTCGTCGCTGGACCACGCCTTGCGCTTGTGGGAGCGAGCCGCGGGCAGTTTGACGTCCGCAGCCGGATTCTTCCCGATGAGTTCTTCGGTTATGGCGCGGCTGAGCGCTGACCGAAGGGCGCCGCGAATATCGCTGATCGTTCGTCCGGAGACGAAGTCGTTGCAGCATTGCCCGACCGCACAACAGCGGCGCTTTGCGGGTCGACGGCCAGCGTCCTTGCCTTGCGCGCAGCATTGGCAGGTGTCGCGAATGTTGTTCAACCACACCTGCACGTCGCGCAGCTGGAGCCGGTCCAGCCGCTTGGCACCCAGGCCCGGGATGATGTAGAGCCTGCTGAACGTCTCATACGTCGAGTAAGTGAGCGGAGCCAGGTTCGGCTTCACGACCTCGACAAGCCAGCGTGTCACGAACTGGCCCAGTGTCGGGACGGTGGTCGCCACCGGTCCGGCCTTAGCCTGTTGGTGAAGTTTGATCCACTTGTCGTGGACGATCTCGCGGGTCTTGCCGTAGACGTACTTGCGGGTGCGCTTGCCGTCTGGCTTGATGACCCAGACGTAGGCGGCAAAGCCGTTGCGGTAGGGGAAGATCGAGCCTTCCCCGTTGGAGCGTTTGCGGCTAGGCATCAGGCGGCCTCCTGTTGGTCGACGAGGTTGCGGATGTACTCGTCGACCCACTCAGGGAGGATGCGCCGATACTTACCGTCCTTAATGGACCGCAGTTCACCGGTTGCGATCTTCATCTTCACCTTCGACAGGCCGTACCCGAGAAGCACGGCGACCTCGGCCGGCGAGTACCACTTCGGGATGAGCGGCCCGAGCTGGCTGCCCATTTGGTTGTCCTCCTTCAGATCTGAGGGGTTCAGGTGGCGGCCGGCGTGGTGCCGGCGATGGTGGAGCCGATTTCGTGGGCGAGTTCTTCGCGGCCGGCTTGGTGTCGTGCGCGGGCGAGTGCGGCGGAGGTGTTGGCCAGGAGTGCGTCTCCGGTGGTGTGCCAGCCGCTTCCGGCGTAGGTGAGGCTGCCGACGACGAGCGTCGTTTCCTCGTCGAGGTGGTCGGCGAGTTTGATGACGCCGTGGTCCTGGTCGTCGCGCTCGTGGTTGCGGCGGAAGGTGATCCGGTCTTCGCGGAGGAGGCGGAAGGTGACGGTGTGGCGTCGGGTTTTGGTGAGGAAGTGGCCGCCGAAGCCGAGCATGTGCGCCCATCGGCGTAGGCCTATCCAGATGGTACGGCCTGCGTTGTTCGGCGTTTCGGTGTCAAGGGCGTCTTGACGTTCGGCGACGCAGACGGGGCAGGCGGCGTATCGGGTGTGGGTGCCGCAGTCCGGGCACGTCCAGCGCGGTTTGAACCCGGGTGTGGGCCGTTCGGGTCGAGGCCTGTTGGCGAGGGGTTCGGGCGTGTGTTGTGGTCGGCCTAGTCGCCAGCAGGCGTCGATGAGGCGGGCGGTGTGGTCGCCGTCGGGGTCGGCGTGTTGGTCGATGGTGTCGGCGTGTAGGCGGGTGGAGGTGTGGCCGGTGGCCTCAGTGGATTTGGTGGCGTATTTGGCGAGGTAGCCGGCGACCATGCTGTCGGTGACCTCGCCGGATCCGGTGAGGGTGATGTGCCGTACCTCGAGGCCCCTGTCGGGGTCGCCCCACGCGATCGGCCACCCTTCGGGCATGTCCGGGTGGTCGGGGGTGTGGAAGGCCTCGTGGGTGGCGGCGTACCGGATGGCGTCTTCGAGGTCGACGGTGCTGAACCCGGGCGGTGGCGGCACGACGGCGGCCGGGTCGAGTCCGTCGATGCCGTCCAGGCGCAGCAGGGCGTGGAAGTGGACCGCTCCCCGGGCTTGGAACTCCGCGGCTTTGCCGTGCGCGAGCCGGACCGGTGGGACGCGGCGGACCTTGCCGGACTCGGTGACCACCTCGACGGGTGGGATGCCACGTTGCCGGGCCAGGCGGGCGAGGTAGCGTTCCGCGGCTTGCTTGGTGCGCCGCCACAGCTCTCCGGAGAACAGGTTCCACACAACTTGGTGGTCGTGGTCGTAGCAGTCCAGACACAGCGGCTGACCCAGGATGGCGTCGCCGAGCTCGTGGCGGGCCCAGCAGACCGCCGGCCGGCCGTGGGCGCAGAGGCCGTGGTCGCGGCGGGCGTGGCAGGGTTCGGGTCGGCAGTCGCAGCGTTTGCGGTTGGCGCAGGAGTGCCGTTTGACCTTCCGGCTGTGCACGACGCCGAACGACGGCGCGGTGAGGGTGGGAAACACGGCCGGGTGTCGGGAGACGGTCTGCGGGACGCCCCTGCCGCCGATGAGGAAGGTGCGCACGATCTGGTAGGCGTCGCCTTGGTAGATGCCGGCGCAGGCCGGGCAGACGCTGCCACGCCGGTTCCCGCAGGCTTTGTAGATCGCGGCGTCGGGCATCTGGCTGGTGTGGCGTCGGGACAGCCGCTGGCCGGTGGCCGGGTCGACGGTGTCGATGGTGCCGACCAGCCGGATGGGGCGGGTGCAGCCGGCGGCGGCTTTGACGTGGTGGAGCCAGGCGGGGTAGTCGTCGCGGCCGGCCCGTTGGAGGGCGGAGCCGGTGGCGGTGTAGGTGTGGATGGGTGCCGGTTCGGCGTAGGCCGCCACACCCGGAGCCGCGTGGGTTCCGGGTGTAGGGGTCAGCGTCGAAGCGGTCACGCAGCTACCCCGGTGGGGTGGGTGCTGGTGACGGTGTGTTCGGTGACGATGATCCGGCAGGCGCCGCATTGCCGCTGTCGCGGTTCGTGACGTCCACAAGGGATCTCGGTAACGGTGTCACCGCAGCGGATGGTGACCGGTGCCCGGCAAGGCCCGCCGTCGATGACGGCCAGCACGGTCCGGTGGGTGTCGACGACGTGCGGCTCGGGGTCGGCCGGGCAGGTGTGGAGGGTGTGGTGGACGGCGGTGACGTGGATGGTCATGGCAGGTCACCGTCGCAGCCGGTTGGGTACTGGTCCCAGGTGCGGCTGTCGAGCAGGCGGCCAGCGCGGGTTTTGCCGTAGCGGGCCAGGTAGGCGACGGTGGGCGGCTCAAGCTGACCGTTGGCCCTCAGGTAGCGGGTGCCGTCCGGCAGGAGCAAGATAAGCGTGGCGCCGGGGTTACCGCGGCTGGGTGCGAGTGGTGCCCAGGTGCCCCATTGCTTGAAGAAGAACGGCACGCTGACGCTTTCGCATTGATCGCGCAGGGACCACGCCCAGAAGGGATGCATCGGTCGGGCGGCCGGGCCGGATTCACCGCCGACGACGACCCAGTTGATGCCCCGGTAGGTGTCTGGGTTTGGTGGGCAGTCGCTGTGCCGGTGGCATTCCGGTGTGGCCGCTTGCGGGTGGGCGCAGAGGCCGTCGTCGGGGTTGGCGAAGGCGCAGCCGGGTATCGGCCGCAGCCAGTCCGTGCGAAGTTCGATCGGGCCGAGGAGTGGTTCGCAGGACAGCCAGCGGATCGCGGCCGGGGTGTCGAGTAGTGCGGGCACGCGGATGTCGGCCCAGTGCTGGTTTTCGACGGAGACGCCGACCCAGACGTTGGGTAGCGGCCATGGGGGCGTCCAGATGTGGCCGTGCGGGCCGGGTGTGGCGGTCCAGCCGGTACCCATGCCTTTGGTGCGGACACCGGAGCCGATCAGTTCGGAGGCGGCCTCCGCGACCTGGCGCAGGAAGTCGGGCCGGGACAGTAGAGACCGGATGCGGGCGTGCCGTTTGGTCAACAGTTGGTAGGTGTGCTGCCGGGTAAGTGCCATGACGGCGAACACGTCGGCGATGTGACGGTCTGGCACGTTGTCGTGGAACAGGTCCGACATGGAGTTGACGAACACCCGTCGAGGTGTGCGCCACCGCAGCGGGTCGGTCAGCCGTTCCGGGCGCAGGGTGAGCGTGAAGCCGTTGGGGAAAGCGGGAGTGCCGGCGAACCGGGTCGCGATGGCGTCGGCGTAGCAGTGGTCACAACCGGACGAGACACGGGTGCAGCCGGTGACCGGGTTCCAACTGGTCTGGGTCCACTCGATACGCGTGCTGGTGTTGGTCATCACTGTCCCCCTTGGACAAACGTGATGTCGTCAAGCGCGGTGGCCAACATGCGCTGGTGGGCGGCGAAGACGCGCCCCTGGTAGGTGGTGTGGATGTAGTCCGTCAGGGTTCGGTAGGTGTCGGCGCGGACCCAGGCAGCTCGGGCGGCGTCGTCGGCGCCGATGACCGCGGGAAAGCCGTCGCGGGGCGCATTGCCGAGGTGGGTGCGGGATAGGACGGTGACCATCCAGGATTCGTCGCTGGCGCGGGGGTCGGGCACATACCGCGGTGGGGTGGTGTGCCAGGTGGCGTCGGGGATGCTGAGGCCGGCTTCTTCGGCCAGTTCGCGGATGGCGGCGGTGGTGGGGTTTTCGCCGGGGTCGACTTTGCCGCCGGGTAGGGCCCAGCCGTTGCCGTCGGCGCGTTCGACCATGACGATCCAGCGGTGGCCGTCGGTGTCGTTGGCGAAGACGAGGGCGTCGGCGGCGAGGTGTTCGCCCCAGTGGCCGAGCCGGTTGCGGCCGTAGCGGACAGCGGTCTTCTCGCAGGGGTTGACCGGGCGGCCGTCGACGACGTGGAAGGGGATGGCGGCGGTGGCTTGGCGGGTTGGCCAGTCGATCCGGGTGGGGTCGGTTTCGGGGTCGGCCCAGCCGTCCCGCACGCCGATGGTCAGCACGTCGGGGTGGGTGTAGGTGATGTCAGCCATGGGGTGTTGCTCCTTCTTGGAGTGAGACAGGGCGGTTGCCCGGGGGGTGGGAAACCTGAGCGGCTTCCCACCCGCGCGGTCAGTGGTTGACAGGTAGGTGGGTGCCGTTGACCCGGGCCGGTAGTGCCGGCGTGTGCGGGTTGGCGGGTTCGCCCAGTTCGGCCAGGAGCTGCCCGGCGATGTCCGGGCTGATGGACAGCCGGCCGGCGAGCTGGGCGGCGGTGATGGGCTGGCCGGTGGTCTGCCGGTGGTTGACCACCGCGTAGCGGGCGGTCGGCAGCAGATGCACCGGAACGTCCGGCACAAAGGTTGGCGGCGCGGTAGCCGCCGGTACCGTCACCATTTCCGGTTCAGTGGCCGATGTGGCGTCAGGCCGACTGTCCTGGTTGGACTCGGCAGGCACATCGACGGTCTTGTCCTGTGTGGAGGTTTTGACCGGGGCCAGGACGAGTTTGACTAGGGCCATGAATGCCAGTGCTGGCACGGCCGACAGCAGCCAGCCGGACAGGCCGGGTTTGGCGACCGCGAGCTGTGCGGCCAGTGATAGGCAGGCGGCGGCGATGAGCAGCGCCATCGGGTAGCCGATCGGGCCGCCGTGTCGTTTGCGGCGGCGGATGGTTAGCAGGCTGGCGATCGGGACGAGTTCGGAGATGACGGCGTTGGCCCAGCCGAACCAGGTGCCGGTGCCAGGTGGGGAGTTGTCGAGGGTCCAGTCCTTGACGTGGGTGAACGAGGCCGCGCCGGCAAAGACGCCGACGACCAGGACGATGAGGACCAGGACGCCACCCTCAAGCCGGACCCCCCGAGCCGGGCGGGTCGGAGTGGGTTTAGTGGTGGTGGAGGACATGGAATGTCGCCTCCTGTGGGGTGTGCATCTTGATGAGGTCGACCACGCCGGTGCAGGTGGGGCAGAAGACCGGGGCCAGGCCCTGTCCGATGAGGTCTTCGACCAGGCAGCCCAAACACTGAAAGTCGGCCGAGAACAGGCCATAGCCACGGCAGCCGTCGCAGCGGGCGAAGCAGTACGGGCAGGGAATGAACACCGGCCCCAACATCGGGTGGATGCCGTTGGGGGTGTTGCCCTCAAAGCACCAGTGGCAGCCGGGAACGTCCGGGGTGACATCGATGGGGTCAGGCGTGGTCATCAGGGACCTCCCATCCGGGGTCGGTGTGGTAGATGGCGTCGGTGGGAGGCTCGTAGAAGCCGCCCTCGTTGTAGGACAGGTCGCGGTGGCCACAGCCGGAGCAGGTGACGGCATGGACGGTGATGCCGGGTTGGTCGAGGTCAGGCCACTCGACATAGACGTCAGCGCTGCACATGCAGAACTCGTCCGTTGTGGACGGAGGGTCCGGGATGGTGGTCATTAGTTGACCTCCGGGTTGCAGTCGAGGCATTCGCCGGTACGGCGGGGGATGTAGTAGTCCTTGACCTGCTCGCAGGTCGGACAGGTCCGCCGGGCCAGCAGCGCCTTGGACACCGCGATGAGCTGTGCGTCAGTCGGCTCGCGCTTGGGCTTGGCCAGGTCGCGGCGGTAGAGGTAGGCGATCCGGCGGTGTTTGCGGTGCCGCCACAGAATTTGCGCGACGACGGGTTGACCGGCCGGGCGTAGGCCAGCTGCGCGGAGTTGGCGACGGGTTACCAGGCCGTCGGGGGCGCAGTGGTAGGGGAAGGTGGGGAACCCGAACCGTTTGCCGTCCGGGTCGTAGAACTCCAGGAAGAAGCCGCGATGGTCGACCAGGAAATCCAGGTCCCGGTTTCGCAGCATCATGTCGGCCGTAGCGGTGGTCATCGGCGATCACCGCCGGGTGTGGCCTGTTCGGCGTCGTACTTGTCGAACAGACGCCGGATTTCGGTCATTGCCTCTTCGGCGGTGAGGGGTACGAAGTCGGGGAAGTTGGGATCGGGCATGGTGGCGTCAACCCAGCCCCGGATCCTGCCGACGAGGTCGGCGTAGCGACACGCTTGCTCGAACACCGCGTCGTACACGGCGGCGTGACCGGTACGGGTCATGACTCGTCACCGCCCCACCGCTGTTGCGCGGCCTGGCGGCTGATACCGAGTCGGGTGCCGATCTCGGCCCAGGAGTAGCCGTGCCGGCGTAGGCCGTTCACGGCCTCAGCGATGACGATGTCGAGCACAGTGGACAGGGCCACCAGGTCGATGAGTGCCTCGACATCGCCGGTAGCGACCCGCTTGCCGTGGGCGCGAAGGATCCGGCGGGCGAACGCGGCGAACTCGTCGTTCTCCACGACCATCCGGCGACGCGGCCGGGAGGCCTTAGCTGTCAATACCGGCTTGACGGTGTTCATGCGTTATCACCGCCCGGCAGATTCAGCACCGGCAGCGGCGCGTGCGTGCGTTCCCATTCGTCTGCGGCGGCCAACAGCGCCGCGTGAACCTGGGTAAAGGTGCGGTCGGGGTCGTCGTTCCAGTCGCCGACCGAGGGGCCTTCCCATTCCTCTTGGTCCTCGGTGGGTGCCGGCTTGGCGCCGACCAGGTTGAGGTAGTCGTTGAAGAAGGCGCTCGCGCGGCGGAAGTCGCGCATCTCGACGTTGTGGCCGGTGTCCGGGATGCGCTTGCCGAAAGCGGCCATGCCCATGCCGCCCTGAGCGCAGGCGGCCGGGGTCAAATTGGTGGGGTTTTCGTCGGCGTAGAGGGAGCCCTGGTGCCAGCCGTGCAGCTGGAGGTAGCAGGCGGCGCCGCGCAGGATTTCGGCCGGCGTCACCTCGCCGAGGTCGGTGATGCCGAGCAGACCGGCCAGACGAGGCGGTCGAGGTCCGTTGACGTTGGTGGACGGTTTTTGCGTAGGCTTCATGGCAGCCACGTCCTTTCGGAAGGTGGTCAGGAGGTCGACAGCGCCGGCTTGCTTGCGAGGCGTGTTCCGGTGCTGTCGGCCGAGAACGTTGGGGGCGCCAGTTAGGCGGCCATTTCCCACTCGCGGCGGTGGCCGTTGAGGCCGGCCGGATTGGTGGGGCGGCGGATCCATTCGGCGTAGTCGACGATGTTGTAAATCTGCTCGTCGGTCAGGTAGGCCGTCTTGACCAGGCGAGGAACGCCTCGCTCGGCCAGCAGCAGGACGGCGCCGGGATTGGTGGGTGGGATGTCGACGGCGTTATAGCCGCGGTCGGCCCAGTCCTGCCCGAGCACGATGTCGGAGGAGTTGCGGCTAGTGCAGCGGAACGCGGCGCGGTAGCCGAACTGGTCCCGCAGGCTGGCCGGGATCATGTCCCAGGACGGGCGTTGGGTGGCGGCCACGACGGGCATGCCGCAGGCACGGCCGAGGAAGACCAGACCCCGGATCAGGGTGGCGAACTCCTCTTGCTGGGCCTTGGTGCCCAGTAGCGTCACATAGACGGCGAGTTCGTCGATGATGGTGACGATGACGGACAGGTCATCGGTGGGTAGCACCTTGCGGCGCCGCTGGGCCAGCAGCCAGTAGTAGCGGTTGATGGCGACCTTCAGCAGTCGCCGTAGGACTGACAGCGCTTGGTCGATGTCGTAGCCGACGAACGCGTCGGCGAGGTTGCGGTAGGCGCCGAGCTCGACGAGCTTGCCGTCGAACAGCACCAGCCGGGTGTTAGCGGCCAGGGTGGCGTGGCAGGCCACGTTGTTGAGCAGGCCGGACTTGCCGCCGCCGGATTCTCCGCCGGCGAGCAGGTTGTGGTAGACGATGTCGAGGTAGACCGGTTCGCCGAATTCGTCGATGCCCGCGAACATGGGGTCGAACATGGACAGCGACGGCCCGACCGGTACCCGGTCCCTACCAAGGGGATCGGTGATGGTCATGATGTGTGGTTGCTCCCTCGGTTGAGGCGAGCCGGGGGTGCGAGAAACCCCAACCCGTGTCAGGGTTTCCCGCGCCCGGTCGAGTGTGGACAGATGAGGTAGACGGACCTGTCTCAGATCCAGTCGGAGACGTCCTCACCGTCGGCGCCGTTGGCTGTCGAGGCGGCCGGAGCCGGTTGGGGTTGCGGCCTAGGTGACGGCCGGGACGGCGAAGCGGTGTCGGGTTCGTCGGCTGGCACGTCGGGCAGGTCCAGACCGCCGAGGTTGGCGGTAGCCGCGGGCGTGCGGGTCTTCGGGATGCCGAGGTCGTCCATGTCCGGGACCTCGTCGACCAGTCCAGAGCGGACCGTGCCGGTCAGCACCTCGCGGCGTTTGATGTCAACCCGCAGGTAGGCGGCGTTGCGGTTGGATGCGCGCTCGACCGTGATCGAGGCCGCCCAGCAGGCGACGGCGATCTTGTCGAGCCGGGTCTCCAGGTCCCGAAGGGACAGCCCGGGGCGTAGGTAGATCCAGACGCGTTCCCCGACCGGGGTGGGACGTGCCCACAGGATCAGCGGGAGGGAGCCGGATCGGTTGGCGATGATGAACTGGTTGAAGCACACCCGCAGCCGGTGCCGGACGATGACGCACCAGGCGAACGCCTTCAGTCGGCGTCGGACCGGTCCGACGCACGCCGGCACACCGGCCAGGACGGTGACCACGATCAGGTGCACGACCAGGTTGGTGTGCGTGGCCAGAGCGGTCCAGCCGTAGACCAGCACGGTCGCGGCGATGATTTCGGTGGCCCACCACCACAGCACCCGCAGCACCGGCCAGATCAGCACGAACGCACCCACCAGCACGGCGACGGTGGCGCCGATGACCGTGCCCAGCAGGATGCCGAGGATCGGGTGCAGGTACGACGAGGCGACCGTCGCGGCGAGAATGCCGACAACGACGGCGGTGACGATGAACGCCAGCTTGGCTTTGCGGATCGAGGAACGGTGCACCCGGTCTTCGATAACCGTCACCGTTGAGCCTCTGCCGCCGAACAGGCGACCAGGGTTAGACTTGGACACGAGTTGTCCTCCCTCTACGCGGGATGGATGGGCGGGGGTCGGCAGGTTGCGAGCCAGTGCCGGCCCCTCGCCACGTCTGACGGATTACTTCGCGATCACCACTGGTGTGATCGGCGGACCGGAAACGTCGGAAGAAGTCCGTTCCCGGGCCTGTCTGGGTTTGATGGGTTAGCGGACCGTCAGGCCGCTAAACGGTGCGGTGCAGCCACGGACACCGATGGCGAACACAGCACGACGTACAAAGGATCTACTTCGCCGAAGCGCCAGCCGCCGGCTTCAGCTCCGTCGCGCGGTACGCGATGCCCGAACGCCCGTTGGTCGCCCACGGAATCGCCTCCCACTGGATCGGGTGAACAAGCTGCCCAACCGTCACGCCCGGCTTCTCACCAGCCGTCGTAACGGTGAGCACCTCGCCACCGGTCTCGTCCAGCACGAAGACCTGAGTCGACCACATGAGCCGGCCCGTACCCTTCTCCGACCGCTGATTGCCGTTCTGGTCGTTCTTCGGCTCGGGGTCCTTCGACACCGTCACCTGCTTGCCCTTGGCGTCCACGTACAACTTCACGATGTACCTCCCAGATCTTGAGCGCGTCCCCTCTGGACGACTGCTCGGGGTCGAGCTACGTCGCTCGTGAATCCAATGACAGCGCCTGACGGCAGGGTGCAGCCAGATCAGACGGTTAACAGGAACCGAGAGTTACCTGTTAACAGGCCTCGATTTGTCGGCCGTATCAGCCATACTGCTTGGAGCGAGCCTGTTACCCGATTCGAGCGAGGAGAGCATGCCGCCCAAGACTGTTACGGACGCCGCGACGCCGCTCCAGCGAGCACGCTTGGAGCTGGGGTGGAAACAGTCACGCGTGATCGCCGAACTGCTGGCACATGCACGCCGGCATCAGATGACCATCGCTACGCCCGCCAGCCTGAAGACGATGGTGTCACGATGGGAGAATCACGGCGGGCAAGTGGACGCCGTCTACCGTCGCCTCTTCTGCACCATCTACGGACGCGACGAAGAAGAGCTGGGTTTTGCCGACGAGCACCGCGGCGGGTCTCCGCAAGTGGCGCCCACATTGGACGGTGAAACCGTTGACTACTTCCGGAGCGTCTTCGACCAGCATGTTCGCGCTGACAACCTAATGGGCCCGCATCATTTAGTCGACGTTGTTCGCGCACAAGCGACGCTGCTTGATGACGTCCTGCCAAGAGCGAAGAACGAGGTTCGCGCCGATCTGCTTCTGCTCGCCTGTCGGTACAACGAATTGACAGGCTGGCTCTACCAGGATGCCGGCGATGCCGCGAATGCGATGCTGTACTCGGATCGCGCGATGGATTACGTCATGGCCATCAACGATCCAACTGAAACGGCTTACCTGTTGATGCGAAAATCGAACATCGCATGCGACCTTGGCAGTCCGGACAGAGCACTTGGCTTGGCCTCCGCCGGTCTTCGCGAGGCCGGACGTATCGCGCCGCGTATCCGGGCCGCGATCCTCGGACAGCAGGCACGCGCGTTCGCTCTTCGTGGCGAGGCTGACGCGTGTGCGCGATCCCTGGACGCTGCGATGCGGGAGGTAACTCGCCCAGACGCTGAGGCAGACAGCGTCGCGAAGTACTGCACACCGGAGTACATGCAGATGCAGTCGGCGACCTGCTGGGCAGCGTTGAACGTGCCCGACCGAGCGATTCCCGTCTTCGAGCAGGCACTGACGACGTGGCCGACCTTCCAGCGACGCGATCAGGGCATCTGCTTGACACGGCTGGCATCAGCTCACGCTGCACGGGGAGACAAGGAGAGCGCGTGCAGGATCGGTGCCCATGCAGTCAGGACCGTCCGCACCGCTACCTCAGCTCGTGCGCTGCGAGACCTGCGGGAGCTCCGGGAACGACTGGTGCCATGGCGTCGGGATGAGGAAGTATCGAGCCTGAGCCACGAGATCAAGAAGCTCGCGCAAGGGTAGCTGAAGGAAGTGCATGACCGTTGATCAACCTCATCACGACCGCAACGGCCGAAGATGAGCGTCGGCGCGACGCGGCCGTAGCCGTCCTGCCAGTAGGTAGCTTCGAGCAGCACGGCGCCTTCCTACCGCTGGTGACCGACACCGTGGTCGCCTGTGCGATCGCTCGTCAGCTCGCCGAGGCCTATCCCCTGTTGTTGCTACCTCCTCTCACCGTTTCGTGCTCTCAAGAACACGCCTCTTGGCCCGGCACGGTCAGCATCAGCGCCCGCACCTTGCACCTGATGATTGAAGACATCGCAGGATCACTGCGGCGTTCAGGCGTTGAACGCGTGGTCCTCGTCAACGGCCATGGCGGCAACTACGTCTTATCCAACGTCGTGCAGGAATACACGGCCACGCACGGCCCTACGATGACGTTGTTCCCGATGGGTCGGGACTGGGACCGAGCGCGGGCTGAATCGGAGATGGTGACCGACAGCCACGAAGACATGCACGCTGGTGAGCTAGAGACTTCGCTCCTGCTACACGTAGCTCCTGAGCTAATTCGCCCTGGCAACGAAGCTGCCGACTGGATTGCCAACGACAGGCCGCACCTGCTGACGCTTGGGATGGGCGCGTACACCACGAGCGGTGTCATCGGCAGGCCGTCACTCGGAACAGCCGAGAAGGGTAAGGCAGCGCTCCATAGCTTGACCACATCCTTCGCTGCACACCTTGAGTTGATCAGTCCGCAGTAGTTCGACATCCACCCGTGACGCTTCAACGCTGAGGGTCGTCGGTAGCCTCGGTTTCAACAAGAGTCGGCCTTCGGATCGCGCGCAGCCGCAGCAGTTGATTGTTCCCTCGTTCGGTCAAGCGCCAGTAGGTGTGCGTGTCACTGGGGGGTCGACGCTTGGTCCCTCCGACGATTAACCCGAGTGCCGTAAGCTGCACCTTCACATCGTTGAAACTCTCTATGGTCACCTCGGCCTCATAGACCTGGCCGACCTCGCCGTCATCGTTCGTGCCCGAGTCTTCGCCTTCTTGGTCGGTCTTCTTGTCACCCCCATTGTCGGAGTCATCGGCCTCGCTATCGCTCGACTTCTGCGTCAGCAGTTCATCGCGTGACATTTCGAGACACAGTGCGGACAAGCGTTCCATTAAGTGTTCCTCGGAGGCCTCGTCCATCAGTTCGGGACCGAGATGCCTGAAAACCCGGTTCCACGTTGGGGTAACGGTCCATCGACCCTGGGCACGGCTACTCCGATAGGCCTTGCCTGCGTCGATCACGCGCTGCCAATGAAACTCCAGGATGCACTCAATGTGAGCGGTCTCCTCGCCTTGCACCAAATCCGACGTGTTTATCGCTGACGCATGCTGGCGCTGCTCGTCCTTCAGGTCCGCCGACAGTTCTCTGACTTTGGCCCGCAGCTCGGCAAGCTCAGCCTTCACCTCGGGTGTCATGGCTTCGCTCGCCCTGATCCATCCTTCGGCGGGGTGCGACTTGCGGATCTGAATCATCGCCAACGCAACCTGTCCCTTCAGGTCGCCCAACTCGTTCCAGAACTTCACCATCCGCCGCTCGGTCTTCTGGCGGAAGGCGTCCAGTTTATTGCGCAGGTCGCTCTCAAGGTCCAGCTTCTCGCCGATCAGCTTGCCGGGATCACCGTGTAGGAACGCCATGACCGGCTTCCCGGCCTCCACGGCGTAGTCGTACTCCATCTCGGTGTACGACAGGTTTGCTTCGGCGTCAACGCTGCCGTACCGGCCACCAATGATCACCACGTAATAGTCGCAGAGGTCGATGACCCGCTTTATGAGGTCAAACTTGTCGCTGTCGGAAGCCGGGAACATCTCCATGCCTGCCGGGATGCAGTCAGCTTCGAGAAGGGTCTGAATCACCGCCGCACGCTCCTCAACCAGGTCCTTGAACGTGCTGCTGACGAACACCTGCTCGCGCCTCTCCACGGTCATGCCGGGAAGGGTAGGCGTCCAACGGTCGGAATGTCATGCCGGCGATGCGAGTGTCAACCATCAGCCATGACCCCGACGGGGCTGCCTGTCCGGCCGCGGACTGCCAGCATGTCCAGCCAGCTGCCGGTCGCCAGCGATGCCGGGCGATGCCGGGCAGGCGATGCCGGGCACGACTGCCGGCTGTGCCCTGTGAGAACTTTCTGTACGTCTTCAAGGCGGCCCGAAACGGGCCGCCCGCGCCGCCGACTGGGCGCGTGCCCGCGGCTCCCTCGGCCGGTCGCCACGGTCACGCCTAACGCCCGTCGGCTGGCGCGAGGAGAACGCCCCTCGGGACAGCCGAAGATCGACAGACTGAGCCGAGGGTTCGTGATGTTGCTGGGCCGGCAGCCGGCCGGCGAGCTGGCGCGCGGCGTGGTCGCCGCGCGGGCGTCGTCGGCGAGGTTACGCGCCGTGGGGTGGTTGGGCTTACTGCGCCTCCGGCGGGGGCGCTCCGGCTCCGGGATGCCGGAGGACCGCGGGCGGGTCGCGGTCCGTGGGTGGGCGCTCGGCCGTCCCGTCTGCCATCGACCCGGGCAAGCCGAGCAGACCGCCGCCCGGGGCGCCAGCCGCCGTCCGACTGTCAAGGTCCGCTTGACGTGGCGCCCCGGGCGGCGGCCCGCTCCCCTCTTCGGGCGGGTCGACGGCAGACGGGATGTCTGGATCGGTTTTTGTGCGAGACCAGAGGCTCGGGGTGCGCCAATTGATCGTGTACATATATACGATTAACGTAACAATAGGTATGAAGGCGAGAAGCCCGAATGAAAGTCCTACAACGAGAGTTACGAACTTCACACCAAACAAGGGATCGTTATTATGTGTCAGTACATCCAGGCATGCGAGTTCCGCCCACACGGCAAGGCCCATTACAATGAAGTAGACAAAGCCCATCACAAACTCCAAGAAGAGCCTGCGTGGAAGTCGCTTTCGTTCCCGTTCATGTAGCCTATTGTTTGCCAATTGAGTGCGAATCCGGCCAATAACCCGCGTGTGAGTATTGAGTTCAACGGCTGCGGCGAACGCTAGTACAGGAAGAATCTGTGCCGCAGTAGCAGCGAAGGTCTCCGTGAATTCCACTCTGGCATTATGGCAAGGTTCCGCCAATACGCGTCGGTCGATCGAGTCGTCTTGAGTGACTAACTGGGTGACAACGGGAGAGCGCATGACCGGACGCCCGTGGACGTCGATGGACTCATCGGCCCAGGTCAGGCTACGGCCGGTGCAGGTCTCGCGATCCATGATCGTTGCCTGGGGGTCAAGGAACCATCCGTGAGATCTCAAGCTCTCGGGTACAGATCACCATCTGTCCGGGAGGCAACGGGCGAACCGCAAGATCAGCGCTAAACCTCGTCCCGTCGCTCTGGTTGCCGTGGATGGTAATGCGCGGCATTGACGCGGAATACAATGTCGGCCCTACCTTCGCCCATGCGTCCTGAAGTGCTTGCTCTCGCGCAGCGGCCAGCCTGCCCGCTTCTTCCCAGGAAGGTCGCACGCGCCGAGCGATGATCTTTACTTCTCCACCGTCGACCAGCCGCATGTTCCCCAAGGCATACATCTCGTCGAGCACCAGCCGGGTTTGGGTGCCGGCGGCCACGAACACGATCTCCACGTACACCCAGTAGCCATCGCCTGGATGTGGCGCAAAGACAACGTCGCCTCGCTCGACCTCCGGCCATCTACGCAAGTCAGTCCAGGGCACTATGATCGAATAGCCCCGGCGCCATCCCGCATCGAACGGTGGTGCTTGCTCCCAAAGGTCGATATGACGGCTAGCTCCCTCGGGAACGAAGGGCGCGGCCTTCGTGTCAGAGACGAAGGAGTAGGACCAGTTCCCGCTGGCGTGGAGGCTGATCTTCTGAACCCCCGCGATGCCTCGAGGCGCGAGATACACGTCAGTCGTGTGCTTCGGCGTCCAGATGCGCCAGGTGCTGGATCTCAGGCCCGTCAGCGTGCCGATGGCGAAACGAATCGTTCCGCCGGGTCCCACGTCCCTGGCGGCGCTGACTGTCGGTATCTCGCTGCTCATGGCCTCGCATACGGTACGGAGGCTTCGCGGCCGGAGTCCATCCACTTTGCGCTGCCCACGGTCGGCCTTGTTGGGCCGTCGTGGGGCCGTATGGGCCGTTGCCGGGCCGGCAGACGCCGACCAACGTTGACCAGCAACGACCATCGATGCCAAGAGAAGCAGCAGGTCAACGGCCTGCCGTCGAACGCGACCAGGGACACGACGGACGAGTCGGCCTGTACGCCGGATACTGCCTTGGCTACGCCGATCGCGCTCGACGATCCCGCCTCGCTGGCGCACTGAGATCCGGCACGGTGCCCTTCCGCTTGTCGGCAAGGTAGGCGCTTTCATGAGTCCCACCGACCATGCCCAACATGATGAGGTAGTACCGGTCGAGCTCGTCGGCGCAGACCTTGCACACCCAGCCGTATGGATACTTCTCAGACCTACAGCCAGCTCCACATCGTTCGCACGGTTCCTGCTTGCGCTTGGGTGTTGCGGCGGTCTCGGACACCGGGATGACCCCCGCGGCTGGGAGGGCCGGTTGTGACACGGCGGCAGGACGGCCCAGCGCTCGCCGCTCCCGGCGCCGTTGACGTCGTTCAGATGCCATGGACTCCTCCCCATCGAGAAGTGTGCGCCACTTGGGCAGGGCGCAGCCATCGAGATTCGTCGAGACGGCCAGTACAGCAGCGAAGTACAGCAACGCCAGCAACCGAACGAGGCTGGACGAGATCCGTGCAGACGGTCTGATCTCGTGAGCAACCTCAGGCGACCATGCCGCCAGCAGTTCACACCGAAGAGGTCACTGGTTCGATCCCAGTATCGCCCACCATAGTTGTAAGTGCGCGAACCACCTGGTTTCCGTCGAGGGCTGGCCCGTCGAGGGTCGGCCTTTCGTCGTTCCGGCGAGGGGGACTCGGAAGACTGGTCTGACCGCGTCGTCGCCGATGACGGTGATCTCGTGGACGAGGGACTCGAAGAGGGCTTTGCGGGTTCGGGGGTTCCTGGCTTGTGAGGATTTCTCGGATTGCGTTGCTGATCGCGGCTAGATCGGCTGGGCTGAGTGCCTGTGGTGGTTGGTCGAGTTGGAGTTGGAGTTCGGCCTTGCGGCCGCGTAGCTGCCGGGCCTGGTCCTCGAGTCGGGCGAGCCGGTGACGGATCTGAGTGTCGTCATCGTCGAGTGCGCCGCGTTCGAACGCGATCAGGTAACGGTCGGTGGCTGCGGCTGCCTCGTGTAGTTCGCGCTCGACGCTGGCGAGCTGGGCGCGTAGGTCGCCGGTCGCGGCGGTGTGGCGCTCCTGGAAGGTGGTGAGGGCTTGGCTGATGAGGTCGTCGCGAGTGGTGTAGAAGTCGAGCAGTGCCGTGGTGATGGCTTCTTCGATCTCGTCGGCGTTGAAGCGGTGGACGTCGCAGCCGGCCTTGGTGCCGTAGCGGGCGCGGCTCCAGCAGGTGTAGTAGCGGTAGGTCTTGTACCGGCCTTTGGCGGCGGTGCCGATGTAGCCGCGTCCGCATTGCGGGCAGCGGATCTTGCCGGTCAGGGCGTAGTCGGAAGGGTTGGCGGCGCGGCTGCCGACTTCGGTCGACCGTTTGCCGAGGATGCGCTGGGCGAGGTCGAACTGCTTCTCGGTGATGATGGCCTCGTGGGCGTCGGCGACGACGATGTCACGGAAGCTCTTCTCGCCCAGGTAGGTGCGGTTGGTGACGATCAGTTCGACGGTGTGGGCGGACCACGCCTTGATACGTCCAGCGGCAACGACGTAAAACAACCACATCGGATCGATCAGCGGCGGATCCGGTATCGAGACCGCAACACGCAGGCATGTGACTGTCGACCACGATCCGGCGGCTGCGCGAACTCGTGGCCCATGCTGCGGCCACAGCTCGGCCAAGTTCGGCGACACCGAGCCGGGAAGCCTGAGCGGCGCTCGGCGAGATTGCCGAGGAAGCGAATCATCGGGCACCCGCACCAGAGCCGGGTCATCAAGGCGCTCACGAACGTCGCCGGGATGGCCATGCCCGTCGGCGCGCGTATGGCCGTCGAGTTCTGAGTACCGGCTGCAGGGTTGGGCGTTGCCCTCGCCCGGATCGCTTTCCCCGGCTTCGTGACCCGTTACGGCCGGGTGTCCGGTCGGCGGAGGCGGTGACTACGCCAACGCCGCCCACGTCCTCGCGGGACTGCCTGCCGGCAGCGAGGTCGGCGGCACAGGTGCGGATGGCGCGAGCTGGCACGTACGCACCCTGGACCCGGTGGGGCAGGGGTGGGTCCGATGCCCGCTGACCGATCCGGCGTCCGCCGTCACGTCCACAGCGAAATGGGCCGGCCGCCGCCGCTGCGGACGTATTCGTGGTCGCCCGCACCGATCGGCTGCGGGCGTACGCCGCCGGGAAGCTGATGTATTACCGAGTGCCGTCCGGCCGGCTCGAGACCGACGACGTGGTGCAGCACACCCGCCGAGATGCTCGACCGGTGGGCCGAGATTCGGGAGCTGCAAGATGCATGTTTCACCGTCGCCCGCCGCAACACCTTCCGCGCCGCGAAGGACCGCAGCCGGTTCGCCGGTGTGCCATGCGGCGACGAGCCGTATCGGCAATACGACCTGGACCCGCCTCCCGCTAACTGGATGCCGGTCGACGGCTCAGGGTAGGGCAATTGGCTTTGTTCGTGAGTTCCGGCACCAGGTGTCGCTGAGTTTCGGCACCAGCGAGATCTCACCGAGCTCGATGTTCGCTAGTTTGGGCACCACCCGTCGCTGGGCACGGGGTGCACCGTCGTAGGCTAGCGCACCGGTAACGCACGGTGACGCGCCTGAAGGTGGGACGCGCCTTGTCTGCACAGAAGAGCACACGTGATCAAGGCTCACGTATCGTTCAAGAATCAGCTGGCCCACCACGGATCTACGATGCGGGTCTGTGGGGACGATGCCGGCTGTCTCGAGGCGTTGCTCCAACCGGTTGTAGCGGACTGCGTTGTCGACCAGGTTGTCGAGCATCCGTTCCAGCAGGACGGGTTCGCCGCTGACCGGCGCCGGTCGCAGATCCGTTGACCGGCAAATTCGGTGGTGGTCGGGATGCACCAGCAAGGTCAAGATCAGCGGCGGTTCAGATCACGCTAGCTACAGAGCGAGCCTTCTACCCGACGAGCGTCCAACGTGACCTCAAGCTCCGGCCCCAGCGGACCGTGGTGAGACGAAATCCAAGCATCGGCAACTCGCTCACCGAATAGCTTGCAGTATCGCACGGAGCAAAGGAGGCCGGGTCGTCGCCGTCGTCCTTTTCCCCGTTGGTCAGCCAACCGGCGGCCGTGGCAGGTGGAGTGAACCGCTCCCGTAGCTGCGCCAAGTTGTACACAGTGGGCACCGTGTACAACCGAGTCACCTGGGCGAACTGCGGGTTCGTCGGAGAGCCGCCGTGCCCGTTGTCACAGTCATAGGTTGTTGCCTTCGCCTCGCTGAGGTGGCCGCCCTCGGGCGTCGCTGAATAGAGCGGATCATCCTCAAACATCTCGATCATCGCCCCCTGATCGCCGGTGGTGAAACACACCAGAGGCGCCAGCACGTTGTTTCGCACAACGACGAACCATCCACAGACGCTGACCGCGGCGATCACCGCGACACTGATTACGATCGACGTCCACCGCGGCCTCGCCATGCCACCCCTCCAAAGATCACCACCAATCGAGGCACGACAGCATCCTAACCACGCCGCATACCACCCACGGCACGGTGAGTATCACGCCCGCACCGCGCACTGCTTTGCTGGCGACGTCAGATATTCCAACCGTCCGAATGCCTTCTCGTCTCGGGTAGTGCGGGTCAGCCGTTGTTACACGGACGGGTCCCAGGCGATGAGCTGGTCGAAGATGCGACGGTCGCCGTCCAGCTCCAGCTTCAGCGAATCCGGCGGTATGCGGCCGTAAAAGAACAGGACCAGGTCACTGGCCATGCCCCGGGCGGAGGCGTCGGCCGTGTCCGGGTCCTCGCTGGCAGCCGGCGCGCCGAGGCGGGCGGCCCATGCGCCGTCGCGGGACAGCCGAAGGCGCCAAGAGCGGCCCTCGGTGGCGTAGTAATCCACGACGGCGGGTTCATGCGGCCAGGCGACATCCGTCGAGCAGAGGGTGAACTGGCAGTCGTCGAAACCGTCGAGGGCGACCTCCTCCGGCAGCGGCTGCGGGGCACCCACGGTGAGCTGGACATCGTAGGTGTGCACCGCGATCTCAGGAACCTGGCGCCGTGCCCATGCACCGGAGGTTTGCGGTGACTGCGAGTCACCCCACCACGTCCAACAACCGCGGTCCGGGCCGGCCTCACGCAGCGCGCTCGTCAGTCGCTCCACGGACTCGGTCCACCAGGCCAACAGAGCCTCGCGTTCCCGAAGCGCACCCGTGCCGTCCTCCCAAGCAAACTTCTCCGGGGGAGCGTCTGCAGGCCCTGCGGCCACGATGGCAGCTGCTTTGCGGCGGGCCATGCCCACGTGTTGCACGAGATCGAACAGCGTCCACTCGGGATGGGTCGGAACCTGCATGTCGAGGCTGGGCGCCGCAGCGACCGCGGCGCGGAAGGCGGTCGACCCTTCGTCAATCAGCCGCAGATGATCAGAGAACGTGAGAAATCTGTGCACCCGGCTTTCTATCACTGTGCTCCGACAACCGGACAGCGATTTTCACAGCCGACGCGGCGGGCGCCGCGGCGCTGGCGCGCCAGGGTTCCACCTGCCGTGACCTGCACCGTCACGATGAAAAAGGCTGCGTGTTGGCTGATCAGTTCACGAAATTCGGCGAGGTGGGTGTCGAGGTTTGCTGTGCGCCGGTTCGCCTCGGGAGCCCAGGAGCTTCCAGATTCCCAGCAGAGGCAGAACTAGCGGGGATGCCCAAGCTGCACGATGACCCTGCGCCCCGCTAGGCTGCCTGACCGCGCGCAGGAGCCGGCGGCTGAGTCAGCGGAGGATGCGGTAGCGGATGTGGGTGGCCTCCGGGGTGTCGATCACCCGGATGATTTCCAGCTCGACGCGCGACGGCAGCACCTCGAACAGACGCCGGCCGCCGCCGAGTAGCACCGGGATCTGGTGGATCAGCACTTCGTCCAGCACGCCGGCCTCGATCGCGCGCTGCGCGGTGTACGCGCCGATCACGTGCACGTTGCGGTCGCCGGCGGCCGCCTTGGCTTGGGCCATCGCGCTTTCGATGCCGTCGGTGACGTACTTCACCAGCGGGTAGTTCGCGACCGACGGGTCCGGTGGGCGGTGGCTGAGCACGAAGGCGGGGGTCTTCCCGTCGCCGTGGTGGTCGCCGCCCCAATGGTCGGCTTGCTCGGCGGTACGCCGTCCGGACACGACCGCGCCAGTGGCGAGAATCTCGGCCATCACCGCCCCGCCCGGTCCGGACGTCCGGAAGGTCTGCCTGTCTGGGTCGAAGCCCCACTCGTGCAGGCGGCTGAAACCGTCGCCGCCCGGGTTGCTCGGGTTGTCGTTGGGGGCGGCGATGTATCCGTCGACCGACATTGACATGGCAAGCACTGATGACGACAACTCGTCCTCCTCCTCGGGCGATGTGGTCTTGCCCGTCCTAACAGGGTCAAGCTTGTTGGCGGTGGCTTTGTTCGTGAGTTCCGGCACCAGGTGTCGCTGAGTTTCGGCACCAGCGAGATCTCACCGAGCTCGATGTTCGCTAGTTTGGGCACCACCCGTCGCTGGGCCCGGGGTGCACCGTCGTAGGCTAGCGCACCGGTAACGCACGGTGACGCGCCTGAAGGTGGGACGCGCCTTGTCTGCGGCAGTTGAGTAAGCGCCCAGCCCGGCGGACCTCATCCGTAATGAACCGCCCCGGGTTCTGTGGAGACTTCAGTGGTTGACTCCAGCCACCGCGCGAGGCTGGTGTTGAGCGTAGTAGG
>NZ_JCADBM010000020.1:0-207876 GCF_059359075.1 Phytohabitans sp. LZ39 | reverse complement strand
GCGCCCAGCGCGCGTGCAGCTCCACGGACTCGCCGTCGAGCAGGGCCTTGATGACCGGCTTCACGTCGTACGCCCGGCTCGCCTCGGCCGGCATCGCGGCCGCCATGTCGTGCCCCTCGACGTCGCCGACCGGCACGTCGGCGGGGGAGAGGCGGCCCTGGTGGCCGAGTAGGTGGGCGAGCTTGCGCGCCTCGACCATCGCCGAGTCGTCGTCCTTCGTGGTCACGTGCACCACGCCGGAGCGACGCCCGTGCGGCTCGGGGCCGCCGAGGCGCTCCATGTCTACCTGCTCGCCGGTGACCGAGCGGACCACCTCGGGGCCGGTCACGAAGATCCGGCCCGCGCCCGCCATCACGACGATGTCGGTCAGCGCCGGCCCGTACGCCGCGCCACCGGCCGCCGGGCCGAGCACCACCGAGATCTGCGGTACGCGCCCGGAGGCCCGCACCATCCCGGCGAAGACCTGACCGACCGCGTCGAGAGCGACCACGCCCTCGGCCAGCCGGGCGCCGCCGGAGTGCCACAGGCCGAGCACCGGCACCCGCTCGCGCACCGCCTCGTCGATCGCGTCGACGACGTGTCGGCAGCCCTCGCTGCCCATGGCGCCGCCCATCCTGGTGCCGTCGCTGGCGTACGCGACGGCGGGCGTGCCGTCGATCTCGCCGCGCGCCCACAGCACACCGGAGTCGTCGCGTGGCATCATCAGCCGCAGCGACCCGGCGTCGAAGAGGGCGCGCAGCCGCACTTCGGGGTCGCGATAGTCCACTGTGGATGAGTCGGCGCTGACAGACGTGGTCGTCACGACGTTTCCTCCCATTAGGGGCGGGTGAAGAGCAGCGCGACGTTGTGACCGCCGAAGCCGAACGAGTTGTTCAGCGCGACGGGGACGTCGAGGTGCCGGGCCTTGTGTGCGGCCACGTCGAGCAGGCCGTCTTCCGGGTCGTCGAGGTTGATGGTCGGCGGGATGACCCCGTCGCGGATGGCCAGGATCGTGGCGATGGTCTCCACCGCGCCCGCCGCACCGAGCAGGTGGCCGGTCATCGACTTGGTGGAGGTCAGCACCACGTGGTCGCCGATCGCGCCGCGGAGGCCGGAGACCTCGACCATGTCGCCGGTCGGCGTGGAGGTGGCGTGCGCGTTGACGTGCACCACGTCCTTGCCGGACAGGTCCGCGTCGGCGAGCGCCTTCTGGATGGCCCGCACGAAGCCGGCGCCCTCCGGGTCGGGCTGCACGATGTCGAACCCGTCGGAGGTGATGCCGGAGCCGGCGAGGCGCGCGTACACCTTGGCCCCGCGGGCCTTGGCGTGCTCGGCCCGCTCCAGGACGACGACGCCCGCGCCCTCGCCGAGGACGAAGCCGTCGCGGCCCTTGTCCCACGGGCGGGAGGCACGCTCGGGGTCGTCGTTGCGCACCGACATGGCGCGCATCGAGGCGAACCCGGCGATCGGCAGCGAGTGCACGACCGCCTCGGTGCCGCCGGCCACCACCACGTCGGCGCGGCCGGAGCGGATGATGTCGAGGCCCAGCGAGATCGCCTCGGCGCCGGTGGCGCAGGCGCTGGCGACCGAGTGCACCCCGGCCTTGGCGCCCAGCTCCAGGCCGACCCAGGCGGCCGGGCCGTTGGGCATCAGCATCGGCACGGTGTGCGGCGACACCTTGCGGGGGCCGGAGGCCTCCAGGATGTCGTCTTGGGCGAGCAGCGTCATCGCACCGCCGATGCCGGTGCCGACGCTGACCGCGAGCCGCTCGGTGTCGAGCCCGGAGTCGGCGAGGCCGGAGTCGGCCCACGCCTCGTGCGCGGCGATCAGCGCGACCGCCTCGGACCGGTCGAGCCGGCGCAGCTTGACCCGCTCGATCTTTTCGGACGGCTCGACGGCGAGCTGCGCCGCGATCCGTACCGGTAGGGATTGTGCCCACTCCTGGGTGAGCGGACCCACCCCGGAGCGGCCGGCAAGCATTGCGTCCCAGGTGGACGCGACGTCCCCGCCCAACGGGGTGGTCGCGCCGAGCCCGGTGACGACGACGTCTGTGTGTGGCATGGTCAGGCGTTGCTCTCGATGTAGGAGACCGCGTCACCCACGGTCTTGAGGTTTTGCACCTCGTTGTCCGGGATCTTGACCCCGAACTTCTCCTCGGCCGCGACCACGACCTCGACCATCGAGAGCGAGTCCACGTCGAGCTCGTCGGTGAACGACTTCTCTTCGGCCACGTCGTCCGGGTTCACCCCGGCCACCTCTTCGAGGATCTCGGCGAGGCCGGCGATGATCTCGTCACGGGTCATGGGGATTGGTTTCCTCTCCTGCAATGGGTTGATGCCGTGCTGTTTTCTGTGGGCGTCGGCCGCTTACGGACAGCGGATGACCTGTCCGGCGTAGGTGAGGCCGCCGCCGAAGCCGAAGAGCAGCACCGGGGCGCCGGAAGGCACCTCACGCCGCTCGATCATCTTCGACAGGGCCAGCGGCACGCTGGCCGCGGAGGTGTTACCCGACTCGACGAGGTCCTTCGCGATCACCGCGTTGGGGATGCCGAGCCGCTTGACGATGCCGTCGATGATCCGCGTGTTCGCCTGGTGCGGCACGAACGCCGCGATGTCTTCCAGCGCGACACCGGCCCGCTCACACGCCTGGCGCGCGAGCGGGGCGAGCATCGTGGTGGCCCAGCGGAAGACGATCTGGCCGTCCTGCTTGATGTAGGGCTGCCAACCCTCGATCGTCAGCACGTCGCCCCGATCCGGCGCCGAGCCCCACACGACCGGCCCGATGCCCGGCTCCTCGCCGTCGGCGGTCGCCGTGACCACCGCCGCGCCGGCCGCGTCGCCGAAGAGCACACACGTGGAACGGTCGCTCCAGTCGGTGACGTCGGAGAGCTTCTCCGAGCCGATCACGATCGCGTTGCGCGCGGCGCCGGCCCGGATCGCGTGGTCGGCCGTGCCCAGCGCGTACGAGAAGCCGGAGCACGCGGTGTTGACGTCCATGGCCGCCGGGGCCGCGATGCCCAGCTTGTTGGCGACCCGGCTGGCCACGTTGGGGCAGCGGTCGATCGAGGAACACGTGGCCACCACGACCATGTCGATGTCGGCGGCGGTGAGCCCGGAGGCGGCGAGCGCCTTGCCGGCCGCGGCGGTGGCCATGTCGGCGACCGTCTCGCCCTCCGCGATCCGGCGGGTCACGATGCCGACCCGGTCGCGGATCCACTCGTCGTTGGTGTCGACGATGGCGGCGAGGTCGTCGTTGGTGACGAGCCGCGAGGGCTGGTAGTGCCCCATCGACAGGATGCGCGTACCGGCCATTAGAGGTGTCCTCCGATGCGGGCGAGGGGCTGGCCCGGGGCGACCGGGTCGTCGTGGTGCGCGAGCCACTCGGTCAGCACGCCGGCCTGGTGGGCGGCGACCTCCACGGCACCCTGCCGGGTGGCGACGTGGCCGATCACCTGGCCGGCGGCGATGTCGTCGCCCTCGGCGAGGCCGGCGGCGGGCTCGAAGGTGCCGGCGCTGGCCGAGACCACGACCCGGAACTGGGGGGTTGGCTCGTGGTCGGGCGCGACACCGTGGCGGGCGATCAGGTCGCGCGCCTTGGGCAGGTCGTCCGGGGTGTTGAGGGTGACGATCTCGGGCGCGCCGCTGCCGGCGAGCTCCCGCTTGACCAGCCCGGCGAGCGTGCCGGCCGGCGCGAGCTCGATCACGGCGGTGACGCCGAGGTCGGCGAGCGTCCGCATGCACAGATCCCAGCGCACCGGCGCGGTGACCTGGCGGACCAGCCGCTGGAGCAGCTCGCGGCCGTGGTTGACGGCCGCGCCGTCCAGGTTGGACAGCACGATCTTGCTCGGGTCGGACGGGGTGATGCCGGCGGCCACCGCGGCGAGCGCTTTCTCGGCCGGCGCCATGTACGGCGTGTGGAACGCCCCGGCCACCTGAAGCGTGATCACGCGGGCACCGCCGGGCCGCTCGGCGGCCAGCTTTTCCAGCCGGTCGACCGCGCCGGCGGCGACGATCTGGCCGGCTCCATTGCGGTTGGCCGGGTGCAGGCCGAGCGCCTCGATCGCGGCCACGACCTCCTCGGCCTCGCCGCCGAGCAGGGCGGCCATGCTGGTCGGCTCGAGCGCGCAGGCGGCGGCCATCTCGCGGCCACGCACACCGGCGAACGTGATCGCCGCCTCGGGCGACAGCACCCCGCCCAGCGCGGCCGCGCCAAGCTCGCCGACGCTGTGGCCGGCGACGACCGACACGTCGTACAGCGGGAGCTGCTCGGCCGCGAGCAGGGCGGCGGCGACCAGCAGCGGCTGGGTGCGCGCGGTGTCCTTGATCTCGTCGGCGCCGGCCTCGGTGCCCAGATGCACGAGATCGACACCCGCGAGGGCTGACCACCACCGCAGGCGCGCCTCGGCGCCGGGCAGCTCCAGCCATGGGGTCAGGAATCCGGGCTTCTGGGAGCCCTGTCCGGGCGACAGTACGGCGAGCACGCCTAAGACTTTCCTTGATACTCGCGGGTCAGGTGTGTGTTGGCATGCACCAAACCGCACTACGGACTTTGTGGAGACCCTACAAAGATCGCTGGTGGTGCCCTAAGGATCGTTTAGGTTGTGCTTTGCGTCACAGGCGCCTGGGGATCCAGTCGCCCGATCGTGAGCGCCACCCGCAGCGCGAACGCGTCCCGCGCGGTCAGCGGCGACAGGCCGGTGACGTCGGCGACCCGGCGGAGCCGGTAACGAACCGTATTCGGGTGGACGAAGAGTGCCCGCGCCGCGCCCTCCAAAACACCACCCGCCGCGAAGAACGCGTCGAGCGTCTCCAGCAGCTCGCCGCTGGCCCGCACCAGGCTGCCGTAGACATCCTGCCGGAGGCGGCGCCGGGCCTCGACGTCGCCGGCGAGCGCGCGCTCCGGCAGCAGGTCGCTGGCGGACACGGGCCGCGGTGCGTCCGGCCACCCGGGCGCCGCGCGGAAGCCGGCCAGCGCCGCCCGCGCCGACTCGGTCGCCTCGTCGAGCGTGGCCACGGCCGGTCCGACCACGACCGGGCCGGCGCCGAAACCGGCCAGCAGCTTGGCGGTGGCGGCCACCGGATCGCTCGCCCCGCCCAGCACCAGCACCAGCCGGTCGCCGTGCACCCCGCCGATGATCTCCACGCCGATCCGCCGCGCCGCCCGGTACACCGTATGCAGGACCGCGGCCGCCTCCCCACCCGGCGAGCGCCCCACCGCGACCGCGACCGGCGGCGCGTCCGCCCAGCCCAGCGCGGCCGCCCGGCTGGCCAGCACGTCCGAGGAGTCACCGCGCAGCAGTGCGTCGACCAGCAGGGCCTGGAGCCGCGCGTCCCAGGCGCCGCGCGACTCGGCGGCGCGCGCGTAGACCCGCGCGGCCGAGAATGCCACCTCGCGGGAGAACCGCAGCACGGCCTCGCGGAGGGCGGCCTCCTCACCCGGCACGGCCAGGTGTGCCACCTGCTCCTCGGCCACGTCGATGGTCACCTTTACCAGCGCCACCGTCTGTTGGAGCGAGATCGAACGGGCCAGCGCGGTGGGCGCCGCGTCGAAGATCTCGTCGGCCAGATCCTGCGTGGGCCGCCGCCCGTCCCGGCGCAGCCACTCGACCAGCGAACGCACGCCCGCCTGGGCGACGAGCATGACCCAGGCCCGCTGGTCGGCCGGCAGCTCGCGAAACCACGGGAGGGTCTCGTCCATCCGGGAGACGCTCGCGGTCGCGAGGGCGCCGGCAGATCGCTCGATCCGCCGTACGGTCTCGCTCAACGCGGCGCCGTCATTACTCCCCGGGGGCACGGCTCCAGCCTGTCATGCCCGTGTCCGTGCCACTATGGCCGGGATGATCGCCCGCCCTCCACTGGTCGTGCCGCTCGTGGCACTGGTGGCGTTTCTCGCCCTGATGGCCGTCGTGGTCGGCGATTGGGCCCCGGTCGAGCGGCTCGACGTGACGCTGAGTGAGGATCTGCGGGAGTTCGGCACCGACCATCCGGGCCTGGTCGACGTGCTTCGCGTGGCCACGGACATCGCCGCGACGGTCCCGTTCGTGGCGGCCGGCGTGGTCGCTACGGTGGGCCTGCTGGTGCGCCGCCACCGGCGGGAGGCGTACCTGTGCGCCTGGGTCACCGTGCTCATCCCGGTGCTGTGGGGCCTGATGCACTGGGCCCTGCATCGTCCACGGCCGGCGGACGGCTTCGTCTTCGTCGACAGCAACGGCTTTCCGAGCGGCCACACCTCACACGCGGCGTCGGCGGCCGTGGTAGCGGTGCTGCTGCTGTGGCCCCATCTCGCGCGGCGCGGGCGGGCGCTGGTGGTGGCGGGCGCGGCGGCGCTGGCCCTCTTCGTCGGCGGGACGCGGGTGATGCTGCTGGCTCACTGGCCGATGGATGTGCTGGGTGGGTGGCTCCTCGCCCTGACGGTCGTCCCCCTGACCGCCTCGGTGGTCACCTCCCGGTGGAACAATTAACTATTCCTTGATCGATAAATGAAGATCCTGGGCGAGAATTGCCGCCTGCACTCGACTGCGTAGCCCCAATTTCGTGAGGATCCGGCTGACGTGGGTCTTCGTCGTGGACTCGGCCATCTCCAAGCGCTCGGCGATTTCCTGGTTGGAAAGGCCCCGGCCGAGACACGCGAGCACGTCCCTTTCCCGCGGCGTCAGCCCTTCCACCGCAGTTCGCAGGGCCGCTGGCGCGCCGGGTGCGGTGGCGGCGAACGCCGCGATCAGCCGTCGGGTCACGGCCGGCGCGATGATGCCGTCGCCGCGGGCGACCGTGCGGACCGCGTCGACGAGGCCGTCCGCGTCGGTGTCCTTGAGCAGGAAACCGGCCGCGCCGGCGCGGAGGGCGCCGAAGACGTACTCGTCGAGGTCGAATGTGGTTAGTACCACCACATCGGCCAATCCTTCGGCGACGATCTCGCGGGTGGCGGAGATGCCGTCCAGCCTGGGCATGCGCACGTCGAGCACGGCCACGTCCGGGCTGAGGCGGCGGCAGAGCGCGAGCGCCTCGGCGCCGTCGGCGGCCTGGCCGACCACCTCCAGGTCCGGCGCGCCGTTGAGGATCATCGCGAGGCCGGCGCGCACCGCGTCCTGGTCGTCCGCGATCACGACTCGGATTGTCATGCCGCCTCTTCCGCGACCGTCGGCAGCTCCGCGTGCACCCGCCAGCGGACGCCGTCCCCGCCCGCGTCGAAGTGGCCGTGCAGCAGCGCGGCCCGCTCCCGCATGCCGATCAGACCGGCGCCGGCACCGGGTACCGCCGATCGGCCGTTGATGGGGTTTTCGACGGTGAGCGAGACGACGCCGGTGCGGTACGCGACCGCCACGTCCGCGCGGCCGGTGCCGTGCTTGAGCGCGTTGGTGAGCGACTCCTGCACGATCCGGTAGGCCGCGAGGTCGACACCCACCGGCAGCGGCCGCGGCTCTCCGGTGGTCTCCAGCCGCACGGTGAGGCCGGCGCCCCGCGCGCGGGCAATGAGCTGGTCGAGCTCGGCCAGCCGGGCGCGGATGGGCTCGTCGTCGCTCGCGCCCTCGCGCAGCAGGTCGATCATCTGGCGCATCTCGGCCAGGCCCTGAACGCTGTTTTCCCGGATGACCTTGAGCGCCTGCTCGACCGCGTCCGGATCGCGCTTGTGCAGGGACAGGGCGGCGGTCGCGTGGATGGCCGCCGCGCTGAGGTGGTTGGCGATCACATCGTGCAGCTCGCGGGCCATCCGGGTGCGCTCGGCGGTGACCGCCTGGCGGCGGTCGAGCTCGACGAGGCGGGCGGTCTGCTCCGCGCGGGCTCGCTCGGCGGCGGCCTGGTCGCGGTACTGCCGCACGCTGATCGCCGTCACCACGGGGAGGACGAGGAGCAGCGTCGCCGGTACGGCGAGGGCCAGCCCGCGCCACGAGCCGGCCAGGATCGGCCCGACGACGGCGGCCAGGGCGCTCACCCCGATGCCGACGCGCAGCAGGATCCGCCACATGCGGGCCGAGCCGTACAGGCAGGTGTCGTAGAGGACCTGGGTGTAGATGAGCAGCGTGCCGAGCGAACTGCCCAGCGCGAGATCCGCGGCGACCGCGACCGTGCCGAGGGCGAAGCCGGTGCGGGTGGCGACGCGGCGCAGGGCCAGCGCCACGCAGACGGCCACGAGCGGCGGCACGAAGAGCCAGGTCGGCGCGTCGGGCGCGGGCTGGAAGGTACGCACGATGCCGAGGGCGAACATGATCAGGCCGCCGGCGAGCGAGATGCCCGCCAGGGTCAGATCCCGCCGCAGAGCCCTGGACACGCTCCGATCACATCACACGTTTCGCCGCCCGACCTCCGACCGCGTGACGAGCCCGCGCGGCGCGGCGTCCGTCGAAGGATGTACCCGGAATCCCTCACCGCTGCCGACGCCCGGGGCGACCGGCGCGGTGAGGCTGGGAGGCATGGTTCTTGCGGTCATCGCCGCGTGCGAGATCGGGTTCTGGGTGATCCTGGGCGCCGGTCTCGTCGCGCGGTACATGTTGCGGATGCGCCGCCTCGGTGGCGTACTCCTGCTGTGTGTGCCCCTGGTCGACGTGGTGCTGCTGGTCGCGACGGTGATCGACCTGCGGCGTGGCACCGAGGCCAACTTCACCCACGGCCTGGCCGCGGCGTACATCGGCTTCTCCATCGCGTTCGGGCACACGATGGTGCGCTGGGCCGACCAGCGGTTCGCCCACCGCTTCGCCGGCGGGCCGCCACCGTGGAAGCCGCCGAAGGGCGGGTGGGAGCGCGCCCGCTACGAGTGGCGGGAGTGGTTCAAGGGATTGGCCGGCTGGGCGGTCGCGTGTGGCCTGTTGGCGGGCGGCATCCTCCTTGTCGACGACCGGAGCCGGACCGAACAGTTGGATGCGTGGATCTGGCGGCTCACCGTGGCGCTCGTCGTCTGGCTGATCGCCTTCCCACTGTGGGCCACGTTATTTCCCGCGCGGCCCAAGGAGTGATGTAGTAGGCACCGGGGGAGCCTGGTGCAGGCGGTGGTTGGCCGCCAGTAAGGAGAAAGTATGGCGCACGGGGAGGCCGAGCACGGCAGCGCCGAGAGCGAGCAGCACTACCTGCTGGGCGAGCACGGTGTGCCCGGCAGGCACCTGCGGTGGGTGTGCGGGGCCGGTCCGCAGCCCGTCGAGGAGGCGGGGCCGCCGGCCACTCTCGATGTGGAAGGCGCCCCGGCGGACGGCGCGGCAGACGATCCGCCGCTCGACGAGGGGCGCACCCTCGTGCCCGAGCGGCGCGGCCCAGCGGTCTGCCGGTCGAGCCGCGCGGGGTGGGCGGGTGCCCACCGCCACGGCGCCGTGCGCCCGCGGGCCCGCGCGACCCGGCGGGAGCGTCCGCCGGACCGGTGGTGCTGACGCTCTTACGCTGTACGAGTGCGCGCAAAACAGCAGATTCTGGACGAAGCACTAGCCTTGGCCGATGAGCGTGGCCTGGGGGCGATCTCGATGCGCGCCGTCGCCCGCCGGCTGGGCCTGAGCTCTATGGCGCTCTACCCGTACGTCGGCACCAAGGACGACCTGCTCGACGGCCTCGTCGGCCGGCTGCTCGCCGACCTGCTCCCGGAGCCTGGAGCCAGCACCGACTGGCGGGAGCGGCTGCGGGCGGTGGCGCGGGCCGCGCGTGCCTTGGCGAGCGCCCACCCCGGCGCGTACCCGCTGCTCATGGTCCGCCCCTCGGTCACGCCGGACGCGCTGCGCGTGGTCGACCTCGTCTACGCCGCACTGCTCGACGCCGGCGTGCCCGAGCCGGAGGTGCCCCGCCTGGAGCGGATGCTGTCGACGTTCGTGCTGGGCTACGCCACGTCCGAGGTCAACGGCCGCTTCGCCGCCGGCCGCCGCGGCGCCGAGTCGGCCCACGACCCCGACGTGCTGCCCGCGCACGCCCGGCTGTCGCGCTGGCTCGAGGACGAGGTCGACTGGGACGCCGAATTCGAAGCCGACCTCCGCGATCTGATCCGCCTGATCGAGGCCGCCGCCGGCTCCACAGTGGAGAGTTAGTGCGTATTGCCCGGGTCCGAGTCAGCTGCGGACCGCCGCTCCCGCCGGAGACCGCGGCGGTCGGCGGCTCGCGGGGCGAGCCGAAATCCCCGACCTCCGCTGCCAGGTCCGCGGCGCAAGACCTGATCGAGGACAAGCGGCGTACGGGTGAGGCCGCGGGAGCAGCGGTCTGGACCCAATGCCACTCACCGTAAGTCGACCATGGTCTGGTCCGCTGCTCCCGCGGCTCACCCTCGCGTTCGAGCGCTCGGGCTCGGTCCTGGCGGGACGTGCGGCGGCGCCCAGCTCGGCGAAACGCCGGGTGCGACGTGCTAGCGGGCGCGGCGGCGGACGAGCAGCGATATGCCCGCCAGGCCCAGCGTGATGACGAGCACCACCGCGCCGTTGAGCAGCAGCACCTCGCGCAGGTCGGTCAGCAGCTTGTCGATGTCGCGGCCGGGGTTGAGCGTGTCTTCGTCGAAGACGCGCTCGCCGCCGCCGATGCCGCCGTGCAGCGACTCGGGCTTTCCCGGAAGCGGGACGCCGGCCGCCCGCAGGGTCTCGGACATGTTGAGCCGGCCGTAGAACCACGCGTTGGTCGTCCGCCGCTTGTCGGGCTGCTTACCCGGGCGGTAGGCCCGGGGGCCGCCGGCCGCGAGCGGGTAGAGGTCGTAGGTCTGCTTGGCCTGGTCGCCCACGCGCACGACCACCGTGTACTTGCGGCCGAGCTTGTCCGCCTTCGGTGAGGTGGACAGGCCCTTCGCGTTTGACAGCCAGTTGACCTGGCTGAGCATCGCCTCGAACAGCTCGGGATCGGCCTTCGCGCGGACGGTGATGGCCTCGTCGAGCTCCTCGCCGTCGATGGTGATGGTGTCGGGCTTGGGGGGCGCGGCGAGGGCGGGCGACGGGGCGAGCAACGGAGCGGCGACGGTGACCAGCACCGCGCCGCTCAAGAACCATCGGCGGCTCACCCTTGCGACCATGACCGACCTCCCCGCCCGATGGATGGTCCCGCCCCCGTGGTGCGGCCGACGATCCGCTTTAAACCAAAGACTCCGCCAAACCTCGCGCGGTTGCATGCGCAGCCCAGGTTTTTCGAACTATCTGCGATTGCCGAGCGGCAGACAACATGCCCATTCATTCGGCCGCCGAATCGTAACCGTCGGCGGCTGATCGTGGGGACCCGTCCACGATCGCTTGCTTTCCTTCGTCGCACCGCCAGGCCGGCGTGCCGAACGCCCCCGAGACGCCGCCGAGGCCTCCGTCGCCAGGTCCAGCGCCGCCTGGGTCAGCCGAGCCGCCGCCTTGGTACGCGGAAGCTGCGGGCGCGGGCCCAGCCGGCGGGGCAGCTCGCGCACGGCGAACCGGCTGGGGCGGGCCGCCGGAGGATGGGCGCGGACGGGCGCGATAAGCACGATAGCGGCCAATCATCGGCTCGCGGGTGGTCCACGGGGCGTTGGTGGGCCATCACCAACTGCCACTCCCGCCTAGCGTCAGCTGCTATGCCCCCGATTCCTACGCGCGTCGGCGTGTACATCGACGGTTACAACCTCTACTACGGCGGGCGCGCGGTTTGCGGCCGGAGCACGCCCGGCTGGCGGTGGCTCGACCTGCGTGCGCTGGCCACGTCGCTGGTGACAGCGCAGCGCGGCTGGGCCGGCGCCACGATCGACCGCATCGTCTACTGCACCGCCCGCATCGACGCGGCCACCAACCCGGGTGGAGCGGCCGACCAGGATCGATATCTAAAGGCCCTGGTCGCGACGAAGAGCGTCGACTTCATCGAGTACGGGAACTATGTCGCGAGAGTCAAGTACGCCCCACTCGCTATCAAGGGCCCTAACGGTGTGCCGATTCTCGTCAGGCCAGAGTGGCCCGTGAAAATCGTTGCCGGGATTGGTGCACCAGATCCACAAGCCATGTTCATGGTGTCCCATCGCCATCAGGAGGAGAAGGGCACCGATGTCAACGTCGCCACCCATTTGATGATGGACGTCCTCGAAGACCGTGTGGATGGTGTGGTGGTGATCTCCAACGACAGTGACCTGCGGTTACCGGTGCAGACCGCCCGTCGGCGGGTGCCGGTGGGCCATGTCAATCCGCGCTCTGGTCTGTTCGCCGGCGACCTGGCTGGCAGGAAGGACGACGGTGTGGGAAATCATTGGTGGCGAAGGCTCAACGCATTGGACTACCTTCGCCACCAACTGCACGATCCGGCCGCCGGCTACGCGAAGCCGATTGGCTGGTGAATGGGTGGCATCAACGCGCGCGACCCGCTAGACTGTTCGTATCACTCACCCGGTCCCTTGTGGGCCGGGTCTTTCTTTGTCTCCGGTCAGGGGAGGCGGATGCGGGCGGCCTCTATGCGGGCCAGCGTGCGCTCCTTGCCGAGCACCACCAGCGACTCAAACAGCGGCAGCCCCACGCTCCGCCCGGTGACCGCCACCCGCACCGGTGCCTGGGCCTTCCCCAGCTTGAGCCCGCGCTCGGCACCCACCGCCTCGAGAGCGGCCTTCAGCGACTCGGCGTCCCACGAGGGCAGGGCGGCGAAGGCGGCGGCCGCGGCGTCCAGGAGGTCGGCGGCGCCGTCCTTCATCGCCTTCGCCCAGGAGGCCTCGTCGATTTCGGGTGACGGCACAAAAAGGAAGTCGACGTTCGGCACGATCTCGCTCAGCACCGCGATGCGGGTCTGCGCGAGTGGCGCCACCGCGGCGAAGGCGGCCGGGTCGAAGTCTTCCGGGCGCCAGGGCGGCGGCGGGATCGTCTCGGTGCCGGTGAGCCAGGGCTGGCAGGCGGCCGAGAAGGCGGCCGTGTCGAGGGCGCGGATGTACTCGCCGTTGAAGGCGCGCAGCTTCTTCTCGTCGAAGAACGCGGGCGACGGGTTGACCTCCTCGAGGCGAAACTCCTCCTCGATCACCGACCACGGCACGATCTCCCGGTTGCCGCTGGGCGCCCAGCCGAGCAGCATCAGGTAGTTGCACATGGTGTCGGCGAGGTAGCCCTCGTCGCGGTATGCCTCCAGCGCCACCTTGTCGCGCCGCTTCGAAAGCTTCTGGCGCTTTTCGTTTACCACGACGGGCACGTGCGCCCAGATCGGCGGCCGCACGCCCAGCGCGTCCCAGAGCAGCTGCTGCTTCGGCGTGTTGGGCAGGTGCTCCTCGGCGCGGATGACGTGGGTGATGCCCTGGGTCATGTCGTCGACGACGTTGGCGAGGAGGAAAACGGGGGAGCCGTCGCCGCGGGCGATGACGAAGTCTTCCAGCAGCTTGTTTTCCCAGGTGGGCTTGCCGCGGATGAGGTCGATCACCACGGTCTCACCCTCGTCGGGGGTGCGGAAGCGCAGCGCGCGCCCGGGCCCGGCGGTCAGGCCCCGGTCGCGGCAGAAGCCGTCGTAGCCCTGGTACTGCGAGCCGGTGCGGGCCTGCACGTCCTCTCGGGTGCAGTCGCAGTAGTAGGCGCGGCCGGCCGCGTACAGCTTTTCGGCGGCGGCGCGGTGCTCGCCCGCGTTGGCGGACTGGAAGTACGGGCCCTCGTAGCTGCCGCGCGCGATGCCGATCCAGTCGAGCGCGGTGAGGATCCCCTCGGTCCACTCCGGGCGGTTGCGGGCGGCGTCGGTGTCTTCGATCCGCAGGACGAAGGCCCCGCCGTGCTGCTTCGCGTAGATCCAGTTTTGCAGCGCCGAACGGGCACCGCCGACGTGGAACATACCGGTCGGAGAAGGGGCGAAGCGCACGCGTACCGTCACGGCACCGAGCGTATCCGTACCACGAAGACGCTGCCGAGGAGGGTGACGACGGCGGTGAGCGCGTACAGCGTGGGATAGCCGCCGAGGTGGACCACGATCGGCGCGGACATGGCCGGCCCGAGCACCTGCGGCGCGGAGTTGGCGATGTTGATGACGCCCAGGTCCTTGCCGCGGTCGGTGGCGCGGGGGAGCACCTGTGTGATCAGCGCGGCGTCGACGGCGAGGTAGACGCCGTACCCGGCGCCGAGCAGCACCGCCGCCACGATGGCCATCGACCACAGCGGCCAGATCGCGAGCAGGATCGCCGCCACCGCCATGATCACGCCGGACCAGATCACGAAGATCTTGCGCCGGCCGGAGCGGTCGGAAAGGCGCCCCGCCACGACCGCGGTGGCCATCATCCCCGCCGTGTAGATCAGGATGAGGACGAGCAGCCCGCCCTCGGGATCGTGGTACTTCACCCCGTCCTGGAGGAAGTACAGCAGGTACAGCGTGCCGAGCGCGTTGCCGACCTGTACGAGGAAGCGGGTGCCCCAGGCCCAGGCGAAGTCCGGGTACCGGCGCGGGCTGATCCACATGCCGGAGAGCACGTGCACCCGCGGGCGGTACGCGCGGGGCAGCGGGTCGTCCGGGGTGAGGAGGGCGAACGGCAGCGCCAGGATCAGCACGGCCACCGCCACCGCGTAGTAGCCGGTCTTGTTGTCCGTGAAGATCGCGGTGACCAGCACCGCGCCCACGACGAGGCCGAGTGACTGGGGGATCCCCACCCAGCCGGACACGCCGCCGCGCTGGGCCACCGGCACGCGGTCGGGGATGGCCGCGGTGAGCGTCGCAAGCGCCGCGTTGAAGCACACCTGCGCGGCGACCCAGCACACCGCGACGCCGACGATCGTGCGCTGCTGCCCGAGGACCGCGAGCGACGCCGCACCGAGGACCGCGCTGGAGAGCGTCCACACGTGGCGCCGCCCGTAGTCCCGGTTGCCGATCCGCGGGGACGTACGGTCGGAGAGCGCGCCGGCCAGCGGGTTGGCGATGACGGCCGCGAGCGCGCCGAGCGCGGTCACCCAACCGAACATCGCCTCCTTGTTGGCCGGGTCGATCAGCTCCACCTGGTTGGGCAGCAGCACCTGGATCGGCGTGAAGAACGCCATCCACACGCCCAGGTTGGCGCTGAAGACGAGCGCGATCCAGCTCCGCCGCACCGGTGTGGTCGGCTCGGCGAGTGCGGCGGGAAGCTCGACCCCGGTCGTCATCGGGAGGCTCTGATGAGGTCCCGGTACCAGGCGTACGAGGTCTTCGGCGTGCGCACCTGCGTCTCGTAGTCGACGTGCACGAGGCCGAAGCGCTTGGTGTATCCCTCGGCCCACTCGAAGTTGTCCAGAAGGGACCACACGAAGTAGCCGCGAACGTCCACACCGGACGCCATCGCCGCGCGCACCGCTCCGATGTGACCGTCCAGATAGGTCACCCGCTCCGGGTCGTCGATCCCGTCGTACGCGCAGCCGCTCTCGGTCACGTGGATCGGCGGGAGCGCCTCGCCGTACTCATCCTTGAGCCACGCCAGCAGCTGGCGCAGCCCGTCGGGCACGACCGGCCAGCCGAACGCCGTCGTCGGATACCCCTCGACCGGCACTATCTCGAACGGGAGTGGGCTGTCCGGAGTGGACGGCGCGCGTACCGAGGTGGGGTTGTAGTAGTTGACGCCCAGCGCGTCGAGCGGTGCGGCGATCGTGTCGAGGTCGCCGTCGCGCACGACCGACGGGTCCAGCCCCAGCTCCGGATAGCCCCGCCCGAGCAGCGGATCGGTGAAGAGGCGGTTGTGCAAGGCGTGGTAGGCGGCCGCAGCCTCGGCGTCTCCGTCACCCACCGGCCAGACGGGGGAGTAGTTGTTGGCGATGGTCACCGCGCCGGCGCCCCGTGCGCGCAGTGTCGCCACCGCCAGACCGTGGCCGAGCAGCTGGTGGTGGGCCACCGGGAGCGCGCCGAAGAGCAGGGTCTGGCCGGGCGCGTGCTCGCCCGTGGCGTACCCGAGGGTCATGTGGATGAAGGGCTCGTTGAGCGTGATCCACATGCGCACGCGGTCGCCGAGCGCGTCCGCGACGAGCCCGGCGTAGTCGGCGAACCGGAAGGCTGTGTCGCGGCTCAGCCAGCCGCCCTTGTCTTCCAACGCCTGCGGCAGGTCCCAGTGGAAGAGGGTGACGACCGGGTCGATGCCCTTGGCGAGCAGCGCGTCGACGAGGCGGTCGTAGAAGTCGACCCCTGCCGCGTTGGCCGGGCCGGTGCCGTCGGGCTGGATGCGCGGCCAGGCTATCGAGAACCGGTACGCGTCGATGCCGAGCCCCGCCATGAGGTCGACGTCTTCCGGATACCGATGGAAGTGGTCGCACGCCACGTCACCGGTGCTGCCGTCGGCGATCCGCCCCGGCTCGTGGGAGAAGACGTCCCAAATGGACGGTCCGCGCCCGCCCTCGGCGGCACCGCCCTCGATCTGGTACGCCGCCGTCGACACACCCCACGTGAAGGCCATCCGCCGCTCCCTAGGATCCGCCGTGCCGGGGCGGCGACGGCGTGAAAACGCGAAAGATCCTCGCACTCTAGTCTGCGACGCTGACCTCCGGGAACCCCTTCGTCAGGGCCGAACGGACCGACCTTTCCAGCGGGGCGAACGGGGTCACCGTATCGCCCTCCCACACGCCCTCGATGCGACCGTCGACCACGAGCACCGGCGAGATCCACCCCTGCGGGCGGGAGACCTTGGCCTTGTTCGGCCCGGTCACCACCCGGTCGGCTTGGCGCAGGCTGGCCACCGTGTACGGGTCGAAGGCCGGCAACAACCGCACCGACAAGGGCCGTTTCTTCGCCACCTCGCCGGCCAACTCGGCCACCAGCGCGCCGCCGTCGACCTCGACGAGCTGGTCGGCCAGCCGCGCGAACGACTTCTTCGCCAGCGCCGGCTTCAGGTCGAACCAGCGGCTGAACTCGTCCGCGGTCGACGGGCCGTACGTGCCCAGGTACGCCAGCGTCAGCGTGTCGATCGCCGCCTCGGTGTCCACCTCGTCCCACTCCCGCAGCCAGGCGCGCGGCGCGACGAACGTGACGTTGCGCCCGCGCGGCGGCCCCGAGCAGAGCAGGCCGCGAAACGCGAGCGGCTTGAGCACCGCGCCGAAGCCCTGGGTGAGGGGCTCGCGCAGGTCCTTGTGCCGGGTGGCCTTGATGATCGCGCCGGCCAGCTCCTCGCGGGTGAGTGGCTCGCCGCCGAGCACGTCGGGCATCGCGGCGATGATGTCCGCCATCTGCTCGGCGGTCACCCCGTGGTAGCGCAGCCAGGAGCCGGTGGTCTCGCGGGTGCGGGTGGACATCGCGGCCACCCACGTCGGCAGGTCGGCGGCGGGCAGCAGATGCAGGGTGCCGCGCGCGGCCCAGGTCTTGACCAGCCGCTTCGTCTCCCACAGCTCGGCGTCGACGCTCTCGGCGGTGGCGCCGCCGGCGACCCGCAGGTCGAGCGCGGTCACCGCGGAGGCGGCGAGCTGGGCGTGCACCCCGCTCAGCCGCCGCGCCGCCGTCACCGCGTCGTCGGCCGGCGAACCGCCGAGGAACTGCCGTTCGATACGCCAGCGGAGAACTTGCTGCCAATTCATGATTTATCCCAATACGCCCGGAACACTGTGCGATCCACCGCGGCCCGCCAGCCGGGGTCGCCGGCGTCGGTGCGCAGCGCGGTGAGTGCGGCGATCGCGCCCTCCACCAGGTCGGCCCAGTCGTACGGGGCGCCCGCCACGCCCTTCTGCATGAGGAACGCGAGGCCGGCCGAGTTGCTGATCGCCCAGCCATCCCGCCGGGGCGCGCGCCGCCCGGCGTCGCCGCCCTGGTCGCTGACCAGCCGCACGTGGAACGGGTAGCCGACCTCGCCGCCGGGCTTGGTGACGGCGATGTGTGCGCTCGCCGGCTCGGCACCGAAGATGTCGCGCAGGAACGACGGCGCCGGCGCTTCGAGGACCACCTCGACGCCGTCGCCGTACTCCCCGGGGTCGCCGCTGGCGGCGACCCCGCGGATGAGCTCGACCACGACCGACGGATCCCGCCGGTCGAAGACCACCCATTCCATGCGGCTCACCCGATCAAGGTAAGCCGCACGGAACAAACGGTGGGGTCAGCTGTCGCCGCCGGTCTCGCCGACCGGGGCGGCGTTGACGTCGTCGATCGCGTACTTCTTGGCCGCCTCGGCCGGCACCGCCGCCGGGATCTCCCCGCGGACGGCGAGCTGGCGCAGCGTGGCCACCGCGATCGACTCGGCGTCGACGTGGAAGTGCCGGCGCAGCGCGTGCCGCGTGTCGGAGAGGCCGAAGCCGTCCGTGCCGAGCGAGGTGTAGTCGCCGGGCAGCCACCGGGAGATCAGATCCGGCACCGCCCGCATCCAGTCACTGACCGCCACGACCGGGCCCGGCGCCTCGGCCAGCTTCGACTTGATGTACGGCGTGCGTGCCGGGCTGCCCGGGTGGAGCAGGTTGTACTCCTCGGTCTGCACGGCGTCGCGGCGCAGCTCGGTCCAGGACGTCACCGACCACACGTCGGCCGCCACGCCCCAATCCTGGGCGAGCAGCTGCTGGGCCTTGAGGGCCCACTGCATGCCCGTGCCGGAGGCGAGGATCTGCGCCTTCGGCCCCTCGACGCTGGGCGCCGGCGAGTAGCGGTAGATGCCCCGCTTGACGCCCTCGACGTCGAGGTTTTCCGGCTCGGCCGGCTGGAGGATCGGCTCGTTGTAGACGGTCAGGTAGTAGAAGATCGGCTCGGACTGCTCGCCGTACATGCGGTGCAAGCCGTCTTCGACGATGTGCGCGATCTCGAACGCGAACGCCGGGTCGTACGCCACGACGGCCGGGTTGGTCGCCGCGATCAGGTGCGAATGGCCGTCTTCGTGCTGGAGGCCCTCGCCGTTGAGCGTGGTGCGACCCGCCGTGGCGCCGAGCACGAAGCCGCGGGCCATCTGGTCGGCCGCCGCCCAGAACCCGTCACCGGTGCGCTGGAAGCCGAACATCGAGTAGAAGATGTACAGCGGGATCATCGGCTCGCCGTGCGTGGCGTACGAGGTGCCGGCGGCCGTGAACGACGCGACCGAGCCGGCCTCGTTGATGCCCTCGTGCAGGATCTGCCCGGCGGTCGCCTCCTTGTACGACAGGAAGAGCTCGCGGTCGACGGACGTGTACTTCTGCCCGTGCGGCGAGTAGATCTTCTGGGTCGGGAAGAGCGAGTCCATGCCGAACGTGCGGGCCTCGTCCGGAATGATCGGCACCCACCGCTTGCCGAACTCCTTGTCCTTCATCACGTCCTTCAGCAGGCGGACGAAGGCCATCGTCGTGGCCACCTTCTGCTTGCCCGAGCCGCGCTTGACGTCGGCGAACCGCTCCGGGCCCGGAATTCGCAGCGGGATCGTGGTCGTGCGCCGCGTCGGCAGGTAGCCGCCGAGCTGCTCGCGCCGCTCCCGCAGGTACTGCACCTCGTCCGACTTCTCACCCGGGTGGTAGTAAGGGGGCAGGTAGGGGTTGGACTCCAGCGCCGAGTCGGGGATGTCCAGGTAGAGGCGGTCGCGGAACGACTTGAGGTCGTCGAGCGTCAGCTTCTTCATCTGGTGGGTGGCGTTGCGGCCCTCGAAGTGCGAGCCGAGCGTCCAGCCCTTGATCGTCTTGGCGAGGATCACGGTCGGCTGGCCGGTGTGCTCGGTCGCCGCCTTGTACGCCCCGTAGAGCTTGCGGTAGTCGTGACCGCCGCGCTTGAGGTTCCAGATCTCCTCGTCGCTCATGTGCTCGACCATCTTGCGGGTGCGGGGGTCGCGGCCGAAGAAGTGCTCGCGAACGAACGCCCCGGACTCGGCCTTGTAGGTCTGGTAGTCGCCGTCGGGCGTGGTGTTCATGAGGTTGACCAGCGCGCCGTCGGTGTCGGCGGCGAGCAGCGGGTCCCACTCGCGGCCCCAGATCACCTTGATCACATTCCACCCGGCGCCGCGGAAGAAGGCCTCCAACTCCTGGATGATCTTTCCGTTGCCGCGCACCGGGCCGTCGAGGCGCTGGAGGTTGCAGTTGATCACGAAGGTCAGGTTGTCGAGCTCTTCGCGGGCGGCCAGCCCGATCGCGCCGAGCGACTCGACCTCGTCCATCTCACCGTCGCCGAGGAACGCCCATACGTGCTGGTCGGACGTGTCCTTGATGCCCCGGTGGTGCAGGTAGCGGTTGAACCGGGCCTGGTAGATCGCGTTGAGCGGGCCAAGGCCCATCGATACCGTCGGGAACTCCCAGAAGTCCGGCATCAGCCGCGGGTGCGGGTAGCTGGGCAGGCCGCGGCCCGGCCCCGCGTGCGAGAGCTCCTGGCGGAACCCGTCGAGCCGGTCTTCGCCCAGCCGCCCCTCCAGGAACGCCCGCGCGTACATGCCGGGGGAGGCGTGGCCCTGGAAGAAGATGTGGTCGCCGCCGCCCGGGTGGCTCTTGCCGCGGAAGAAGTGGTTCATGCCGACCTCGTAGAGCGAGGCGGCACTCGCGTACGTCGAGATGTGCCCGCCGACGCCGATCTCCGGGCGCTGGGCGCGGTGCACGAGCATCGCGGCGTTCCACCGGATGTAGGCCCGGATGCGCCGCTCGACGAACTCGTCACCCGGGAACCAGGGCTCCTGCTCGGGCGGGATGGTGTTGATGTAGTCGGTCGTGGTCAGGGGTGGGACCCCGACCTGGCGCTCGCGGGCGCGTTCGAGCAGGCTCAGCATGACGTAGCGGGCGCGTTTGGCACCTCGCTCGTCGATGACCGCGTCGAGCGACTCGATCCACTCGCGGGTCTCCTCGGGATCGATGTCGAGAAGCTGGCTCGGCAGGCCATCGCTGATCACCGGGCGCTTGCGTTCGGTAGCCACCAGCGCTCCCTCTGCATTGTGTGTGATGGGTCTCTGTAGCCTTCCATCCTGCCTTGCGCAAAGGGCTCCGTCACGCCTGGTGGACCCCTACGCGACGCTCGACACATGTACCGAGCGGTAACAAAGCGTCAACCTGGGAGGAACGAGAGCCGGACCTCCCGGGTGGGGTTGTCGCCGTTGGTGTCGACGAGGCAGATCGACTGCCAGGTGCCCAGCGCGATCCGCCCGGCGATCACCGGCAGGGAGGCGTAGGGCGCGACGAACGCCGGCACCACGTGATCCCGCCCGTGCCCCTTGGCGCCGTGCCGGTGACGCCACCGGTCGTCGGTGGGCAGCACCGCGTCGAGGGCGGTCAGCAGGTCGTCGTCCGAGCCGGCGCCGGTCTCGATGATCGCCACGCCGGCGGTGGCGTGCGGCACGAAGACGTGCAGCAGCCCGTCGCCCTGGCCATCGACGAAGGCCGCCGCCTCGCCCGTGATGTCGCGGACTGTGGCGCGCCCACCGGTCCGCACGGTGATCACCTCTGTGTGCATCGCGCCAGTATGTTGGACCCCGTGGAAAGCAAACCGGAAAACCGGTCCGTCACCGTCGTGTGTCGCCCGCGGCTCCTAGCCGGCGCGGAAGTGGCCGCGTGATACTCGACGCCCCCATCGTGGCCGTCACGGTATATCCGGACCGGGCCCGGGTCACCCGGCGGGGCAAGCTGCGGCCGCCCGCCGGCACGAGCACGGTCCACATCGGACCGCTGCCGCTCGGGCTGCACCGCGACTCGGTCCGGGTCGGCGGCCACGGCCCAGCCACCGTGCTCGGCGTCGATGTGGTCGTCCGCCACCAGGCCCGCTCCGCCGACGAGACGGTCGCCGAGGTCGAGGAGGCCCGCCGGGCGGTCGCCGCCGAGCTGGTCGAGCTCGCCGACGCCGAGGCGGTGGAGATCCAGCGCGCGGAGTTCATCACCACGCTGGCTCAGCGCGCCGCCTCCACCTATGCCCGCACGGTCGCCGCCGGCGAGTCCGACCCGGCGGCCGTCGCCGCGTTCGCCGACTCGACCGCCGAGCAGCTCGCCAGCGGCCAGGCCCGCCGGCGAGACCTCACCCGCCGCGCCGCGGAGGCCCGCGACCGGCAGGCCGCGCTCGACCGCCGGCTCGCCCAGCTCACCGGCAAGCGGGCGCCGGACCAGCTGGCCGCCGCGGTCACCCTCGACGTCTCCGCCGAGGAAGGTGTCGAGCTGGAGCTGTCGTACGTGGTGGGCGGCGCCGGCTGGGAGTCCACGTACGACGTGCGCCTCGACGACGAGCGGCTGGCGGTCACCTGGTTCGGGCTGGTCACCCAGCACACCGGGGAAGACTGGCCGGAGTGCGAGCTGGTGCTCTCGACGGCCCGCCCGGCGACCACGACGACCGTGCCGGAGCTCGACCCCTGGTACCTCGACCGGATCCGTCCGCTTCCGGTCGCGCGGGCCGTGGCCGCGTACCGGAGCAAGGACATGATGCGGGCCGCGGCGGCGCCCGCCCCGGCCTCGGGCGGGGCGGTGACGGATGCCTTCAGCGAGGAGGAGTTGGCGCTGCTCGGCGAGAGCACCGGCGTGGTCGAGCAGGGCATCGCCGCGGCTACGTACCGGCCGGAACATCCGGTGGCGGTGCCCGCCGACGGCTCGTCCCACCGGGCCACCGTGGCGGTGCTCGAGCTCGGCGCGCGGCTCGACTACGTGACCGCGCCGGCCCAGTCGCCCGACGCCCACCTGCGCGCGACCGCGGTCAACACCTCGGCCCACACGCTGCTGCCCGGTCCTGCCTCGGTCTTCCACGACGCCGACTTCGTCGGTAGCACCCGGCTGGAGACCTGGGCGCCGGGCGAGGAGGTGGAGCTCGCCCTGGGCCTCGACGACCGGATCCGGGTGGAGCGCAAGCTGACCCGGCGTTCGGCCACGAAGGCGGCGCTCGGCTCGACCCGGCGCCGCGAGGTGGAGTACCGGACCACGGTCGCCAACCACACGCCCCGACCGGCCAACGTGACGGTGCTCGACCAGATCCCGGTCTCCCGTGACGAGGGGATCACGGTGCGGGCGTTCAAGGTCGATCCCAACCCGGCCGACCGCACCGACCTGGGTGTGCTGAGCTGGAAGCTGGAGCTGGCCCCGGGCGAGACCAAGGAAGTGCACATGGGCCTCCGCGTGGAGCTCGCCCGGGGTGTGGAGATGTCCGGCTGGCGGGAGTGATCCAGAAAGCGTTCGACGTCGAGGTCTCTGCCGTTCCGTGGTCTTGAGACCCCTCGGATATTTGAGCTACCGCGATGCTCGTCGTGGTCCAGGCCGTTGCTCCCGCGGCCTCACCCCGCCCGCCCTTCGGCTGCCGCTGCCCCAAGAGGGCAGCCCTCTTGAGGGCAGCCCTGCGAGTTGGGCTTGGCGCGCGGAGGCGGCAGCGGCGGCCGGGGATTTCGGCTCGCTCCGCGAGCCGCCGGCCGCCGCGGTCTCCGGCGGGAGCAGCGGTCCGCCGCTGACGCGGACCCGGGAAATCCCTCTGACGAACCCCTAGCCAAGCGGGCGCAGATACGTCTGGTGGAGGCCGGGCACCCGGTCCTCGATTGTGTACGAAGCGCGCGTGTAGACCGGCGCGCCGGGCGTGGTCACCTGGGGTACGACCTTGAAGTCGGCGTCCAGCCGGTCTGCCCTGATCTTGGTGGAGACGTACCCGCGCTGGTTGTTGTAGAAGCGCAGGTGCGGGTTGATCGCCAGGAACGGGTGGGTCGCCGGGTCGGAGTCGGCGCCGTTGCCGCCCGACGTGATCGAGGAGCAGACCAGCTCGGATCCCACCGTCCGCGAGGTCGGGTCGGCGTAGTCGAGCTTGAGGTCGCTGGCCCAGTGCGCGTGCACGTCGCCGGTGAGCACGACCGGGTTGCGCACGCCGGCGGCGAGCCACCCGCGGGTGATCCGGTCGCGCGAGGCCGCGTACCCGTCCCAGGAGTCCTGGCTCGTCACGGTCGCCGGGCCGGCGTTGTTGTCCCGCTGCGCGAAGAAGACCTGCTGGCCGAGGATGTCCCAGCGGGCGGACGAGCGGCGGAAGCCGTCGAGCAGCCAGGCCTCCTGCTCCGGGCCGGTGATCGAGCGGGCCGGGTCGTACGCGGCCGGGCAGTCCTTGTAGCCGTCGCCGCAGCCCTGGTCGTCGCGGTACTGGCGGGTGTCGAGCATGTGGAACGTCGCCAGCCGGCCCCACTGGATCCGCCGGTACAGCCGCATGTCGATGCCGCGCGGGATCGAGGTGCGGCGCAGCGGCATGTTCTCCCAGTACGCCTGGAACGCCGCCGCGCGCCGGGCGAGGAAGTGGGGCTGCGGGACGTCGGGGTTCTCCGGCACCTCGTCGGCCCAGTTGTTGTCCACCTCGTGGTCGTCCCAGACCACCAGCCACGGCGCCGCCGCGTGCGCGGCCTGGAGGTCGGCGTCCGCCTTGTACTGCGCGTGCCGCTGCCGGTAGTTGGCCAGCGTCTCGGTCTCCGGGCCTTCGTGGTCGCGCGGGTTGCCACCCGGGATGTTGTACGTGTCCTTCGTGTACTCGTACTGGTAGTCGCCCAGGTGGAGTACCAGGTCCGGCTCCTCCTCGGCCAGTCGCCGGTACGCGGTGAAGTAGCCGTGCTCGTACTGCGAGCAGGAGACGAACGCCATCGCGAGTGCGCCGCCCAGCGTCCAAGGCGCCGGCGCGGTGCGGGTGCGGCCCACCGGTGAGACGTGGCGGTCGGCCTTGAACCGGTAGAAGAACTCGCGGCCGGGCGGCAGCCCGTTGAGCTCGACGTGGACGCTGTGCGCGGCCTGCGGGCGGGCGAGCGCCACGCCGCGGCGGACCACGTGGCGGAAGCGCTCGTCGGCGGCGAGCTCCCACTGCACCGCGACGGGGCGGTCGGGCATGCCGCCGAGGCCGTCTTCGGCGAGCGGCCGTGGGGCTAGGCGGGTCCAGAGGACGAAGCCGTCGTGGTCCGGGTCGCCGGAGGCCACGCCGAGCGTGAACGGGTCGGTCCGGAGTGGACCGCCGGAGGCCGAGGCCGCCGTGCCGGGCAGGGCGGCGGCGGCCGCGCCGGCCGCCACGCCACCGACGATGAGGGTACGCCGGGATATGGGCATCGTTTTCCTCCCCAGGGATCGACGAATACCGACCCCGGCAGCCTCACTGTTGATGTTGAACCCACGCCGAACAGGGCGTGTATTCAGGCCGGACGGATCTGGGTAGAAGCGGTTCATGCGCAGGTGGATCTGGTTCAACGCCCTCTCCCTGGTGATGTTTGGCGCTTTCTTCGTGTTCCTCCTGCTACAGAGCATTTTCGGGTGGCATGTACGCAACGAGGAGCTGGCTCAGTACGGCCACCCCGCCGACGGTTACTGGGCGTATCTCGGCACCGGACACTTCGTCGAGGCGGTCTTCGAAAACTGGGAGTCCGAGTTTCTCCAGATGGGCTCCTACGTGCTGCTGACCGCGTACCTCGTGCAGCGCGGCTCGCCGGAGTCCAAGCCGCTCGACGAGCAGGACCGGGCCGAGGACTACCCCGAGAAGGCCGGTCCCCACTCGCCCGCGCTGGCGAAGCGGCACGGGCTCGCGAACACGATCTACCGCAACAGCCTCTCCATCGCGCTGCTCGGGCTCTTCGTGCTCTCGTTCGTCATCCACCTGCTCGGCGGCACGGCCGAGTACAACGAGCAGCAGGCGTTGGAGAGCGGCGCGCCCCCGATCAGCGCGGCGAAGTTCCTGACCACCAGCGACTTCTGGTTCCAGTCGATGCAGAACTGGCAGAGCGAGTTCCTCGCGGTCGGCTGCCTGATCGTGCTCAGCATCGTGCTGCGGCAGCACGGCTCGCCGCAGTCGAAGCCGGTGGTCAAGTCACACGCGCACACCGGCGAGTAGCCGCTGGAGCTGGCGCGGCGTGTGGCCGAGGTGGGCGCGCACGGTCCGTGTCAGGTGGGCCTGGTCGGCGAAACCAAGATCAAAAGCCAGGCGGGCCAGGCTCGACTCACCCTGCTCGATCCGGTCCAGCGCCGCGCCCACCCGCACCCTGTTGCGGTATCGCGTGAGCGGCGCGCCGACCACCGCGTGGAACGACCTGCTGAGCCGGTACGGCGACACGCCCACGAGCCGGGCCAGCGGCACCAGGCCGGCCGCGTCCGGGTGGCCCGCGCGGATCGCCTCGCGCGCCCGCTCGACGGTCTCCCGGTCGCCGTCGCCGGCGCTGTGTGCCGGCGTGCCGTCCAGCAGCTGGACCAGCCGCTCGGCCACCGCGAAGTCCGGGTCGTCGCCGTGCGTCTCGCGCCACAGCAGCCGGTGGGCCAGGTCGAGCCGGGCGTCCACGTAGATCGGCCCGGCATGCCCGCGCCACAGGTCGGGGCCGAGCCGGATCGACGTGCACTCGTCGCCGCCGTACGGGTGGGCGAAACGCTCCTCGTCTCCCGGTGACGTCGCGTAGCCCACCGTGCGGTCGGCGAGCACCTCGCCGCCCCGCCCCTTCCGGCGGAAGCCGCCGGAGCGGACCAGCACCACGCCGTACCCCGGGACGGGCTCGGGCGGCGACCACCGCGCGTGGTCGTCGCGGCAGGTCACCGCGCTGACGCTGAAGTCAGGGCGGTCGACCAGCAGCCGGGTGGCGCGCATGCGGCCAGCGTATGCCCGCAAGGATGTTCAAGACCGCCCCCGCCGGCCGGACGCAGAGTTGCCGCCGTGACCACACTCGACTCCCGGCCGCGCGCGGGGACGATGCTCGCCGTCCTGCTCACCGGCCAGGCCATGGCGTCGATGGACAACTCGATCGTGGCGGTCGCCGCGCCCGCCATCCGGGCCGACCTCGGCGGGAGCGGGGCGGTGCAGCAGCTGGTGCTGGCCGGGTACACGCTGGCGTTCGCCGTGCTCGTGGTCACCGGCGCCCGGATCGGCGCGCGGTACGGGTACCAGCGCGTGTTTTTGATCGGTTTGGGCGGTTTCACCGTGACGTCGCTGGCGTGCGGCCTCGCGCCCGGGGCCGCGTTTCTCGTCGCCGCGCGGATCGCGCAGGGCACAGCCGCCGCGATCATGACGCCCCAGGTGCTCTCGCTGATCCAGATCCGCTTGGACAGCGCGGCGCGGGCGCGGGCGATCGGCCTGTACTCGATGATCCTCGCCCTCGGCGTCGCGGCCGGCCAGATCGTCGGCGGCCTGGTGGTGAGCGTCGACCTGGGCGGGTTGTCGTGGCGGCCGGCGTTCCTCGTGAACGTGCCGGTCGGGCTCGTCCTGCTCGTGCTCGGCCCGCGCCTGCTGCCGGCCGGCACGCCCACGCCGGCACGCCTCGACCTGACCGGCGTGTGGCTGCTCTCCGCGGCGATGGTCGGCGTCGTTCTCCCGCTCGTGCTCGGGCGCGAACAGGGCTGGCCGGCCTGGGCGTGGGCCCTCCCGCTCGGGGCCGGCGCGGCGCTGCTGGCGGCGTTCGTCCGCCATGAGCGGCGGGTGGCGGCGCCGCTGGTCGACCTCGCGGTGCTGGCCGTACGCCCGGTGCGGCGCGGGCTGGCCGCCTGCTGCGCGGTGATGGGCTGCTACGCCGCGTTCCTCTTCACGCTGACGCTCCACCTCCAGGACACGCTGGGCTTCGGCGCGCTGGCGGCGGGGCTCGCGTTCGTGCCGTACGCGACCGGCTTCGCGACGAGCAGCCTGCTGGCCCGCCGCCTGCCCGCGCGGGCGGTGTCGGTGGTCGGCCCGCTGGCGTTTGGGGCGGCGGCGCTGGCGACCGCGGCCGTCGGGCGTACCGGCTGGCCCTGGATCGTCGGCAGCGGCCTGCTGCTGGTCGGCGGCGCCGGCCACGCGGCCGGCTTCACGCCGCTGGTCACCCGGATCTCCCCGCTCATCCGCCCCGAGCAGGCCGCGTCCTTCTCCGCGCTGGTGTCGACCGGCGCCCTGCTCGCGAGCGTGCTGGGCGTGTCCGCGCTCGGCGCGGTGTACCTGGGAACGGGGTCGTTCGCGCTGGTCACGGTCTTGATCGCGGCCCTGCTGTGCGGCGGCGCGGTGAGCGCCTCCCGGGCGTGAGCCGAGGCGGGCGGTGCCGCCCTGGGCCGTAGGGGCGGCGGGCGGTGAACGCCTCCCGGGCGTGGGGCGGCGGGCGGTGAGCGCGTCCCGGGCGTAGGTCCGGCGGGCGGTGAGCGCCTCCCGGGCGTGGGCCGGGCATTATGCGCGCCGGGCGGGCGGCGGGCGGCGACTTCCCGCGTTCCGGCCCGGCCGGGCCGGGGCCGGCGTCACCCTCATGCTCATGTACGCATCCACGCATCCATGGCGGTCCGCCGCCGTCGGCCTGTGCGGGGCAGCCGGCCTCGCGCTGGCGGTCGGCCTGGGCGCGGCCATGGAGACGGGCGCGCCCGCGCTCGCACTCGCGTCAGACGCCGTAGTGATGCCGTCAGCAACGCCGCTGACCGCGGAGCCGGCCACCACCGAGCTGGATGTCCCCGCCGCCGACGGCATCCGCGTCCCGATCCCGTCGTCCTCGCCTACCGCCGAGGCACCGGCCGCCGAGGATGATGCGGCCATCGCCCCGCCGGCGTCGTCCGAGCCTTCGCCGCCTGGGGTAGAGACCGCACCTGAGGTGGCGGAGGAGCCCGCCGCCGCGGAGAGCGCGGCAGCGCCTGCCGAGACCAGCCGGCCGCCGATGGTCGGCCCACCGATGCCCAGGAACGGCGACCGGGACTGCGCCGACTTCGAACGCCAGTCCTTCCCGATCGACCCGAACAACGACCCGGACAACCTCGACGCGGACGGCGACGGCATCGCCTGCGAACCGCCGCCCGGGTCAGGTGAGTCGGACGACCCGGACTGCGAAGACTTCAAGGAGCGGCCGTTCCGTCTCGACCCGAACAACGATCCGTACGACCTCGACCGCGACGGTGATGGCATCGCATGTGAGGCACCACCCGACGAGTGAATCCGGCGAGCGAGCGGGCCCGGCGCAATTGCCGAGGCCCGCTCACTTTAGGTGTCCCGTGTATGGGCGGTTCGTCAATGATTTGCGCACGTAAATATTTGTGGACCTATTTGTTTTGAGCGACGACCAACAATTCGTAACGCAATGGGCACGTTGGGCGAGATGCCCCAAAGGTGTTGCTTCCAGTCCTGCGGAGTACTAACGTCGATCTCCGTTGGCGCAAGGCAACCAAGGGAACCGGGCCTTGGCCAAGTGGTGGAGTGACGTTACCGACTGGGAGGCAGCCAGCACAACGTAGTGGTGCCTGACGTCATCCACATCGCCTAAACCAGAAAGCGGCCTTCCTTAAAGGCCGGCACATCGTCGTGCCCAAGAATGAAAAGAGGTTTGAGTCAGCGTGGCCGGACTGTTAGCTCGCGGCGTCCTCGTGATCGCGTCCGTCATACTCGCCAGCACGGCCGCCGTCGCGGCTCCAGCGGTCGCGGCTCCGGCCTCGGCCGTGTCGGTCGTGGTCGCGGCACCGGATAAGTGCTACCTGCATCCGGAATATAAGGGCCGGTGTATTTGGCAGAAGGCAACTGGCATTTGACAATCACAAATTGCACGACCCATGGACGGAAATACGCGACCTGCCACGCCCCACGCGTGGCAGGTCGTTTCGTGATCGCCTCCAGCGTGAGCCGGGCGCCGGAGTGGCCGGATCTGAGCGGCCGGCGGACGCTCCGGGTGGCCGGGGTTGGCTCCGGTCGGTAATGCTGTGCACCGTGACGACCCCTCAAGATTTGGATCAGCGCTTCCGAGAGGCGGTAGGCGGCCTGGCCGAGTCCGCGGGCGAGCAGGAGCCCGGCGCGCCGGTGCGTGAGGGCAGCGGGCTCACCGGGAGCGCCGCGCTCGACCTGTTCGACGCCCAGCTCACCAGCCGTCATCTTGACCTGGCGGGGCGCTGGCTGCGCAGCTTCGGCGAGGGGTTCTACACGATCGGCTCCTCGGGCCACGAGGGCAACGCCGCCGTCGCCGCCGCGCTGCGCCCCAGTGATCCGGCCCTGCTGCACTACCGCTCGGGCGGGTTCTACTGCGCCCGCGTGGCGCAGGCGATGCCGGTCAAGGACGAGGAAAACGGCGACGGCGCGGTCGCCGCCGCCGCGCGTGACGTGCTTCGGGGGATGGTGGCCTCGAGCCAGGAGCCGATCGCCGGCGGGCGGCACAAGGTCTTCGGCAACGCCGATCTCCACGTGATCCCGACCACGTCCACGGTGGCCTCGCACCTGCCCCGCGCGGTTGGGGTCGCGTTCGCGATCGAGCGGCTGCGGCGGCTGGGCCCGGCCACCCGTTCCACGCGTGCCGCGCGTCCCCAGCTCGACGCGCGGTCGCCGTGGCCGGCGGACGCGATCGCGGTGTCCTCGTTCGGCGACGCTTCGATCAACCACGCGAGCGCGGTGGCCGCGTTCAACACGGCCGGCTGGTGCGACCACTCCGGCCTGCGCCTGCCCTTGCTCTTCGTGTGCGAGGACAACGGCCTGGGCATCAGCGTCCGTTCACCGTCGGGCTGGGTGGAGGCCGCGCTGCGTGCGCGGCCGGGCATCCGGTACTTCGCCGCGGACGGGTGCGACGTGGCCGCGACGTTCGACGCGGCGACGGAGGCGGCCGCGTGGGTGCGGCGGCACCGGCGGCCCGCCGTGCTCCACCTGACCACCGTGCGACTGATGGGTCACGCCGGCGCCGACGCGGAGACCGCCTACCGCACACCGGGCGACATCGAGCGGGACGTGGCCCGCGACCCGCTCGTCGCCACCGCCCGGCTGCTCGTGGCCGCCAGCCTGGCCCGGCCGGACGAGATCGTCTCGCGCTACGACGAAGTGGGCTGGCAGGTCCGCAAAGTGGCCGAGGAGGTCCTCAGCGAGGCGAAGCTGGAGGGTCCGGCCGACGTCGCGGCCCCGCTGGCGCCCCGCCGGCCGGTACGCGTGGCGAAGGCGATCTCCGAGGCCGCCGCGCGGGCGGAGGGGCCCTCTGGACCGGCCCGGGACGCGGGCTTCTCCGGGCGGCTGCCGGAGGAGGCCGGCCCGCTCACGCTCGCCCAGACGATCAACGCGGCGCTCGCCGACGGCATGGTCGCCAACCCGAGCATGGCCACGTTCGGCGAGGACGTCGCGGTCAAGGGCGGGGTGTACGGGGTCACGAAGGGCCTGCGCGACCGCTTCGGCGCGTCCCGGGTCTTCGACACACTGCTGGACGAGACCTCGATCCTCGGCCTGGGGCTGGGTGCCGGCCTGAGCGGCATGCTGCCGGTCCCGGAGATCCAGTACCTCGCCTACCTGCACAACGCCGAGGACCAGATCCGCGGCGAGGCGGCCACCATGCAGTTCTTCTCGCGGGGCGCCTATCGCAACCCCATGGTGGTACGCGTCGCCGGCCTCGCGTACCAGGAGGGGTTCGGCGGCCACTTCCACAACGACAACTCGGTGGCGGTGCTGCGGGACATCCCCGGCATCGTGGTCGCGGTGCCGGCCCGGCCGGACGACGCCGCGCCGATGCTGCGCACCTGCCTCGCCAGCGCGGCGGTGGACGGCAGCGTGTGCGTGTACCTGGAGCCGATCGCGCTGTACCACACCCGCGACCTGTACGCGGAGGGTGACGGCGAGTGGCTCGCCCCCTACCTGCCCCCGGATGCCTGGTCGGCCGCTCATGTGCCGATCGGGCGCGCTCGCGTGTACGGCGTGGGTTCGGCCGAAGACATCACGATCATCACGTTCGGCAACGGGGTGCGCATGTCGCTGCGGGCCGCCGCCCGCCTGGCCACCGAGGGCGTCGGCGCGCGGGTGGTGGACCTGCGGTGGCTCGCCCCGCTGCCGGTGGCCGACATCATCCGCGAGTCCTCCGCGACCGGGCGGGTGCTCATCGTGGACGAGACACGCCGTTCCGGCGGTGTCGGCGAGGGTGTTTTGGCGGCTCTCGTCGATGGCGGCTACGTGGGCGCGGCGCGGCGAATCGCGTCAGTTGACTCGTTCATCCCGCTAGGTCCGGCCGCCCGTCACGTGCTCGTGACCGAAGATGCCATCACCCAGGGTGCCCGAGGGCTCTTGGCACGGTAAATTGCCTTCCACTCGGTGCGCCACTTGCGCGCGGCGACGCAACTGTGTGGACTACGCGCTATCGGCGGTTCACGCCGGGAGCTGTTGAGATGAGGAGGCATGCGACAGTGAGCGCGACCGCTGGTCAGGCCGCCGACGGCGTACGCAGCCTGGCGGACCGGTTCGGCATCGAGCCGGGGATGGTGGTCATGGAGATGGGCTACGACGACGACGTCGACGAGGATCTCCGCGACGCCCTTGTAGACCGCTGCGGGGAGCTGGTCGACGAAGACACGGACGAAGTCGTCGACGCGGTGCTGGTCTGGTATCGCGACGGCGACGGCGACCTGTTCGACCTGCTGGTACAGACGCTGACCCCCCTCGCCGACAGCGGCGTGGTGTGGTTGCTGACGCCCAAGGCCGGCCGGCCGGGGCACGTCGAGCCGAGCGAGATCAGCGAGGTGGCACCGACCGCCGGGCTCCAGCAGACGTCGACGGTCAACGCGGGTAAGGACTGGAGTGCGGCACGGCTGGTGACACCGCGCGCCGCGCGCAAGAAGTAGCCATCCCGCGTACGACCGGCGGCGCCCCCTCCCACGGACCGCCGGCCCGTCGCCATGCGCTCTACGAGAAGGGTTTCACCGATGCCGATCCCGGTGGGCGTGGAGGCGCCCGACTTCCTCCTGCGCGACCAAAACAACCAGGAGGTCCGCCTGTCCGACTTCCGGGGCGGCAAGAGCGTGTTGCTGGTGTTCTACCCGCTGGCGTTCACCGGCACGTGCCAGGGCGAGCTGTGCGAGGTGGCGGAAAACCTCGACGCCTACGCCAACGCGGAGGTCCAGGTCCTGACCGTCAGCGTCGACTCGGTCTACAGCCACAAGGTGTGGGCCGACCGGGAGGGGTTTGATTTTCCCCTTCTGTCCGACTTTTGGCCCCACGGCGCGGTCGCCCAGGCGTACGGCGTCTTCAACGCCGACCGCGGCTACGCCAACCGCGGCACCTTCGTCATCGACAAGGCGGGCATCGTCCGGTTCGCCGAGATGAACATGCCCGGCGAGGCCCGCGACCAGGCCGGCTGGCGCAAGGCGCTGGCTGAGGTGGAGGCCTGACCCGTCGACTTGCGCCGATCGCCAAGGGCAGGCAAGGTACGATTGCCGCCGCCTGGCCTCACAGCCGGCGTCGGGGCGCGTAGCTCAGCGGAAGAGCACTCGGCTTACAACCGAGGGGTCGCAGGTTCGAACCCTGCCGCGCCCACCAGGCCAGCGGAGCCCTCCCGCCAGGGGCCGCGACGAGTGGCCGCGGCCCCGGCGAGACGCGGCCCTACGAGCCGATGGCGTAGGCGCGGACCAGAGTGAGTTCCGCGGTGTTTCCGTCGCGGTCGACGGCGGTGGCGCGCAAGGAGACGAAACCGTCCGCCGCCGGGTGGGTGATCACCGCCGTGCGACTCCAGCCCGAGCCGGTCAGCGGCGCGGGCTGCCAGTGCCCACCGTCGTCATAGGACACGTCGACCCGTAGTGCGCGCGGCCCGCTCGCCGGTGCGCCGGGCTGGCGCTGCACGTGCACCGGCAGCGCGAACGTGCAGCCGGCCTTGGCCCGGTTTCGCTGGTCGAGCGTGGGTGCGAAACGGATGGCCAGCAACGGCAACGGCTGGGCGTCGGGGGCCGCCGAGTGCCCGGACCGGAAGGTCCAGGCCGCGTCGACCCTTGTGGACAGTGTCGCGGTGGATCGTGTCGCGCTGGCCTCCAGCCGGTAGGTGTCCGGCGCGGAGGGCACGTCGAACGAGCCGCTCAGCCCGTCTCCCACGCCCACCTGCCGGCCGTTTCGCGACAGCGCCGTCTGGGCCGTGTCGGTGGCCGACCAGCCCACGTGGCGGTCCGCCTGGTCGGTGAAGAGGTTCAGGGTGTATCCGATCGTGTCGTCCGAGCGCCAGCCGCCCTGCCCGCCGAGCGAGGGATGGTCCGGAAAGGACGGTCCGAACGGGGCGGCGTTCCAGCGTTCCACTGTGGTGCCTCGCCGGTAGGTCGCGGGCGCGGACCGGATCAACGCGGTGTACTCGTACTCGCCCGCACCGCGGGGGCGCAGCGAGACCTCGCGCCGCCACTCCAGCCCCGGTGTGTAGCGCTCGACGAGCGTGGCCGGGGTCGCCACGTCGACGAGGTTGTCCTTGCGGGCCACCTGGTCCGGAGCCGACGCCGCGATCTCGGTGCGCACCGTGGCCAGGTCGGCGTCACGGATCCGCTTGACGAGCGTGTCCGGCAGGCCGCCGGCGGCGTCGGTCCAGCTCAGGTGGTAAAAGTACGGGCTGCCCGTGAATCCGCCGGTGCCGTCCGGCTCGGCGAGGTGGCCTCGCATGTGGACGGTGAACTCGTCGGCGGGAGCGGACGTGCGCGACGGCCGGACGAAGAGCCCGTCGAAGTTCTCCGCGAAGTACCGCGTCTCCGCGTCGTAGCCGGCCACCCGGCGGGAGAAACCGAACTCGGCGGACGCGGGCCGGGCCGTGGGCCGGTCGACGGCGAGCCCGACCGGCACGGCCTGCCGGGCGTCGACGACGAACGTGCTGTCGGCGGTGACCGTCACCAGCGGCTCGGCGACCAGCGTGGTGCTGTCGCCGCCAGAGCCGTCGGGGGTCGTGACGGTGGCCGTGACGTAGTAGCGGCCCCGGGGCAGCCGCACGCCGACCGTTCCGGAGGCGTCGTACGGCTCGCTGCTCTTCCCGGTGTCGACGTCCGTCACCTGGACCGAGTACGAGGACGTGTGCGCGCCGCCCCGGTCGAGGAAGCTGAGGGACAGGTCGTAGCTCTCGACCTCCAGGGTCACCGCGACCGGCGTCCGCACCGACGTTCGCCCGTCGCCGGCGACGACGTACCCGCCGTAGATGCCCGGCGGCCGGGGTCCGGACGGGTCCGTGACCAGGCGCACCGACGTCGTGCCGCCGGCCGGCACCGTGATCTGGGCGGGCTCGACGGTGAACATCCCGGCCGGCGCCGGCTGGCCGTCCGGTCCCCGCACGTCGGTCGCGACGTCGAGCGTCACCGGGGCGCTTCCGTGGTTCCGGTACGTGATCGTGTCGGTGGTCCCCGCGCCGCTGGCGTACGGCCAGCGGACCAACCCCTTGCTCAGGCTCGCCGGCGCGGCGGTCACCGACTGCGTTGTGGCCCGCGCGAGGTCCACCCGCCCGGCGCCCTGCGCGTAGACGGTGGCGCCGTCCCTCGGCGTGGCGCTGCCCATGAGGGCCGGCTTGATTTCGTCGGCGTCCCATCCGGGGTGCTGGCCGGCGAGGATCGCCGCGGCCCCGGCGACGTGTGGTGCGGCCATCGAGGTGCCGGACATGGCCACGTAGGGGTCGCCGTCCGAGCCCGCCCGAGCCGACGCGATGTCTACGCCCGGCGCGGTGATGTCGGGCTTGACGGCCAGGTCGCCGATGCGCGGGCCGCGGGAGGAGAAGTCGGCCAGGGCCTCCTGCCGGTCGACCGCACCGACGGTCAGGGCCTCGTCGGCCGTGCCGGGACTTCCGAGCGATCCGGGCGCGGGACCGTCGTTGCCGGCCGACACCACGAAGAGCGTGCCGGAGTCCCGGGCCAGCCGGTTGAGCGCCGACTCGAGCGGACCGGTGCCCTCCTCGTCGTAGAAGCCGATGCTGATGTTCACCACGTCGGCGCCTTCGTCGACGGCCCACTCCATGGCCGCGATCACCTGGGATTCGGAGACGTCGCCGTAGACGTCCGCCACCTTGCCGACGAGCAGCTTGGCGTCGGGCGCGACACCGACCCGCTCGCCGCCGGACGCCGCGCCGTTGCCGGTGATGATGCCGGCGACGTGGGTGCCGTGACCGTTGCGGTCGTCGGTGCCGGGCTCCTCGTCGACGAAGCCCTTCGCGCCGGCCACGGCGTCGGCGAGGTCGGGATGGGTGGCGTCGAGCCCGGAGTCGATCACGGCGACGGTCGCACCGGCGCCGGTGTGCCCGGCCTGCCAGGCCGCCGGCGCACCGATTTGTGGCACACTTCGATCCAGGCTGACCTTGCCTTTGCCGTCCAGCCAGAGGCCGCTCAGGCCGGACTCGGTGGCCGCCCGCCAGAACGCGCCGGCGCGAGCCTTGCCGACCGTGGCGGCCGAGGCACCGATCACCGGCAGGTCACGTGTCACCCGGCCGCCGGCGTCGCGCAGCCGCTCACCGGCCGACCGGGCGGACGAGCCCTGGTGACCCACGATGACCGGCAGATCCGGGCGCGAGTCGTCGTATCCCATGCGGATGAGCGCCGCGACGTCGAACAACCGCCGATCCACCCGGCCCGCCGCGACGAGCGGCAACGCGTCGGTCGGCAGGACGTATTCGCCGCCGCGGTCCGCATGCCGCACGAACCCCACGTGCCGGCCCTCGCCCGCTCGGGCCGACACCACCTCGACCCGGGCACCGAGCACCCGGACGAGCACCCGGTCGCCGGTAACGAGCGTCACCCACCGCTGCTCCGCGGCACGACCGGCGGCGGCCGCCGGTTGCGGAGCGGCGGCCCCGGTCGCACTCGCTCCTAATAGGACAATAAGCGCTAGCGCAAGCCTGCCCAGTCTTTTCACGTCTCTCCCCGCTCTGCCGACTCCAACGGTCGCGGCCGGCAACACGCCTGGCACGACGTATCGGTTGCGGCACAGCAGGGTCAGGAACGCGACACATGTGGCCGGCGTTCAACGTCGCGGTGTGGACAGGAATCTATCCGCGACGGCTTGCAGGGGTCTTTCACAAGGCTTTCAAAGGGGGGTTGCTCAGTGCGGTCCGGTGTGACCGGTGAAGTCGGGGCGCAGCGCACGGCCCGCCGCGCTGTGCGGATCGGGCTCGCCATCGGTGTCGTCCACCTCGCGCCGGACCTCTTCCTCGGCCTGCACGATGCCCGCGTCGTTGCCGGACTCGTCGTCGACCTGCCCGTCCCCGGGTGACCTCGCCATCGCGCGGGTCAGCTCGGACAGCGGCAGCTTCTCCTCGTCCCGCCAGACGCCATCGGTGTCTGCACTCATACCGAAAGGGCTACCCGCTCGGGCCGCCCACAAACCGCGGCCCGGTCGTCACCGCAACGCCACCATCAGGTCGCGGCAGACCCGCTCGCACGAATAGCACGCCTCGGCGCAGACCCGGCAGTGCTGCTGCCGCTCGACGTGGTGGGCACACTCCTCCGCGCACGCGCGGCAGGCGGTCGCGCAGGCTTCCAGCATCGTCCGGCTGATCGCGCCGTCCGCACCGGCGTGGCGCGACAGCATTCGGGCGGTGGCGAGGCAGATGTCGGCGCAGTTGAGGTTGAGCGCGATGCAGCGGGTCAGGTCAGCGACCTGGTCGTCGCTGAGGCAGGCGTCGGCGCACGCGGTACAGGTTTCCGCGCACGCGTTCAGCGAGTCGATCGCCGCGGCGAGGCGGGTCCGGTCGACGTCCGCCCGCCGCGGATGGGTCTCCAGCATGGAGAGCGTCGTGGTCATGGAGGGCTCGATTCCCCGTGACGGGCGTCTCATGCGGCCGTGTCACCTCTTCCCCGCGGGTCCCGTCAACGCGGTAACGAAGACCGAGAGAGGAAGACGGAAATGCAGCGGATGACCAACCCGGCGATGGTCCTGCCGGAGTCGATGAAGGCGATCAACATGCTCGTCAAGGTGACGCACGGCGTGGGCGTGCCGGCCTCGATCCTGGAACTGGTGCACCTGCGTGCCAGCCAGGTCAACGGGTGTGGCTACTGCGTCGACGCCGGCGCGCGCAGCGCGAAGAAGGCCGGCGAGACCGACGAGCGGCTCTTCGCCGTGGCCGCGTGGCGCGAGTCGCCGTACTTCACCGACGCCGAGCGGGCCGCGCTGGCACTGAGCGAGGCGGCGACCCGGATCGCCGACCGCGGCGACGCGGTGCCGGACGACGTGTGGGAGGCGGCGGCGAAGCACTTCGACGAGCGGGAGCTGGCCGCCATCGTCATGTGGATCGCCACCACCAACCTCTTCAACCGCCTCAACGTCACGATCCGCCAGCCCGCCGGCGAAGGCCTGGGCTGAGACGGCGCGGGCGGGGCACCCCGCCCGCGCTCGCCGACTATCTTCCAAAGGTGGTGTCCGGTGGCGAGCGGTGGCTCCGACGTCTCCTGTGAAGGCGCCACCGTGGCGCCGGTGGAGAGGAGCACGGCCATGAAGTACATGATCATGCTGATGGGGTCGCAGCGGGACTACGACATGATCACCGGGAAGGCCGGCGGAGACAGCCCGGCCTGGACGCCCGAGGAGATCGGCGCACTCCACGACTTCATGCGCAAGTGGAACGAGGAGCTGGTCGAGTCCGGCGAGTTCGTCGACGCGCGCGGGCTCACCGCGCCGGTGCACGCGCGGCGGGTGCGGTTGCGGGACGGCGTGCCGGTGGTGACCGACGGGCCGTACGCGGAGACGCAGGAGGTCCTGGCCGGCTACAACATCGTCGAGTGCGAGAGCTTCGACCGGGCCACCGAGATCGCCGCCAAGCTCGCGTACACGCCGCACCCGGAGCACGCCAAGCTCGCCAACGAGTGGTACGTCGACGTCAGGCCGATCGTCGACGGCGTGGACGAGCTGGAGCTCTGAGCGGAGCCGTGCCGGACGCCGAGGTCGAGGACCTGTTGCGCACGCTCGCGCCGCAGGTCCTCGGCGCGGTCGTGCGGCGGTACGGGCACTTCGACACCGCCGAGGACGCCGTGCAGGAGGCGCTGCTCGCGGCCGCGTCGCAGTGGCCGGAGGAGGGCGTGCCGGAGCGGCCGAAGGCCTGGCTGATCACGGTGGCCGCGCGGCGGCTGACCGATCTGCTCCGCAGCGAGCAGGCCCGCCAGCGCCGCGAGGACACGGTCGCCCAGTGGGTGCTGCCCGAGCAGTGGCTGGCGCCGGCCGCCGACCGCCCGGTGTCCGACTCCGACGACACACTGATCCTGCTCTTCATGTGTTGCCATCCGGCGCTCACCCCGGCCGGCCAGATCGCGCTCACGCTGCGGGCGGTGGGCGGCCTGACCACGGCCGAGATCGCGCGCGCGTTTCTCGTGCCCGAGGGCACGATGACCCGGCGGATCACCCGGGCCAAGCAGAGCATCCAGCAGAGCGGCATCCCCTTCGGGATGCCGAGGCCCGAGGAGCGCGCCGCCCGGCTCGCCGCCGTCCTCCACGTCCTCTACCTGATTTTCAACGAGGGGTACACGAGCACCTCCGGCCCGGCGCTCCAGCGCGCCGAGCTCGCCGGCGAGGCGATCCGGCTGGCCCGCATGGTGCACCGACTGCTGCCCGATGACGGTGAGGTGGCCGGCCTGCTCGCGCTGATGCTGCTCACCGACGCGCGGCGACCGGCGCGCACCGGTCCGGACGGCGAGCTCGTCCCGATGGCGGAGCAGGACCGGAGCCGGTGGAACGCGGCGTACGTCAGGGAAGGCGTCGACCTGATCAGTGCCGTGCTGCCGAAGGGCGTGGCCGGGCCGTACCAGATCCAGGCGGCCATCGCGGCGGTCCACGACGAGGCGCCGAGCGCGGAGGCGACCGACTGGCCGCAGATCCTCGCCTTGTACGAGGTGCTGATGGAGATCTCGGACAACCCGATGGTCGCGCTCAACCACGCCGTCGCGGTGGCGATGGTGCGCGGCGCGCGGGCCGGTCTCGAGCTGCTCGGAGGGCTCGAGGCCGACGAGCGGATCGCGCGCGACCACCGGCTGGAGGCGGTCCGGGCCCACCTGCTGGAGATGGCGGGCGAGCGGGCGGCGGCCCGCGCGGCGTACGACCTGGCGGCCGGCCGCACGACAAGCCAGCCGCAGCAGCGATATCTGCACGCCCGCGCCGCCCGCATCGCCGACTGAATTTACGTTCTTAATAGTCGGGGCGGTCAGATGAAAATTGCATTCTGCGGGGTGCATCGCCGCTGAACCTCGGGGTGAAGGTACGCCTCTTTCTTGGGCGCTGGTGCGACGGACTGAGCCGCCGCCACGGCGGCCGGTGCGGCGAGCAGGGAAAGCGCGAGCGCGACGGCGGCTATCAACCTGACCACTGCTAATCAACCTCTATCCATTTAGGCACACCGATATGCCGGCCGCTATGACGGCCGTCCGGTGAATGGTGGGTGGAGGAGACGCCACTGCGTTGGGCTGGGCAACCTCCTGGTCGGTGACGTCTCTACGCGGCTGGCGAGGGGCGCCGTGCCCGTTGGGGCCATCCCGCGAATTCGCGATCATGCTATCGGGGCACGCTTGCGCCACGCAAGGAAGATTGCGATCTTTGCTGAGCGTGCGCGCGGCGTTACAAGCTTATTTGTCAGCCCGCTGAACAATTCCTTGCGAGCCCGTAAGTATGGGCAAGCGTCTTTGTCCCTTACGATTCGACGTGACAATTTTTCACGGTTCCGACCTGCGCGATTGGAGATCCTGTCCGGGTTGGTGTCCGGATTCGTGCACGGAACTTGTCCGCCAACGCGTCGCACGATCTCGGCATGCGATGGCTGAGGTTTCCGATAGGGCGTGACGCCGCTTTCTGGCGGACCGTGGCGACCGAGCGCACCGTGCTCGCCGCCGTACACACGATGGCGAGCGCCGGGCACGTGCTCGACGCGATCGAGCTGCTGGAGCCGGACCGCCGGATCCAGGTGGTGTTCACACAGGCGCCGGATCGGTTCAGCGGTGGGGTGCACGACCACCTGCGCGCGGCGGGCGTCGTCGCGATCGACTGGGACCAGGCGGTGCACACGGACTTCGACCTTGTGGTGTCCGCCGATCGCGGCGGCCTGCACGAGCTCGGCGGGCCGTGGCTGGCGCTGGCCCATGGCGTCATGAACAACAAGCTGACCCGGGCGAGCGGCGGCATGGTGGTCGGCCTCGGCGCGCCGTGGTTCACCCACTTCGGCCGCCTCCTGCCGGCGGCGGTGGCGGTGTCGCACCCCGACGTGGTGGACGCTCTGCGGCACCAGTGCCCGGAGGCGGTACCCGTGGCGGCCGTCACCGGCGACCTCTGCCTGGACCGCCTGGTCGAGAGCCGGCGGCATCGCGCCGCCTATCGGGAGGCGCTGGGCGTCGACGACCAGCGCACGCTTGTCGCGATCAGCTCCACCTGGGGCCCGGACTCGCTGCTCGGGCGCGCGCCGGACACCCTGTTCGACCTCGTCGCCGACCTTCCGGACCGGTACGCGGTGACCATGGTGATCCATCCGGGGGCCTGGCACGGCCACGGGAGCCGGCAGGTGCTCGCGTGGCTCGCCCGGCAGCGGCGGGCCGGGCTGCGGCTCGTCGACCCGGCGAGCTGGCGTGGCCTCGTCGCCGCGGCGGACGTCGTCATCGGTGACCACGGCTCGGCGACGATCTACGCGGCCGCCGCCGGTGTGCCCGTGCTCCGGGCCGGACCACTGCCGCCGACCGCGCCGGGTGCGGCCGCGGAGATCATGGGCGCCGTCACCCGGGCGGTGGAGCCGGGCCGCCCGCTCGGTCCCCAGCTGCGCGCGGCAGTCGCCTCCTTCGACGCCGCCGCGTACGCCCGGGTCGCCGGCGCGGTCACCGCCCGGCCGGGTGCGGCGGCCAGCCTGCTGCGCGCCCGGATGTACCACCTGCTGCGGCTGCCGGAACCGGAGACGGGCTGCGCGCCGGCGCCGGTAGGCCGGCCCATGCCGGTCGGCGACGACCGGAGCCGGCTGTGAGCCGCCCCGAGGTCGCGGTGATCGCCGACGTCGATCGGGCGCCGCCGCGCTGGCTTGAGGTGGCCGACGTCATCGTCGCCCGGCGCGCGCAGCCCTCTCCACAGTGGATTCACGAGGCGTTGGAACGGTTTCCCGGCGCGGGGATCGTGGCGATGGACCGCGGTGACGGGAGGACCCTGCTCGGGCTCCGGGACGGATCGCTCGTCACGGCCGCGGGCGGGCGGCCGGTGCCGGTCGCCGCGTTTCTACACGGGTGGCTGGCGTCCGGGCGGCCGGTCGCCGCGCTCGACGGCGTCACTGTCGAGATTGGATGGAGCCGGGTCGGGTGCTGGAAGGGTAGCCAGCAGGCGGCGTACCTCAGCCGCCTCGACGTCCGCCAGCCGCTCGTAGATCAGTAGGGCACGGGCCAGGTCGGCACGCGCCCGCGGCAGGTCCGTCGCCGCCAGGGCCAGCTCTCCCCGCCGGTGCAGGGCATAGGCCTCGCCGCGCGGCGAGCCCAGCTCGCGCATCCGGTGCAGGGCGGCGGTGAGGCGCTTCTCCGCCTGCGGCCGGTCGCCGAGGCGGCCCAGCGCGTAGCCGAGCTCGATGTGCACCCGCGACTGGTTGTACGGGTCGACGTCGCCGAGGTCGGCGAAGACCGCGTCCGCCCGGCGCAGGTGGTCGGCCGCCGGCTCCGGCTGGGCGAGCGCGTTGTGCGCGGTGCCCAGGCGAAACAGCGCAAAGCCGATACACCGCAGGTCGCCCAGCTCGCGGCAGAGGCGCTCCTGCTCTCCGAAGTGGACAATCGCCTCGCCGTACCGGTCGTGGGCCGCCGCCACGATGCCGAGGCCGCCGATGGCCACGGCCACGCCTGGGCGGTCGCCCAACTCCGCGGAAAGGCGGCGGGCGCGCTCGAACAGCTCGCCCGCCTCGTCGAAGCGCCCGACGTCGAAGTGCGCGAATCCCCAGCGCCGCACCATGTCCGCCTCGCGCTTGCGGTCCTGGAGGCGCGTCGCACACTCGACGGCGATGCGGTCGACCACCATCCGGTCGTGGTGGTGGCGGCGCAGGTGAAACAACGGCCACATCGAGTCCGCGATCCGCCAGGCGAGCAGCGGCCGGTCGCGCGCGGCCTCCTGGACCGCGGCCACGAGGTTGTCCCGCTCCGCCTCCAACCAGTCGAGCGCCTCACCGCGGCCGGCGTGCGTGACGGCGTCCGGCCGCAGGTACCTGAACGGGGCGTCGAGGTCGCGCTCCCGGTACGGCGTCAGGATGTGGTCCGCCGCGAGGACACCGGCGAGGTGCCATTCGAGCGTCCGGAGCAGGAGCGCGGGCGCCTCCGGATCGGTGGCCGCGGCCTGCCGGGCGTGCAGCCGCACCAGGTCGTGCGGGCGAAAGCGCCCGTCCGCGCCCTCTTCCAGCAGGCTCGCCTCGACCAGCTCGTCGAGTGCCACCGCCGCGTCTTCCTCGCCGGCCTCCAGCGCCGCCGCGATGACCGGCACGCCGAACGTGGCACCGGGGTGCAAACCCACCGCCCGGTAGCAGCGTGCCGCCGGCGCGTCGAGCGCCCGGTAGCTGAGGTCGAAGGCGCCCTGCACGGATACCCCTTCGCGGCCGAGGGCGGCCAGCCGCCGATGTTCCTGTGCCAGCTCGCCGACGATCCGGCTCACCGGCCAGCGTGGACGGGTCGCCAGGCGCGCGCTGGCCATGGTGAGCGCGATCGGCAGCCCGGCGCAGAGCCGTACCAGCGACGACGTCGAAGCGGTGTCGCTCGTGACCCGCTCGCGCCCGATGGCGCGGGCCAGCAGCTCGGTGGCCGCCTCCTCGCCGAGCGGCTCCGCCGTCATGAAGGCGGCGCCGTCGCCGAGCAGGCCGCCCAGCCGCCACCGCGCGGTCACCAGCACCACACAGGACGGTGCGGCGGGCAGCAGGGGCCGGACCTGGGCCGCGGAGATCGCGTTGTCCAGCAACACGAGCAGCTGCCGGCCCGCCGCCAGCGAGCGGAAGAGCGCGCTCTGCTCCGCCAGGCCGGCCGGGACCCGCTCGGGTGCCAGGCCGAACGAACGCAGCAGGTGTGCGAGCAACGTGCTGGGGCTGCTCGGACCCGTCGGATCGAACGCGCCAAGGTTGGCGTGCAACTGCCCGTCGGGGAAGCGCGCGCTGGCCCGGTGTGCCCAGGCGAGCGCGAGGCTGGACTTGCCCACCCCGCCCGGCCCGCTGATCACGACGAGCGCGGGCCCGCCGCGGGGCCGCGCGACGATCGCGTCGATCTGGGCCAGCTCCCGCTCGCGACCGACGAAGTGCGCCGGTGCCGGTGGCAGCTGCCGGGGCGCGGGCGGCGCGGCGGGCGGCGCCCCGTGGACGTGTACGCCGCCGTGGATCACCCCCGCCTGCACCGCGTGTCCACCGACGTAGCCACCGATCGCGTTTTCGGTGTTGACGCCGCCCGGGTCAGGCCGGTTCATCGGCCGCCGCGGGAGTCCTCGGCGGAGCCGGCGCCGAACGTGATCCCGCCGCTCACGTCACGTGCCTGTACGACGTGTCCGCCCACCGAGCCGGACTGCTGGTTGACCACGCCGTCGTGCGCGGCCACCACCGCGGCATCGCGCACCGCCGACCACAGCCTGGCCAGGTCGGCGGCGAACGTCGGGTCGCGGTCGGCGGCGACGGAAAGTGCGGCCGCCAACCGCTCGACGAGCCGCTCGTCTCCGGGATGACTCTCGGCCGACTCCAGCGTCCCCGTCCCGCCGGGCTCGGCGGCCAACCGGGAGCGGACCCGCTGGACGAGCGCGCCGAACGCGGCGCGGCCCGCCTCCGAAAGCCCTTCCGCGGCCTTGGTGGCCAGCGCCGTCGCGACGGCGAGCATCATGGGATCGATCATGCGGCCCCCTCCCCAACCACCCAGAGTAGGGCACGCATCGCTGCCAGTAACATGCCAAAGTGGTGGTCCCACATCATCCGTAATTTTCACGGCGACCAATTTCAGTGGCATCGGGCGCCAATGAATTGAAATGAATGAGAAAGCCGATCATTTCAGTCTCGACCGATCTTCGAATCGAGCTGAACTGTATTCGCGTCCATCTCGTACGGTAGTTAACACACCACGATCAGTGAGGACCGGTGGTTGTTGTGGGGTGGACACCAGGGGCAGATGATGATCCCGACGACGCCATGCCCGCGGGCGAAAGGCGTCTGCACGTGCAAGACAGCGAACATGTTTATCAATCGAGTGGCAGTCAGTACATCTACAACACGTCGACGGCTCCCGCACCGGCCGCACCCTGCAACGATCTTCCGCGGGACACTCCGGCCTTCACCGGTCGCAAGCGCGAACTGATGGCCCTGGTGCACAACGTCACCCAGACCGCGGAGGCCAAGCGGATCATTCCCGTCTACGTCATCGACGGGATGCCCGGCGTCGGCAAGAGCGCATTCGCGGTACACGCCGCGCACATGTTGCAAGACCATTTTCCGGACGGCCAGTTCTATATCAATCTGCACGCGCATACGACCGGGCATCGGCCCATGCATCCGGCGGACGCGCTCTTCGAACTGCTGGCCGCCGGCGGCGTGCGCCCCGCCCACATTCCGGCGGCGCTGGACGCGCGCGCGGCGCTTTGGCGCAAGCGGTTGGCCCGCAGCCGCGCCCTGGTCGTCCTCGACAACGCGCACAGCCGCAAGCAGGTACTACCGCTGCTGCCCGGTGCCAGTCACTGCCTCGTGATGGTCACCAGCCGGCAGCGACTGACCGGACTGCTGGCACAGCAGGCGTCGATAAGCCTGGCGCTGGGCACGCTGCCGCCGGAGGACGCCGCGGCGCTCTTCGGCCGGATGGCCAACCGTCACTTCAAGCCCGCCGAGAAGGGTCTGGTCGACGACCTCACCCGGCTCTGCGGCTACCTGCCGCTCGCGATCTGCCTCCTGGCCTCACCCCTGGCCTCGGAGCCGCAGTGGCCGATAACGGAGCTCGTGCGCGACCTCGCACAGACCAAGCACCATCTCTCCCGGATGGGCGCCGAGGACGTGACGGTGGAGGCGGCGTTCGACCTGTCGTACCGCCAGCTGTCGGTCAACCTCCGGCGTTTCTTCCGCCGCCTCGGACTGCACCCGGGGCCCGATCTCGACCCGTACGCGGCCGCCGCGCTCAACGACACGACACCGGACCAGGCGCGGCAGAGCCTCGACGCGCTCTACCATCACCACCTCGTCGACCAGCCCGCGTTCGGCCGCTACCGGCTGCACGACCTGATCCGGCAGTACGCGGTCATGCGCGCCGAGAGCGACGCACCGGCCGACCTCGGCGCGGCGACGGCGCGGTTGCTCGACTACTACCGGCGGGCCGCGGAGTCGGCGTCCCGGCACCTGTCCCGCCGCGCCGGCCCGCCCGCCGGCGCGTCGAACGGGGCGGTCCGCCGCCTTCCACCGATCAACAGCCGGCACGCGGCGATGAGCTGGATGAGGGTGGAGCAGGCCAACCTCTTCGCCTGCTCGAGCACGGCACCGGCGCATCCCGCCGAAGCCGTGCTCCCGGCCCTCGCCACGGCGATGGCGCCGTACCTCGGCCTCGCCGGCCCCTGGGACCGCGCGATCTCGCTGCACCGCGCGGCGGCGGCCACGGCGGGTGCCGCCGGCAACCGGCGGGCACAGGCCGACGCGCTGCGCGAGCTCGGCACCCTGCATCGCCACACCGGCAGTTACGACGACGCCGAAACGACCCTCGGCCAAGCCTTGGCGCTGCACCGGAGCAGCGGGTACCAGCGCGGTGTCGCCGACGTGCTGACCCAGCTCGGCGGCGTCCGGCGGCATGCGGGCGACCCGGTACGCGCCACCGCGGCCCTGCGTTCGGCGCTCGCCATCTACCAGGATCTCGGCGTGCCGCAGGGGCGTGCCGAGGCCCTCAACGAGATCGGCCTCGTCTTCTGGGCGAGCGGCGAGTACGGGGAAGCGCTCGCGGCGCAGCGCGAGGCACTGGCGCTGTACGAGGAGCTCGGCGACCCGCACGGCACCGCCGACACGCTGCGCCAGATCGGCGGCATCCAGCAGCTGACGGTCGGCTACCCGCCCGCCGTCGACGCGCACCGGCGGTCCCTCGACATCTACCGCGATCTGGGCGACCGGCACGGCGAGGCGAAGGCACTCAACTACCTCGGCGCCGCGCACTGCCACATGGGCGAGTACGACGAGAGCCGCGACGCACTAGCCCAGGCGCTCACGATCCACGGCGAGCTCGGCTACCGCCCGGGCCAGGCCAACGCACTCAACTACCTCGGCATCGTGCTGTGCCAGACCGGCGCGTACCCGGGCGCGCGGCGGCTGATGATGCAGGCGCTGGCGATGTACCAGGGCATGCGCAACCGGGCCGGGCAGGCCGACGCGCTCAACCAGCTCGGTGTCCTCGACCGACTCACCGGTGACACCCAGAGCGCGGCCGACCGGCACGGGCGGGCACTTGTCATCTTCGAGGCGCTGTCCGACGCGCTCGGCCAGGCCGAGGCCCTGGTCAACCTCGGCGACCTGCTGCTGCTCCTCGACCAGGAGGGCGAGGCGGTCATCCGCTACCGCCGGGCGCTGGAGCTGGCCGAGCGGGCGCGACTGCCCCACCCCGAGGCCAACGCGCTTCTCGGCGCCGGGCGATGCGCGGCCCGCGCCGGCGCGCCGGCGGAGGCGGCCGGCCTGTTCCGCCAGGCACAGGCGGTCTTCCAACGGATAGGCGTGCCAGGCGGCGCCAAGACAGCGGCCGACCTCCTCAGCGATTGCCCGCGCTGATGGAGATCAGACTGCTCGGCGACGTCGAGGTGGAGATCGACGGCGCGACCTTCGCGCCGGGGCGGGCGGCGGAGCGCTGCGTCCTGGCGACGCTGGCGTTGAACCCCGGGCGCCCGGTGTCGGTCGACACGTTCGTCGAGCACATCTGGGGCGCTCGCCCACCGGCGAAGGCCGAGGAGACGGTCGCCACCTACGTCCGCGCCGTGCGGCGGACGATCGCCCGCGGCGGCGGTGACCGCCTGTCGCTGGCCAACCGGCGGCTGGGCGGATACCAGCTGGACGTCGACCCGCGGGTGGTCGACTACCGGAGGTTCGTCGACCTGCGCGCCTCCGCCCGCGTCCGCCACCGCGAAGGCGACCACCAGCGCGCGGCGGAGACGCTGGAGCGCGCCCTCGCCCTGTGGCGCGGCGAGGCACTGGCCGACGTCACCGGCCTCTGGGCGGACGCGCACCGGGTGCGGATGAGGCGGCAACGGCTCGACGCGACCTACGACCTCCTCGACCTTCACCTGCGCGCCGGCCGGGCGACCGCGATGGCGACCCGCGCGACCGAGCTGGCCCTCGACGACCCCACCGACAAGACGCTGGCGCTGGCGATCCGGGGCCTGGCGGCGAGCGGGCAGCGGGCGCTCATCCCAGCCTTCATGGCACGCACGGCCGACCGCTTGCGAGATGTCGCGAAGACCCGCCCCGGCCCGGATGTCGTCGCCCTCGCCCGCCAGCTGACGAACGAACCCGACCGCGACAGGCGCCCGCCGGACCCGCCGGCCCGCCGCGCCTCCGCCGGCGGCTCCGTGACGATGACCGCCACCAACTGCGTAAACGTCTACCAGGCCACCGGAGACCAATACATAGCCGAGCTTCGGGAAAGCGCGCCGGCCACCGCCCAGAAGTAACGCAGCGTGTCGCTCCACGCGACCCGAGGTCGTCCACGGATCTTTGAAGTCAGAGGCTGAGGGGCAGACACGCTATCGCTTGTTCGGTTTCCTTGATCGGCGCAGAGGGCGACCACGCCCAAACGGATCGTGGACGTTTACTGCCCCTCCAGGAGCAAGAACTCACCACGATCACTAACCTGACCTGCCTCCGCCGCCTCGATCAAGGAAGCCGGCCGAGTCGTCGCAGCCACGTTTCGCTTGCCTTCCAGACCGCCGAGGGCGGTGGGTGGATCCCGGATCAGGGTGATGACCTTCGTGATGGTCCTCAGCGCAGGATTTCCCGGGCCGTGTCAGCGGCGGACCGCTGCTCCCGCCGGAGACCGCACGGGTCGGCGGCGAGCTGGCGCTCGCCGAGATCCCCGACCCGCACTGCCAGGCCCGCGACACAAGATCGACCAACGGCGGATGGGTGAGGCCGCGGGAGACGCACCCCAAGAAAACGCTCCGCCGCGCTCCACGTTTCCCCGGGGACCGCGCAGCGGTCTGGACCACGACGGGCGTCGCGGTAGCTCACATATCTATGTGAAATAAGGGGTTGGAGGTCGGGGAAACTCGCGTTGGTTCTGGTCCGCCCATTGTGGACAGACGCGCCCCAGCGGGGTAAGTTCCCCGGCTGGCACCGGTGCCCCGTGGGAGGCGCGTCGCGTCACAGGGCGCCGGGGCCGGGAAGGGGCGAGGTGAAGTTTCTTCGTGACTGGTGGACGGCGGTGACGCTCGCGGTGTTGGCCGCCGTGCCCATCGCGCTGTGGATCTTGGAGTATCTCCACCCGGAGAGCTACGGCGCATAGGTGGTGACGGCGCGGCCCGGCTCTGAGATTGGAGCCGGGCCGCGTCGCGTACAGGCCCTTGCCCTTTGGTGCCTCTGTGTGGTCGTGTGGCTACGGGTGGTTATCGCGCGGCTGGGTGGGAGGCGATGGTGGACGGATTGGCGGTCTTCGCACCAGCGGCCGACGAGCGGATCGGGATCGAGGTCGAGCTCGGCCTGGTCGACGAGCGAAGTGGTCGGAGCGCGCCCTACGACGGCCCGTGCGGGTCGCGGGCGCTGCTGGAGCGGGCGGTCCGCGAGCTCGGCGCCAAGCCCGTCCTCGAAGGGGGCGCGCTCGTCGGCGTGGAGCTGGCGTACGGTGCACAGCTGTCGCTGGAGCTGGGTGGCGCGGTGGAGTACTCGTCGGCGCCGTTCCAGTCGCTCGGTGCCCTCGTCGCGACCGCGCGGCGCGATCTGCGGGTGATCGCCGGTCTTGCCGCGCGGGGTGGTCTCGCCCTGCTGCCGGGCGGGCTGGTGCCGTTCACGCCGCGGGAGCGGATCCCGTGGGCGCCGAAGCCGCGGATCGGCATCATGCGCCGCTACTTCCGAGGGTTGGGGCCCGCCGCGGCGTTCGCGGAGAACGTCATGGGGTTGACCCTCTCCACACAGACCACAGTGGACTACCTGTCGCCGGAGGACTTCCGGGAGAAGCTGGCGCTGCTGGTGAAGGCGGCGCCGATCGCGGCGGCGCTGTTCGTCAACTCGCCGATCGAGGAGGGGCGGCCGACCGGTGTGCTCTCCCGCCGCATGCAGATGTGGGGCTACGTGGATCCGAGCCGGTGCGGCGTCCTGGAGTTCGCGGTGCGGCCCGACGTCTCGGCCGCCGACGTGGTCGAGTGGGGGAGCGCGTTGCCGATGATCTACCGGCGGGTGGGCGCGGGCTACGTGCCCGGGCCGGCCCGGCCGTTCCGTGAGCTTGTCGAGCATGGCTTCGGCGACGGCACGGCGCCGGACCTGGACGACTGGCGGGCCCACCTCTCCCAGGTGTGGCCGCAGGTGCGGGCCCGGCACACGCTCGAGATGCGGGCGTTCGACGGGCTGCCGTGGGAGGCGTTCGCGGCGGCGCCGGCGTTCTGCGTCGGGTTGGCCTACCACGCGCCGGCGCGGCGGTCGGCGCTCGCGTTGCTCGACGGCATCACCGCCGCGGACCTGGCGCAGGCGTCGGAGGACGTGGCGGTCAAAGGGCTCGACGCGATGGTGGGCGACCGGTCCGTGGGCGCGACCGCGGAGGCTCTGCTGGGCCTCGCCCGCCAGGGGTTACGGGCGCGGGTCAACGCGGGCTGGGAGCGGCCGGGCACGGAGCACCTGCTCGATCCGCTCGACGATGTGGTGCGCAGCGGGGTCACCTTCGCCGAGCGGGCCGTGTCGGAGTGGACCGGGCCGCAACGTGAGCGGCCAGCCGCCCTGGTGGCGGCAGGCCGCGTGCCCATCGGGTAGGAACGTGGCTACCAGCGCCTTGCCTTCAGGACGATGATGCCGGCCAGTACGAGCACCGCGGCGGAGACCATGCCGGCCACCCAGCCGCCGATGAACGCGAGAGCCGGCACAGTAGCCCAGAGCAGGGCGCTGACGGCGAAGAGCACGCGACCGTGGCGGGATCCCGTGCGGTCGCCCATGCGGGCGACGAAGTCAGGGTCTGTGGTACGAAGGTGCTGCGCCATCGCATCGAGCCGGCGCCGCTCGTCGCTGCTGAGCATGACGGCGCACTTACCCACCGCATGGGGCCTTCAAGCGTCCGGCGGGTGCCACTCTTAGCGGGTCCTTAAATCTGGTTGAGGCCGTCATCCGCGACGGGATAAACGGCCGTGTTGCTCCGCAGATCGGTTTGCGCTGCTCCGCGCCGGGAATCCCGGGGCCGCGAGATCCCGAAGCGATGCAGCGCGGGCTTAAGCGGGCGCCCGGATGGGGGTCGTCACCTTGAGTCAGCCCAGAAGGTTAACTACCGTCCCGTATCACTGAGTATTGGTGAGAATTGGGACTGGTGCATGGTCGATCGGAGTGTGCCTCGCCACGCGCAGCACGCCGAGCCGGCGGTGCAGCAAAAGCCGCACTCGCATCACTACCGGCCCTACGTGCCGCCGCCGCCACGGCACCGCGCCTCGGAGCAACCGACCCGCTCGCCGGCCGAGCCGCAGCCGGCCGCGGTGCCCGTCACGGCACCCAAAAAGCGGCGCGCGCGGATGGGCCGGCGTAAGGCGATCCTCGGCATCAGTGGGCTGGCCGCACTCACCGGCGGCACCGCGTTCGCCGCGACGCCGGGCGGGCAGGAGGTCGTCGACTGGGCGCTGGGCCGGTCCGACTACGACCCGGCGGCCGACGAGGCCAGCGACGGCAACCCGGCGCGCCCCGGCGGGCAACAGCCGAGCACCGTGCGCACGTACACCGAGCAGAACGAGTCGTACATGGCCTCCAAGGCCGGCGACGCGCTGCGCGGCAACATCCCGGCCGGTGGCCGGCGCTTCTCCAGCCCCGCGATCGCCGCGCAGGCGACGAAGGTGACGGTGCCGACCGCGCTGGCCAACGATCCGGTGCGCCACCTGGTCAGCCGGCTCACCTTCGGTCCCACGCAGAAGGTGATGGCGGAGGTCGCGCGGGTCGGCATCGACGAGTGGATCAGCCAGCAGCTCGACCCGGAGCGGATCCCGGCCACGCCCGCGGAGGCGAAGCTTGGCGACCTGACCACGCTGGGCATGAGCGTCGCCGATCTGCGCGCCGCGCGGAAGGACCACGAGGCCAAGGGCATCCGGGCCGACGACGAGATGGTGCAGGCCACGATCGCCCGGCAGATCTGGTCCGACCGCCAGGTCTTCGAGGTGATGGTCGACTTCTGGAACGACTTCCTGCACGTGCCCGCGTTCCACGAGGGTTCGCCGGTGCTGCGGTCGTCGTTCGACCGTGACGTGATCCGGCGGTACGCGCTGGACAACTACCCGGACATGCTGGTCGCCGCCAACCGCCACCCGGCCCTGCTGACCTACCTCAACCAGTCGGAGTCCACAAAGGACGAGGTGACCGACAACCTGGCCCGGGAAAACCTGGAGCGGTACTCGGTCGGCGTCGACGGCGGCTACACCGAGCGCGACGTGCGGCAGGCCGCGCTGCTCCAGACCGGCCGCGCGGTCAAGGACGACCGGTACGTGTACCGCGCCGACAAGCACTACGTCGGCGCCGTGAAGGTCATGGGGTTCAGCCACCCGAACACCACGGCCGCGGGCGGCGAGCAGGCCGGCGAGGAGTACTTCCGGTACCTGGCCAACCACCCCTCGACGGCGCGCCGGATCGCGACGCGGCTGGCCACCCGCTTCGTCTCGGACACCCCGCCGCCGGCGCTGGTGGAGCGGCTGGCCCGCAGCTACACGGTCAACCGCGGTGCGGTAAAGCCGGTGCTGCTGGAGCTGCTCAGCTCCTCGGAGTTCTGGGCGGCGGTCGGGCAGAAGGTGCGCCGGCCGCTGGAGTACGTGGTGGCGACGTACCGCACGCTCGGCGTGTCACCGGAGACGCCGGCCAGCTACCGGGCCGGTGGGCCCGACCGCACGCCGTTCGCCGAAGGGATGCGGCAGCTCCAGGGGCGCCTCCAGGAGCTGGGCCACTACCCGGCCGGCGCGCCCGGCCCGACCGGCTACCCGGACGTCTTCGTCGCGTGGTCGTCGGCGAGCACGATGGTCGCGTTCTGGAACGAGGCCGCCGACGCCGTCGCGGGCAGCCGCCCGATGTTCACGTACCAGCGGCCGGAGCAGCTCGTCGGCGCCAACCCGCCGAAGACGGCGTTGCCCTATGTCGCCGCCCTCGCCCAGCGGCTCGTGCACCAGCCGCTGCCCCCGGAAGCCCTGCGGACGATCACCGGCGTGGCCGGCCTCGCGCCCGGCGCGGCGGTCGACGCGACGCTCAACGGCGCGGCGGTGGCCGTGGCCCGGGTGATCCTCGCTTCTCCCCAACACCTGCTGAGGTAGCCATGAAAAGCCACGAACTCAGCAGGCGCGGGTTCCTCACCGGTGCCGCGGCGACCGTCACGGCGGTCGCCACCAGCCAGGCGCTGCCCGGACGCGCGGCGTACGCGGCCTCGGCCAAGGGCACGCTCGTACACGTCTTCCTGCACGGCGGCCTCGACGGGCTCGCCGTCGTCGCGCCGACCGACGAGTCCGTGCTCGAAGACGCCCGCCCCAACCTGCTGATGACCGAGCGCACCGCGCTGGCGGTCGATCGCTCGTTCCGGCTCAACAGCGCGTTCCGGCCGCTGGAGGGTGCCCTGAAGGACGGGCTGCTCGGCTTCGTCCCGGCCGTCTCCGACCCGCGCCTGTCCCGCAGCCACTTCCAGGCGGTCGACATGTGCGACCTCGGTGGCCTGCCCCGCGAGGCGGGCGGGCGGGGCTGGCTCGACCGCCTCGTCGACCAGCTCGGCCCGGGCACCGCCTTCCGCGGCGTCGGTGTCGGAGCCACGCTCCCGCGTTCGCTGGTGGGCACCAACGGCGCGCTGTCGCTGAGCACAGTGGACGGTCTGGCGCTCAACGGCGACGGGCGCTTCAAGGATCCGACGCTCGCCGCGATCGGCGCGCTCTACAAGGACATCAACCACCCCGTCCAGGACGCCGTCGCCGCCACGCTCGGCGCGGTGCGCGCCGTGCCCGGCATGGCCTACCGGCCGGCCGACGGCGTCGAGTACGACGGGATCGGGCTCGCGTTCCGCCAGGTCGCCCACCTGATCAAGGGCGGCGCCAACGTGCGCGTCGCCGCCATCGCGGACGGCGGCTGGGACACCCACGAGGACCAGGGCACCCAGGACGGCGGATACCTGCACGGGCGGCTGACCGACCTGGCCCGGGGGATGGCCGCGTTCTTCGCCGACCTCGGCCCGGCGGCCGCCGACGTGACCGTGCTGGTGTCGAGCGAGTTCGGCCGGCGGGTGGCGGAGAGCGGCACCGGCAGCGACCACGGCCACGGCGGCGTCGTGATGCTGCTGTCCGGCCGCAAGCTGAGCGGCTCGCTGATCGGCCGGTGGGACGGTCTGGGCACGCTGGACAGCGGCGACGTGCCGGAGTTCAACAACCTCTTCGACGTGTACGGGTCGGTGGTGCAGGGCCAGTTCGGCCTGACCGACGCGCAGGTGGCGAAGATCTTCCCGCAGCGCCGCTACGCGCCGATGAAACTGTTCAACGCATAGGCCATCTGGCGGATCTATGGCCGCCGCGAAACCGGCAAAGATGCCGGTATGCCGTCACCCATCCGGGGCTCGACCACCACGATGGGCGCCGTTACCTTGGCTGCTATGCCGCTATGCCGCGCGGCGCAACGTGGACGTCTGCCGGGGCAGCTGCGCCCCGCGCGACGCCGCGCCCACCGCGTCGACCAGCATCCCCTGCACGGCGTAGGAGTCGGGCAGGCGCCAGCGGGTCTCCTCCGGCGACACCGACCAGCGCACCAGCCCCTCGGGCAGCCGGGTCGGCGGCGCCGGGATCCACGAGCCGGCACCGTGCCGCACCACGTCGAGGCTGTCGTCCAGCTCGGGCCGCAGCGGATCACCCGGGCGCACCAGAAACATCCAGCGCCCGGTCGGCGTCACCGCCACCGGCCCGCGCACCTGGCCACGGCCGGGCCCGAGCACGCTCGCGTGCAGCCGGGCCGCGCCGAGCACCCGGAGGCCGAGATGGGCGGGCACCTCCAGCACGTCAAACGCTCGTCCGGTCGGCAGCAGCACCGCGTGTGGCGCCCGCCGCCACCAGTCCGCGACCTTCGCGGTGTCGCAGGTCGCGGCCTCCTCCCAGCGCTCCAGCGCCGGGTGGCAGCCGACGGTCGGGCAGCCGGGGCGGGCACAGTCAAACCTGTCTCCCGCGAGGTACGCGCCGGGTGTAACGTCCCAGCCGTGCTCCGCGTAGCGCAGAGCCGAGTGGCGCAGCCGGGAGCGGTCGAGCACCACAGATCGTATGAATGGCGGTCGAGGACTCCACCGCATGGTCAGAAAACCTCCCACGTCAGCGGTCTGGCGTCATATCAGGCGCCGGGCACCGTCACCAAGCACGACACGCGGTCGTTGCCTTTGACAGAGAGCTGCTTGCAACTTGCATCAGAAACTACGAGCGAGGGCCGAAGTGCCAGCGCACAGAGTGTGCGATCGGCCCCGAATGAGTGACGAAACGGACCGCACCGCCCAACCGGCCCGGTCGCCGGCGAGGCAGGGGGAGGTACGACGTGGATGAGCTGCCCATCGGGCGCCGCGTCGCGTACTGGCGCGGGCGCCGCAAGATGTCGCAGCAGGTCTTCGCCGACCGGCTGGGCAAGTCGAAGAGCTGGGTGGACAAGGTCGAACGGGGCGTCCGCCGCCTCGACAAGTTCTCCGTCGTCTACGAGATAGCAGACGTGCTCCAGGTCGACGTACAACTCCTGCTGGGCAAGGAGCCGGAGCGCCGGATCGACAGCGTCAACTGCATCGACCAGGTCGAGGTGGAGGAGATCCGCGCCGCCCTGGAGCGCTACGACCAGATCAGCGCGTTCTTCTTCGCCCCCACGCAGGCACTGCCGCTGCCGGAGATGCGCAAGGCGGTCAGCCACGCCTGGCTGACCTACCAGCACGCGAAGTACGGCGTACTGGCCCGCGCGCTGCCCAAGCTGCTGCGCGACGGGCAGGCCGCCGACACGGCGTACGCGGACGGTGAGCAGTCCAACGAGGCCGCGCACCTGCTCGGCCAGATCTACCAGATCGCCTCGTCCACCCTGCGCAAGCTGGGCGAGCACGAGCTGTGCTGGCTCGCCGCGGACCGCTCGATCGCCGTGTCACAGCGGGCCGGCGACCAGCTGCTGGCCGGCATCGCCAGCTACCGGGTCGGCAGCGCGCTGCTCGCGCTCGGCCGGGCCCGCCCGGCGCTGGAGGTCAACGTCAACATCGCCAACCGGCTCGCGCCCGGCGACGAAAACGAGGCCACGCCCGAGCGGCTCTCGGTGTACGGCATGCTGCTGCTCAACGGCGCGATGGCGGCCGCCCGGATCGGCGACAGCGCGACCGTCCGGGATCTCTTCGCCGCCGCCGAGGAAGCCGCCCTCGAGCTGGGCAGCGACCAAAACCACCTGTGGACCTCGTTCGGGCCCACCAACGTCCAGCTGCACCGCGCCGCCGCAGCGGTCGAGCTGGGCGAGGGGCGCGTCGCGGTCGACACCCACGAGCAGATCGACGGAGACGCGTTCGCCGCCCTGCTGCCGGAGCGGCGCGCGCACCACTTCATCGACATCGCCCGGGGGTACACCCAGATCGGCGACGTCGAGCGGGCCAGCGAGATGCTGCTGGAGGGCGACCGCCTCGCCCCCTCGGAGATCCGCTGCCGGCCGATCGCACACGAGGTGCTCTCGGACGTGCTGCGCCGCACCAAGGGGGCACCGCCGACCCCGGTGGCGGAGCTCGCCGAGCACATGGGGGTGGGAGTATGAGCGGGTGAGCGACCGGGGCGTGCTCTACGTCATCTCGTGCGGGTCGCCGGTCGCCCGCGACGTGGGCCGGCTAGTGACGGAGGCCCAGCGCGAGGGCTGGGACGTGTGTGTGGTCGTCACGCCGGATGGCCGCAAGTTCGTCGACGTGCCCGCGCTCGCCCTCCAGACCGGCCACCCGGTCCGCACGCTCTACAAAAACCCCGGCGACCCCGACGTGCTGCCGGCCCCGGACGCGATCATCGTCGCGCCGGCCACCGTCAACACGGTCAACAAATGGGCCTGTGGCATCGCCGACACGCTCGCCCTCGGGCTCGTCGTCGAGGGGCAGGGCAAGGGGCTGCCGATCGTCGTCATGCCGTACACCAACGTGGCGATGGGTTCGCACCCCGCCTTCCGGGAAAGCCTGGCGCGGCTGCGCGGGTGGGGGATCACCGTGCTGTTCGGCGACGATTTCTTCCCGCTGCACCCGCCCGGCACGGGCGAGCAGCACCGCGACACGTTTCCGTGGAGCCGCGCGCTCGAAGCCCTGCACTCGCGGGTCGAGGCAGGGCCTAGCCGAAGCTGACGCCCACCCGCGCGCCGCCGAGCGCCGAGTCGTTGCCGGCGGTCGCGGTGGAGGTTCTCCGTCATGGGGACACGTTGCGCCACCGTGTGTGAGAGGACCGTGAGAAGGGCGTCCTCGCGCTGGTAGCCTCGCCGCCGTGACAACTGAACCCACCGTGGCGGACCTGGTGGCCACCCTCGACGCGCGATTTCCGCCGTCGTGGGCGGAGTCGTGGGACCGGGTGGGCCTGGTGCTCGGCGAGCCGGAGGCGCCGGTGCGGCGGGTGCTGTGCGCCGTCGACTGCGTGCCGGAGACGGTGGCGCAGGCGCGGGAGGTGGGCGCCGACCTGATCGTGGCGCATCACCCGCTGCTGCTGCGCGGGGTGTCGTCGGTGGCGCCGACGACGTACAAAGGACGGATCGTCCACCAGCTCATCAAGGCAGACATCGCCCTCTTCGTCGCGCACACCAACGCCGACGTCGCCAACCCGGGCGTCTCCGACGCGCTCGCCGCCCGGCTCGGCCTGACCGACCTGCGCCCGCTGAAGCCGGCCTCGTCCGGCGACGGCCCGGACGGCGACGGTCGCGGCACCGGCCGGATCGGGCGCCTTCCGGCGCCCATGACCCTCGCCGAGCTCACCCACCACGCGGCCCGCACCCTTCCCCAAACAGCTTGGGGGGTACGGGCGGCCGGCCGGCCCGATCGGGTGATCTCGACTGTGGCGGTGTGCGGCGGTGCGGGTGACCCGTTCCTCGCCGACGCGACCGCCGCGGGCGTCGACGCGTACCTCACCGCCGACCTGCGCCACCACCCGGTCAGCGAGCACATCGCGAGCGGTGGCCCGGCGCTGCTCGACGCCGCGCACTGGGCGACCGAGCGCCCGTGGCTGGACGACCTGGCCGCGCACCTGCGCGACGCCTGCGGTGTGGAGACGGTCGTCTCCGATCTCGACACCGACCCGTGGACCGTGCACGACTCGTTGAAGGAGCCCCGCTCGTGAAGGCAGACCCGGAAGCACAGCGACGCCTGCTCGACCTCCAGGCGATCGACACCGCGCTGGCCCAGCTGGCCCACAAGCGCCGTACGCTGCCGGAGCACGCCGAGCTGGAGACCCTCGCGCGGCAGCTGTCCGCGCTGGAGGACGAGCGCGTGCGGGCCCAGGTCGCCGTCGACGACTTCGACCGGGACATCGCGCGCATCGAGCGCGACGTCGACCAGGTGCGTTCACGCAAAGACAAGGACCAGGCGCGGCTGGACACCGGGCGCGGGCCGGCGCGCGAGCTGGAGGCGCTCCAGCACGAGCTCGTCTCGCTCACCCGCCGGCAGAGCGAGCTTGAAGACGCCGAGCTGGAGCTGATGGAGCAGCGGGAGACCGCACAGGCGACGCTCGACGAGCTGCTCGCCCAGCAGGAGGCCGGCCGGGAGGCGCGCGAGGCGGCCGAGGCGCGGCGCGACCAGGCGCTGGCCGAGATCGTCAAGGACGAGGAGTTTCGCACCACCGCGCGGCAGCCCCTCGTCGCCGACCTGCCGGCTGACCTCATCGCCCTCTACGACAAGATCCGGGAGTCGTCCGGCGGCCTCGGCGCCGCGCTCTTGAAGGGCGGCCGCTGCGGCGGGTGCCGGCTGGAGCTTGCCGGCAGCGAGCGCGCCCGGATAAAGGCCGCGCCGCCCGACGAGGTGGTGCGCTGCGAGGAGTGCCGCCGCATCATGGTCCGCACCGCGGAGTCGGGCCTGTGAATCGCACCCCAAGAAAACGCTCCGCTTCGCTCCACGTTTCCCCGGGGGCCCCGCGCGAGCGAGTTGGCGCGGCGGCGTCTGGACGGAGCCGTCCCGCCGACGTAGTCGGGGTTTCGGGGTGGCGGAGGAAGACGTCGCCTTCGGTGCCGCACGAGCGAGCGAACCAGGAGGCACTGTGAGCGAGCGAGTTGGCGCGGCGGCGTCTGGACGGAGCCGGCCCGCCGACGTAGTCGGGGTTTCGGGGTGGCGGAGGAAGACGTCGCCTTCGGTGCCGCACGAGCGAGCGAACCAGGAGGCACTGTGAGCGAGCGAGTTGGCGCGGCGGCGTCTGGACGGAGCCGGCCCGCCGACGTAGTCGGGGTTTCGGGGTGGCGGAGGAAGACGTCGCCTTCGGTGCCGCACGAGCGAGCGAACCAGGAGGCACTGTGAGGGTCGTCGTCGAGGCCGACGGCGGCGCGCGGGGCAATCCCGGGCCGGCCGGCTACGGCGCGGTCGTCCGCGAGGCCAACTCGGGCGAGGTCCTCGCCGAGCGGTCCGACACGCTCGGCGTGGCGACCAACAACGTCGCCGAGTACTCCGGGCTCCTCGCCGGCTTGCGCGCCGCGGCCGAGCTCGGCGCGTCCGAGGTCGAGGTGCGGATGGACTCCAAGCTCGTCGTGGAGCAGATGTCCGGCCGCTGGCAGATCAAAAACCCGGGCCTGCGCCCGCTCGCCGCCCAGGCGGCCACGCTCGTGCGCCGGTTCGAGCTCGTCACGTTCGTGTGGGTGCCGCGCGAGCGTAACAAGCACGCCGACGCGCTCGCCAACAAGGCGATGGACGAGGCGGCCGGGATCACGCGTGACGCCCCGGGCGGCGGTGCGGCGAAGGGAAAAGAGCAACCCGCCGCCGGTAGCGTCCGCCCGTCGTGGGAGCCGCCCGCCGCGACGCCCACACGCCTGCTCCTCGTCCGCCACGGCGCGACCGCGCTCACCGCGCAGCGCCGCTACTCCGGCCGCGGCGACGTGCCGCTCTCCGACGCCGGGCTGGCCCAGGCCCGCGCGACCGGCGCGCGCGTGAAGGCGCTCGCGCCCTCGGTCGCCGCCGTCGTCAGCTCGCCGCTGGTGCGGTGCACGCGCACGGCGGAGATCATCGCCGAGACGCTCGGCCGCGGCGTACCGGTCGAGGTCGAGCCCGACCTCGTCGAGTGCGACTTCGGCGCGTGGGAGGGTAAGACCTTCACGGAGGTCCGTGCACAGTGGCCGGACGAGATGGACGCCTGGCTGGGGTCCACTGAGGAGGCACCGCCGGGCGGCGAGTCGTTCCGCGCCGTGGCCACGCGCGTGCGCCGCGTCGTGGCGACCCTCCACAAGGGCTACCCGGAGAGCACGGTCGTCGTCGTCTCGCACGTGTCGCCGCTGAAGATCCTGCTGCGCGACGCGCTCGCCGCCGGCGACGCCTTCCTCCACCGGCTCTACCTCGACCCGGCCGGCCTGTCCATCGTGGACATGTGGGGGGACGGCGGTGTGGCGGTGCGGATGGTCAACGAGACCGCGCACCTCGCCGGCTAACTGAACGCACGTACGAGTAGCGCCAGTCCCACCACGGTGCCGGCGGTCACGACGACCCCCTTCAGCACGGCGCCCGGCATTCGGCGGGCGAGCCGCGCGCCGGCGTACCCGCCCAGCAGAGTCGCCGGCGCGATGACCGCGACGCCCACCCAGTCGACGGGGCCGAAGACCGCGTACGCGACGACCGTGGCGGCGCCGATGACCGCGGAGAGCAGGTTCTTGAGCGCGTTGATCCGGGCGAGCCGCTCGTCGAGGAGCAACGCCAGCCCGGCGACGAGCATCACGCCGAGCGCGGCGCCGAAGTAGCCGCCGTACACCCCGCCGACCGCCACGAGCCCGTACAGCGCGATCGCGTGGCGGCGCGGAGCCATGCTCTTCGGGTGGCCGACCAGCCGCCGTAGCCGGTCCTGGAAGGCGAGCACGGCCGCGGCCGCGAGGACGAGGAACGGCACCACGACCTCGAACGCGCGCTGCGGCGTGGCGAGCAGCAGCACACACCCGGCGAAGCCGCCCAGCACGGCGAGCGGCACGAGCGCGCGCAGGCGTTCGCGCGGTAGGTCGGCGCGGCTGCCCACCACGCTTCCGACGTAGCCGGGACTGACCGCGACGGAGTTCGTCACGTTCGCCGGCACGGGCGCGAGCCCCGCCGCGATGAGCGCGGGAAACGTGATGAGCGAGCCGCCGCCCGCGATCGCGTTCACCGTGCCCGCGCCCAAACCGGCGGCGGCGAGCAGCGCCATTCCTGGAAGATCCATCGCCGCCGAGGCTAGTACGATTGAGGACGCGACGGACGAGTCGGCCGGGCGGTCGCGTCAGCTTCGTGCTCCTAGGAGCGCGTGGTTGCCGAGGAACGTCCGGACTCCACAGGGCAGGGTGGTTGTTAACGGCAACCCGGGGTGACCCGCGGGACAGTGCCACAGAAAACAGACCGCCGCGCTTCGGCGCGGTAAGGGTGAAACGGTGGGGTAAGAGCCCACCAGCGCTCCGGGTGACCGGAGCGGCTCGGTAAACCCCACCCGGAGCAAGGCCAAGAAGAGTCGCCACCGCGAGGCGGCGGCTCGCGCAGGCGTTTGAGGGCGGCCCGTCCGATGCCTGCGGGTAGGCCGCTGGAGCCTGCCGGCAACGGTAGGCCGAGATGGATGGCCGCCACCGGCGGCACATGCCGCCGGGACAGAATCCGGCGTACAGGCCGACTCGTCCGTCGCACCTCTTCCACTCGCGTGGAGGGCCACAGTGGAGGCTGACGTACGCCACGCGGGTGTCATGGCGCAAGAATTTTTTTTGGGACGCGGTCACGGGCGCGGCCGTGTGCGGGTCCTTGCGCTTACGCGGATAAATCCCTTATCGAATAAGGCTTTCTCTTCGAATCGCGTCACGCGGCGAGCCGCCTACCGTTGTCTACCGGGCTGGTCTATTGTGGAGACGCGTCCGATTTTTCTGCGGAAAAGGTGGCGCTTGTTCGGTTTGCGGTGCACAGTGATCTCATGACTAACGGCGGAAGTGGCGCACGGTACTACTGGTGTGTGCGCCACCACCGCGTCGAGGACGACTCCAACTCGTGCCCGGCCAAGTACACGCTCGGTCCGTACGGATCCGCACAGGAAGCGGAGCGTGCGCTCGAGCAGGTGCGTGAGCGCAATGACAAGTGGGATGAGGAAGACGCCCACTGGTCCGGGGAGGACAAGTAATCGACACGGTTCCGCACGCGCGGCCGTCGGCTTAGCGCGGGACACATTCGCAAGGAGGAGACAGAGATGGCCGTAGCGAAGAAGGCCACCAGCACCCCGGCCGCGAAACGCGCGGCTGCCAAGAACAGCACGGCGAAGCCTGAGGCACAGCCGGCGGTGGACGAGGTCAAGGCAGCGGTGCCGGCGACCACGGCCGCACGGAAGACCGTCACGAGCAAGGCGACGGCGAAGAAGGCCCCCGCCAAGAAGACCACCACCGCGGCGAAGAAGGCTTCGGCGACGAAGTCGACGACCGCTCGTAAGACGGCCACCGCCAAGAAGACGACGACCGCCAAGAAAACCGCGGCCAAGAAGACCGCGCCGGCGACGAGAACAGCGGCAAAGAAGGCCCCCGCGAAGAAGGCCACCGCGACCAAGAGCACCACCGCGCGTAAGGCGGCCGCGAAGAAGACCACCACGGCTGCCAAGAAGACGACCACGGCCAAGAAGACCGCGGCCGCCAAGTCGACGACGGCGCGGAAGACCGCCGCCGCGAAGACCACCACCGCGCGCAAGACCGCCGCGAAGAAGACGACGACCAAGGCCACTCCGGCCAAGAAGGCGGTCGCCAAGAAGACGGCGGCGAAGAGCACCGCGGCCAAGCGCACCACCACGGCGGCCAAGAAGGCGCCGGCGCGCAAGGCCACCGCCCGCAAGACGACCACTCGCACCACCCGCTAGTACAACGGGGTGCGGCGCGCTGAGTAAGAATGACCGCGTGGTTATTCGACGCGTTGTCGCACCCCGCATCGACTTCGGCGAGCTGCGCCGCGAGCTGGAACTCCCTGAGGCGTTCCCGCCCGCGGCGCAGCGCGAAGCGGACGAGGCGGCTTTCCGCACCGCACTTCCGGCCGCCGACCGCACAGACATCCCGTTCGTCACGATCGACCCGCCCACCTCGCGCGACCTCGACCAGGCCATGTGGATCGGGCGCCGCGACGGCGGCTACCGGGTGCACTACGCGATCGCCGACGTGGCCGCGTACGTACGCCCCGGCGGCGAACTCGAGGCAGAGACCTGGCGCCGCGGCCAGACCGTCTACCTTCCCGACAGCAAGGTGCCGCTGCATCCCGTCGCGTTGAGCGAGGGCGCGGTGAGCCTTCTGCCCGATCAGGAGCGGGCCGCGGTCGTGTGGACGATCGACCTCGACTCCTCGGGCGAAACCCAGTCGGTACACCTCGAACGCGCACGGGTACGCAGCCGCGCGAAGCTCGACTACGCCGGTGTACAGGCGGACGCCGACGCGGGGCGGCTGCCCGAGCCGATCGCGGCGCTGCCCCAGCTCGGCACCCTGCTCGTCGAGCGCGGCTTCGCGCGCGGCGCGATCAGCCTGCCGCTGCCCGAGCAGGACATCGAACCGGACGGCACCGGGTGGCGGCTCGTGCTCCGCGCCCCGTACCCGGTCGAGGAGTTCAACGCGCAGATCTCGTTGCTGACCGGCATGGCCGCCGCGCGCGTCATGCTCGACGGCGGCATCGGCCTGCTGCGCACCATGCCCGCACCCCGCGAGCAGGCGATCGCCAAGCTCCGCGCGGCGGCCGCGCCGCTCGGCGTGGAGTGGCCCGACGGCGCGCCGGTCGGACGCGTGGTGGCCGGCGTCGACCCGGCACAGCCGCGCGCCGCGGCGTTCCTCGACCACGCGGCCGAGCTGATGCGCGGCGCCGGCTACACGGCGTTCGACGGCAAGGTGCCGGACGACCCGGGCCACGGCGCGGTGGCGGCGCCGTACGCGCACGTGACCGCGCCACTGCGGCGGCTGGCCGACCGGTACGTCACCGAGGTGTGCCTGGCCCTCTTCGCCGGCATGCCGGTGCCCGACTGGGCCGGCGCCGCACTGCCCAAGCTGCCCGAGGTGATGGCCGACACCGACCGCGTCGCTTCGGCCGCCGAGCGCGCGGCGGTCGACCTCACCGAGGCGATGCTGCTCGCCGGCCGCGTGGGCGAGGAGTTCGACGCGGCGGTGCTCGACCTCGACGACCGCCCCAAGCGCGTGCCCGGCGGGATGATCGCGCTCGACGAGCCGCCGGTACGCGCCCGCTGCGAAGGCGCCCTCCCGCTCGGCGAACGCATCCGCGCCCGCCTCGTCACCGCCGACCCGGGGCAGCGGCGCGTCCTCTTCACCTTCTCGGGGTGAACGACGACCTCGGCGCGGCGGTACCCGTGGAGCGCCCGCCGCGCCGCGTCGTCTCGCTGGTGCCGTCGCTGACCGAGGCGATCGCGCTGAGCACCCCCGACCTGCTCGCCGGCGCCACCGACTACTGCACCCACCCGCCGGGCCTCGACGTGCCGCGGGTGGGCGGCTCCAAGTACCCGTCGGTGGACCGCGTCCTGGCGCTGGCACCCGATCTGGTCGTGGCGAACGCGGAGGAGAACCGCCGCGAAGACGTCGAGGCGCTGCGGGCCGCGGGCGTGGCGGTGTGGGTGACCTACCCGCGCACGCTGGACGAGGCGCTGGCTTCGCTCGCGCGGCTGCTCGCCGCTCTCGGCGCGCCCGATCCGCCGTGGCTGGGCGAGACGCGGGCCGCGTGGGCACGGCCCGCCCCCGCACCCCCGAGGCGCGCCGTGGTGCCCGTCTGGCGCCGCCCGTGGGTGGTGCTGGGCCGCGACACCTTCGCCGGCGACGTGCTGCGCCGCCTGGGCGTGCACAACCTCTACGACGACGCGCCCGACCGCTATCCCCGCCCGCCGCTGGCCGAGATCCTCGCCCGCGACCCGGAGGTCGTCGTGCTCCCCGACGAGCCGTACGCCTTCACGACCGACGACGGCCCGGAAGCGTTCCCCGGGGTGCCGTGCGTGCTCGTCTCCGGCCGCCACCTGACGTGGTACGGCCCGTCCCTCGTCGAGGCGCGGGCCGTCCTGGAGTCCCAGCTGCGCGTCTAGAGATCTTTCAGGGTTACGGTCATTTTCAAGATTTGAGCTACCGCGACGTCCGTCGTGGTCCAGGCCGTTGCTCCCGCGGCCTCACCCGTCCGCCGTTGGTCGCGCTCACCCCTTGCTGCCGGCCTGTGCGTGCGGGGTTCGACAGCGATCCCCGGGCCGGTGGCCCGGGGGTGGGTGAGGTGCTCCGGGGGCCTTTGCTCTGCTTCCCTATAGGAGGCGGTCGACGGGTCGATCGCCGCTGGGTGTGGGTGCCCACTATGGGGAAGCAGAGCAAAGGGGATGCGCGCGCACACCCGTCCTGGCCGGGCCCGCGCGGCCGGGCAAGGCCGCCTTGGGGTGAGCGGGACCAACTGCGGACGGGTGAGGCCGCGGGAAATGCACCCCAAGAAAACGCTCCGCTGCGCTCCACGTTTCCCCGGGGACTCCGCGCAGCGGTCTGGACCACCGCGGACGTCGCGGTAGCCCAAATCTCGGTTTTGAATTGAGGGTTTTGGCCGTGGTCGTAGCCGACTAGAGCGACGTCGTCGGGAAACCTGGAAGCTCTAGTGGAAGGCGTGCTCCGGGCCGGGGAACTCGCCGCCGCGCACCTCGTCGGCGAAGCGCTTGGTGGCGTCGGTCAGCGCGCCGGCCAGGTCGGCGTAGCGCTTGACGAAGCGGGGGGCCTTGCCGGTGCGGAGGCCGGCCATGTCCTGCCAGACGAGCACCTGGGCGTCGGTGTCCGGGCCGGCGCCGATGCCCACCGTCGGGATGGGGAGGTCGTGGGTGATGCGCTTGGCGACCTCGCTGGTCACCATCTCCAGCACCACCGCGAACGCGCCCGCCTCCGCCACCGCGTGGGCGTCGGCCACCACGTCTTCTGCGGCGTCGCCGCGGCCCTGCACGCGGTAGCCGCCGATGGCGTGCTCGCTCTGCGGGGTGAAGCCCACGTGCGCCATCACGGGGATGCCGGCGTTGGTGATCGCGGCGATCTGCTCGGCCACGCGGCGGCCGCCCTCCAGCTTGACCGCGTGGGCGCCGCCCTCCTTCATGAACCGGACGGCGGTGCGCAGCGCCTGCGTCGGGCCCTCCTCGTACGAGCCGAAGGGCAGGTCGGCCACGACCAGCGTGCGCTTTGTGGCGCGCACCACGGCGCGTACGAGCGGGAGCAGGTCGTCGACCGTGACCGGGACGGTGGTCTCGTAGCCGAACACGTTGTTGGCCGCGGAGTCGCCGACGAGGAGCACCGGGATGCCGGCCTCGTCGAAGATGGCCGCCGTGTACTGGTCGTACGAGGTGAGCATCGGCCACCGCTCGCCGCGCTGCTTTGCCGCGATCAGGTCGCGCGTACGCACACGCCGGGTGGCTGGGCCGCCGTACAGGGTCGGCTCGGACATCGTCGTCTCCTCTCGCCTCGAGGCCGCGCACGCGGTCCCCGGGTCACTGGAGCAAGCCTCCCACCGCCCCTACCGGACACGTCAGGTGTTAGTGGAAGATTTCACACGCGTTACGCGAGGGCGGGCGGCGCTCCGGCGAGGAGGTCGTCGAGCAGGACAGCGGCGTGGCTGACGTAGGCCGGCTCGCCGCGCTCGCCCTGACCCAGCCGGTACTGGTGCACGGTGGTCTCGTTGTCGCCGCGCTCGATCCGCCAGTATTCCTGGACCCCGGCCCGGGCGTACTCACCTGGCTTGGTCTCGCGGTCAACGCGCTCGGATCCGGGCGAAACAACCTCGATCACCACGGCGACATCGGCGGGGTCGGCCCAAACCGTGCGCCCGTCTCTGCGCCGCCGCAGGATGATCAAGTCTGGAACGCGGCCAGAGTTCCGCTCCGTGATCCGGACGCCGGGTGAGGACAGCACCTGGTGTGTGCCATATCCGTTGGCAACAAACCAAACCGTCAGGCGAGTGATGGTCTCCGCGTGGTCGAAATCCGCCGGAGGCACGACGATGAGGCTACCGTCAACGAGCTCGTAACGGTGTCCATACTCATCGGCGGCCGCCAATTCCGCCACATCGTCAAGGGTGAGTGGGCGTGGCGGCAACTCAACCCGCAACCGCCGGCCGGGGTGCACTGCGGTCATGGCTCAACCTCCCTCGATCTGCCCATGCTACCGGTCGAAAGGCTCGCGCCACCTGTTCGTGATGGGGAGCCGGCGGTCGCGGCCGAAGGCCTTTATCGAGATCTTCGTGCCCGGCGCGGACTGGCGGCGCTTGTACTCGGCCACGTCGACCATGCGCAGCACCTTGTCGATCACCGCCGGGTCGTGGCCCTCGGCGATCAGGTCGTCGCGGCCCTTGTCGCCGTCGACGTAGCCGGCCAGGATCGCGTCGAGCTCGTGGTAGTCGGGCAGCGAGTCGGTGTCGAGCTGACCCGGGCGCAGCTCGGCGCTCGGCGGCTTGCTGATCGCGTTTTCCGGGATGGGCGGCTCGGCGCCGCGCCGCTCGGCCTCGGCGTCGCGCCACCTCGCGAGCGTCCACACCATCGTCTTCGGCACGTCTTTGAGCGGGTTGAAGCCGCCGACCGAGTCACCGTACAAAGTGGAGTATCCGACCGCCAGCTCGCTCTTGTTGCCCGTGGTGAGCACAAGGTGGCCCTCCTGGTTGGACAGTGCCATGAGGATCACCCCGCGCACGCGTGCTTGCAGGTTTTCCACCGCGAGGCCGGAGAGCGACATGTTGGCCAGGAAGGCGTCGACCATCGGCTGGATCGGCTCGATCCGGTAGTCGAGGCCGGTGCGCTTGGCGAGGTCGGCCGCGTCGTCGCGGGAGTGCTCGGACGAGTGCTGGCTGGGCATCGAGACGCCGACCACCCGGTCGGGGCCGAGCGCGTCGACCGCGATCGCCGCCACCACCGAGGAGTCGATGCCGCCGGAGAGGCCGAGCACGACCGAGCGGAAGCCGTTTTTGCGGACGTAGTCGCGCAGGCCGAGCACCAGCGCCTGCCACACCTCGGCCTCGTCGGTGACCCGCTCGGCGACACCACCCTCGACCGGGGTCGAAGGTGCGGCCGGCACCGGGTCGATCACCAGCCGCCGCACGCTCATCTCGCCTAGGTCGCCCTCCGGTGCCTCGGGGTCCGCCGCCGGCACGTCGAGGTCGTGGATCAGCAGGTGCTCGCCGAACTGTGGCGAGCGGGCCAGCAGCGTGCCGTCGGCGGCCACCACCATCGAGTCGCCGTCGAAGACCAGCTCGTCCTGGCCGCCGACCATGTTGACGTACGCCACGGCGGCGCCGGCCTCCTGGGCGCGCCGGGCGACGAGCGGGAGCCGTACGTCGTCCTTGTCCAGCTCGTACGGCGAGCCGTTGATGTTGACCACCAGGCCCACCCGCGCCGCGCGGGCGACCGCGAACGGACCTCCGGCCTGCCAGATGTCTTCGCAGACGGTGAGCGCGACGTCGACGCCGGCCACGCGCACCACCGTCAGGAAGTCGCCGGCCACGAAGTAGCGGTCTTCGTCGAACACGCCGTAGTTGGGCAGGTGGTGCTTGTAGTACTTGGCGGCGACCCGGCCGCCGTGCAGCAGCGCGAGCGCGTCACGCGGGCCGCGGTCGGGCTCGGCCTCGGCGCTGATCCGGGCCGCGCCGTCCGCGTCGAGGTAGCCGACCACGACCGGCAGGTCGCCGAGGCCGTCGGCGGCCAGGTCGGCGGCGAGCCGCTCCAGCGCGGCGACCGAGGCGGCCACGAACGACTCGCGGAAGACCAGGTCTTCCACCGGGTATCCGGTCAGCATCATCTCCGGGAACGCGACGAGCTGGGCGCCGGAGTCGGCCGCGGCCCGGCTCCACTCGCGCACGATGGCGGCGTTGCCGGACAGGTCGCCGACGGTCGGGTTTACCTGGGCGAGGGCGAGGCGCAGAGTCGGCATGGCTTCATCTTCCCAAGTCCGGGCCGTTCATGCCCTGTGAGAGGCCGCACGAGGGGTTCCGCCCGCCGCAGCGCCCGGCCCAGCACCCCGGCCACGTGCGCCGGTTCGGAGGCGGTCGGACCCACGTGGCGCAGCACGGACAGCACCGGCCCGAGCCGTCCGACGGCCAGGTACCCGTACCGGGGAGCGCCGGCCTCCAGGGGACGGGCGGTGAAACGTATTGCGTAGGCCTCGTCGCCCACCCGCCGCAGAGCCATCTCGCGGAGCTGGACCCGGACGGCGGTCCCGTCCTCCAACCGGGCGTCGAACTCGGGACACGAGCCGGACGCCCGGCGCAGCTCGCCCATCGCGCGGGCCGCGCCGCCCGGCTCGAAGAGCGCGAGCGCCTGGCGGAGCAGCGCGGCCCGCTGCCGCCCGGCGTAGTCGCCGACCGCCCGGTCCCGCGCGCCGGCCCCGGCCACGTCCCAGGGACGCTCGAAAAGCGCTCGGCACCGCTCGGTACGGCCGGTGTCCTCGACCGGCGCGGGCCGGGTGGCTGGCGCGGACCGGTACCCGTCGGGCAGGTCGCGGTCGCCCAGCAGCGCGTCGGCCAGCTCGGGCTGTGTGGCGGTGAGCGGCCCGGCCAGCGCGGACGGGCTCGGCGCGGCGTCGCGGTCGCCGTGGTTCACCCGCACGTGGATGACGCCGGCCAGCGCGATCACCCCGGCCAGCGCGGTACCGAGCGCGACCCCGCCGGCGATCATGCGGAATCGTGGCATGGCGCTTGTCCCCTCCCGTACTTTTGGTATCAACGGCCACGAACCGGACAGGTTGCGCCGGGACCCGGTACGGCGGCCAGCGGTCTCTTCACGTAACGTCGGTGTAACGGCGCAGCGGGAGACTGATCCGCCAGCAAAGCGCAGCTAGAGCGTCACTAGGGGTTGAAGTGGACCGTCAGCAGGAGTTCGTGCTCCGCACCCTCGAGGAGCGCGACATCAGGTTCGTCCGGTTGTGGTTCACCGACGTGCTCGGCACGCTCAAGAGCGTCTCGGTGGCGCCAGCCGAGCTGGAGGCGGCGTTCGACGAGGGCATCGGCTTCGACGGCTCGGCGATCGAGGGCTTCGCCCGCGTCTTCGAGTCCGACATGATCGCCATGCCCGACCCGACGACGTTCCAGGTCTTCCCGTTCGAGGGCGGCGTGAGCGGCGAGAGCGCCCGGATGTTCTGTGACATCCTGCTCCCCGACGGCAGCGGCTCCTGGGCCGACCCGCGCCACGTGCTGCGCCGCGCGCTGTCCAAGGCGGCGGAAAAGGGCTTCACCTTCTACACCCACCCCGAGATCGAGTTCTTCCTGCTGGAAAACGGCCCGGCCGACGGCTCGGTGCCGATCCCGGTCGACGCGGGCGGTTACTTCGACCACACCACCCACGCGATCGCCCGCGACTTCCGCCGCCAGGCCGTGCTCGCGCTGGAGCGGATCGGCATCTCGGTGGAGTTCAGCCACCACGAGGTCGCGCCCGGCCAGCAGGAGATCGACCTGCGCTACGCCGACGCGCTGACCACCGCCGACAACATCATGACGTTCCGGCACGTGGTCAAGGAGGTCGCGCTGTCGCACGGCGTGCGGGCCACGTTCATGCCGAAGCCGTTCACCGACCAGCCGGGCAGCGGCATGCACACCCACCTGTCACTCTTCGAGGGCGAGCGCAACGCGTTCCACGACGCGAGCGACCCGATGAAGCTCTCCAAGGTCGCCAAGGCGTTCATCGCCGGCCTGCTGGTGCACGCCCGGGAGTACACGGCGGTCACCAACCAGTGGGTCAACTCGTACAAGCGGCTCTTCCCGCAGGCGTTGCCCGACCGGATCACCGAGTCCCCGGCGTACGTGTGCTGGGGCCACCTCAACCGCTCCGCACTGGTCCGCGTCCCCGCGTACGGCAAGCCCAACTCGGCCCGCGTCGAGGTCCGCTCACTCGACTCGGCGGCCAACCCCTACCTGGCGTTCGCGGTCATGCTCGGCGCCGGTCTCAAGGGCATCGAGGAGGGCTACGAGCTCCCGCCCGGCGCCGAAGACGACGTGTGGTCGCTCTCCAACGCCGAGCGCAAGGCCATGGGCTACGAGGCGCTGCCGGAAAACCTCTCCGAGGCGATCGACGTGATGTCCGGCTCCGAGCTTGTCGCGGAGGTGCTCGGCGAGCACGTCTTCGACTTCTTCCTGCGCAACAAGCGCGCCGAGTGGGAGCAGTACCGCCGCGAGGTCACCCCGTACGAGCGCCAGCGCTACCTGGGCGCCCTCTAGAGACCTTTCGGAGTCGGGGTGGCTTCGACCACCGAATCCCTTATTTGGACAGAGATTTGAGCTACCGCGATGTCCGTCGTGGTCCAGACCGTTGCTCCCGCGGCGGGCCGCGGGCTGGTCTGTCGGGGAAGCTGTCGAGCTGAGCGCGTCAGTGCGTTCACACGTCGAGGCGTGGTGCGGTGGGGAAGTTGCCGGACATTGCCCTCGCCCGGGCTGGCGACGGGCGATGTCGGGGCAACGCCCACCACCGCCGCGACCGGCGGCCTTGCCTGCCGGCGGCGGGTCCACCCGGGGGTGGCCACTATAGGGAAGCAGAGCAAACGCATCCCGCGCGCACCCACCCAGCCGGGTCGTAGGGGCCGCCGGGGTAAGCGTGACCAGCGGCGGACGGGTGAGGCCACCGTGACCCGGAAGCGGCCAGGCGACGCACGGTGGTGCCGGACGTCGCCTGGGTATCCGGCTTCGGTTACTTGGTCGGGGTCGGTGCCGGGCTTTCCGGCGACGGTGGCTGGCCGCCGCGGGGGCCGTGACCGCGGCCCTCGCCGGGCTTGCCCGCGGGACGCAGCTGCTCGCGCACCTTGCTCAGCGCGTCCGCCACCTGGTCTTCCGGGATGCCCAGCTCCTTGGCGAGCGCCGCCGCGAACTCGGCGTCCCGCGCGGCGCGGTCCTTGCCGTCGCCGGGGCGGCCGGGGCCGTAACCCTGGCCGTAGTAGGAGCCGGACGGCGGCCGGCCGTCGCGGTCGGCGGCGTACGCGGCGATCGGCGCGGCGATGCCCACCGACAGCACGCCCGCGACGGCCAGCCCGCCAAGGGCCGCCCGCTTCGAGATACGCCTACTCATGAAACCTCCAAATTCGCTCGGAAGGGGGTACCCGCCCGAGGCTGGAGGCGTGACCTGGGCTGTCACCCTGCGCAACCTGTCGCGGCGCTGAAAATCCGGGTCTGCCTTGCGCGGAAAGCGTTGTTTCGCGCGCTGCGTCACCAGCCCGCGCACAGGAATCGACTAGAACACTTGTTCGATCACGGGTGCCGGCCGTAGCGTCGATGGGATGAGGCTGGAGGTCACGCCGACGGAGTCGGTCGCGATCGCGATGGCGCTCTACGGCCTGGCCGGCACCCCGCTGCACGCCGACGCGGCCTCGGCGCTGCGCAAGTTGGTGCGCGTGATGCCCGACGCCGACCTGGTGACCGCCCGCGAGCTGGCCGACCGGGCGTCCCGCGACACGACCCCGGTGGTGCCGCGGGTGGTCGCGGACGCGCTGCACGAGCGCACCGTGCTGCGGATCGACTACGCCGACCGGCACGGCACGGCCACCACGCGGAGCATCGAGCCGCTGGGTTACATCGCCGACCACGACTATTGGTACCTGGTGGCTTGGTGCCGGATGCGTGATGCGGTCCGTGCCTTCCGCACGGACCGCATCGAGTCTCTGGTGGCGACGGGTGAGCCGGCGCCCCCGCGCCGGCTCACCGCTGCCGATCTGATCGTCGCCGGCCACTGACCGGCCCTGCCTTTACATCCGGCGCCGCATGCCCATCGTGAGCATGCCGAGGCCGAAGAGCACCGCCAGCGCGCCCGTGATCACCGTGCTGGTGACCGCGGAGCTGTCCGCCGTCGGGCCGCTGACCAGCCAGGGCGCCACGATCGTCCAGACGCCGATCACCGGCGCGACCCAGGCGATGCCGTGCGTGCGGCCGTACGCGGACGCGAAGCCGAGAGCCAGCAGCGCGATCGCGACCCCGGAGAAGAGGTTGCTCGCGGCCAGGCTGCCGTGGTCGGTGAAGCCGACGACCCACGGCGACATCGCCAGGTACAAGCCGGTGAGTAGGGTCAGGCCCTCGACCAGCTGTGCGGTCGGGGTCTCCGCCACCCGGTCGTACCGGGCCCGGAGAGCGGCGATGTCGGGGTGTTGCTCGATCGCGGTCGCAGTCATCGCGACCCACCTCCCTGAGGAGAACGGTGGGGGTCTCCCACCCACTTCTCACCCTGCTCCGGAGAGGGCTCGACCGGCCACGGAGAAAATGACTGTCACGTCACACCCGGCGCGACGGTCAGGACACCCGCGTCCGCGTCGAGCGTGGCGGGCGTGCCGACCGGCACCGTGAGCTGCCCGGTGCCGTGGCCGATCGGCAGGCCGCCGAGCACCGGCACGCCCAGGTCACCGAGGCGGTCGGTCAACACCTCGGTCACCGGCACGGTCCAGCCGTCGGCGCAGTCGGTGAACTGCCCGACCGCCACCCCCGCGACCCCGTCGAACGCGCCTGCGCGCCGCAGGTGCGTGAGCATCCGGTCCACTTTGTACGGAGCCTCGCCCACGTCTTCGACGAGCAGGATCGCGCCGCGCAGATCGGGGAAGTCGGGAGTGCCCACGGAGGACACGATCAGGCTGAGGTTGCCGCCGATGAGCGGGCCGGTGGCCGTGCCGGGCACCGCGACGGGTGCCGTCTCCTCGGTCTCGACCCGCTTGACCACGACCGGGTCGGTGCCCATCAGCGCGGCCCGCAGCGACTCGGCCGACACCGGCGGGGTGCGCTCGTCGAGCCACGCCGCGCCGGGACCGTGCACTGTGGCCAGTCGGATGGCGCGCCACAGGGCGAGCTGAAGCGCGGTGATGTCGGAGAAGCCGGCCACCACCTTCGGGTCGCGTCGCACCGCGTCCATGTCGATCGCGTCGACGATCCGCTGGGCGCCGTATCCGCCGCGGGTGCACAGCACGCCGCGCACCTCGGGGTCGGCGAAGGCCGCGTTGAGGTCGGCGGCGCGCAGCGTGTCGGAGCCGGCGAGATAACCCTGGCGGGCGTACGCGTTGGGCCCCAGCACCGGCCGCAGGCCCCACCCGGTCAGCAGCTCGATGCCGCGGGCCACGCGCTCGGGCTTGGTGGGCCCGCTCGGCGAGACGAGCATCACGGTGTCGCCGGGGCGGAGAGCGCTAGGCAGCAAGGCGGTCACCTCCCGAGCCTAAGGCGATAGCCTCGGTGGGTGACGACGGCGCTGGTGATCGAAAATGACCCGACCGACGACGCGCGGCGGCTGGGGGAGTGGCTGACCGAGGCAGGGCTTGCCCTCTCGGTCCTCCGGCCGTACGCGGGGGAGGAGCTTCCCGCCGACCTGGAGGGGTTCGCCGCGCTGGTGGTGCTGGGCGGCGAGCAGTCGGCGTACCCGCCGCGGCCGGACTGGTTCGACGGCGTGGAGGCGCTGCTGCGCAAGGCGACCCGCCACGGCACCCCGACGCTGGCGATCTGCCTCGGCGCGCAGCTGATGGCGACCGCGCACGGCGGCACCGTCGAGCGCAGCGCCGCCGGGCCGGAGATCGGGCCGGCGCTGGTCGGCCGGCGCGACGCCGCGGAGACCGACACGCTCTTCCGGTACGTGCCGCTGGCGCCGGACGTGCTCCAGTGGCACCTCGACGAGATCACCGAGCTGCCCGCGGGCGCGGTGCTGCTGGCCGCGTCCACGCGATACCCGCACCAGGCGTTCCGGATGGGGGAGCGGGCCTGGGCGCTCCAGTTCCACATCGAGTGCGACACCGAGATGATCGCGGACTGGGCGCGTAGCGCGCCGGAAGGCTACGACCCCGAGGAGATCGTCGCCGCCTGCGACGCCGTGATGGTCGACGTCGAGGAGGTGTGGCAGCCGTTCGCGGCCCGCTTCGCGGCGCTGGCGCTCGGTGAGCTGAGCGACGTCCGCCGTCCCCTGCCGCTGCTGGGCCAGTAGTGGCGAGGCCGACGAGCGCGCAGGCGCGGCTGGCGCGATACGGCTTCGGGCTCAACGCCGACATCGTGCGCGCCGCCGGCCTGCTCGGGCCGGACGGGCTGGGGCTGTGGGACCAGGCCACCCAGGAGCCCAACGACGAGGCGGCCGGCGAGCTGCTCACCGCGCTGTCCCGCGCGGCCGACCCGGATCTCGCGCTGCGGCAGCTGCACCGGCTCGTCGAGGCCGACCGCCGGCAGGAGGGCTCGCTGCTCGGCACGATGGCGGCGGACCCCGGCCTGCGCCGCCGCCTCGTCGCGGTGCTCGGTGCCTCTTCGGCGCTCGGCGACCACCTCGTCGCCAACCCCGACCACTGGGCGGCGCTGACCACCGGCGAAGACGGCGTGGCGCCCAACGGCGACGGCGGGCTGCACCTCGGCACAGCGTCCGTGCCCGCGCTGCGCACGGCGTACCGGCTGGCTCTGCTGCGGATCGCGGCGGCCGACCTGACCGGCGGGCGCGGCTTGGTGCAGACCATGGCGGCGCTGTCGGCCCTGGCCGACGCGACGCTCGCGGCGGCGTACGACATCGCGGTGTCCGAGCTGCCCGCCGGCACCGAGCCGCCGCGGCTGGCGGTCGTGGCGATGGGCAAGTGCGGCGGCAACGAGCTCAACTACGTGTCCGATGTGGACGTCATCTTCGTGGCGGCGACCGACGCCGACCTGACCGCGGGCACGACGGTCGCCGCCCGCCTGATCGCGATCTGCGGCCAGGTCGCCTGGCAGGTCGACGCCGCACTGAGGCCGGAGGGCAGCCGCGGCCCGCTGGTGCGAACGCTCGCCAGCCATCTGTCGTACTACCGGCGGTGGGCCCGCACGTGGGAGTTCCAGGCGCTGCTCAAGGCCCGCCCGGCGGCGGGCGACACGGCGCTGGCCCAGGAGTGGATCGACGAGCTCGCCCCGCTGGTCTGGCACGCCGCCGAACGCCCGGAGGCGGTCGAAGACGTCCGCGCGATGCGCCGCAAAATCATCGACAGCGTGCCGCGCGCCGAGCTCGACCGCGAGATCAAGCGCGGGCCGGGTGGGCTGCGCGACATCGAGTTCGCCGTGCAGTTGCTCCAGCTCGTACACGGACGGGTGGACGAGTCGCTGCGCGTCCCGGGCACGATTCCGGTGCTGCGCGCGCTGGTGGCCGGCGGATACGTCGGCCGCGCCGACGGCGAGGCGCTGCTGCGCGGATACCACTTCCTGCGCGCCGTCGAACACCGGCTCCAGCTCCAGGCGCTGCGCCGCACCCACACGGTCCCCACCGACCCGGCCGCGGTCCGCTGGCTCGCGCACGCGTTGGGGTACACGGCCGTTCCGGGGCGCCAGGCCGTCGAGTCGTTCCGCGCCGACTGGGTCTCGCACGCCGCCGAGGTACGCCGCCTGCACGCGAAGCTGCTCTACCGCCCGCTACTGGAGGCGGTGGCGCGGGTGCCGGCCGAAGGGCTGCGCATGGTGCCCGAGTCGGCCGCGAAACGGTTGCGGGTGCTCGGGTTCGAACCGGCGACCGCGCTGCGCCACATCGAGGCACTGACCGGCGGCCTGTCCCGCACCGCCGCGATCCAGCGCACGCTGCTGCCGGTGCTGCTCCAGGAGTTCGCCGACGCGCCCGAGCCCGACCGCGGCCTGCTCAGCTACCGCCAGGTCTCCGACAAGCTGGGCAGCACGCCGTGGTATCTGCGGCTGCTCCGCGACGAGGGCCCGGTGGCACTGCGGCTGGCCCGGGTGCTGGGCCTGTCCCGGTACGCGGCCGACCTGCTCGCCCGCGACCCCGAGGCGCTGCGCCTGCTGGCCGACGACGCGGAGCTCGTGCCGCGCCCGAGCGAGGTGCTCCGCGAAGGCTTCGGCGCCGCGGCCGAGCGCCACCCCGATCCGCAGGAGGCGATCGGGGCGGTACGCGCGCTGCGCCGCCGCGAGCTCTTCCGCATCGCCTGCGCCGACGTGCTCGCCCGTGCCGGCACGCTGGCACCCGCCCAGCCGCTCGACATCACGTCCGCCGGGAGTGCACTGTCCCATGTGGCCGATGCGACACTGGCCGCCGCGCTGCGGGCCGCGCACGCCTTCGTGCCGGAGATGCCGGGGCTGCGCTTCGCCGTCATCGGCATGGGACGGCTCGGCGGCTACGAGATGAGCTATCCCTCCGACGCCGACGTGCTTTTCGTCTACGACCCACCGGCGGGTGTCGCGGAAGACGCGGCAAGCGCCGCCGCACACGCGATCGCCGAGGAGCTGCGCCGCCAGCTCGGCCGCCCCGCACCGGACCCGCCGCTCGGCGTCGACGCCGACCTCCGCCCCGAGGGGCGGCAGGGCCCGCTGGTGCGCAGCCTCGCCGCGTACGCCCAGTACTACGCCAGGTGGTCGAAGGTGTGGGAGGCGCAGGCCCTGCTGCGCGCCCGCTGGGTGGCCGGCGACGAGGCGCTGGGACGCGAGTTCGAGGCGCTGGCCGACACCGTGCGCTATCCGCAAGACGGCCTCCAGCGCGAGCAGGTCACCGAGATCCGCCGCATCAAAGCACGCGTGGAGACTGAACGCCTGCCCCGCGGCGCCGACCCGGCCACCCACGCGAAGCTGGGCCGAGGCGGACTGGCCGATGTGGAGTGGGCGGTGCAGCTCGTGCAGCTGCGCTACGCGCGGGCGGTGCCGGAGCTGCGCTGCACCCGCACCCTCGACGCACTCGTAGCCGCCCGCGCCGCCGGCCTCGTCCCCCCAGCCGACGCCGAGGCGATGGCCGCCGGCTGGACCCTGGCCGCCCGCGTACGCAACGCGCTGACGCTCGTCCGCGGCCGCCCGACCGACCAGCTGCCCCGCCACGGTGTCGACCTTGCCGGTGTGGTGCGCCTGCTCGACGCCGCCGACCCGGGCGAGTTCCTCGACTACTACCTGCGCACGACCCGAAGGTCCCGCGCCGCCTGCGAACGCGTCCTCGCCACGTAGCGCAACCGGCGTTGGAGGTCGCTGCTGGCGTCGTGCCATTTCACGGATTTGAGCTACCGCGATGTCCGTTGTGGTCCAGGCCGCTGCTCCCGCGGCCTCACCCGTCCGCCGCTGGTCGCGCTCACCCCGCGTTTGGTCGCGGTCACTCCTCCGCCTCCGGCGGATGCGTGGCCCGCGGTGTTTGTCCACAATGCCCGGTGACGGACAGCCGGCGGGAGATCAAAACGGGGCGGTAGCTCAGAGAATCCGTCACGGAGGGTGACCGCGTGATCGGTGGCGCTGGTGCCAAGCCGGTGGCATGCTATGCCTCGGGACAGCCCCGGGAGGTGCGGGTGACTGGATCAGCAGAGCAGGACCGGCCCATCGACGGCCCCACCGCGGTGCGGATTCTCGTGGGTGCCCAGCTCAGGCAGCTGCGGGAGGAGCGGGGGCTGACCCGCGCGGAGGCTGGCGAGACGATCCGCGCGTCTGAGTCGAAGCTCAGCCGGATGGAGCTTGGGCGGGTGGGCTTCAAGATGCGCGACGTCAGAGACCTCCTGACCCTCTACGGCGTGCACGACGAGGCGGAGCGGGCGGCCGTGCTCGACCGGGTCCGGGAGGCCAACGAGCCGAGCTGGTGGCAGCCGTACAGCGATGTCACGCCCAACTGGTTCCAGCGCTACCTCGGCCTGGAGGCGACCGCGTCGCTGATCCGCACCTACGAGGTCGCGTTCGTGCCGGGGCTGCTCCAGACCGAGGAGTACGCGCGGGCGGTGATGCGGCTGAGCCACGGCACCGCGCAGCTCGACGAGATCGAGCGGCGGGTGCGGCTGCGGCTGGAGCGGCAGCAGGTGCTCACCCGGCCCGATCCGCCGCGGCTGTGGGCGGTGGTCGACGAGGCGGCGCTGCGCCGTCCCGTTGGCGGACGGCGGGTGATGCGTGACCAGATCGAGGCGCTGATCGCGATGGTCATCAAGGCGCCAAACGTGAGCCTCCAGGTGGTGCCGCTCGCGGCCGGTGGCTACGCGGCCGCCGGCAGCCCCTTCACGATCCTGCGCTTTCCGCAGGCCAGCTTGCCCGACGTCGTCTACATCGAACAGTTGGCCGGCGCGCTCTACCTGGACAAGCGCGAAGACGTCGACTACTACTTCGACGCGGTAAACCGGCTGTTCGTCGAGGCCGCGCCGGTGCGCGACACCGTGCGGATCCTGGATCGCATCGCCCACGACCTCGACGAGGCGTTCGACTGACCGGATGTATCCTGGCCCCGCGCCGAACCCGACATGCGGCACACCCCCCGAAGGGCATCGCTCGTGACCGAGGAATCCAGCGAAGAGGCAAAGCCCAAGATTGACACCACCGTCCCGCAGACCGCGCGGGTGTGGAACTACTGGCTTGGCGGCAAGGACAACTACGCCGTCGACCGCGCGCTCGGCGACGAGATCGCGAAGGCGTTTCCGATCATTGTGGACATCGCCCGTGCCGACCGCGCCTTCCTCAACCGGGCGGTGCGTTACCTGGCCGGTGAGGCCGGTGTGGTGCAGTTTCTGGACATCGGCACCGGGCTCCCCACGGCCAACAACACGCACGAGGTGGCGCAGTCGGTCGCCCCGGAGGCGCGCATCGTCTACGTCGACTACGACCCGCTCGTGCTCGTGCACGCCCGGGCGCTGCTGACAAGCGGTCCCGAGGGCGCCACCGACTACATCGACGCCGATCTGCGCGACCCGGAGACGATCCTGCGCGAGGCGGGGCGCACGCTCGACTTCGGCAAGCCGGTCGCGGTCATCCTCTCCGGCATCCTGGCCCATCTGCCCACAGTGGAGCAGGCTCAGGCTGTGGTGCGGCGGCTCATGGGCGCGCTGGCGCCCGGCAGCCACCTCGTGGTGTGCGACGGTGCCAACACCAACCCCGAGCTCAACGAGGTCATGAAGATCTGGAACGAGTCGGCCAACCCGCCGTACGCGATGCGCACGCCGGAGGAGATCGCCAGCTACTTCGACGGCTTGGAGTTCGTCGAGCCCGGCTTGACGGACGTCACGGCGTGGCGGCCCGACCCCGGCAGCGGCGAGACCCGGCCGCTGGACAACCTCGGTGGCGTCGCCCGCAAGCCCTGATCACGACGTGATCGTGTAGCGGCCCGGCCCGGGGAGGCGGGCGACCGTCCAGTCGCCGTCCCGGGCCAGGGCCGCGCCGCCGTCGACCGTGAGCCAGCGGCTGTGCCGCACCCGGACCCGCACCTCGCCGCCGGCCGGCGCGTCGAACGTCAGGGCCGCGGCGCCGCCCGCCACCAGCGTGGCCGGTGCGGTGACGATCGGCGTGGGGTCGGGCACCGCGTACAGGCGCCAGTGGCCGCCCGACCAGACCTCGGTGAGCAGTTGTGGCACGAGCGCGGCCTCGGCCCGCCCGACCCAGGACAATTGCGCGTCGGGTACGGCGACGTACGTGACGGCGTTGTCGGCGAGCCAGGCGCGGTACGACCGCGGGGTGAGCGCCACCCCGGTGCCAGACGCGCCCGGCACGGTCTCGAAGAAGAGCGGGTTGCGCGCGATGTCGGCCTGCCGCAGCCAGCCCCGGGCCAGCGGAAAGCCGTCCAGGTACGCGGCCTCCCAGTAGTCGCGCGTGGGCGGGATCTCCACCCGGCCGGCCGGGCGGCGGGCGCGCAGCTCGGCGAGCAGCGGGGCGAAGTACGCCCGGTCGCTGGTCGGGTTGCCCGCGTCGCGCAGGTCGGCCCAGGAGACCGGCGGCTGCCACCAGCAGCCGGCGGCGAGCGCGGCGGCGAGGCCGGCGGCGGCGAGCCGGTTGCGGATGCGGCGGGGCAGGCGCACCCGGGCGTGGATCCGGGGCGTGCGCACCCCGCGGGGCATCCGGGGCACCCGAGCGGCGGCCGCCAGCACCGGGAGCGCGAACATCGCGACGAGCCGGGTCGCGTTGAGCCCGACGGGCGTGTGCACGAGTGCCGCGGCCAGCACGCCGGCGGCGGAGAGCAGCGCGCCGGCCCGGACCGGGCGGTACCCGACCAGCAGCGCCACCGCCAGGCTTGTCACTATCGCGTGGGTGGCGTCGGTGCGGCTGATGTTCATCCAGCCGCCCTCGCCGAAGAGCAGCGCGGTCAGCCCGAGCGGGACCGCGCCGGCCGCCGCGACCACCGCGCCGTCCCGCGGCCGGCGGCCGATCATCAGCGCGACCCCGGCCAGCCCCACGAACAGCCCGGCCACCGGGCTCGTGGCGGAGGCCAGGAAGGCGAGCAGGCCGGCGACGGCGAGCCGGTAGCGGAAACCGGACACCAGGGCCACGAGCGCCGCCAGCCCGACCGCCACGCCGAGCGCGTACGTGACCCGCCCGGAGACGAGGTTGCCGGCGATGCACACGGCACCCACCAGGCCGCCGAGCAGGGGCCGGGGTGCGCCGGTACGCACCAGCAGCGCCGCGAACGCCACCGCCGCGCCGACCAGGGCGAGCGCTCCGGTCACGCGTACCCCGAGAAGGGCCATGACCGGCTGCGACACGAGGCTGTAGCCGAACTGGTTGGTCCCCCCGTACCAGCGGAGGTCTATGGGTGTCAGGCCGTGATCGGCGAAGAAGCTCGCGCGGGCGACCTGGGCGGATAGGTCGGAGCCCATGCGGGGTAAAGCGAGGAACGCGGCGGCGAGTGCCGTCGCCAGGGCCGCGGTGGCACCCACCGTACGACCCTCGGACACTGTGCCTACCTTCGTTCGCGACTGCGGGGCTCGCAGGCGGACCTGCGCCGGACCGTCCTGGCCGTCGGAGCTCACTCCTCGCGCTTCACACCTACCTCGCATTCGCGCCGAGAGTAACTGGCAGCATGGAACAGGTGAACAGGAGGATCGCCGTCGTCGCCGCCGTCGTCCTGGCGACGGCTGCCTTCCTGAGCGTGGCCACGATCCGGCACAACTTCTTCGACCTCAAGGTCTACTACGGCGCGATCAACTACTGGGTGCACGACGGCGGCCAGATCTACGACTGGCTCAAGCCCAACAGCAAGTACGGCTACACGTACCCGCCCTTCGCCGCGCTCGTGATGGTGCCGATGGCGTTCGTCTCCTGGCCGGTCGCGGTCGTGATCAGTTGCGCCGCCGCGGTGGTCACCGGCGGGCTTGTCGTGTGGTGGCTCGTCGACCCGATCGCCCGGCGCGAGGGGTGGACCCGTTGGTTCGCGTTCGCGATCGCGTTTTGCCTTGTCGCGGCGTTCGAGCCGATGCGCGAGACGTTCACCTTCGGGCAGGTCAACACGCTGCTGCTCTTCCTGGTCGCCGCCGACCTGCTGTGGCTGGTGGGGCGCGGGCACAAGGCGGCCGGCGTCGGCATCGGCCTGGCCACCGCGGTCAAGCTGACCCCGGGGATCTTCATCCTGTACCTGCTGGTCACCCGCCGCTGGCGGGCCGCGATCACGGCGAGCGCGACCGCCGCCGGCGTGACGCTGCTGGCGGCGGCGGCCGCACCCGACGCGTCCCGGCAGTTCTGGACCGAGATGCTGTGGAACACCGACCGGGTCGGCTCGCTTTCGTTCATCTCCAACCAGTCGCTGGAGGGGGTCGTGGCGCGGCTCGACCCGGTGCATCCCAGAACGGTCCTGTGGCTGGCACTGGTGGTGGCGACACTCGCGGTCTGGGTGTGGCGGGTGCGGCGCGCCGACGTGCGCACCGGCCTCGCGCTCACCGGCGTCGTCCAGTGCCTGGTCAGCCCGGTGACCTGGGTGCACCACCTGGTCTGGCTGCTACCGGCGCTGATCCTGCTCTTCGACCGGGCGCTGGAGGCCCGAAACCGCCGCCTGGTCATCTTCGCGATCGTCACCTACGGGTTCCTGATCAGCCGGTTTGTCTGGATCTGGGAGCGCGGCTCGCCCGGCGTGAGCGGCTTCGTCGGCAGCAACATGTACGTCTGGCTCAGCATCGCCCTGCTCGTCCTCCTGCCGATACCCGACAGGGCCGATGGGCCACATGTTGCCGATTGGTCCTCCGCCAGGACGGATCATCGGCGCATTGTGAGGGCATGAGCGGGAGTCGTGAGGCTACGGGCAGGGACCACGACGGCGGACGAGCGCCGAGCGACGGAGCGTGGCAGACAGGGTCCGATCCGCTGCTGGACGGCAACGGCGAGGGCGTGCTGCGCCAGGTGTACGACGCCGCCGGACCGTATCTCACCTCGCTCGCCGACCGGCCGGTCCGCGACCCGGCCTCCGCGCCGCTCCTCCAGGATCTGGCCGGAGACCTCCCGGACAAGGGCGAAGGCGCGGCCGCCGCCGTGCGCCGGCTTCTCCACGTGGGTACCGAGGCCGGCACGCACTCCGCCGGCCCGCGCTTCTTCCACTTCGTGATCGGCGGCGTGACGCCGGCCGCGCTCGCCGGCGACTGGGCCTCGTCGCTGCTCGACCAGAACGCGGCTTTCCGCGCCTCCTCGACGTTCGCCACCGAGGTGGAGACGGTCGCGCTGCGGTGGCTGCGAGAGCTGTTCGGCCTGCCGGAGGGGTACGGCGGCGCGCTCGTGGCCAGCGCCACGTTCGCCAACTTCACCGGCCTCGGCGCGGCCACCCACTGGTGGGGCGAGCGGCACGGCGCCGACGTCGCCGCGAACGGGCTGGCCGGGCTGCCCCGCATGCCGGTGCTCTCCGGCGGGTACGTGCACGCGAGCTCGCGCAAGGCGCTTCAGATGCTCGGCCACGGGCGCGAGTGCGTGGAGGTCTTCGCCCGCGACGGGATCGGCCGCGTCGACCTCGCGGCGATGGAGCGGCGGCTGGCCGCGTCGAACGCTCCCGCCGTGATCATCGCGAACGCCGGCGAGGTCAACGCCGGCGACTTCGACCCGGTCGCGGACCTCGCCGACCTCGCCGAGCGGTACGGCGCCTGGCTGCACGTCGACGGCGCGTTCGGGCTTTTCGCCGCGCTGTCCCCGCGCACCGCCGGGCTGGTGGCCGGGATCGAGCGGGCCGACTCGATCGCCTGCGACGCGCACAAGTGGCTCAACGTGCCGTACGAGAGCGGCTTCGCCTTCCTGCGCGAGCCGGCCCGCCTGGCGGCCGCGTTCGGCATGCCCGGCGCCGCGTACCTGCCGGCCCCGGACGACCCACGCGGAGGGTACGCGCTGCTCGGCCCCGAGTCGTCCCGCCGGGCGCGGTCGCTGCCGATCTGGGCGACGCTCGCCGCGTACGGCCGCTCCGGCTACCAGGCGATGGTGGAGCGCCACCTCGACCTCGCCCAGCACCTCGCCGCGCTCGTCGACGCGGCACCCGAGCTGGAGCGCCTCGCCGACGTGCCGCTGTGCATCGTCTGCTTCCGGGCGCGCCCCGCCGGCGTACCCGAGGAGGAGCTGGACGACCTCAACCGTGAGCTGGGCGCGAAGCTGCTCGCGGACGGGCGGGTCTTCGCCGGCACCACTGTGTACGGTGGCCGTGTCGCGCTGCGCCCGGCGATCGTCAACTGGCGCACCACGGAGTCGGACATCGACACGTTCGTCGAGGTCGTCCGGTCGCTGATTCCCTGACGTTTCCCCGCTGTTATCCGGGTGGACAGGCGCTTTGAGTACGCACAGTGAATGAAGCGCAGACACATAGGACCGCTCGCGGCCGGCGTTCTCGTCGCATCGATGCTGCCCGCTGTGCCGGCATCGGCGCACGGTCCCGGCGGCACGGGCCCGTTCGGCCGGATCGCCACAGTTCCGGCATACCTCAACAGCGACATCACCGACGACGCCGCGGCTGAGATCGCGGCGGTGAGCTCCGACGGCCGTACGGTCATCTACACCGACAGCCCGGGGGAGCGCCTCGGCTTCTTCGACATCACCGACTCGTCGCACCCCAAGCCCGCGGGCGTGCTGGAGCTGGCCGGCGAGCCGACGTCGGTGGCCACGTTCGGCCGGTACGCGCTCGCCGCCGTCAACACCAGCGCGAGCTTCACCGACCCGTCCGGCGAGCTGGTGGTCGTGGACGTGAAGACCCGCGCCGTGGTGCGCACGATCAAGCTGGGCGGGCAGCCTGACTCGGTGGCGGTCGCGCCGAGCGGCCGGTACGTCGCCATCGCCATCGAGAACGAGCGGGACGAAGACGTCGACGACGGCGCGATCCCGCAGCTGCCCGCCGGCTGGCTGTCCGTCGTGGACACCCGCACGTGGTCGGTGTCCACGGTGGACCTGATCGGGCTGGCCACGGTGGCGCCAGGTGATCCCGAGCCGGAGTACGTGAGCATCAACCGCGACGACGAAGCGGTGGTGAGCCTCCAGGAAAACAACCACCTCGCCGTCGTGCGGCTGCGCGATCGCAAGGTGGTCAAGCACTTCTCCGCCGGTGCCGTCACGGTGTCCGGTGTGGACACTGAGGACGACGGCCAGATCCTCCTCAATGGAACGGTGACCGCCAAGCGCGAGCCGGACGGTGTGACGTGGCTGGACGACAACCTCTTCGCCACCGCCAACGAGGGTGACTACGAGGGCGGCTCGCGCGGCTTCAGCGTCTTCGACAAGCGCACCGGCCGGGTGGTCTTCGACAGCGGCAACGCGCTGGAGCGCCTGGCGGTCGCACACGGCCTCTACCCGGACAGCCGCTCGGACGCCAAGGGCAGCGAGCCGGAAAACGTCGCGGTCGGCACGTTCGGCGGCACCCCGTACCTCTTCGTCAATGCCGAGCGGGCCAACTTCGTCGCCGTGTACGACGTGCGCAAGCCGTGGGCGCCGCGCTTCGTGCAGCTGATGCCGGCTGTCAACGGACCGGAGGGCGTGGTCACCGCGCCGTCCCGCGGCCTCGTCGTGGTCTCCAGCGAGGAAGACATGCCGGACGAGGGCATCCGCGCCTCGGTGCAGCTGTACAAGTTCGGCGCGAAGAGCGACTTCCCGTCGATCGTCTCCACCCGCGGCATCGGCTGGGGCGCGCTCTCCGGCCTCTCCGCGGTGCCGGGCAAGCGGGACCGGCTCGTGTCGGTGACCGACAGCGTGTACACCCCCACCCGCCTCCTCACGATCGACACCGGCGCACGGCCCGCTCGCATCGATGCGGCCCAGGTGGTTTCGAAGGGCGGCGTTCCAGTGGCGTATGACGCGGAAGGCGTCGCGGCCCGGATCGGAGGCGGCTACTGGCTTGGCGTCGAGGGCTCCGGCGGCAAGCCCAACCTCCTCGTGCGCCTCGCCCCCGGCGGCGCGGTCGTCGAGGAGGTGCCGCTGCCCGCCGACGTGGCCGCCGCGGTCACCGGCAACGGCATCGAGGGCGTCGCGGTGACCGGCTACGGCTCCAAAGAGCAGGTGTGGGTCGCGATCCAGCGCGAGCTGACCGGCGACCCGAAGGGCCTGGTCCGGATCGGCCGCTACTCGGTGGCCACGAAGTCGTGGGCCTGGCTCGCTTACCCGCTGGACGCCGCCCCGAGCGGCGCCTGGGTGGGGCTCTCCGAGATCGCCGCCGTCGACCACGACACATTCGCGGTGGTCGAGCGCGACAACCAGCGCGGCCCGGCCGCGACGGTCAAGAAGGTCTACACCTTCGACCTGCCGGCCGGCTTCGGCACCGGGCTACCGCTGGCGAAGAAGCGCCTCGCCGCCGACCTGCTGCCCCTGCTGCACGCCGGCAACGGCTGGACCCAGGACAAGGTCGAAGGCCTGACCATCGGTGGTGACGGCCGCACGTACGCGGTCACCGACAACGACGGCGTCGACGACTCCACCGGCGAGACCGTCTTCATGCGGCTCGGCAAGCTCCTCTAGGGCCGCGAGACCTGGGGGAGTTGGTGCCACGCCGTTGCACCAACTCCCCTGAGGATCTTTTTGAGCTACCGCGATGCCCGTCGTGGTCCAGACCGCTGCTCCCGCGGCCTCACCCTTCGCGGTTGGTCACGCTTACCCTCCGGGGGTGGGCGTTTGTCCACAACGCCTGTCGCCGACCAGGCGGCGGAAGATCGAAGCAGGGCTTAGTGGCCCCGCCGAAGTAGCCGCAACCACAAACAAACCCGAAACGAGCGGAGCAGCGCAAACGTGAAGGCCGGCGCACCGAGGTGCGCCGGCCTTCACGACCCGGACTTTCGATCAGACGTTGTAGTAGAGCTCGAACTCGTGCGGCGTCGGGCGCAGGCGGATCGGGTCGACCTCGTTTTCCCGCTTCCAGGAGACCCAGGTCTCGATGAGGTCGGGCGTGAAGACGCCGCCCTCGAGCAGGAAGTCGTGGTCGGCCTCGAGCGAGTTGAGCACCTCGGGCAGCGAACCCGGCACCTGCTTGACACTGCCCCACTCCTCCGGCGGCAGGTCGTACAGGTCCTTGTCGATCGGCTCCGGCGGCTCGATCTTGCTCTTGATGCCGTCGAGGCCGGCCATCAGCATGGCCGAGAACGCCAGGTAGACGTTGGCGGAGGGGTCGGGCACCCGGAACTCCACCCGCTTGGCCTTGGCGTTGCTGCCGGTGACCGGGATGCGGGTGCAGGCGGAGCGGTTGCGCTGCGAGTAGACCAGGTTGACCGGGGCCTCGAAGCCGGGCACCAGGCGCCGGTACGAGTTGACGGTCGGGTTGGTGAACGCCAGCAGCGACGGCGCGTGGTGCAGCAGGCCGCCGATGTACCAGCGGGCGGTGTCGGAGAGGCCCGCGTAGCCGGTCTCGTCGTAGAACAGCGGCTCACCGTTGAGCCAGAGGCTCTGGTGGGTGTGCATGCCGGAACCGTTGTCGCCGAAGAGCGGCTTGGGCATGAACGTCGCGGTCTTGCCGGCGGCCCAGGCGGTGTTCTTGACGATGTACTTGAACAGCTGGAGCTGGTCGGCCGCGTGCAGCAGCGTCGAGAACTTGTAGTTGATCTCGGCCTGGCCGGCGGTGCCGACCTCGTGGTGCGCGCGCTCGACGGTGAAGCCGGCGCCGATCAGGTTGGTCACGATCTCGTCGCGCAGGTCGGAGTAGTGGTCGACCGGCGGCACCGGGAAGTAGCCGGCCTTGTAGGGCGTCTTGTAGCCCTTGTTGCCGCCCTCTTCCTCGGCACCCGTGTTCCAGGCGCCCTCGATCGAGTCGATGTAGTAGTAGGCCTTGTTGGCCGCCGTCTCGTGGCGGATCGAGTCGAAGACGTAGAACTCCGCCTCGGGGCCGAAGTACGCGGTGTCCGCGATGCCGCTGGCGGCGAGGTAGGCCTCGGCCTTCTTGGCGACGTTGCGCGGGTCACGCGTGTAGGCCTCGCGCGTGAACGGGTCGTGGATGAAGAAGTTGAGCGCGAGCGTCTTCTGCGCGCGGAACGGATCGATGTATGCACTTGCCACGTCCGGCAGCAGCAGCATGTCCGACTCGTGGATCTGCTGGAAGCCGCGGATCGACGAACCGTCAAAGGCAAGGCCGTCGGTGAAAAGAGCCTCGTCGACGGACTCGACCGGGGTGTTGAAGTGCTGCATCACACCGGGCAGGTCACAGAACCGTACGTCGACGAACTTCACGCCCTCGTCTTTGAGGTACCGAAGGAGTTCCTCGGAATTGGCGAACAACACGTCCTCCTGGCACGTCGCTGAGCTATTACGTCGCTGAGCTAAGGGCGGGCACGGCCGCCTGCATGGCTGGCTGGTCGCGACGGTATGGCTGTGCCGTTGCCCAGGCGTGTCTCTAATGTTTCCGCCGTGTTACGTCAGCGGTAGAGGGCGCGACGTCCACCACTTAGCCGTGGCCAGGTCACCGAACGGACCATACACCGGCCGACCACCTCCGCGGGTGGTATGCGGCCAGGTGTCCCGTAGGCTGGGCGGCTGTGACCGAGCCGGACGAGCTTCCCAGCCTGGCCAAGCGCTTCGGCGCACTGGTGATCGACTGGGTGCTCTGCCTACTCGTGTCCAACTTCTTCGGCGACCCGCTCCGCGACGGCTGGCCGCCCGTGCTCGTCCTCGTCTTGGAGTACGGCTTCTTCATCGGCCTCTTCGCGCAGACCCCGGGCATGGCCGTGGTCCGGCTCAAGTGCGTCTCGTTCAAGGACGGCGGCCGGATCGGCATCCCCCGCGCGCTGCTGCGCGGCCTGCTGCTCGCGCTGGTCGTGCCCGCCCTGATCATGGACCCCCACCGCCGCGGCCTCCACGACAAGGCGGCCGGCTCGATCGTCGTGAACCCGTAGGCCCCGGTGCGGGCTCGCGTGGCAGCGGGCAGGATGGGTTTGTGGATCTCAGGGGGTTGCTGGAGCAGCGCCGGCTGGTGGCGATCGTCCGGGGGCGGGACGCGGACGCGGCCACCCGGAGCGTCGTCGCGCTCGTCGAGGCCGGCGTGTCACTCGTCGAGGTGTCGCTCACCACGTCGGGCGCGGAGAGCGTGATCGAGCGGGCGCGCGCCCACCTCGGGCCCGGCGCGGCGCTCGGTGCCGGCACGGTCTGCACCGCCGTCGACGCGATGCGGGCGGCCGAAGCGGGCGCGTCGTTCGTGGTGACGCCGGGATATGGGCCGGGCGTCGACGAGGCGACCAGGCTCGGGCTGCCCGCCCTCGTCGGCGCGCTCAGCCCGACCGAGGTGATCGCCGCCACCGGGGCGGGTGCCACCGCGGTGAAGCTCTTCCCGGCGTCCGTCGGCGGACCGGCTTACCTCAAGGCGCTCCGCGATCCCTTCCCGGATGTCCCGTTCGTCCCGGTGGGCGGGGTTGACGCGGAGCTGGCCCGCGGTTACCTGGCCGCTGGCGCGGTCGCGGTCGGCGTGGGTTCGCCCTTGCTGGGTGACGCGCCGCACGGCGGCGACATCGCCGGTCTTCGCGCGCGGGCGAAGCAGTTCCTCGACGCGGTGGCGCGGGCGTCATGACGGACGTCCTCACGTTCGGGGAGACCATGGCGGCCCTCCGGGCGGGTGGGCCGCTGCGCCTCGGCGGGCAGCTGTCGCTCTCGATCGCCGGCGCGGAGGCCAACGTCGCGATCGGGCTGGCCCGGCTCGGCCACGCCGCCCGGTGGGTGGGCGTCACCGGCGCCGACGAGATGGGCGCGCTCGTGCTGCGCACGCTGCGGGCCGAGGGCGTCGACGTCTCCGGCTGCGCGGTATCGCCGGACGCGCCGACCGGCCTGATCATCTTCGAGCCGCGCGTGGCCGACGTGACGCGGGTGACCTACTACCGCTCCGGCTCGGCCGGCTCGCAGCTGTCCGAGGCGGAGGTCGTGGCGGCGTTCGAGCTCGGGCGGCCACGGGTCCTCCACGTCACCGGCATCACGCCGGCACTGGGCGACGGGCCGGCCGCCGCGGTGATGCGCGCGGCCGCCCAGGCCAAGGCGGTCGGGGCGACCGTCTGCCTCGACGTGAACCACCGGGCGCGGCTGTGGAGCGTCGAGCGCGCCGCCGCCGCGCTGCGGCCGCTGCTGTCGAGCGTCGACGTCGTGGTCGCGTCCGAGGACGAGCTGCCGGTGCTCGTCGACCCCGGTGCCGACCCGCTCACCACGCTTTTCGGGGCGGGCGTACGCGAGGTGGTGGTCAAGCGCGGTGGCGACGGGGCGTCGGCGCACCGGCCCAACCTGACCGTGGACCGGCCGGCGCGGCGGGTGCCGGTGGTGGACACCGTCGGCGCCGGTGACGCGTTCGTGGCCGGCTACCTTTCCGGGCTGCTCGACGACCTCGACCTGACCGGCCGGCTGGACCGGGCGGTGACGACCGGGGCGTTCGCGGTGGCCGCGCGCGGCGACTGGGAAGGGCTGCCCACCCGCGCGGAGCTGGCCCTGCTGGACGCCGTGCCCGGCACCACCGTCAGGTAGACGGCTCGATCAGGTTGAGCGCGATCGCCACCGTGTCCTGGTCCGGCCAGGTGATCTTCACGTCGCCGCGGGCGATCGCGTAGACGCCGGTGCCGCCGAGGATCGCGCCGACGGCGGTGCGCGGGAAGGCGCCGAACCGGTTGATCACGCGCTGGTAGTGGATTTCGCCGTCGGCCAACTGGAGCACGACCTGGCTCAGGATGACCGGGCCGTCCAGCGTGACGTCCACGATGGACGTGGAGGCGGCGGCGACGCCCGAGGCCGCGCCGGCCTTGTCGGTCAGGTCGAACGTGGCGATGTACGTCAGGCCCAGGACCGGCAGGTCGGGCAGCGTTATCCTCTTCCGCTTGGCAATCAGCTCCACAGTGGATCGTGCCTGGGCCGGTGCCGGTGTGGCCAGCGCGCCGGCGACGAGGCCGAGCCCGAGGCCGGCAAGGTGGTCGCGCCTGTTCATCGCCACTCTCCTGACTCAAAATCGTCGAACCTAACTGAACTCGTCGAACCTGGCGAGGACCGCCAGGAACGCGTCCGGACCCAGCCCGGTCGGGCCGCCGAACGGGTGGCTCATCTCGTACGTCAGCCACAGCGTGAACGCGAGCAGCACGGTCATCGCCCCGATCATCGCCAGCTGGTTGCGGAAGCGGCCGTAGCTGAAGAAGAACGTGAACGCCACGGTGATGACCGCGCCGGCGAGCAGGCCGATCCACATGATCGGTGGCACCGGTGAGGTGACCGCGCCGGTGCGCTCCCGCCGGGCGTCGACGAGCGCGTTGATGGCGTCCAGCGTCTGCCCCATCAGGATCTCCTGGCGGGCGTCCGCCGGGCGCAGTGCCGCTGTCTCCGCGCGCATCCGGGCCACCTGGGCGCGGGCGTCGGCGCTCGTCCGCCCCTCCCGCATCGCCGGCCACTCGTCGTACGCCACGGTGTGCGCGTAGTCGCGGGCGAGCGCGGTGAGCTGGCTGCGCTGCGGCTCGGGCAGGGTGCGGGCGGTGAAGTAGATCTGCGAGACGTCGTTCGCCTCGGCCTGCACGTCGTCGTGGACCTTGCTGGAGAACTCCCAGACCACGATGACCACGAATGCGAGGAGGATCGCGTACAGCACGCCCACCATCGAGAAGATCGCGCCGGAGCCGGGCTCGGATTCGGAGCTCATGTCCGGTGGACGCGGGCTTGTGACCTGCGATGACGGCGAACCACCCGTTCGAACGACCTCCAGGTCACAGCCCTGTACGGGGTCGATTACGCGGTGTTAGCTTCCATCGCAGCGGCCGTGCGCCGTCTCTTTCTCTCCCCCTTACGCCTTCCGCGATTGGTGGTGTGTGCGCAGTGACCGTGACCGAATCCATCGAGGATGCCCAACCGAACCAGAGCCTGAGCACGGCGGCGGCGCGAAATCTCGCGACGACGACCAAGTCCGTGCCGCAGATGCAGGGCATCTCCTCGCGCTGGCTGCTCCGCGTGCTGCCCTGGGTGCAGGCAGCCGGCGGCGTGTACCGGGTGAACCGCCGGATGTCGTACGCGATCGGTGACGGCCGCGTGACGTTCACCAACACCGGCGCGCAGGTGCGCGTCGTACCCCAGGAGCTACGCGAGCTGCCCGCGCTGCGCGGCGTCGAGGACGACGAGGTCCTGATGGCGCTGGCGGAGCGCTTCGACCAGCACGAGTACGCGCCCGGCGACGTGATCGTCGAGTTCGGACACCAGGCGGACCAGGTCTACCTGATCGCGCACGGCAAGGTGAACAAGGTCGGCACCGGCCGCTACGGCGACCAGACCGTCCTCGGCGTGCTCGCCGACGGCGACTACTTCGGCGACCAGTCCATCGTGGACGCGGCGGGCATCTGGGAGTTCACCGTCAAGGCCGTCACCCCGTGCACGGTGCTGTCGCTGCCGCGTACCGACGTCGAACGCCTCGCCGACCAGTCCGAGCAGCTGCGGGCGCACATCGAGGAGCTGCGCGCCAGCTCCGGCCAACCGCAGAACCCCCACGGCGAGGCGGCGATCGAGGTCTCGTCCGGCCACAGTGGAGAGCCCGTCCTGCCCGGCACGTTCGTGGACTACGAGCTGTCGCCTCGTGAGTACGAGTTGTCGGTGGCGCAGACGGTGTTGCGGGTGCATTCGCGGGTGGCGGATTTGTACAACCAGCCGATGGATCAGGTGGAGCAGCAGTTGCGGTTGACGGTGGAGGCGTTGCGGGAGCGGCAGGAGAACGAGTTGGTGAACAACCGGGAGTTCGGGTTGTTGCACAACGCGGATCTGAAGCAGCGGATACACACGCGTAACGGCCCGCCCACCCCCGACGACATGGACGAGCTCCTCGCCACCGTCTGGAAGGATCCGACCGTCATGCTGGCCCACCCGCGGGCGATCGCCGCGTTCGGGCAGGAGTGCAGCCGCCGGGGCCTCTACCCGCAGAGCGTCGACCTAGCCGGCCACCAGGTGCCGGCGTGGCGCGGGATCCCGCTGCTGCCGTGCAACAAGATCCCGATCAGCGACACCCGCACGACCTCCATCATGCTGCTGCGCACCGGCGAGGAGCGGCAGGGCGTGATCGGCCTCCACCAGACCGGGCTGCCGGACGAGTACCAGCCGGGGCTGTCGGTGCGCTTCATGGGCATCAGCGACCAGGCCATCATCTCGTACCTGGTCAGCGCCTACTACTCCGCGGCGGTGCTGGTGCCGGACGCGCTCGGCGTCCTGGAGAACGTGGAGATAGGCCGGGAGGGCTGACCCGACCGCGGCCCGGTCGCGCCCCGGTGCGGCCGGGCCATCCCCTCGCTTGAATGGTGGTGTGTGGTGACCGTGACCGAGTCCACGACAGACGTACGACCGAACCAGAGCCTGAGCACGACGGCGGCGCGCAACCTCGCGACGACGACCAAGTCGGTGCCGCAGATGCAGGGCATCTCGCTGCGGTGGCTGCTGCGCATGCTGCCGTGGGAGGAGGCGCCGGGCGGCGCGTACCGGGTCAACCGGCGGCTGACCCTGACCGTCGGCGACGGGCGGGTGAGCTTCACCAACACCGGCGCCCGGGTGCGGGTGGTGCCGCAGGAGCTGCGCGAGCTGCGGCTGCTGCGCGAGCTGGCCGACGACGGCGTGCTCGCCGCGCTGGCCGACCGCTTCGAGCAGCGCGAGTACGCCCCCGGCGACGTCATCGTCACCGCCGGGCAGCCGGCCGAGGACGTGTACCTCGTCGCGCACGGCAAGGTGAACCGGGTCGGCAGCGGCCGCTACGGCGACCCCACGGTGCTCGGCACGCTGGCCGACGGCGACCACTTCGGCGACCAGGTGCTGGACGGCACGGAACGGACGTGGGACTTCGGCGTCACGGCACTCACACCGTGCATCCTGCTCGCGCTGCCACGACAGTCCCTTGTGGAGGAGGCGGTCGCGCACGTGCGGCGCGTCCTCGCCCGCCCGCGCCAGCGGCGCAACCGCCAGGGTGAGGCGGCGATCGCGATGTCCGCCGGCCACAAGGGCGAGCACCAGCTGCCGGGCGCGTTCGTGGACTACGAGTTGTCGCCTCGGGAGTACGAGTTGTCGGTGGCGCAGACGGTGTTGCGGGTGCATTCGCGGGTGGCGGATTTGTACAACCAGCCGATGGATCAGGTGGAGCAGCAGTTGCGGTTGACGGTGGAGGCGTTGCGGGAGCGGCAGGAGAACGAGTTGGTGAACAACCGGGAGTTCGGGTTGTTGCACAACGCGGATCTGAAGCAGCGGATACACACCCGCACCGGGCCACCCACACCCGAGGACATGGACGACCTGCTCTGCCGCCGGCGCAACACGCGGTTATTCCTCGCCCATCCGCGCGCGATCGCCGCGTTCGGCCGCGAGTGCAGCAGCCGCGGCGTGTACCCGGAGCCGGTGGAGGTGGAGGGGCGCCGGGTGATGGGGTGGCGGGGCGTACCGGTGCTGCCTTGCGACAAGATCCCGATCGGGCCGGGCGGCACCACCTCGATCATGGCGATGCGCATCGGCACGGACGAGAGCGGCGTGGTCGGCCTGCGCGAGACAGGGCTGCCGGACGAGTACGAGCCGGGCCTCAACGTGCGCTTCATGGGGATCGACGACCGGGCGATCCGCTCGTACCTGGTCAGCGCCTACTACTCGGCCGCGGTGCTGGTGCCGGACGCGCTCGGCGTCCTGGAGAATGTCGAGATCGAGCGATGACGACTGTGTCGGAGAAGGAAACGAGCAGCGGTCGGTCGGCGCCGGAGGTGCTGGCGTGGAGCCGCACGTGCGTCGACCCGGCGCTGCGCGCGGCGGTGGACACGCTCCCGGAGACCCTGCGCCAGATCGCCGGATACCACTTCGGCTGGTGGGACCGGGACGGGCGCGCGGTCGGCGCGCCCGGTGGCAAGGCGATCCGGCCGGCGCTCGTGCTGCTCAGCGCCGAGGCGGTCGGCGGCGACCCGACCGCCGCGCTGCCGGCCGCGGTCGCCGTCGAGCTCGTGCACAACTTCTCCCTGCTGCACGACGACGTGATGGACGGCGATCGCACCCGCCGCCACCGGGACACCGCCTGGACCGTGTACGGCGTCGGACCGGCGATCCTGGCCGGCGACGCGCTGCTCGCGCTCGCGTTCGACGTGCTGGCCAGCAGCGGTCATCCGGCCGTCATGCCCGCCAGCCGGCTGCTGCACGGCGCGGTGCAGGACCTGCTCGACGGGCAGAGCGCCGACCTGGCGTTCGAGATGCGGTCCGAGGTGGAGCTCCGCGAATGCCTCGGCATGGCGCGGGGCAAGACCGGCGCGCTGCTCGGGTGCGCGTGCGCGCTCGGTGCCACGCTCGGCGGGGCGGGTTGGGAGCGGGTCGACCGGTTCCGGGAGTTCGGCGAGCGGCTGGGGCTAGCGTTCCAGTTCGTCGACGACCTGCTCGGCATCTGGGGCGATCCCGCGGTGACCGGCAAGCCGGTGCACGCCGATCTGCGCCAGCGCAAGAAGTCGCTGCCGGTGGTCGCCGCGCTGACCTCTGGTACGCCGGCCGGCCGGGAGCTCGCGGTTCTCTACAGTGGAGCGCCGCCGTCCGGTGCCGACCTGGTGCGCGCCGCCGAGCTCGTCGCCGAGGCCGGTGGCCGGGACTGGAGCCAGGCGCAGGCCGACGACCTGCTCGGCCAGGCGCTGCACCACCTCCGGCAGGCCCATCCGGCCGCCGCGCCGGCCGCCGAGCTGACCGGCCTGGCTGGTCTCGTTACCCACCGGGATCGGTGAAAGGGGCGGTTTCGCAGGATGCGAATGGCTTGAACCGGGCCTCCACCAGCTGCGTGGCCTCCGAATAGGGCACGTTGTCTATGGACGGAGGCAACAGTGAAACTCACGCATGCGCGGCTCCTGGCCGTCGCGATCGCGGTCACCGTCGTCAGCACTGTCGGGGGGAGCGCCGCGACGGCGGGCGCCGACGGCCCACGGGGTGGAAACACCGTTGTGGAGCGGCTTTCCGGGTACGAGGAGGATCCGCTCGTCATCTCCACGACCGGCTCGGGGCAGTTCCGCGCTCAGATCAACGAGCGCGCTCAGGAGATTTCGTACCGGTTGACCTACTCCGCTCTGGAAGGCACCGTCACGCAGGCGCACATCCACCTTGGGGGGAAAGCGCAAAGTGGCGGTATCAGCGTATTCATCTGCACCAATCTCGGTAACGGGCCGGCCGGCACGCAGGCCTGCCCCGCGGCGCCGGCGACCGTCACCGGCACCATCCGGCCGGCCGACGTGATCGGTCCGGCGGGCCAGGGGATCACGGCCGGGCAGTTCAGCGAGCTCGTCGCCGCGGTCCGGGCCGGCGCCACCTACGTGAACGTGCACAGCAGCCTCTACCCCGCCGGGGAGATCCGCGCCCAGCTGGGCCACAGCCACTGATCAAACGACTGGTGATCAGGGCGTCCGGGGAGACGCCCTGATCACTTCCCGGCACGGATCAGTACCGTAGAGCGATGAGCACGCTGGCCGATGAGGCGCGGATGGCGGCAAACGGAGCCGCTGACCGGCTCGGGGTGCGGGTCCTGGAGCTGTCCGAGGTGGACGATCAGCGGGCGGCCGCGGAGCTCTTACAGCGCGTCTGGAACGCCGACTCACCCGACCAGCTTGTCAACGCGGGCTTCATGCGGGCGTTCTCGCACTCCGGCAACTACGTCGTCGGCGCGTACCGAGGCGGCCAGCTGCTCGGCGCCGCGGTCGCCTTCATCGGCGCCGACCATCTGCACTCGCACATCGCCGGCGTGGAGCCGGGGCGGCAGGGCTCCGGCGTCGGGTTCGCGATGAAGCTGCACCAGCGGGCCTGGGCGCTCGACCGCGGCCTGGACACGGTGTGCTGGACCTACGACCCGCTGGTCCGGCGCAACGCCTACTTCAACCTGTGCAAGCTCGGCGCCCGGGCCACCGCGTACCTGCCGGACTTCTACGGCCCGATGGACGACGGCATCAATTCCGGCGGCCCGAGCGACCGCATGTACGTGCGCTGGGACCTCACCTCGCCCAGCGCGAACGCGGCGGCCCGCGGTGAGTGCCGGGAGGTCGATCCGGCCGGCGGCGTCGTGGTGCTGGGGCGGGGCGGCGACGGCTCCCCGGCGCCGGTCGCCGGGGCCGTCGGCCGGCGGCTCCTGGTGGCCGCGCCGGCCGACGTCGAGGCGCTGCGCGGCGCCGACCCCACGCTCGCCAGCCGCTGGCGGTACGCGCTGCGCGACGCGATCACCGCGGCGATGGACCGGGGCTATAGCGTGGCGGGCGTGACGCGAGACGGCTGGTACGTGTTGGAAGACGCATGAGGCTGACCGGATTGGAGCTGCGGCGCGTCGCCATGCCGCTGGTCTCACCGTTTCGCACCTCGTTCGGCACCGAGTACGACCGCGACGTGCTGCTGGTGCGCGCGGTCACCGGCGACGCCGAGGGCTGGGGCGAGTGCGTGGCGATGTCCGAGCCGCGCTACTCCAGCGAGTACGTGGACGGCGCGGCCGAGGTGATCCGCCGCTTCCTCGTGCCGGCGCTCGCCGCCCTGCCCAGTGCCGACCCGGTCGCGGTCGAGCCGGTGTTCGCCGAGATCAAGGGGCATCCCATGGCGAAGGCGGCGGTGCAGACGGCGCTGCTCGACGCCCAGCTCCGGGCGGCCGGGCTGTCGTTCGGCGGCTACCTTGGCGCGGTGCGCGAGCGGGTGCCGGCCGGCGTCTCGGTCGGGATCATGGACTCGATCCCCGCGCTGCTGGACGCGGTCGCCGGCTATCTCGGGCAGGGATACCTGCGGATCAAGTTGAAGATCGAGCCCGGCTGGGACGTCGAGCCGGTGCGCGCCGTGCGCGAGCGCTTCGGCGACGAGGTGCTGCTCCAGGTCGACGCGAACACCGCGTACACGCTGGCCGACGCCCGCCAGCTGGCCCGGCTCGACCCGTTCGACCTGCTGCTGATCGAGCAGCCGCTGCCCGAAGACGACGTGCGCGGGCACGCCGAGCTGGCCCGCCAGATCCGCACCCCGGTCTGCCTCGACGAGTCGATCACCTCGGCGCGGGCGGCGGCGGACGCGATCGCGCTCGGCGCGGCCGCGATCGTCAACGTCAAGCCCGGTCGGGTCGGCGGCTACCTGGAGGCCCGGCGGGTGCACGACGTGTGTGCGGCGCACGGCGTGCCGGTGTGGTGCGGCGGGATGCTGGAGACCGGCCTCGGCCGCGCGGCCAACGTCGCGCTCGCCGCGCTGCCCAACTTCACGCTGCCCGGCGACACGTCCGCCTCCGACCGGTACTTCGCGCGGGACATCACCGCGCCGTTCGTGCTGGAGGAGGGGCACGTACGCGTGCCGACCGGCCCCGGCCTGGGCGTCGAGCCCGACCCGGACGCGCTGGGCGACCACACCACCGCCACGGAGTGGCTCAAGATCACATAAGGGGCGGCCGTGGCGAGCGAAGCGAGCGTGGCCGTTCGACGTAGTGGAAACGAAACACACCGGTAACAGCCTCTTGACCGCGTGATCGATGGGCGCCTAGCCTCTCCAGGACGTAGGACATAGGACGTCCCATGAGTGGACGCGAAGGAGGCACCGTGGGTACCTCGACATATCGGACCATAAGCCGCCGCGATCTTCTGCGCTACACCGCGATCCTCGGCGCCGCCACCACCGTCACGGCGACCGTGTCCGCCTGCGGCAGCGGGCCGGCCTCCACCGGCTCGACGGGTGGCGACGGAGACAAGGAGCTGGTCACCGCCGTGATCGGCTACGGCAACGACCAGAGCTGGGATCCCACCCAGACCGCGTCCGCCTTCTCGATGGCCGCCATCCAGCACATCTACGAGGCGCTCGTCGAGACCGACCCGGTGAGCCGCGAGCCGTACCCGGCGCTCGCCACCGCGCTGCCGGCCGACCCGACCGCGACCACCTGGAAGTTCACGCTGCGGCAGGGCGCCAAGTGGCACGACGGGCAGCCGGTCACCGTCGACGACGTGCTCTTCACCTTCGAACGGGTCCTGGACCCCGAGGTCAAGCCGCTGGTGGGCAACTTCTTCCGGGCGTGGCTGAAGGAGGTGCGCAAGGTCGACGACACGAGCGTGGAGCTCGTCTTCAAGTTCCCCTTCCCGGACGCGCTCCGGCGGCTCGCCATCGCCAAGATCCTGCCGAAGCACGTCTTCGGCGTCGCCGGCGGCTGGGACGCGGCCAAGGGCGGCAAGGCGGTCGGCTCCGGACCGTTCAAGCAGACCGCGCACAACCCGAAGTCGAACACCACCTTCGAGGCGTTCGCCGACTACAACGGGCCGCGCCCGGCCGCGTACAAGAAGATGAACTGGCTGTCCATCGTGGACGCCGCGGCCCGCGTCGCGAAGATCTCCGGCTCGCACGCGGAGGCGCAGATCTCGGACAACATCCCGTACGCCAACATCGACCAGCTCAAGAGCGGCGGGCTCACGGTCGAGGGCGCCAAGGGCATGAACCACATGTTCCTGATGTTCAACACCGGCAACAAGCCGTTCGACGACGTGCGGGTGCGGCAGGCCCTGCTGTACGCGATCGACACCAAGACGATGATCGACGTCGCGCTCAAGGGGCACGGCACCGCGTCGACGAGCTTCCTCAACGAGGGCAACCCGTCTTACGAACGGGCCAGCACCGTGTACGCGTACGACCCGGACAAGGCCAAGTCGCTGCTCGCCGCGGCTGGTGTGACCGGGCTGTCGATCACGCTGATGGCGGTCAACGTGAGCTGGATCGCCGACTGCCTGCCCACGATCGCCAACTCCTGGAACGCGATCGGCGTCAAGACCACGCTCCAGCCGCAGGACACCAGCGCGCTGTTCACGAAGATGGACCAGTCGCAGGACTACCAGGTCGTGGCGGCCGCCTCCAACCCCAACCAGTTCGGCATCGACGCCGACCTGATCCTGCGGTACAACTACACGCCCGGCGGCGTCTGGATGAAGTACACGAAGTGGGACGCCAGCCCGGCGGCGAAGGACCTCTTCGCGTTGATGGACAAGGCGACCGAGGAGCCCGACCCGGCGAAGAAGCTGGACCTCACCCACCAGTACCTCAACGTGATCGCCGAGCAGGCGGTGCTCTACCCGGTCGTGCACACCGAGCTGATGACCGCCTGGGACAGCAAGAAGCTCACCGGCGTGCGCCCGCAGGGGTACCCAGGCATCAACCTGCTCCAGTCCAAGCGAGTCTGAGCTCGTGTCCGTGATCGCCCGGATGCTGGCCCGCCGCATCCTCATCCTGATCCCGCTGCTGCTGGGTGTGATCCTGTTCGTCTTCATCGTCATGCGGTTCTCGAACAACAAGCCCGAGTACGCGTACTTCCAGGGCACGAACCCGACGCAGGAGCAGATCCAGCAGTTTCGCGAGGAGAACGGGCTGACCGACCCGCTGCCGGTGCGGTACGTGCGTTTCGTCGGCGACCTGCTCCAGGGCGACATGGGCACGAGCGTGCTGACCCGGGCGCCGGTGCTCGACTCGGTGCTCACCGCGCTGCCGCTGACGATGCAGCTGACCTTCCTCGGGCTCGGGATCGCCGTGGTGACCTCGCTTCTGCTGGGTGTCACCGCGGCGATCTTCCGGGACAGGTGGCCCGACCAGGTGATCCGGGTGGTGTCGCTGGGCGGGGTGGCGGCGCCCGGGTTCTGGCTGGCGCTGCTGATGATCCAGTGGCTCGCGGTGGACCGGGGGTGGTTCCCGACCGGCGGGTACATCAACCCGGCCGACTCGTTCACCGGGTGGCTGCGCTCGATGACGCTGCCCGCGCTGGCCCTGTCGCTGCCGGTCGCCGCACAGCTCACCCGCATCGTGCGCACGTCGATGGTGGAGGAGCTGGACAAGGACTACGTGCGCACGGCGATCGGCAGCGGGCTGCCGCCGATCGTCGTGGTCGGCCGCAACGTCCTGCGCAACGCGCTCATCAACCCGTTGACCGTGCTCGGTCTGCGGGTCGGCTACCTGCTCGGCGGCGCGGTGGTGATCGAGACGATCTTCGCGCTCCCGGGCATGGGCAAGCTCATGATCGACGGGGTCACCAACGGCGACCCCGCCGTCGTGCAGGGCGTGGTGCTGACCATCGCCACCGGCTTCGTCGTGGTCAACCTCGCCGTCGACATCCTGTACCTGCTGGTGAACCCGCGCCTCCGGAGCGCCTCATGAGACGCCTCTCGCCGCTCTCCTGGATATCTCTCGGCGTGCTCCTCGCGATCGCGCTCGTCGCGCTCCTCGCGCCGTGGATCGCGCCGCATTCGCCCCTCGACCAGGCCAGTGCCGGCGGCGGCCCCTCGGCCGACCACTGGATGGGGCTCGACAGCGCCAACCGCGACATCCTCAGCCGGCTCATGCACGGCGCGCGCTGGTCGCTCGTCATCGGCCTGGGCGCGACCGCGTCCGCGCTCGTCGTCGGCGCCATCGTGGGCGCCACCGCCGCCGCGGCCCCGAAGTGGGTCGACGAGGGCATGATGCGGATCCTCGACGTCGTCATGGCGTTTCCCGGGATCGCACTGGCCGCCGTGCTCGTGGCGGTCTTCGGCGGCGGCATACAGGTGCTCGTCTTCGCGATCGCCTTCCTCTACACACCGCCCGTCGCCCGCGTGGTACGCGCCAACGTGCTCGCCCAGTACGGCGAGGACTACGTCGCCGCCGAGCGGACCATCGGCGCGCGCACCTGGCACATCCTGGTCAAGCACGTCGCCGTCAACTGCGCCGCGCCGGTGCTGGTCTTCTGCACGGTGATGGTGGCCGACGCGATCGTCTTCGAGGCGTCGTTGTCGTTCATCGGCGCGGGTGTGCGGCCGCCGAACCCCTCCTGGGGCAGCGTCATCGCCGACGGCAAGAACATGGTGCTGCTCGGCGGCTGGTGGGCCACCGTATTCCCGGGCCTGCTGATCCTCCTCACCGTGCTGTCGCTCAACATCCTCTCCGAGGGCGTCTCGGACGCCTGGGCCGCGCCCACCGCACGCCGGGCGCCCCGCTCCACAAAGGAGGGTGACGCCATCGAGGCGGTCAAGCCCGGCTCGGGCGACGTGGTCCAGCTGCCCGGACTCGCCGAGGCGGCCCGGCGGCTCGCCGAGCGGGCCCGGCCGCTGCCCGCCGGCCGGCCCGTGCTTTCGGTCGAGCGCTTGCGGATCAGCTTCCCCGGCCGGCACGACGACGTGGACATCGTCGACGGCATCGGCTTCGAAGTGCGCCCCGGCGAGGTGCTCGGGCTGGTCGGCGAGTCCGGCTGCGGCAAGTCGCTCACCGCGCTGACCGTGATGGGTCTCGAGCCGCGCGGGGCCCGGGTGAGCGGGCAGGTGCGCTTCGACGGGAAGGACCTGCTCGCCCTGCCGCGCCGGGCCCGCCGGCGGCTGCTCGGCCACGACATGGCGATGATCTACCAGGACGCGCTCTCCTCCCTCAACCCGGCGATGACCATCCGGGCCCAGCTCAAGCAGCTGATCCGGCGTGGCGGCAAGCGGAGCGCGACCGAGCTGCTGGAGATGGTCGGGCTCGACCCGAAGCGCACGCTCTCGTCGTACCCACACGAGCTCTCCGGCGGGCAGCGGCAGCGGGTGCTCATCGCGATGGCGCTCTCCCGAGACCCCAAGCTGATCGTCGCCGACGAACCCACGACCGCGCTCGACGTGACCGTCCAGGCGCAGGTGATCGAGCTGCTGCTGCGCCTGCGCGCCGAGCTCGGCTTCGCACTGATCCTCGTCTCCCACGACCTGGCCCTGGTCGCCGACGTGACCGACCGGGTCGCGGTGATGTACGGCGGGCAGATCGTCGAGACCGGCGTCACCGCGTCGCTCGTCGGCGCGCCCGCGCACCACTACACCCGCGGGCTCCTCGGCTCGGTGCTGTCGCTGGAGTCCGCGGCGCCGCGGCTCACCCAGATCCGCGGCGTGGTGCCGTCGCCGGCCGACTTCCCGTCCGGCTGCCGCTTCGCCGACCGCTGTCCGATGGCTTCCTCCGTGTGCCGCTCCGAAGCCCCACCGCTGGTCGGGCTCGACGGGCACGCCGTCGCCTGCCATCACCCGGCGACCGTACTGGCGGGTGTCTCATGACAGTCCTTGTTGAACTGTCCGATGTGCACGTGGTGCACAAGGCGCGCTCCGGCGGGCTGTTCCACCGCGACCGTGTCTATGCGCTCACCGGCGCCGACCTCACCGTCGCGCCCGGCGAGACCGTCGGCATCGTGGGGGAGTCCGGCTGCGGCAAGACCACGCTCGCCAAGGTGCTCGTCGGCCTCCAGCGCCCGACGTCGGGAACGGTCACCTTCAAGGGGAACGACCTGGGAAGCATGCCCGACTTCCGGCGGCGCCGCCTGATCGGAGCGGGCGTCGGCATGGTCTTCCAGGACCCGTCCACCGCGCTCAACCGGCGGCTGCCGGTGCGCAAGGTGCTGCGCGACCCGCTCGACGTGCACGGCCGGGGCACACCTCGGCAGCGCGCGGAGCGGGTGCGCGAGCTGCTCGCCCAGGTGGGTCTCCCTGCCAGCGCCGCCGACGTGCTGCCCGGCCAGCTCTCCGGCGGGCAGCGGCAGCGGGTGGCGATCGCCCGCGCGCTCGCGCTCGAACCCGACCTGCTGGTCGCCGACGAGCCGACGAGCGCGCTCGACGTGTCGGTGCGGGCGCAGATCCTCAACCTGCTGCTCGACCTCAAAGAGCGGCTCGGCCTCGCGCTCGTCTTCGTCTCGCACGACATCCAGACGGTACGGCGGATGAGCGACCGGGTCGTCACCATGTACCTCGGCCGGATCGTCGAGGAGACGCCGGCCGCGGCGCTGCCGCACGGCGCGCGGCATCCCTACACGCGGGCGCTCTTCTCCGCCACGCCCGGCCTGCTGCACCCGATCGATCCCATCCCGCTGGTGGGACCGGTGCCGTCGGCCACCCGGCCGCCGAGCGGCTGCCCTTTCCGTACCCGCTGCTGGCGGGCCGAAGACGACTGCGCGGACGAGATGCCGCCGCTCGACGGCGACACCGGGCAGCTCATCCGCTGCTACCACCCGGTGCCGGCCGGCGCCACCGACCGCGAGCTGATCAGCCAAGCACAGGAGCGTTCATGACCACGGCCCAAGCCCTCACCGGCGTCATCCCTCCGGTGTGCACCCCGCTCACCCCGCGGTACGAGGTGGACACCGGCTCGCTGACCCGGCTCGTCGACCACCTGATCGACGGGGGTGTGGACGCGCTGTTCCTGCTCGGTTCCTCGTCGGAGGCGGCGTTCCTGCCGGACCGGCACCGCCGGGTCGTGCTGGACACCGTCGTCGCGCACGTCGCCGGGCGGGTGCCGGTGCTCGCCGGTGTCATCGACATGACGACGATGCGGGTGCTGGACCACGTGCGGTCCGCTGTGGACGCCGGCGTGGACGGGATCGTCGCCACCGCGCCCTTCTACGCGCGCACGCATCCGACCGAGATCCGGGCCCACTTCCGCGCGATCGCCGACGCGGCGGCGCGGCCGCTGTACGCGTACGACCTGCCGGTGTCGGTGCACACCAAGCTCAGCACCGACCTCGTGCTGGACCTGGCCGCCGAGGGCGTACTGGCCGGCGTCAAGGACTCCAGCGGCGACGAGGGCGGGCTGCGGTCGGTGATCCTCGGCCGCCGCGACCGGGAGGACGTCAGCGGGTTCAGCGTGCTGACCGGGTCCGAGCTGACCGTCGACTCAGCGCTGTGGATGGGCGCCAACGGGGTCGTCCCCGGACTGGGCAATGTGGACCCGCACGGGTACGTGCGGCTGCTGAGGTCGGCGTGGGCCGGCGAGTGGGACGCCGCGCGGGCCGAGCAGGAGCGGCTGTTTCACCTCTTCGAACTCATCACGGTGGGAGGCACACGCATGGGCATCAGCTCGTCCGCACTGGGTGCTTTCAAGGCGGCACTCTTCCTGCGCGGCGTCATCGACCACCCGACGACCGCGCCGCCACAGGTGCCGCTCGACGATGACGAGATCGCCCGGGTCGGCAAGTACCTGGCCGCGGCGGGGCTGGTCTGATGAAGGCGCTCCTCGCACTCGCGCTGCTCGGCCCTTCGGTGGCCGCCCCGGCACCCTCGGTCGACGAGCAGGTGCTGTACCGGCAGGGCGATTCCGGCTACTCCTGCTTCCGCATCCCCGCCGTCGTGCGGGCCAACGACGGCACCGTGCTGGCCTTCGCCGAGGGGCGGGTCGCGGACTGCGGCGACGACGGCGACATCGACCTCGTGCTCCGCCGCTCGACCGACGGCGGGCGCACGTGGGGGCCGCTCCAGGTGGTATCCGAGGGCAACGGGAGCACGCACGGCAACCCGGTGCCGATCGTCGACCGCCGCACCGGACGGGTCGTCGTCGTGACCACCCACAATGGACCGGCACCGTGCCCCGACGGGTGCGACCGCGACCCGTACGTGCAGGTGAGCGACGACGTCGGGGCCACCTGGTCGGCGCCGCGCGAGCTGACCGAGGCGAAGCGTCCGGAGTGGAACCACTGGTACGCCACCGGGCCGATGCACGGCATCCAGCTCACCCGCGGCCCGCACGCCGGGCGACTGGTGGTCGGCGCGAGCTTCGAGAGCTGGGATCGGGTCGGCCCGCACGTGTACGGCACACACCTGCTCTACAGCGATGACGGCGGCGAGACATGGCACATCGGCGCGGAGACGTCCCGCGACGACGGGCGGGTCATCGCGCAGGAGGTGACCGTCGTCGAGCTGCGCGACGGGCGGATATACGCGCTGGCCCGCGAGCGGGGCACCGACCCGGGCAGCCGGGCGTACGCGACGAGCAGCGACGGCGGCGAGACCTTGGATCGTCCCTTCCGGACACTGCCGGCGTTGGAGATGCCGGACGTGCAGGGCTCACTGCTCCGCTTCGACTCGGGGCGGATCCTCTTCTCGGCGCCGGCACACCCGGCCGCGCGCGAGGTGGCGTCGATCCGCTCGTCGTACGACGAGGGGCGCACCTGGGAGACGTGGCGGCAGGGCAAGGTCTTCTCGTGGGGCCCGACCGCGTACTCCGACATGGTGCGGCTCGACGGCGACGAGGCCGCGCTGATGTACGAGTCAGGCACCTCGACGCCGTACGAGAGCATCCGGTGGACCCGCTTCGACGAGGCCTACCTGGACACGCCCAACGGCACGCCGCCGGGCATCCCCGGCCCACCCGCTCCGGCCCCGACGACGCCGGACGTGTCGCCCGCGCGCAACGACGCCTACCTGCGCGGCGGAGCGGCCGGTGTCGAGGACGGGCGCTTCGGCGGCGGGCTGGCGCTGGACGGCGTCGACGACCGCGTCGAGGTGCCGTTCGACCGCTCGATCGACCTCGGCGGCGGCGACTTCACGCTCACCGCCTGGATCCGCTACGCCGAGCCGACCAAGCAGGGCGCGATCCTCTGGGCGTACCGGATGGGAAGCGGGACCACCCCGCAGATCTGGCTGCGCGCGGAGCCGGCGAGCAAACGGATCCGGGCCCTGATGGTCGTCGACCGCTTCACGGTGAGCGTGGCCTCGACGTCCGCCTACAACGACGGCGCGTGGCACCACGTGGCCCTGCGCCGCGCGGACGGCCGGCTGGCCCTGCTCGTCGACGGCACCGAGGTGGCATCGACGACCGCACCGCCGGGCTCGGTGACGGCGGGCAAGGAGTTCGGCGTGCAAGGCATCCACATCGGACAGCGCGTGGACGGCGCCGACCGCTTCCGCGGCACGGTCGACGAGGTGCGCGTCTACCGCCGCGGCCTCACCGACACCGAGCTGCGCCTGGTCCGCGACTGGAACGCCCCGCTCGGCGGCCGCCTGGGCCTACGACTCCCGTTCTAGCGACCGCTAGCCGGGCAGGAACGAGATCGTGGTACTTCAGACCCCCTATGGGGGACCGGAGTACCACGATCTTTTCGGCGCGTGTGGGTGATCAAGGGGTAACCGCGACCAGCAGCGATGGGTGAGGCCGCGGGAGCGACGGCACGGACCACGACGAACATCGCGGTAGCTCAAATATTCGAAATGGCCTTGAGGCCGGAGCCGGCAGCGACCTAGCGGCCGCGCATCTGGCGGAAGGCGCCCTTCGAGGGGCGCATGTTCTTCGGGATGGCGCCCTTGGGGAGGTTGGGGCGGGCGGAGAGGGCGGTGAGCCGCTTGTCGAGCGCGTTGACGTCTTTGCCGGTGAGGTTGCGCGGCAGGCGCATGAGCGTGGTCCGCAGCTTGCGGACCGACAGCTCGCCCTCCTCGGTGCCGATGATGTAGTCGTACATCGGGGCGTTGCCGATGACCTTGGCGAGCCGGCGCTTTTCCTGGCCGAGGAGGCTGCGCACGCGCTGCGGGTTGCCCTCCGCCAGGAGGATCACGCCCGGCCGGCCCAGCACGAGGTGCACCATGTCCATCTGCGTGGTGGAGCTGAGGGCGGTGGTGACCCGCCAGTCGCCGCGCATGTTTTCGACGAGCTGGGCGGCGGCGCCGGGCTGGCCCTCCGCGGCGTTCATCATCGCGGCGTTGGAGCGCACGTTGAGCACGATGAGCACGGCGAGGAGCGTGAGCAGGATGCCCACCGGCAGCCACAGCCAGCCCCAGGTGATCACCGCCACCACGGTCAGGGCGAGCGGGATGAGCACCGCGGCGGCGACCAGTGGGGCGAACCACTTGTCGCGTTTGGCGGTGAACGAGAAAACCATCCCGATCTGCTTCAGCCGCTGACCGAAACCGACCTTCTCCTCGGGCTTTGCCATGCCAGGAAGTCTAAGGGCTGGGCGCGGTAAGGACCTTACGGCCCTAGGGCTCCGCCGCGGGCCGGGGTAAGTACCCCTCCCACCTGGAAGATCGGGCATCGCACCCATGCGCCGGCGCTGCCTTCGCGCGAAGAGTAATGGTCATGACGAACCTCGACGCACACTCCGCACTGACCCTTCACCGTCACCGTTCCGCCGAGCTGCACGCCGAGGCCGACCGGGTGCGCCTGGCCCGCTCCGTCGTACGCGGTGGGAACGGCCCCGAGCAGCCACGCTGGTGGTCCCGCGCCGGGCGGCGGCACCACGGGGCCGCCACGCGGGCGCCAGCGCTCTCCTGATCTCCGGCCGTGGGGCTCGTCACGGGGGCGAGCCCCACGGCTCTTAATCGTTAATGAGATGTCGGAGGGGCATGGCATGCTCGATCTCGTGACCGCCCGAGCCACAAGCTCCGTCCTCGTGGGTCGCGACGCCGACTTCGCGGCGCTGCGCGACGCGCTCAAGCGCGCCCGCGGCGACGAGCCCACGACGGTGCTGCTCGGCGGCGAGGCGGGGATCGGCAAGACCCGGCTGGTCGAGGAGTTTCGGCGCTACGCGCTGGGCGAGGGCGTCCGCGTCCTCACCGGCCAGTGCCTCGAGCTGGGCGAGGAGGGCCTGCCGTTCGCGCCCTTCGTGGCCGCACTGCGCGACCTGCTGCGCGGCGACGGCCCGGCGGCTTTCGACGGGCACGAGCACGAGTTCGCCCGGCTGTTGCCCGAGCTGGGCCCGGCCGGCCCAGAGGGGCTCGTCGACGCCAATCGGGGCTACCTTTTCGAGCTGGTGGCCGGCCTCTTCGGGCGGCTGGCCCGGGAGCGCCCGCTGGTCCTGATCGTCGAAGACATGCATTGGGCCGACCGCTCCACCCGCGACCTCATCGCGTTTCTGATCCGCTCGGCGCGCACGGCACAGGCGCTGCTGATCTGCACGTTCCGCTCCGACGAGCTGCACCGGGGCCACCCGCTACGGCCGTTCCTCGCCGAGCTCGACCGGGCCCGTGGCGTCGAGCGCGTCGATCTCGACCGGCTCGACCGCGACGGCACGATGGAGATCCTCGCCGACCTGCTCGGCGCCGAGCCCCGCCCCGCGCTCGTCGACAACGTCTACGACCGCTCCCAGGGCAACCCGTTCTTCGTCGAGGAGCTGGCCGTCTCCAGCGACCCCGACGGCTGCCGCGACCTGCCCGACACCCTTCGCGACCTCCTCCTCGCCCGGATCGACCGGCTGCCCGACGCGGCGCAGCGGGTCCTCCGGCTGGCCGCCGCCGGTGGTAACCGGATCGGCCACGACCTGCTCGTCCAGGTCGCCGAGCAGCCCGACCACGCGCTCGAAGACGCGCTCCGCACCGCGGTCGCCGCCCAGCTGCTGGTGGCCGGCGCCGACGGGGGATACGAGTTCCGCCACGCGCTGGTGCGCGAGGCCGTCCACGAAGACGCGCTGCCCGGCGAGCGGGCCCGCCTGCACGCCCGCTACGCGGCCGCCATCGAGGCCCGGCCCCAGCTCGTCGGCGCCGACCGCGCGCCCGCCGAGATCGCCCACCACTGGTATGCGGCGCACGACCACCCCCGCGCGCTCACCTCGGCGTGGGCGGCGGCGACGGCGGCCGGCAAGCGGTACGCGTACGCGGAGAAGAGCCGGCTGCTGGAGCGCGTGCTCGAGCTGTGGGAGCAGGTGCCCGACGCCGCCGACCGGCTCGGCATGGACCATCTCGGGCTGCTGGAGGAGACGCTGCTCGCCGCGTCCACGGCCGGCGACTACGCCCGCGCGATGAGCCTCACCCGCGCCGCACTCGCCGAGATCGACAGAGACGCCGAGCCGCTGCGCGCCGCCCGCATGCTGGAGCGCCGCGGCCGGCTGATGCGCGTGCTCGGCAAGGGCGACGGCGCGACCGAGCTCCGCACGGCGTACGAGCTGGTGCACGACGTGCCCAACGAGCCCGAGCGGGTGCTGATCCTGGCCAACGTCGCCACCCACCTCGGCAAGGTCGGCGTGGCGGAGGGCGCGCGCATCGCCCGCGAGGCGATGGCCGACGCCGAGGCGCTCGGTGACCCCGCGGCCCAGGTCGCGGCGACGCTCACCTACGGCCGCGTGTGCACCAACGAGATCTCCGCCGAGGCCGGCCTCGCCGAGCTGCGCAAGGCCGAAGAGCTGGCCCGCCGCACCGGCGACGTGCCGCAGCTGGTCCACGCGCTGGTCAACATCTCCGACGCCCTCTTCGAGGTCGGTGAGTACACGGAGTCCGCGCGCAACGCCGCCGACGGCACGGTCGAGGCCAAGCGGGTCGGCATCAGCCGCTCGACCGGCGCGTTCCTGCTCTCCAACCACGCCGAGGCGCTCTGGGCGCTGGGCCGGTGGGACGAGGCCGACGCGCTCTGCGCCGAGACCGCCCGCATCGACCCGCCGGGCACGCTCGGCCTCCACTGGCTCCAGATCCGCGCCCAGCTCCGGCTGGCCCGCGCCCACCCCGGCGCCGACGAGCTGGTGGCCCGGGCGTTGAGCTTCCTCGGCCGGCCATACCTGGAGCACCAGCTCGCCATCCCGCTGCACGAGCTGCGCATCGAGGCCGCCCTCCAGCGCGGCGACCTGCCTGGCGCGGTCGAGGCGGCGAAGACCGGGCTCGCCGTGCCCCGCGCCGAGGAGTTCCCGCGCTACATGTGGCCGCTGATGGTCGCCGCCGCCCGCGCCGCCGCGCTCGGCGACGACGAAGCGGTGGCCAAGCAGGTCCGCGCCGGGATGGCCGAGCTGAGCTCGCGACACCCCGCGCAGCGGGCGGGGGCCGCACAGACCCGCGCCATCCTGGCCCGCGGTCCCGGCGCGTTGCCCGCCTGGCAGGAGGCGGTCGCGGCCTGGCGGGTCGACGGCCAGCCCTACCCGCTGGCCCGCGCCCTGCTCGGCCTCGCGGAGGCCGCCGCGGCGGCCGGCGAGCGCGGCCTTGTCGGCGAGGCGGTCGAGGAGGCCTGCTGCATCGCCGACGACCTGCACGCCGCCCCCCTCCGGGAAGAGCTCGACACGCTGGCCCGCCGCGTCGGCCTGCGGGTGTCCAGCCGTTCCGCGCCCGACGAGCCGGAGCTGCTGACGGTGCGCGAGCAGGAGGTGCTCCGCCTGGTGGCCGAAGGGCTGAGCAATAGGCGGATCGCCGAGCAGCTCTACATCTCGCCCAAGACGGCCAGCGTCCACGTCTCCCGCATCATCGCCAAGCTCGCGGTGGCCAATCGGGTGGAGGCGGCCGCGGTCGCACACCGCTTGGGGCTGCTGGAGGAGCGTTCCTAGCTTTACCATGCGGGCATGACCGCGGAGACTCCCACACGCGCCGGCGGCGTCGCGGCGATGGTGATGGCCGCCGTCGGGGCCGTCGTCACCCTGCTTATCCTCGCCACCGCGGGCTACACCGTGGCCCTTTTCGCCGCGGACGACGAGCTCGGCAGCCTCGGCGGGTGGGCGCCAGCGCTCTCGCTGGCCGCGTTCGGCGGGCTGTCCGGTGTGGCGACCGTCTACATCGGCCGGCGCGGCATGCGCGAGCTACGCCGTGCGGCCACTCAGCCGGCGAGCGCCCGCTCCAGGTAAAACTGCCGGCACGCGACGGCCTCACCGTCGGCGCGGACGGCCTCGGTCACCAGGTCGGGCACCGGGCCAGGCGGGGCCGCACCGTCGAGCCTCACCCGCCAGCCCTGCTGCCCGGCCCAGTTGAACGCGGCGATGTCGGAGGAGACCTGCGTGCGGATCGTGTCGACCTTGACCCGCACGATGACCGCGACGAGCTTGTTTTCCACGGTCACCTTGTCGTCGCGAAACAGGCGCGACTCGCGCACCTGGTTTCTCACCTTCACCAGGTACAGCGACGCGTACTCCCACTTTTCCATCGGCCTAGCTCCCGGTCGCCGGCGCCGGTATCCACATCGTTGGATGCTAGACGTCGCTCCCGGCCTCTCGAGAGCTTCCGGAGTCGGGGCGCCGCATCCTCCAAGCTCGATTCAAAGACAGATTTGGGCTACCGCGACGCCCGTCGTGGTCCATGCCGTTGCTCCCGCGGCCTCGCCCGTCCGCCGCTGGTCGCGGCAAAGACGCCACACCGCGTGACGGTCGCCGTTGTCCGCAATGGCTCTTGCCGCGAACTGCGCCGAACCACAAACGGCGCAACCCTCGCTCACCTGCTTACGCTGTGTTATCCACGAGAGCCTGCGGTCCGCGTCAGCTATGGAGATCTAGGAGACTTAGGGCTGGTATGGCGCCCTAACTCTCCTAGATCTGGAATCCGTGCGCTGTCCCTGCCGCCGTCGCGCTTACCGGTTGCGACGGCACCCTGATGCCGGCCCCCGCCGCGGCGGGGATGTCGTGGGCAACGGCGACTGTCGCGCGGCCGGCGGGTGACCGCGACCTGCGGTCGCGGGAGCAGCGATCTTTAGACGCCCAATGCGTCAGCGGCCAGTGCGGTCCCCTCCACCCGCGCGCGTACCTTGGCGAAGGCGGTCTCCCGCGACGTGGAGGTGTCGTCGCCGAATGGCGCGAAGCCGCAGTCGTCGCAGGTGCCGAGGCGGTCCGGGGGGATGTGCTCGGCCGCGCGGAGCACGCGGTCGCGCACCTGGGCCGGGGTTTCGACCGCCGGGTCGATCGGGTCGGTGACGCCGACGAAGACCCGCTGGCCCGGGCGGAGGTGCGCGGCCACCGCGGCGAGCGCCGCGTCGGGGTCGGCCTCGCTGGCGAGCTGAACGTAGAAGACGCCGGCGTTGATGGCGAACAGGTCCGGAAGCAGCGCGGCGTATTCGACGTCGAGGCTGTGCGTGGAGTCCTGGTCGCCGCCGGGACACGTGTGTACGCCGATCCGGGCCCGCTCCTCGTCGGTGAAGCGGTCGAGCACGCGGTTGTTGAGTGCCACGAACGACCGCAGCACGCCACCCGACGGGTCGAGCTTGATCGAGAGCCGGCCCTCGGTGAAGTCGAGCTGGACGCGGTGCGCACCCGCGTCGAGCGCGTCGCGGATGTCGGCCTCCGCCTCGTCCACGAGGTCGTCGAGGAACTCTTCCCGGCTGTACCCGGTGATGGGGTCCTGGGGGTAGAGAAGGCTCAGCGCGGAGGGTGCGATGACCGCCTGCTTGACCGGCACGGACGCGTGTCGCTGGGCGGCGCGCAGGTAGTCGCCCGCGCGGGCCGCGTAGCGGAACGGACCCGCCGCCAGCCGGGGCAGCTGCCGGGTGTGGCCGTCGGCGAAGGGGATGACCGCGCCGTCCGGCGCGAGGTTGTCGAGACCGGCGAGGGGGTAGGTCACGAAGGAGGGCTTGGTCTGCTCGCCGTCCGTCACCACGGTCGAGCCGAGGGACTCCAGCGTCGCGATCGTGTCGCGCACGGCATCGTCGTACAGGCCGTCCAGGGCGGATTTGTCGATGCGGCCGGCCGCGTGGTCGGCGATACCGGTAAGGAGGGCGGCGGGTCGGGGGATGCTTCCGATGGGTTCCGTCGGCAGACTCATGGGGAGGAATCTAACTATCTCTATAGGATTCCTCAACACGCTTCGTCCGTAAGTCATCCCGGAGCGTGACATCGCGCCGTCAGCTCGAGCGGGCCTCCAGAGCCTGCTGGTATAGCCGGCCGGCGCGGTAGGAGGAGCGCACCAGCGGCCCGCTCATCACGCCGGCGAAGCCGATGCGCTCGGCCTCCTCCTTGAGCTCGACGAACTCCTCCGGCTTGACCCAGCGCTCCACCGGGTGGTGGCGCGGGGTCGGGCGGAGGTACTGCGTAATGGTCACCAGCTCGCAGCCCGCGGCGTGCAGGTCGCGCAGGCCCTGGGAGATCTCGTGACGCTCCTCACCCAGCCCGAGGATCAGGTTGGACTTGGTCACCATGCCGGCCGCGCGCGCCTGGGTGAGCACGTCGAGCGAGCGCTCGTAGCGGAAGGCCGGCCGGATGCGCTTGAAGATGCGTGGCACCGTCTCGACATTGTGGGCGAGCACCTCGGGGCGGGCGTCGAAGACCTCGCCGAGCTGCACCGGGTCGCCGTTGAAGTCGGGGATCAGCAGCTCGACACCGCAGCCGGGCTGGAGCTTGTGGATCTGGCGGACCGTCTCCGCGTAGAGCCAGGCGCCGCCGTCGGGGAGGTCGTCGCGGGCGACACCGGTGACCGTGGCGTAGCGGAGGCCCATCGTGGCGACCGACTCGCCGACCCGGCGGGGCTCGTCGGCGTCGAACTCGGCCGGCTTGCCCGTGTCGATCTGGCAGAAGTCACACCGCCGGGTGCACTGGTCGCCGCCGATGAGGAAGGTGGCCTCGCGATCTTCCCAACACTCGTAGATGTTGGGGCAGCCGGCCTCCTGACACACGGTGTGCAAGCCCTCGCGCTGGACCAGGCCACGCAGCTCGGTGTACTCCGGGCCCATCTTGGCCTTGACCTTGATCCACGGCGGCTTGCGCTCGATCGGCGTCTCGGCGTTGCGCGCCTCGATGCGCAGCAGGCGCCGTCCCTCTGGAGCGATGGTCACAGATCTGAGCCTACGCTCGCCGTGGTCACGCATGAACATTAGGCGACGAGCCTCACCCTCCCCTTAATGTGATGCCCACCACCGGTTTGTCCTGTTAGCGTGGCATGAGCGGCGTCGACGGAACCAAGTACCGCCCCGATCCGCCGGCCGAGAGAGCTACCGCGTGCTGTGAAGGTGGCCCGGCGCCGGGGCGTGAAGACACTCCTGAGCCGCTTCGAAAATGAGGCCCCTTCGGGGGTGAAGGCGCGGTGGCACCGCGAGTTCCCCACTCGCCCGCGCCCCATCGGGGATCGCGTTGCGCGATTGACGAGGAGGTGCCGCATGCAACGCATCCTTTCCACCCAGATCCATGCCCACATCGGCTCGGCCGTACGGGTCGCGGGCTGGGTACACCGCCGCCGGCTGCTGAAGTCGGTGGCTTTCCTCATCGTCCGGGACCGCGCCGGGCTCAGCCAGGTCGTGGTCACCGACCCCGGCGTCCGCGCCCAGATCGAGGCCGTGGGGGAGGAGACCGCCGTCGAGGTCACCGGCAAGGCCGTCGCGAACACCGCCGCGCCCGCCGGGGTCGAGGTTGTCGAGCCTCTGGTACGGGTGCTGGGCGCGCCCGCCGAGCCGCCACCGTTCGACCTCTTCCGGCCGGAGCTGGCGGCGACGCTGCCGACCCAGCTCGACCACGCGTCGCTCTCCTTGCGCCACCCCACGCGGGCGTCGGCGCTGCGCCTGTCGGCGGCGGCCGCGGCCGGCTTCCGGTCCACACTGGACGGCTTGGGCTTCGTGGAGGTGCACACGCCGAAGATCGTGGCCAGCTCGACCGAGAGCGGGGCGAACGTCTTCGCGATCGACTACTTTGGACGGCCCGCGTTCCTGTCCCAGTCGCCCCAGTTCTACAAGCAGATGATGGTCGGCGTCTTCGAGCGGGTGTACGAGGTGGGCCCGGCCTTCCGCGCCGAGCCGCACGAGACGGGGCGGCATCTGGCGCAGTTCACGTCGCTGGACGTCGAGCTCGGCTTCGTCGAGGACCATCGCGACGTCATGGCCGTGCTCACCGAGGTGATCCGCGGCATGGTCGCGGCGACCGGGCTGCCCGCCGTGCTGCCGGCCGAGTTGCCGGCGCTGCACTTCACGGAGGCGCTGAAGATCGCCGGCGCCGCACCGGACGAGCCGGACCTAGCGCCGGCGCACGAGCGGGCGGTCGGGGAGTGGGCGCTACGCGAGCACGGTTCGGACTTCGTCTTCGTCACCGGCTATCCGATGGCCAAGCGCCCCTTCTACACCCACCCCGACCCCGGCCGCCCCGGCTACACGAACGGCTTCGACCTCATCTTCCGGGGTGTGGAGCTGGTCACCGGCGGGCAGCGGCTGCACCGGTACGAGGACTATGTGGCGGCGCTGGCCGCGCGGGGCGAGCCGCTCACGCCGTACGAGTCCTATGTGGAGGCGTTTCGGCACGGGATGCCGCCACATGGTGGGTTCGCGATCGGGTTGGAGCGTTTCGTGGCCCGGCTCACCGGTGCGGGCAACGTGCGCGAGGTGACCGCCTTCCCGCGCGACCGCCACCGACTGACTCCCTAGGGCCCTCGCCGGGTCCGCTGTGGGGTGCGGTCACCCCTGGCTGTCGAGCTGCCCCGTTTGTGCGAGCGGCTCGACAGCCTCCCGGGCCGGTAAGGCGTGCGGGAGCAGCGGTCCGGACCACAGCGGAAATCGCGGTAGCCGATACAGGCCCTAGGGCAGCAGGTCGCTGTCGTGGGCGGCGTAGACGGCGGCTACCGCGGCCGGGTCGGGGGCGCCGCCTGGGGGGATTACCGCGCCGACGTCCGCCATGAACGCGAGGCCGGCCGGGCCGGGGGACCAGAGTCCGAGCACCTGGGCCGGCTCGTCGGTCGGGTTGGCGAAGGTGTGGCGCACGCCACGCGGCGCGAGGCAGAACGACCCGGCTGGCGCCTCGACCGGGTCGTCCGTGCCGTACGTCAGCAGGAGCATGCCGCTGAGCACGTGGATGCCCTCGTCAAAGCCGTGGTGGCGGTGTGGCAGCGGGCCGGCGAATCGGGGCGGCACGGTCATCTCGACGACCGCGAAGCCCTGCGTCTCGGCGAGCACGCGCATCGGCTGCCCCGCGTACGCGAACGTGCGCCCCTCGCCGGGCCGTACGACCAGCCCGTGAACGGACAAGGCGCCTACCCGGCGAGCAGTGTGCCCAGGTGGCGCTCGACCACCGGGAACACGTCGGCGACTGTGATCTGCCGGCCGAGCTCGGCGCTGAGGGAGCTGACGGCCGCGTCGCGGATGCCGCACGGGACGATGCGGTCGTAGACGGACAGGTCGCAGTCGCAGTTGAGCGCGAAGCCGTGCTGGGTCACGCCCTGCGAGACGCGGATGCCGATCGCGCCCACCTTGCGGTCGGGACCGCGGTCGTCGGCGGGCACCCAGGCGCCGCTGCGCCCCTCGATCCGTGTCGTGGCCAGGCCGAACTCGGCGCACACGTCGATGAGCAGCTGCTCGGTGCGGCGCACGTAGGCCACGACGTCGATCGGGTCGGGCAGCTTGAGGATCGGGTAGCCCACCACCTGGCCGGGCCCGTGCCAAGTGATCTTGCCGCCGCGGTCGACGTCGATGACCGGCGTGCCGTCCATCGGGCGGTCGAGCGGCTCGGTGCGCTTGCCGGCCGTGTAGACGCTGGGGTGCTCCAGCAGGAGCACGGTGTCGGGCTCGGCGCCGGCGACAACGGCCTCGTGCAGCCGCCGCTGCTCATCCCACGCCGCGAGGTAGTCGACGCGGCCGAGGTTTCGGTGGCGCAGCCGGGTGAGTGCACTAGTCACCCACCCAGCCTAAACCCGGGTAGGGGCCCGATCACCGGGTGTCGCTCACGTCACCCTTCAGGCCGCGGCCGCCTCCTCCCGCTCCCAATGGAAGCGGAATGACCGGAGCTCGTCCGCACGCTCCTGAAGGAGCTGGCTCCACTGCTCCTCGCCACGTGCCTTGGCCTCGTCAGCCTCGCGCTGGGCCTGGGCGACGACTTTCGCCCGATCGTTGATCAGGAAGTCGTGCATCTCCTTCAGGTGCCGGTCGATGTTGTCCCAAGGACTCACGAGCCCCACCTTTTCGTCGAGTCGTCCGAGCTGATGCTGCCTCTTCTCGATGGATTGGTGATAGTGCGCCAGCCCGGATTCGTAGCTGGCGACGATTCGGATCCGTGGGGCGCTTCAGGCGCGCCAGAGCCACACATCCTCGACCCGCTGCGGGGGGCCGAGCAGCTCGGTCGTGGCGCGTAGCAACGCTTCCGGGTGGGCCGGAAACTTCGCGCCGTGTACGTGATCGGCGAGCACGACGGCCTCCGCGCCCCAGTAGCGCAGGTCCTCGCGCGCGGCCGCCCGGTCGGCGTCGGTGATCGGCGGCACCACGCCGGTGCGCGCGACCTCGAAGAGCAGGTCGGCCGACGGGCGGGGGACCGGCCCGATCCGGCCCTTGCCGTCCGGGCCGCCGGGGCCGAGGAAGAAGCCGGCCGGGATGCGAAACTCGCCCTGCCGGTGCGCCAACGCGTACGTCTGCCAGCGCTGCCCGTCCGGCAGCACGTCGGAGGTGGGCGGCAGGGGGGCGAGCACACCGCCGTCGCTCACGTACTCCCGCCAGGTGCCGGACGTGACGAAGCGGGGGACCGGCTCGTACACCGAGGTGTGCAGCGGCACCGGTACGAGCGGCAACAGCGCGACGGCGAAGGCGCCGAGCCAGGCCGGCGCGGGCCGCGGGCCGAGGGCGGCCAGCGCGTAGGCGAGGACCACGCCGATCAGCGGGATCACCACGAGCGCCAGGCGGGCGGGTAGCGCGGCGTTGAAGACCGGCAGGGAACCCAGCGCGGCGTACGGCAGCGGGATGCCGGTCAGCCGCTCGTCGACCTTGAGCTCCGGCCCGAGTGACAGCACGAAGAACACCCCGGCGGTGACCGCGAGCGCGCGCAGCACCGCCCGCCGGCCCGCCTCGGCGCGCCGCCATAGCAGCACGAAGCAGGCGATCGCGAGCAGGAGCAGGGGGAGGCCGAAGAACGAGTTTTCCTCGGTGGGGTTGGGCGCGAGGCCCGTGCCAAGGCCGGCCACGCCGGCGAGCGAGCGCTCCGGGAAAGCGGCGAACGCGGCGAGGTCTTCGTTGTGCACCTTCGGGTCGAAGCCCGTGCCGTGGAAGCGCTGCGGGCCGAAGAAGTGCAGCCACAGCGGGTACGAGAGCAGGACCAGGGCCGTGCCGCCGGCGACCGCCAGACCGCGGAGGAACGGCGGCAGGGCCGCGCGCGCCTCGGCACGGCGAGAGAGCGCCCACACGCCGAGGAACACGCCGCAGGCCAGGGCGGTGAAGAAGAGCCCCTCGGCCGCGATGGAGAACGCGATCGCCACGAACACGCCGAGGATCAGCCCGTTGCGGCGCCAGCGGCCCGGCTCGCGGAGCGCGAACACCCGCCACACCAGCAGCGGCACCAGCCAGCCGGCGGTCCAGTTGAGGTGGGCGTTGGCGTGCGAGACCATGCCGGGCGCGAAGCCGCAGAAGACGCCGCCGACCGCCGCCGCGAGGACCGGTAGGCGGAACGCGCGGGAGAGCAGCAGGTACCAGGCGAACGCGGTCGCGGCCAGGTTGAGCGTGAGGATCACGACGAACGACCACTGTGGACCGGCGAGCAGCGTGACCGGGGCGAAGAGCACCGCGTACACGGTGATCGAGGTGTTGACCGCGAGGTTCACCCCGTCGGGGACGTTCATCAGGTGGGTGAAGAGCGGGTTTTCCGCGTGGGTGAGTGCGTGCGCCCCGAACGCGAGGAGCCACTCGAAGAGCGCCTGGTCGCTGGAGTTGACCTTGATCGTGCGGTGGTTGGGATCGGCCCACAGGCCGGCGGTGACGAGCACGGCGAGCCCCAGCGAGAGCGCCGCGACGGCGAGGTCCGGCCGGCGGCGTGAGGTGGCCGGCGGGTCGGCGGGCGCGGCCACGGGCTCGGTCATCGTCACGGCCCGCAACCCTACCAACGAACTTTTTTCAACCTGAACCGCGCGGCGCCCGCGCGTCGGGACGGACCGTAACTGGGCGGTGAAAAGGTTCGATATGCCGACACGCCCGAAAGTGCTTGCGCTGCTATTGGAAATGACATCCAATACGAGCAAGAGACGACAGCCCAAGGAGCCCGTACCGTGAAAATCGCTCTTGTCGGGAAGGGTGGCAGCGGCAAGACCACGCTGGCCGCCCTCCTGGCCCGCCACCTGGCCGGCAGCGGCGCGCCGCTGCTCGCCGTCGACGCGGACATCAACCAGCACCTGGCCGCCGCGCTCGGCGCCGCCGAGGACGAGGCCGTGCTGCTGCCCGCGCTCGGTGACCACCTGGCCGACATCAAGGAGCACCTGCGCGGGAGCAACCCCCGGATCTCCTCGGCCGCGGCCATGGTCAAGACCACCCCGCCGGGGCGGGGTTCGCGGCTGCTCTCGATCACCGGGGCCAACCCGATCTACGACGCGCTCGTGCGCGAGGTCGGCGGCATCCGGCTCGCGGTCACCGGGCCGTTCGCGACCGAGGATCTCGGCGTGGCCTGCTATCACTCCAAGGTCGGCGCGGTCGAGCTGCTGCTCAACCACCTGGTCGACGGCCCGGGGGAGTACGTGGTGGTGGACATGACCGCCGGCGCCGACTCGTTCGCGTCCGGGCTGTTCACCCGCTTCGACGCGACGTTCCTGGTGTGCGAGCCGACGCTGCGCAGCGTGGGCGTCTACCGGCAGTATGTGGGCTACGCGCGCGACTTCGGCGTCCGGGTGTACGTGGTGGGCAACAAGGTCGACGACGAGTCCGATGTGGACTTCCTCCGCGAGCACGCCGGCGACGACCTGCTGACCTGGGTGGGGCGCTCGGCGTACGTGAAGGCGGCCGAGCGGGGGCGCCCGCAGCCGCTCTCCGCGCTGGAGATCGCTACCCGTGACGCTCTGGACGCGATGCGTAAAGCCGTCGATGCTTGTGCGAAGGACTGGGCCACCTACACCCGGCAGGCGGTGGAGTTTCACCTGCGCAACGCCACCGCCTGGGCCAACGACAAGGTGGGCGAAGACCTCGCCGACCAGGTCGACCCGGATTTCGTGCTCGGGCCACAGACGCTGGTCCACTGAGCTCGGGCGGGGCCGTTCGCGACGCGAACGCCGCGCCCAGGACAGTAAGGAGAAAGAATGTCCCTCGACGTACCCGCCGCCCTGCTGGAGCGCGCCGAGAGCGGTCAGGTCGACGACGCCGAGTTCGTCGCCTGCGTGCGCGAGTCGCTGCCGTACGCCTGGGCGGTCGTCTCGGACGTCGCCGCCCGCTCGGCCGCGACGGTCGACGAGTTCGCCGACCACGCCGTGCCGCCGCCGAGCGAGAAGGAGCGCGGCCAGCTGCTGCGCGCGCTCGCCAGCGACGCGATCCGGGGTGGGCTGGAGCGGCACTTCGGCGTGAAGCTGGCGTTCCAGAACTGCCACCGGGTGGCCGCGTTCAAGCTGTCCGCGGTCGGTGGCGAGACGTACCAGGATTTCATCTCGCCGGTGGCGCAGATCCGCAACCAGTCGCCCGAGCTGCGTGACTGCTGACCTCTTCCTGCTCTCGGCGCATGGGGCCGCGGCGACCGTGGAGTACGCGGTCGCCGCGGAGGCCGCCGGGTTCGCCGGGGTCTGGCTCGCCGAGCACCACTTCATCGAGTACGGGCGCTGCCCCTCGGCCATCGCGCTGGCCGGCCTGATCCTGGGCCGCACGAGCCGGCTGACCGTGGGCACCGCCGCGTGCGTGCTTTCTAACCGCCACCCGGTCGCGCTGGGCGAGGAGGCGGCGCTGCTCGACGAGGCGTCCGGCGGCCGTTTCCGGCTCGGCGTCGGGCGCGGTGGCCCCTGGGTCGACCTGGAGGTCTTCGGCACCGGGCTGGCCCGCTACGAGCACGGCTTCGCCGAGTCGCTCGACGTGCTGCTCGACTGGGTGTCCGGCCGTGCCACGGTGACCGCGGCCGGGCGGCACTTCGCGTTCCGGGAGGTGGCCGTCGTGCCGCGGCCGGCCCGCCCGCTGCCGGTGTGGGTGGCCGCCACCTCGCCGTCGACGGTGGACATCGCGGCCGCGCGAGGGCTGCCGATGCTGCTCGGCGTGCACGACGACCCGGCCCCGCTGCTCGCCCGATACGGACGGTCCGATGTGGAGCACGCGGTCGCCCGCCTGGTGGCGCTGGGAGACAGCCGGGCCGCCGCCGAGGGCCGGCTCCGGCGCACGTTGCGGCCGTGGCTCGCCACCACCCGGGGGTACGTGCGCCTCGACGGCGCGCCGCCCCGCGACACCGACGCGTACGCCGAGCACCTGATCCGCACAAGCCCGATCGGGACACCGGCGGATGTCGCGGACGAGCTGCTGGCCACGGGCGCGTCCCGGGTACTGCTGATGGTGGAAGCGGCCGGCGACCGGGCGGCCACGCTGGAGCTGGTCGTGGCGTTGGGCGCGGAGGTGTTACCGCGCCTCAGCGGTCGTGCAGCGCGGCCTCGAGCGCCGCTCGCACGCCCGGCTGCCGAAACGTGAATCCCGCGTCGAGCAGCACGCTTGGGTAGGCCCGGATGCTCGCCAGCGCCTCGGTGCTCAGCCCGCCGAGCGCCACCCGCAGCGCGAACGCCGGGATCGGCATGATGACCGGCCGGTGCAGCGCCGCCCCGAACTCCTTGGTGAACTCGGCGTTTCGCACCTGCTCGGGCGAGATCACATTGACCGGGCCGGCGACGCCGTCGTGGTCGAGCACGAACGAGACGGCCAGCAGCCAGTCGACCATCGACACCCACGGCATCCACTGCCGGCCGTTGCCGAGCTTGCCGCCGACACCCAGGCGGAAGGGGAGCATCTGCGGCTTGAGGTAGCCGCCGTCGCGGTGCAGGGGTGTGCCGCTGCGCAGGCGCACCACCCGCACGCCCGCCTCCTCGGCCGGCGCCGTCGCCGCCTCCCACAGCTTGCAGAGGTCGGCGAGAAAGCCGGTGCCGGGCGGCGACTGCTCGTCGACGGTGGTGTCGCCGGTGTCGCCGTACCAGTTGATGCCGCCGGCGTTGACGAGCGTGCCCGGCCGCTCACCGGCGGGCAGCGCGGCCAGCGTGCGGGCGAGCGTGCCGGTGGAGTCGACCCGGCTGGAGATCAGCACCTGCTTGTAGCGGTCGGTCCACCGGTGGTCGCCGATGTTGGCGCCGGACAGGTTGACCACCGCGTCGTGTGGCGCGAGCGCGGCGCGATCGAGCATGCCGCTGGCGGGATCCCACGAGATCTCGCCAGGGCCGGCGTCCGGCCGCCGCACGAGCCGCGTGACCTGGTGGCCGTTTTCGGTGAGCCACCGGGTCAAGCGCCTCCCGAGGAAGCCGGACGCCCCCGAGATCAAAACCCGCATGAGCGGGTCAGGCCAAACCGAGGTCGGCCTCGAAGTGGCCGCCCTCCAGCCGCTCCTTGACCGCGCCGAGGAAGCGGGCCGCGTCGGCGCCGTCGATGATCCGGTGGTCGTACGACAGCGCGAGGTAGCACATCGAGCGTGGCGTGATGACCTCGCCGAGGTCGGGGTCGTCGACCACAACCGCCCGCTTGACCACCGCGCCGGTGCCGAGGATCGCGGACTGCGGCTTCGGCACGATCGGGGTGTCGAAGAGGGCGCCGCGGCTGCCGGTGTTGGTGATCGTGAAGGTGGCGCCGGAGATCTCGTCCGGGCTGATCTTGTTGGTACGTGTGCGCTCGGCCAGGTCGGCGATGCGCCGGGCCAGACCCGCGAGGTTGAGGTCGCCCGCGTCGCGGATCACCGGCACCAGCAGGCCACGCTCGGTGTCGACCGCGATGCCCAGGTGCTCGCCGTCGGGGTAGGTGACCGTGCCGCCGTCGAGGTCGATCGAGGCGTTGACGATCGGGAACCGACCCAGCGCCTCGACCGCGGCCACCGCGAAGAACGGCAGGAACGACAGCTTGACGCCGTGCTGCTGCTGGAAGTTGCCCTTGGCCTGCTGGCGCAGCCGGGCGATCTTCGTGACGTCGACCTCGACCACGGTGGTGAGCTGTGCCGAGGACTGGAGCGACTCGTACATCCGCTTGGCGATCGAGATGCGGGTGCGGGTCAGCTTTTCGGTGCGGCCGCGCAGCGGGCTCGGCTCGCTCTTGGCGGGCGCCGCCTTCTCCTGCCGCGGCTGCGCCTGTGCCGGTGCGGGGGCCGGCGCCGCGGCGGCCGCCTTCGCCTTCTCCGCCGCCTCCAGCACATCCTGCTTGCGGATGCGGCCGCCGACGCCGGTGCCGCTGAGCGAGGCGAGGTCGACGTTGTGCTCGCTGGCGAGCTTGCGCACCAGCGGCGTGACGTACGCGGTGTCGCCGCCGTTGGCCTGCGCGGTGCGGGCTCCCGCGCCGCTCGGCTGCGGCTGGGCGGGCGCTTGTGGCGCGGGCGCCTGCTGGGCCTGCGCCGGTGCCGGCTCGCGGGCGGGCTCAGGAGCGCGCTGCGGCTCGGGAGCCTTCGTCGCCTCGGCGGCCGGTGCGGGGGCCGACTCGGTCGCGTGGCCCTCCGCCGGCACACCGGCCGAGCCGATCACGGCGAGCTCCGCGCCGACGTCGGCGGTCTCGTCCTGCTGGACCTTGATCTCCAGGAGCGTGCCGGCGGCCGGCGACGGGATCTCCGTGTCGACCTTGTCGGTGGAGACCTCGAGCAGCGGCTCGTCGAGGTCGACGTTTTCGCCGACCTGCTTGAGCCAGCGGGTAACCGTGCCCTCGGTGACGCTCTCGCCGAGCGCCGGCATCTTCACGACGGTGGTGCCGCCACTCGATCCGGCCTGGCCGCCGCCGCTGCTCTGCGCGGGCGTCTCGTCCTGGTCGGTCGGCTGCTCCTGCGGCGGGGCGGCCTCGGCCTGGGCGGGTGCGGGCTCGTTTTCCTCCGCCGGGGTGGTCTTTTCGGCGGAGGCGGCCTCCTGCTGGCCCTGGTCCTCCTTGGCCTCCGCGGCGGCCTGCTCGGGAGCGGCGCCGCCGCTCTCACCGCCGCCGTCGCTCTCACCGCCGCCGCCGCTCTCGCCGCCGCCCTCCTCGTCGCCGGAGATGACGGCCAGCTCGGCGCCGACCTCGGCGGTCTCGTCCTCCTGCACGACGATCCGGGTCAGCACGCCGGCGGCGGGCGACGGGATCTCGGTGTCGACCTTGTCGGTGGAGACCTCGAGCAGCGGCTCGTCGACCTCGACGCGGTCGCCCTCCTGCTTAAGCCAGCGAGTGACGGTGCCCTCGGTGACGCTCTCGCCCAGGCGGGGCATGGGGACGGATACCGGCATCTTTCCAGACTCCTTCAAAGGCTCCGCGGGAAACTCTGATCAGGCGTGTGCGTGCAGGGGCTTGCCCGCGAGCGCGAGGTGGGCCTCGCCGAGCGCCTCGTTCTGCGTGGGGTGTGCGTGTACGAGCTGGGCGACCTCCGCCGGGTAGGCCTCCCAGTTGTAGATGAGCTGCGCCTCGCCGACCAGCTCACCGACCCGGGCGCCGACCATGTGCACGCCGACCACGGGGCCGTCCGCCACCCGGACCAGCTTGACGAAGCCCTGGGTGCGCAGGATCTGGCTCTTGCCATTGCCGCCGAGGTTGTAGTTGTACGCCTGGACCTTGTCGGCGCCGTACTTCTCCTTGGCCTTCGCCTCGGTCAGGCCCATGGAGGCGACCTCGGGGTCGGAGTAGGTGACGCGCGGGATGCCGGCCTCGTCGATCGGCGCCGGGTGCTGGCCCGCGATCTCCTCGGCCACGAAGATGCCCTGCTGGAAGCCGCGGTGGGCGAGCTGGAGGCCGGGCACGATGTCACCGACCGCGAAGACGTTGGGGACGCTGGTGCGCAGGCGCTCGTCGGTGAGGACGAAGCCGCGCTCCATCTTCACGCCCTGCTCCTCGTAGCCGAGGCCGTCTGTCGTGGGGCCGCGCCCGACCGCGACGAGCAGCAGCTCGGCCTCGAGCGTCTCGCCGCCGGCGATCGTCACCCGCACGCCGCCCTCGGTCTGCTCGACCTTCTCGAACGGCTTGCCGGTCTTGAAGCCGATGCCGCGCTTGCGGAACGCCCGCTCGACCGCCTTCGACACCTCTTCGTCTTCGGCGGCGACAAGCCGGGGCAGCGCCTCGACGATAGTGACCTCGCTGCCGAGCGAGCGCCACGCGCTGGCGAACTCGACGCCGATCACGCCGCCGCCCAGCACGATCGCGGAGGCGGGGACCCGGTCGAGGTTGAGCGCGTGCTCGCTGGAGATGACCCGCTTGCCGTCCAGCTCGAGGCCGGGAAGCGTCCGCGAGTAGGAGCCGGTGGCCAGCACGACGTTGCGCCCCGTGTAGCGGGTGCCGTCGACCTCCACGGTGTCCGGCGCGACGAGGCGGCCGGCGCCCTCGACATACGTGATCTTGGCAGCCTTGACCAGGCCCTGTAGGCCTTTGTAGAGCTTGGCGACGACGCCGTCCTTGTACGCGTTGACCCCCGCCATGTCGACGCCGATCAGCTCGGCCTTGATGCCGAACGCGTCGGACTCGCGGGTCTGGTCGGCGACCTCGCCGGCGTGGAGCAACGCCTTGGTGGGGATGCAGCCGCGGTGCAGACAGGTGCCCCCGAGCTTGTCCTTTTCGACAAGAACGACCGAAAGGTCTAGTTGTGCGGCTCGCAGGGCTGTGGCATAACCGCCGCTGCCGCCTCCGAGAATGACTACGTCGAAGGTCTCGCCGCTCATATTCAACTCCCAGGTCGCATCGTTGCTACGCGGGTCTACGCTGTGAAATCCCCCGGCCATCTTGTCACTTGCGGGGCCGTCACGCGTCACCGAGGTGCCCAACGACACGTCCCCGGGACGTACGCTTGCCGCATTCATCGACGGGGCGCGGAAGGAGAAAGCCGGTGGCCTGGTTTCGTCGGCGCAAGGATTCGGGCGGCGCGCCGGGTCATCGCGGGGCGAATCGTGCCGATCTGGAGCACCTTGAGGAGTTTGTCCGGTCGCGGCGTGGGGTGGAGGCTTTCATCGAGCCACGCACCACGGTGACCGAGACGACCGTGCTCCTCATCGCCCACGACGGTGAATGGACCCGGCGGCGCATCGACAGCCCGGAGGGGGCGCGGCGGTTCGCCCACCGGCTGGCGATCCCGATCTACGACGTCGCGCTGGTCGGCTATCCCCAGCGCATGCGCGACTACAACGAGCGCCGCAAGAAGGCCGCCGGGGGCGCGGTCTAGCCGGCTCCGGTCAGCCGGCGGTGGCGATCTCGTCGATCAGCGTCAGCAGGGTGCGGACCGGTACGCCGGTGCCGCCCTTGGCCCAGTAGCCCGTCGGCTCGCCGGAGTGGTAGCTGGGGCCGGCGATGTCGATGTGGGCCCACGGCACGTCGTCGGCGACGAACTCGCGCAGGAACACGCCGCCCTGGAGCATGTGGCCGGCGCGGTCCATGCCGGCGTTGACCTGCGAGATGTCGGCGACCTCGGAGTCCATGCCCTTGCGGACGTCTTCGGGCAGCGGCATCGGCCACGCGGGCTCGCCGACCTGCTCGCCGGCGGCCTTGACCCGCTCGCACAGGTCGGCGGTGCCCATCACGCCGGCAACGCGCTTGCCCAGCGCGACCACCTGGCCGCCGGTCAGCGTGGACGTCTCGAAGAGGTAGTCGCAGCCGTCTTCGCAGGCGCGGGCCATCGCGTCGCCGAGGATCATGCGGCCCTCGGCGTCGGTGTTGAGGACCTCGACGCGCTTGCCGTTGCGCATCGTGACCACGTCGCCGGGGCGGTACGCGGTCGCGGAGGCCATGTTTTCGGCCATCGGCACGTACGCGGTGACCGCCACCGATGGCTTGAGCGCGGCTACCGCGAGCATCACGGCGGTGACCGCGGCCGCGCCGGCCATGTCGGACTTCATCTCCCACATGCCCTGCGCCGGTTTGATGGAGAAGCCGCCGGTGTCGAACGTGATGCCCTTGCCCACGAGCGCCACCCGGCGGGGCGCGTCGCCGGACGACGATGGCGTGTACGACAGGCGCACCATCCGCGGCGGTGCCGACGAGCCGAGCCCCACCGCGAGGATGCCGCCGTAGCCGCCCTCGCGCAGCGCCTCCTCGTCGAGCACCTCGACCGCCAGCCCGGCCTCGCCCGCGGCGGCCGCCACCGCGTCGGCGAACTGGGGTGGGCGCAGCTCGTTCGGCGGGGTGTTGACCCAGTCGCGGGCCTGCGCGACCGCCCGCGCCACCACCCCGGCGCGGGTGATCTCCGCCTCGGCGGCCGGCTCCGCCGCGTCGGGCACGTGCACCACCACCGCGCCCACGGGTGCCCGGCGGCCCGGCTGGGGCTTCGTCTTGTACCCGGTGAACCGGTAGGCACCCAGCAGCGCGCCCTCGGCGACGGCGCGCAACGCGGCGGGCGCGTCCTCGTCGTCGGGGAGCGGGAGGCTGAGCGCGACCGTGCCGGCGCCGGCGAGCGCGCGGATCGAGGCGCCGCTGGCCCGCCGCAGCGTCTCCGGCGGTGGGGCGGCGCCGGTCGGCTCCGGGCCGAGGCCCACGGCCGCGACGACCGGTGCGGTGATCGTGCCGAGGGTGGCCAGCTTGGTCACCTCGCCGGGCGCGCCGGTGGCGCCGAGCAGCGCGAGCGTGCCGGTGAGCCGCCCGTCGAACGCCGCGACGATGCTCTCCGCGCCGCTGGCCAGCAGGAGGCTGCCGCCGTCCCCGTCTCCGTTCACGCTGTGCACGCCGATCACGATCGCATCGACGGCGAGCTCGGCGGGATCGGTGTCGACCAGGCTCAGGGTCGGGATGGGGGAGGTCACTCGGCGGCTCCGGCGGGTCTCGACGCTGGCTGGTGTCCCGCCGATGCTAACCACACGTAGAACCTTGGGTAAGTTGCCACCCATGACCGAGCGCAGCGAGGGAATCGTCGGGCACAGCCGGTGGGGAGCCTCACGGCCGCCCGCAGCGAAGCGAGGACGGCCGTGAGCGAAGAGTTGCGGCGCTCGCCGCTGCACGAACGGCACGCCGCGCTCGGGGCCAAGTTCGCCGCGTTCGGCGGGTGGGACATGCCGCTGGAGTACGCCGGCGGTGGCGTGTTGCGCGAGCACGCGGCGGTGCGCGAGGCGGTCGGCGTCTTCGACGTGTCGCACCTGGGCAAGGCGCGGGTGACCGGCCCCGGCGCGGCCGACTTCGTCAACTCGTGCCTCACCAACGACCTCGGGCGCATCGGGCCGGGCCGGGCGCAGTACACGCTCTGCTGCGACGAGTCCACCGGTGGCACGGTCGACGACATCATCGCGTACCTGCACGCCGACGACCACGTCTTCCTCATCCCGAACGCGGCCAACACCGCCGAGGTCGTCCGCCGCCTCCAGGCGGCCGCGCCGCCGTCGGTCACGGTCACCAACGAGCACGAGGGGTACGCGGTGCTGGCCGTGCAGGGCCCCGGCTCGACCGACGCGGTCGCGGCGCTGGGGCTGCCCACGGACCACGACTACATGAGCTTCGCGACAGTGGACGACCTGGTGGTGTGCCGCACGGGATACACCGGCGAGCACGGGTACGAGCTGGTGGTCCCGGCGGCGCGGGCGGTCGAGGTGTGGGACCGGCTCTTCGCGGCCACCGACGAGCTGCGTGCCTGCGGGCTCGGCGCTCGCGACACGCTGCGTACCGAGATGGGGTACGCGTTGCACGGCCAGGACCTCACCCCCGACATCACCCCGGTGCAGGGCCGGGTCGGCTGGGCGGTGGGCTGGGACAAGCCCGCGTTCTGGGGACGGGAGGCGCTGCTCGCCGAGAAGGCGGCCGGCCCCCGCCGCACGCTGCGCGGGCTGGAGGCGCTCGACCGCGGCATCCCGCGCGCACACATGCGGGTGCTGGTCGGCGACGACAAGGTGGGCGAGGTGACCAGCGGTACGTTCTCGCCGACCCGCAAGCTGGGCATCGGGCTTGCGCTCCTCGACACCGCGGCCGGTCTGACCGACGGCGCCGAGGTCGAGGTCGACGTGCGCGGCCGCCGCTCGAAGATGCGCGTTGTCAAGCCGCCCTTCGTCAAACCCCAGGTGCGCGGCTAGCGGACCGGGTCGCCGAAGAGGGTGGCGCAGACGCGGGTGTAGTACGTGCCCGGCAGGCCCTGGTAGTGCTCGGGCGGCGCGATGGTCAGGAACGAGTCGGCGTCCGGGTTGGGACTGGGGTCGAGCGTGAGTGACAGCTCGGCGGCGCGGTCGGAGCCCTTTTCCGGTGGCGCGCCGTAGGCCACCGCGATGTCGTGGCCGGTCACCGTCACCGTGGCCGGAAACGGCAGGAACGCCGGCTCGCCGGGCGGCTCCAGCGCGTCGCTCCAGGTGCGCAGCAGGCGCCGCGCGACGCCGGTCAGCGTCGCGCCCCAGCCGCGGGTCAGCTGCGGCGGCACGTCGTGCGTCTGTAGCTCCAGGAGGCCGAAGCGGCCCAGCCCTTTGGTGGTGAACCACATGCCCTCGCCGGGCACGTCTCCCGGCGAGTACGGGATGAGGATCCAGTCGGTGAGCCGCACCCGGCCCTCGGCGTCGGGCAGCGAGCGCAGCGCCGTGTCGACGGTCAGGACCTGGGTCTGGAACGCGTCGATCAGGTCGGCGTCGAGCACCCCGGCGAGCGCGGCGGCGACCGCGCGGGCGCTCCACTCGTGGGCCGGCGGCCAGCCGGGCCGGAAGCCGGCGCTGACCGTGACCACGTGCGAGGCTCCGGCCACCCGACCCACCTGCGGCGCGTCCGCGCCGAACGCGGTCAGCAGGTCGAGCGGGAGCGGCGGCAGGTCGTCGACCTCGCGCGCCTCGATCGTCATGAGCGGGCCGGCGAGCATCTGCTTGGCGAGGTCGCGGGCCGGCCCGGACACCACGCGGTCGACCGCGCGGGCGGCCATGTCGGCCAGCACCGCCGGCTCCTCGGGCGGGGTCGCGACGGGCACCAGGTAGGTGGCCGACACCGCCTCGGGAACGGGCAGGATCAGCGCGTCGTCGGGCTCTCCCACGCCCACGAACGTTACCCGCTACCGGTCCCGCCGTCCGTCCCCCACGACGTCAGTCGAGCGCCAGTCCGAGCAAAGTGAGCGTCGTGGACACCTCGATCGCGGCGCCGAGGACGTCGCCGGTGATACCGCCCACTCGGTGTACCACGTGGCGGGTGAGGACAAGTGCGACGGCGATGGCCGTGACGGCGGCGGCCGGCCCCTGCCACGGACGGCCCGGCACGGCCGCGACCGCCAGTGCCACGACGGCGGCCGTGGCGACCGCGAGCGCGACCGGCCCGACCGTGCCGGCGACGAGCGCGCCGAGCCCGTCCGGCCGCGCGGCCGGCACGCCGCGGCGGCAGGCCCAGGTGGCGGCCAGGCGCCCGGCGGCGGTGGCGGTGACGACGGCGGCGAGCGTGGCGGTCCACGGGCGGGCCGGGAGCGCGGCGAGCGCGGCGGCCTGTACGAGCAGCGCGAGCACCAGAGCCGCCACGCCGAACGGCCCGACGTCCGGCTTCTTCATGATGTCGAGCGCGGCCGCGCCCGAACGGTACGAGCCGAGCGCGTCCGCCGTGTCGGCCAGCCCGTCCAGGTGCAGGCCGCGGGTGAGCAGCGCGCCGAGCGCCACCGTGACCGCGCCGGCGACGAGTGGTGGCGCGCCGGCCGCGTCCAGGGCGAGGAGCACGCCGGCCAGCACCGCGCCGAGGGCCGCGCCCACCGCGGCCGCCAGCGACATCGCCCGCGCCGCCGCCGCGCGGTCGACGGGCCCCGGCCGGAGCGGGAGGACCGTGAAGGTCGTGGCGGCGAGTCGCGCCCCCGCCAGCCATCCCGTCAGGAGGCCGCCACCTCGGGCTCGGGGTGCACGGACAGCGCGGCGGCCAGCTTCAGCGCGGCGCGCAGCAGCGGGAGCGCGGCCAGTGACGTCACACCCTCGCCGAGGTCGAGGCGGAGGTCGAACAGCGGCGTGAGCCCGAGGACGTCGGCGGCGAGCTTGACCGCTGGGTCGCGGCCGTGGTCGGGCAGCAGGCACCAGTGGCGCGCCTGGCCGGCCAGGTCGCGGCTGACGATCGCGGCCGCCACGCCCACCGGGCCGTCGAGCAGCACCGGCGTGCGGCGGGCGGTCGCGCCGAGCAGCACGCCGGTCGCGATCGCGATGTCGCCGCCGGCGAGCTCGGCGAGGATGTCCTTGGCGCCGCGCGGGCTCTCCCGGGTGCGGTGCATCGCGTCGCGTACCGCCGCGCAGCGGGTCATCCACGCCGCGTCGTCGATCCGCCCGCCGGGCAGCACCACCCGGCTCAGCACGGTCGACGGCTCCGCGCCGGCGCCGGCCGCGAGCACTGCCGCCGCCGCGGCCTCGGTGCCGGTGCCGCAGGCGGCCAGCACGATCAGGTCGACGCCCGAGTCGACGGCCTCCTCGGCGAGCCGCCAGCCGTAGCGCAGCGCCGACTCCACCTCGTCCGCGGCGAGCACCGGACCCGCCTCCATCGGCGCCGCGGCCGGCGCCGGCACCACCTGGAGGCTCGCGCCGGCGTCCGCGGCGAGGCGCGCCAGCGCGCCCTCACCGCTCCGCGCCGCGTCGGCCCGCCGCGCGGACTCACCCGCCGTCGTGCCCGCCGCCGCGCCGCCGTCGTGGTCACCCTGGAGCAGGAGTACGCGCACCGACTCCCACGGTGCCGGCACCGCGACACCCTGGGTGCCCGCCGCGAACGACACCACCTCGGCCAGCTCACCCAGCCCGGCGCCGGCGACATCGAGCGTGGCGAGCCGGTCGGTGGCCTGCGGCCCGGCGTACTCGTCCGGCATCGGCAGATCCATGCCCGGCTGGATCACCAGGCCGGTGGTGATCATCGGCAGCGACATCGTCGGCGCGGTGAGCGCGTCTCCGCCGGTGGGCGTGACGCCGTTGGTGGCGGGTGCGGCCTCTACCGGCGGCGGTGCCGCGATCACCTCTGGCATCGCGACCGGAGCCTCGGGCGGCGGTGGCGCGATCACCTCGGGCAGCGCGACCGGGCGCTGGGTGGCGTCCTGGAGCTTGAGCCAGCTCGGCTGGCCGGCCACGACCAGCGCGACCGCGTCGCTCGCCTCGGCGACCGCGCGGTTGGCCTCGCCGAGCGCGTCGGCGAACGCCCGGCCCACCTTGGTGGTCGGCACGAGCGAGAGCCCCACCTCGGGGCTGACCACGACGAGCCGGGCGCGGCAGCCGCGCACGGCGTCGGCGAGCGCGTCGGCCGGGCCGGCCTCGGGCAGCCGCGCGGTCACCCAGCCGCCGAGGTCGTCGACGAGCAGCGTCTCGTCCGGCCCGGCGCCGGCGATCAGCTCGACGAGCTGGGCGGGGTCCGGGCCGACCTCCTCGGTGACCCACGAACCCGGCCGCCGCTCCCGGTGTGCCTCGATGCGCGCGGCCCACTCAGGGTCGTCGCCATTGGACGTACCGGTCGCCACATAACGGACAACGGGCGCCTTGCTCACCAGCGACTCGGCGAACTCCGACTTGCCGGACCGGATGCCACCCAGGACCAGTGCGGTACGCCACCCCTCAACGGACATGCTCCGTACCTTAGATCGGCTGCCTGGAGCTCGTGGGTGGGGCACTAGGCTGGCGGGGGTCGTCCTGTGGAGGGGGAGTACGAAATGCCGTGGAGCTGGCGGTACGAAGGCACGGACGGGCGGGCGGTGGCCGGGCCGGCCGAGCAGTTCGGCAGCCAGGCCGACGCCGAGTCCTGGATCGGCCAGACGTGGCGCGAGCTGGCCACGGCCGGCGTGACCTCGGTGGTCCTGGTCGAGGACGACCGGGTCGAGTACAAGATGAGCCTGCTGCCGAGCGCGGAATGAGCTTCGCCCGGCGCGGCAGCACGGTGGGTGGCATCCCGCGGGAGGCGTTCCGGCCGAGCGTGGTGTTCCTGTGCATCGTCGCGCTCTTCGTCACCAGCGGCTGGATGACGTGGGCCGAGTTCGGCAACGTCCGCCTCGACGTCTTCCTCTTCGTGGTCTCCGGCTGGCTCGTCTCGCTGTGCCTGCACGAGTACGCGCACGCGGTCGTCGCGTTCGCGGCCGGCGACCGCAACGTCGCGCACCGCGGCTACCTGACGCTCAACCCGCTCAAGTACAGCCACCCGCTGCTCTCGATCGTGCTGCCGGTGGTGGTCGTGCTGCTCGGCGGCATCGGCCTGCCCGGCGGCGCGGTGTGGATCGACCGGCACGAGATCCCGGGGCGGCTGCGGCACACGCTGGTCAGCTTCGCCGGTCCGGCCACCAACGTGATCTTCGCGTTGCTGCTGGTGATCCCCTTCGCGGTGGGGGTCGACGTGGTGGCCCACCACGACTTCTGGGCGGCGGTCGCGCTGCTCTGCTTCCTCCAGCTCACCGCCAGCGTGCTCAACCTGCTGCCGGTGCCGGGCCTCGACGGCGGCAACATCATCCAGCCGTGGCTCTCGCCGCAGTGGAAGCGCGGCTACGACATCCTCGCGCCCTACGGCTTCATCCTGCTCTTCGCCCTGCTCTGGAACGACCGGCTCGGCGGCTGGTTCTTCGACGGGGTCAACGCGGTCGGCGCCGCCTTCGGCCTGCCCGAGTGGCTGCGCGACGACGGGTTCGCGCTGATCCGCTTCTGGGACTGAGGGCGCCCCACCGCAGGGCGCCCTCAGTATCGCGTTTACGGGCGGCGGGCGACCTGGGCGGTCTTGCCCGGGTCACGCTCGACGACGGGGTTGACCACCTCGTCGATCGCCTTGAGCACGTCGGCGTCGAGCTTCACGCCGGCCGCCTTCGCGTTGTCGTGCACCTGCTCGGGGCGGGTGGCGCCGACGATCGCGGAGGAGACGTTCTGGTTTTGCAGCACCCACGCGATCGCGAGCTGGGCCATCGTGAGCCCGACCCCTTCCGCGATCGGCTTGAGCCGCTGCACCGTGGTGAGCACCTCGTCGCTCATGAAGCGCGCGATGAAGCCCGCCCCCGACTTCTCGTCCGTGGCCCGCGAACCGGCCGGCGGCGGCTGGCCCGGCAGGTACTTGCCGGTGAGCACGCCCTGCGCGATCGGCGACCACACGATCTGGCCGACGCCCAGCTCCTCGCACGCGGGGACCACCTCGGCCTCGATGACCCGCCACAGGATCGAGTACTGCGGCTGGCTCGACACCAGGTGGATCTTCAGCTCGCGGGCGAGCGCGTGCGCCTCACGGATCTGCTCCGCGTTCCACTCCGAGACGCCGATGTAGTGCGCCTTGCCCGCGTGCACGATGTCGGCGAACGCCTCCATCGTCTCCTCGAGCGGCGTGCTCACGTCGTACCGGTGGGCCTGGTAGAGGTCGACGTAGTCGGTCTGTAGCCGGCGCAGCGAGCCGTTGATCGACTCCATGATGTGCTTGCGGGAGAGGCTGCGGTCGTTCGGGCCGGGACCGGTCGGCCAGTAGACCTTCGTGAAGATCTCCAGCCCCTCGCGGCGCTCACCTTTGAGCGCGCGGCCGAGCACCGCCTCGGCGCGGGTCCCCGCGTACACGTCGGCGGTGTCGAAGGTCGTGATGCCCACGTCGAGGGCGGCCCGCACGCACGCGAGGGCGGCCTCCTCCTCGACCTGGGAGCCGTGGGTGATCCAGTTGCCGTACGAGATCTCGCTGACGAGCATCCCGGAACGGCCAAGGTGACGGAACTCCATGCCTGAACCCTATCCAGACGGCCTCCGGCTCCCACCTGCCACGGCCTCCATGGAGATTTGGGCTACCGCGACGTCCGTCGTGGTCCAGACCGTTGCTCCCGCGGCCTCACCCTCCGCGCTTCACAACCCAAACCCCCAACGGATGGGGGTGTGCGCAGACCGCATTTGCTCTGCTTCCCCATAGGAGGCGGGCTCGGGGTGCCGGCATTGCGATCTACCCAGGCTGCTCCCGCTACCCGGAGGCGACAACGTCCGCGACCAGCGGCGGACGGGTGAGGCCGCGGGAGCAACGGTCCGGACCACGACGGACATCGCGGTAGCTCAGAAATATCTCTTGAAATAGATCTTCTAGAGGACGGGTTTGGTGTCCGCGAGGAGTCGGTCTATCTCGTCCATCACATCGCCGCGGCTGGGGTGCACGGGGTCGATGAGCGGCTCGCCGCGGCGGTCGAGCGCGCCCCACTGGCCGTTGCCGCCGCCGATGAGGAACGCGACCGGGTGGATGACCACGGCCGGGTGTACCGGCGGCACGATGAGGCGGCCGGCCTTGTCCACCACGCCCTTGCGGCCACCACCGTCCACAATGGCCAGGCCCTCGTCGGTGAAGCCGTCGACGTACCGGCCGTCGGTGAGCGCGGTCGCGAAGCCGGAGAAGCGGGTCGGCAGCACCACCTTGCCGGTCTTGTCGACCGCGCCCCAGCCGCCCTTGCGGACGGCCGCGATGCCGCGCCGGAACGGGCGCACGTCGTCGAAGCCCTCGTGGATGACGATGCGGCCGCTCTTGTCGATGGCGATCCAGTTGCCGTTGCCGTCGCGCGACACCCAGGCCAGCCCGTCCGAGAACGAGCCCACCCCGAGGTAGCCGGCCGACGCGGTGATCAGCTGCTGCCCCTGCTCGTCGATCAGCTCCCAGGTCTTCGCCTCGGGGCGGCGCACCCACGCCACCTCGTCACGGAACGGTTGCACGTCCGCGTACTCCGGCGGCACGACGAACTCGCCCTCCGCGTTGGCGAACCCCCAGCGCTGCACCCGGTCGTTGAACGCCGGGGCCGGCGGCCGGTGGATTTGCAAGATCTCATCCTTGGTACGCGGGTAGGGCCCCCACCCGTTTTCCGCCACCTTGTTGAAGACCGCGTCGAGGGCGAGCTCGGTGCGCGCGATGAGGTCGGGGTCTTCGACCTTGCGCAGCTCCAGCGCGCGCTCGAAGTGGTTGCACGCCTCCATGTAGCGGCCTTGGTCGTAGCTGGAGCGCCCGGCGTGCTCGTGCATGGTGGCGCGCAGGCGGTCGGGCAGCTCGGAGGAGTTGGCCTCCTCGAAGAGCCGGTCGGCCTCGGCGAAGTCGCCGCGCCACTGGAGCACGTGCGCCAGCCGCGCCTGCGCGATCGCGATCCGCCGCAGCTCGCCGGTCGCCTCGGCGTGCGCCAGCGCCAGCTTGCCATCGGCCAGTGCCTTGCCCAGGTCGCCCAGGATGCGGGAGACCACGGCCCGGAGGCTGAGCAGGCGGGCCCGCGCGCGGTTGTCGGTGGCCGGCTCGAGCTTCTCGGTCAGCCGGTCGCGGATCTCCCGCAGCTCCTCCGGGTTTTCGACCAGCTCGCGCAGCGTCTCGTGGTGGAAGCGCCACTCGTACGACGAGAGCACCTGCTCCGGATCGGGCGTCGAGTCCGCGTCGTCGGCCTGTTCGCCAGCCGGCGGCGGTCCATCAACGCCCGGCCCGCCGCCGCCGTCGCGCTTCGCGGCACCGTCGCGCGGCACGATCGGGGCGAGCATCGTGGGTGCCCGCAGCGCGGTCGCCGCACCGGCCGCGGGCCCGGCGGGCGCCGGCAGCACCGTGTCCGGGCTGGCCTCCGCGACGGGCTCGTCGACACCGTCCAGCCCGTCGGCGGGGTCGGTGTCGCCGTCTGCTCTTGAGTCGCCGCTCAGCCCGCGGTCGCCGGCGCCTCCCGCGTCCGGCGCCTCGGTCGCGTGCGGCTCGGTCGCGTGCGGCTCGGTCGCGAGCGGCTCGGTCGCCGGCGCCTCGGTCGCGTCCGCCGGGTTTTCGCCGCCGAACCGGGCTGGTGCGCCGGCATGGGGCAGGTCGTCGTCCGCCCAGGCACCCGTGCCGGGCGGAGCGGACACCGGGTCGCCGAGCGCGGCGCTCGGCGAGACCGGGATCGCGGACACGGGTGCCGGCGACACCGGCCCGGCGGGCGAGACCGGGGGCGCGGTGACGACCTCGGAGCGATCCATCGACACCTTTCCGGTGCGCTCCGGCGGCGCGGGCGGCGCCGGGGACGTGGGGGTCGCGGAACTCTTGGTGAACCACCCGGCCTCGGCCGACGCCTCCTCGCGCACGGGCTGACCACTCGCGGCCGGTGCCCGCTCGGCGTCGGCCGGCACCCGGTCACCCTGCGCCGGCTGCCAATCACGGTCGGCCGGTGGCCGGTCCCCTTCGGCCGGCGGCCGGTCGCGGTCGAGCAGGGCGCCAAGGCCGGCGACCGGCTCGCGCTCGCCCGCCGGTGGGCCACCCCGATCACCGGCCAGCAGGTCACGGTCGCCGGCCGGCTGGCGGCGGTCGGGTGGTGGCTCGCGGTGGTCGGGTGGTGGCTCGAGGTGGTCGGGCGGCTGGTCTCCGGGACCCGGTGGCGGGACCCACCGCAGCGGACTGGGCGGCTCCGGGAACGGCGCCACCGCCGGCCGGGCCGACTCGACGAGCGGGGGTGGCTCCACGGCCCGCGGCGGCTCCGCGACCCGCGGCGCCTGCGCGCTCGCGGCGGCCGGCGGCACCCGGCCCGCGGCTGGTCCCTGGCCCTGACCTGGAGCCTGGCCTCGTACCTGGCCCTGACCCGGCCCCTGGCCGTGGCCTTGACCCGGCCCTTGGCCTGGCGCCTGGCCGTGGCCCTGGACCGGTGCCTGGCCGTGGCCCTGACCTGGCCCCTGACTCGGTGCCTGGCCGTGGCTGGGTGCCCCGCCGTGGCCTGGCCCCGGGCCGGGTGGCGGCTGGCCGTAGCCAGGTGGCTGGCCGCGCCCAGGCTGGGCCCGGCCCGCGGCTGGTTGCGCGCGTCCCGCCGCCGGCTGGGCGCGCCCCTGCCCGCGGCCCGTCGCGGGCCCGTGCGCCGCGGGTCGGTCGTAGCCGCCTGGCTGGTCGAACCCTCCAGGCTGTCCATACGCGGCAGGCTGCTCGTATCCGCCGGGCTGCTCGTACGTGCCCGGCTGCCCGCGGCCGGGGCCCGGTGGCTGGGCGCGCCCGGGCGGCACCGCGCGGCCGGCCGCTGGGCCGCCGTCCCACTCCGGGCGTCCGTCGCCAGGCCGGCCCTCCCAGCCGGGGCGGCCGTCGCGCGGCCCGGTGGTCGGTCGGCCGCCGGTCGGTTCGTTGGCCCAGCCCTCGTGCGCCGCCGGCCGCCGGCGGTCAGCGGCCCAGCGTTCGTCGGGGGTGCCGCGTCCGCCTGGTCCGGCCGCGGGGTCGGCCCAGCGTTCGTCGGAGCGGCCGCGTCCGCCGGGGACCGGGGCGCCGTCGCCCCAGCGTTCGCCCGGGGGTGGCATGGCTGGCCGCCGGTCTCCGGGCGCGGCGCGTCCACCCGCGCCGGGACCACCCGCACCCGGTCCGCCGCCGTGACCGCCTGGACCTGGTCCGCCGCCGTGACCGCCTGGACCTGGGGCGCCGCCGTATCCGCCTGGACCTGGGGCGCCGCCGCCGGGTCCGCCTGGGCCTGGGCCACCGCCGTGGCTGCCTGGGCCTGGCGCGCTCCCGCGGCCACCGGGGCCTGGTGCTGCTCCGCGGCCGCCGCCTGCTCCGGGGCCCGCGGCGTGGCCGCCGGGGACGGGCGCGCTGCCGCGGCCTGGGGCGCCGCGGCCTTCGCGGGCGGGGGAGACCGGGCGGGTGTCCTGGCCGCCCCAGCCTTCCTCGGCGGCCCAGCCATCGCGGCCGGCTGGGCCGCCGCGGGCGTCGGCGGGCCAGCGTTCGTCCAGGGGGTCGCCGGGGGTGCGGCCGGGCGTGCCCCATCCCTCGTCGCCGCGGGGGACGGATCCGGGATAGCGGTCGTCGCGGCGGCCGGGGCCATATCGCGGGTCCTGCTCGGGCGCGCCGCGGGCGGCTGCCGGGTCGGCCCGGCGCTCGTCCTGGCCGCCGCGGCCGCGCTGCGGGTCGCGGGGGTCTCCGGGTGCCGCCGGGCCGCGGTCGCCGCGCGGGTCCTTGCCGGGGCCGGTGGGCTCGCCGCGACCGCGGGCGGCGGCGGGGCGGCGGCCCGGGGCGGGCGTGGGGGTCCACCGGATGCCGCTGCCGCCGCCGCTGGGCGGTGACACGGGCAGGCCGCGATCCTCGGCCGAGATCGGCTTGGCCACGGGCTGGTCGGCGGGGCGGGCGCTCGCCGGGTACACGCCGGCGCCGGACACGGGCGGCACCGAGGCGGACCCGCGGCTACCGGTGCTCGAGCGGCGGCGCGGAGCCAGGTCGTCGGTGTCTTCCGGCAACTGGTCGCGACCTGTGTCACCGGGGTAGCGCAGGCTGGGGTGGAGAGCCTCCCACTCGTCGGTCTGCTCGTTGACCCACGAGGGCTCGTCCGGGCCGCGCCGGTATCCGATGAAATCCTCGCTCACGTCACCTCCCGAGGGAGGTGAAAGCCCGGTTTGGTGGTCATGCTCGGCCGCGAGCCCGTCGTGGCTTCGCTCACGGCCGATCTCACCTCGTCGGAAAATGTATCGCTGTGCCCCCGCACGTACTCGGTAGAGTCTCCCGGCTCGGGTGCTGTGCGGTCGTGAAAGAGGGTATCGGCGTGGATTCGGTCAACGCCACTGGCGCCCGGTGGGTACATCAAAACGTTGTCGTGTCCTTTCGGACATTTGCCGCCATAACCGGATCGGGCTTCCGGCGGTACTCGACCTACCGCATGGCCACGCTCGCCGGCGCGTTCACGAACACGGTCTTCGGCTTCCTCCGCTGCTACGTGCTGCTAGCCGTCGCGGACGCCACCGCACAGGGCTTGGCCGGCGGGTACGACCGGGCGCAGCTGGCCACCTTCGTCTGGGCCGGGCAGGGCCTGCTGGCCGTGATCCTCCTCTGGGGCTGGACCGAGCTGGCCGACCGCATCCGCACCGGTGACGTGGCCAGCGACCTGCTGCGGCCGGTCGACCCGGTGCTCAGCTACCTGGCGGCGGACCTTGGGCGGGCCGGCCACGCCGTGCTCACCCGCCTCTTCCCGCCGGTGGTGACCGGGCTGATCTTCTTCGACATGTACCTGCCCGGGCGGTGGATCACCGGGCCGCTCTTCGCCGTCTCCACGTTCCTCGCCGTGGTGGCCTGCTTCGGCTGCCGCTACCTGATCAACGCCTCCGCGTACTGGCTGCACGACGTGCGCGGGCCGATGATCGCCTGGACGCTCGGCTCGGGCGTGCTGGCCGGGCTGTACTTCCCGCTGCGCTTCCTGCCGGACTGGCTCGCCGTGGCGCTGTGGGTGGGCACGCCGTTCCCGAGCCTGCTACAGACGCCGCTGGACGTCCTCGTGGAACGGGACCCGCCGGCGACGCAGGCCGGTCTCGTGGCGCTCCAGGCGGTGTGGGTGGTGCTGCTGCTGGCCGGGTGCGGCCGCGTGCAGCGGCTGGCCGAGCGGAAGCTGGTGATCCAGGGTGGTTGACCTGCGGCCGTACACGGCGCTGCTGCGCGGCCAGGCCCGTTCGCTCGCGTCGTACCGCGCCTCGTTCGTGCTGGAGCTGAGCACGAACGTCTTCGCGACGGTGATGGACGTGGTGACCGTCCTGGTGCTTTTCCGGGTGAGCCGTACCGTCGGCGGCTTCACGCTCCGCGAGGCGCTGCTGGTGGTGGGGTTGTCGTCGTGCGCGTTCGCCACCGCCGACCTCGTGGTGGGCAACATCGAGCGGATCAAGTTCTACGTGCGCACCGGGATGCTCGACGCGGTGCTCGTGCGCCCGCTCGGCGCGCTGCCCCAGTTGCTGCTCATGGACCTGCCGCTGCGCAAGATCTCACGGTCCGTCTTCGGCACGGGGGTGCTCGCCGTCGCCGCGTCCATGGCCGGCATCGACTGGACGCCCGCACGGGTGGCGCTCGTGGTGGTCGCCCCGCTGGCCGGCGTGGTGTTCTTCGCCGCGATCTTCGTGGTGAGCGCGGCGGTCGCGTTCTGGTGGATCGACACGGGAGAGATCGGCAACGCGTTCACCTACGGCGGGCGCGACTTCACGTCGTACCCGATCACTGTCTACAGTGGATGGTTTCGGCGCATCCTGGCGTACGGCATGGGCTTCGCCTTCGTCTCCTACTACCCGGCGCTGGCGCTCCTCGGCCGGCCCGACCCGCTGGGCCTGCCGGGCTGGGTGGGATACGCGGCGCCATCGGTCGCCGTGGTCGCGGCGCTCGCGGCCGCCGCCGTGTGGCGGTTCGGCATCAGGCACTACCGGAGTACGGGGTCATGACGGTCGTCATCGAGGCGCGCGGGCTGCGCAAGGAGTTCACGGTAAGGGTCAAGGCCGGGCGGCTGCGCCGGGAGAAACGGGTGGTCGCCGCCGTCGACGGGGTGGATCTGCGGGTCGAGCGGGGCGAGATGCTCGGCTACATCGGGCCCAACGGCGCCGGCAAGTCGACCACCCTCAAGATGTTGACCGGCATCCTGATGCCCTCGGCGGGGGAGGCGCGGGTGTGCGGGCTGGTCCCGGTGCCGCAGCGCACCCGGCTGGCGCGGCGGATCGGCGTGGTCTTCGGCCAGCGCTCGCAGCTGTGGTGGGACCTGCCGCTGCGCGACTCGTTCGACCTGCTGCGCCACATCTTCCGGGTACCCGCCGCCGAGCACGCCGCCCGGCTGCGCCGCTGCCGCGGGCTGCTCGACCTCGACGAGTTCGTCGACACGCCGGTGCGCCAGCTGTCACTGGGACAGCGGATGCGCGGCGAGCTCACCGCCGCGCTGCTGCACGGTCCGGAGGTGCTCTTCCTGGACGAGCCGACGATCGGGCTCGACGTGGTGAGCAAGCAGGCGGTGCGTTCGTTCCTGGCCGACCTGGGCGCGGGTGGCGACGTCACGCTGGTGCTCACCACGCACGACCTCGCGGACATCGAGCGGCTCTGCCGGCGGCTCGTCGTGATCGACCACGGCCGCGTGGTGCACGACGGGAGCATCGAGGCGCTGCACGCCCGCTACGGCTCGCGCCGCCGGATCGTGGTCGACCTTGACGAGCCGGTCGGCCAGCCGCCGGAGGATGCGGCGGTGGAGGCCGACGGGCGGCGCTTGGTGTTCACAGTGGACGGTCCGGTCGCGCCGGTGATCGCCCGCCTGGCCGGCCTGCCCACCCTCCGCGACTTCACGATCGTCGAGCCGGACATCGAAGAGGTCGTCACGAAGCTGTACCTCAGCGCCCCGTGATCAAAGGTCCTCTGACCACGGGGCGCTCAGTCCGGGTGCTCCATGACGAGCACGACGAGCGTGTCGGGCTCCAGCGCCTCGTACACGTGCTCGACGTCACCCGGGAAGGCGGCGTAGTCGCCGGGACGCAGCTCGACCGGCTCGGCGGCCGGGCCGGTGCGCACCCGGCCGCGGGCCACGATCATGTGCTCCACGCTGCCCGGGATGTGCGCCTCCGCCTTGCGCAGCGCGCCCGGGTCGAGCTCCACCAGGTAGATGTCCCGCCGCGCGTGGCGCGAGCCGACCGAGAGCAGGATGCCGGTGAAGTCGGCCTGCTCGGACCGGACGCCGGGCGCCTCGCCGGCGCGGATCACCCGCACCGCCGGGGTGGGCGGCTCGACGAGCCGGCTGAACGGCACCCCGAGAGCCACCCCGAGCGACCAGAGCGTCTCCACGCTGGGGTTACCCGAGCCCGCTTCGAGCTGGGAGAGCGTCGACTTGGCGATCCCGGCGCGGCGGGCCAGCTCGGTAAGCGAGATGCCGGCTTTCTCCCGTTCGCGGCGTAGCGCGGCGGCGATCGTGGCGAGCGGGGGCGCTGTTCGGTCCATCATCCGATCCGTTCGACTTGACGAACACGGGTTCGTGTGTTCACTATTTTGTACTATGCGTACGGCAGAACGAACAGCAGACAGCTCCCTGGCTCGGGATGTCGGCGCGATCGGGCTGGCCGTGTTCGCGGTCGGCATGTCGTTCGGTGCGATCGCGATCGCCGCCGGGCTGCCGGCCTGGGCGGTCATCACCATGTCGGTCGTGGTCTTCGCCGGCGGCTCCCAGTTCATGGCGGTCGGCCTCATCGCGGCCGGCAACCCGTTCGCGGCCGTCTTCGCCGGTCTGCTGCTGAACGCCCGCCACCTTCCCTTCGGCCTGGCCGTGGCGGACGCGGTCGGCACCGGCTGGCGCCGCCGGCTGATCGGCAGCCACATCCTGATCGACGAGTCGGTGGCGTTCACGATGGCGCAGGCCGACCCGGGCGCGCGGCGCCGGGCGTACTGGCTGACCGGCGCCACCCTCTTCGTGAGCTGGAACGTCGGCGGCGTGCTCGGCGTGCTGCTGGGCGAGGCGGTCGGCGACACGGACGCGCTGGGGCTCGACGCGGCGTTCCCGGCCGGCCTGATCGCGCTGCTGCTGCCGTCGCTGCGCGACCGGGAGACCCGAAACGTCGCGCTGGCCGGCGCGCTCGTCGCGGTCGCGATGACGCCCCTGCTGCCGGCCGGGCTGCCCGTGCTGCTCGCCCTGAGCGGCCTGCTGCTGATGCGAAGGAAACCCGCATGCTGATCGCGGTGATCGTGGCGCTGGCCGTCGGCACCTACGGCTTCCGCGTCGCCGGCGTGGTGCTGCACGACCGGCTCGACCTGCCCGCGCCGCTTCGGCGGATGCTCCCACTCGCGGCCGCGGCACTGCTGGCCGCACTCGCCGGCACGGCGGCACTCACCGAGTCCGGCGGCTTCGCCGGCGTCGCGCGCCCGTTGGGCGTGGCGGTGGGCGCGCTGCTGGCCTGGCTCAAGGCCCCCTTCGTCGTGGTCGTGGTGGCGGCGGCGGCAACGGCCGCGCTGCTCCGCCTGGCCGGTGTCCCCTAACCCCGCGCAAGTTGATCAGGGACTTGGTGTCGCGACGCGCCGTAGGACACGCCCACCAAGTCCCTGATCAACACGGAAAAGGGGCGTCCCGCAAGTCGCGGGACGTTTGTCGGGGGCGCGTAGGACGGCGCGGGACTCAGTCTCCTCTGGACGGTTCTCACCGAACGGGAGGAGCGCATCATGAACGCACCGAAGCAGGCATCCGGCGGTCCACTCTTCGTGGTCGCCACCAACAACGCGATGGTGCACGTCTACCGGGATGTGCAGAGCCTCGTGGAGACCCGGGAGGTCAAGCCCGACCAGCTCAAGGGGATCGAGTTCTTCGACGTGCAGGGGCGCAAGCTCGTGCCGGTGCTCAGCGACACGGGGGCGCTGACCGGCCTGAAGGACTCCGGCTCCGCGCCGAACGCGACCGGTGTGCAGCAGCGGCTCTACACCACCCGGGCCAACCTGGCCAGCAGCGTCGACAGCCGGATCGCCCGCCACGAGCCGAAGGTGACGCGCGACGAGGCGCTCAGCCATCTCGCGGTCCTCGAGGGGCGGAGCCTGCCCGACTGCTACGTGCTACTCGAACCGATCTTCTCGCACTCGTACGCTAACGCCGGACCCATCCAGCCGCGGCACGACGGCGGCTGGTGGCACAACTTCTGGGCCCACTGACCGCGCCTTCGCCGACGGAGCGGACGGAGCGGGCGGAACGGAAGTGTAGGAGGCGTGATGAGTGCGCTGCGAAAGCCGCGGTGGGCCGCTGCTGCCGCTGGGGTCGCGGTCGTACTTCTCGTACTCATTGGACAGTTGGTCGACGACCGGGCGATACCGCTGCGGTCGGTCCTGCTGACCGTGGGCATCGCGGCGGTGTTCGCGCCGCTCGGCGCGTTCGTGCTCGCCGGTGCGCCGAGGCACGCGGTGGGCCGGCTGATGTTCGCCGCCGGAGCGTTCGCGTGCGCGTCGCTCCTGGCGGCGAGCTGGGCCGGGTGGGTGCCGCTCGCGTGGTTCACCCAGTGGTCGGGCGTGCCGCCGCTGGGGCTCGTCGTGCTCTCCTTGCTGTACTTCCCGGACGGGCACCTGCCCTCGCCGCGGTGGCGGGCCGTGGCGATCGGGATCGCGGGTGCCGCGGCCGTCGCGGCGGTGGCACTCGCGGTCGCCGCGCTCGACCACCCGCGCGACCTCGTCACCACGCCGGATGTCCCGCTGGACAGCCTGGGCAAGGCGCTCGACGCCACCGCCAAGGTCGCCGTCCTGGCCATCGGCGCCGGCCTCGTCGCGGTGGTGGCCTCGCTCGTGTCGCGGTGGCGCCGCGCCACCGGCGAGACCCGCCAGCAGCTGGCCTGCCTCCTGCCGGCCGTGGTGCTCTTCCCGGTCGGGCTCGTGCTGGAGGGCTTCGGCCTGGCCGGGGCCTGGGCGCTCACCGCGGCCGTGGTGCCGCTCGCGATGACCGTCGCGGTGCTGAAGTTCCGGCTGTACGACCTCGACCGCGTGATCAACCGCTCGGTCGTGTGGCTGCTGATGACGCTCCTGCTGATCGGCGGGTTCGTGGCGATCGTCGCGATCCTGCGCGACCTGGTGATGCGCGGGAGCACCTCGAACGCCTCGCTGGTCGCCACCGGCATGATCGCGGTGGCCTTCGAGCCGGTACGCCGCCGGGTGCAGCGCGTCGTCGACCGCCTGCTCTACGGCGAGCGCGACGACCCGTACCAGGTGATCGTCAACCTCGGCGACCTGCACGGCACGACCACCGACCCGGACGCGATGCTGCCGCTACTGACCAGCGCGATCGCCGGTTCACTCCGCGTGCCGTACGTGGCGGTGCGGGTGTCTACTCCGGACGGACCGCGGCTGGTGGCCGAGCACGGCCGCACCGGCACGCGGCTGGAAGAGTTCGACATGGTGGCGCGCGGCGAGCCGCTCGGCCAGCTGCTCGTGGCGACCCGGCGTGTGGGCGACCGGTTCACCCAGCGGGAGCGGCGGCTGCTCGGCGACGTGGCGCAGTACTTCGCGGCGGTGACCGAGGCGACCCGGCTCATCCGCGACCTCCAGGACTCCCGCGAGCGGCTCATCACCGCCCGTGAGGAGGAGCGCAAGCGGCTGCGCCGCGACCTGCACGACGGCGTGGGCCCCGCGCTCACCGGCATCGGCATGCAGATGCGGGCGGCCCGCAAGGCGGCGGGCGAGCCGGAGCGGGTGCGCCGCATCCTCGAAGACATGACCTCCGACCTCCAGATGTGCCGGTCCGAGGTGCGCCAGCTGCTCGACCACCTGCACCGGCCGGCCGAGCTCGACCGCGGGCTGGAGGCCGCGCTGCGCGCGCAGTGCCAGCGCTTCCACAGCCCTTCGCTCACCATCGACCTGCACGTGGCCACGCATCTCGACGGGCTGCCTGCGGCGATCGAGGTGGCGGCGTACCGCATCGTCAGCGAGGCACTGACCAATGTGGCCAAGCACGCCAGGGCGGAGAGCTGCCGCATCACCGTCGACGCCGACCGCGCGCTGAGCATCGACGTCGTCGACGACGGTGTCGGGATCGTGTCCGCCGGCAACGGCCACTTCGGCGTCGGCCTGGAGTCCATGCGGGAGCGCGCGGCCGAGCTGGGCGGCGAATGTGTGGTCCGGCCGGGCGAGCCGCGTGGCACGGCCGTGCGCGTGCAGCTGCCGATCCCGTTGGGGCGTCTCGCCCGAAAGCCTGGTGATTCGTCCCTTTGAGGGTACGCATTCCGGCTTTCCCGGCGTTAACATGCGGGCGGCCAATTGCCGCCCTTGACGCCGAGGTGAAACGTGCTGCCACGTTGCCGGGTGCTGATCGTCGACGACCACCCTGTGGTGCGGCGCGGGCTCCGGGCGATGCTCGAAGACGAGGAGTGGGTGGCGAGCGTGGCCGAGGCGGCCACTGTGGACGAGGCCGTGCGCGCGGCGGTGAGCACCAAGGCACAGGTCGTGGCGATGGACATCAACCTTCCCGACGGCGACGGCATCGAGGCGACGCGGCGCATCGTGAGCCTCTGCCCCGGCGTCCGGGTGCTCATCGTCACGCTGTACGACGACAAGGACCGGGTGGCCCGCGCGCTGAAGGCCGGCGCGCGGGGATACGTGCTCAAGGACACCGAGCCCGACACGATCGTCGACGCGCTCCGCACCGTGGCCGACGGCGGCGTGGTGCTCGGTCCGAAGGTCGGGCCCGAGGTGCTGACCACGCTCCAGGGCACGCCGACCCAGCTGCCACCCCCGTTCGACAAGCTGACCGGGCAGGAGCGGAAGATCCTCGCCGGCCTGGTGCGGGGCGCCACCAACGCCGAGATCGGCCGGGGCATGGGGCTCAACGAGAAGACGGTCCGTAACTACCTCACGGCAGTGTTCGAAAAGCTCGGCGTGGACAGTCGCGTGCAGGCCGCCCTCCGCGCCCGCGACGCCGGAATCGAAGGCTGAGTCGGAAAAGCCGCCGCTGATACGGTGAGTTATTGGCGCCGTCCGGCCACGCGGTTTGGGACATGGGTACCTTCGATTCGGGACGCCATCGGGCCAATCATGATTCACATGACGTGGTCCCTTGGCGACCGCACACCGGCATCCCGCTCCCCGGCCGCCGTCTCGCCGGCCGCCCGGGACGAGCGCCGCTGGGTGAGCGTTCTCTTCGTGGATCTGGTCGGCTTCACCCGCCTCGCCAGCCGGCTCGATCCGGAGGATGTGCGCGCCCTCCAGCGGGATTACTTCAGCCGTGTCACCCGAGCCGTCCACCGCTGGCGCGGCGTGGTGGAGAAGTACGTCGGCGACGCGGTCCTCGTCGTCTTCGGCGCGACCGACTCCGACGAGTACGACGCGTACCGGGCGGTGCTCGCCGGCCTGCACGTGCAGCGCGAGCTCGCCGGCCTCGCCTGCCCCGACGGCACGCCGGTGCGGGCGCGGGTCGGTGTCGCCACCGGGGAGGTGGTCGTCGACCTGGCCGCGGTGCGAGACGGGGGACAGGCGCTGGTCTGCGGCGACGTCGTCAACACCGCCGCCCGGGTGCAGACCCACGCCGCGCCCGGCACCGTCGTGGTCACGGCCGCGACGCGGGGCGCCACCGGGCCGTGGATGCGCTACGCGCCGCTGCCCGCGATCACCCCGGCCGGCAAGCCCGTCCCGGTCGACGTGTGGCGCGCCCTTTCGCCGGTGCCGCCGGCGGCGCCCGACCGTGACATCCCGCTCGTCGGCCGCGACACCGAGCTGTCCACAGCGGCCGATGCGGTCGCCGGCGCGCTCGCCGGGCGGGCGCCCGCGCTCGTCCGGGTCACCGGTCCCGCCGGCGTCGGCAAGTCCCGCCTGGCCCGCGAGGCGCTGGCCGCGGCCGGTGCGCGGTGGTGGGTGGGATACGGCACCCCGTGCGGCGGGCGGTACTCGCCGCTGGCCGACCTGGTCCGCCGCCAGGCCGGAGTGGGCGAGGCCAGCGGACCGGCCGAAACGCGCCGCCGCCTGCGGGCCTGGGCGGCCGACCTGGTGGCGCCGGCCGACCTGCCGACCGTCCTACGTGGACTGTCCACGTTGCTCGCCGGCACCGGCACGTCCGGTCCCGACCGCGCGGTGGAGAGCGCGCTCCTGGCCGTGTTCCGCGGTGCCGCCGCGCGCCGGCCGCTCGCGCTGCTCCTCGACGACCTGCACCTGTCCGACCCGGCGACCCGCACGTTCGCGGCGGAGCTCCCGGCCCGGCTCGGCCCGCTGCCGCTGGCGGTCGTGGTCACCGACCGGGCCGCCGCCGAAATGGTGCCAGCGGTGGCGCTCGGGCCGCTGGCCGCCGCCGAAAGGGCGCCAGCGGTGGGGCTCGGGCCGCTGGCCGCCGCCGACGCCGGCCGGGCCGCCGCCGGGACGGCACTGGCGGTGGTGCTGGAGCCGCTCGGCGCCGCCGGCAGCGGCCGGCTGCTGCGGCATCTGCTCGACCGCGCCGGCCTGCCGCGCCAGCTGGCCGGCCGCCTCGCCCCGCTCTGCGGCGGCATTCCCGGCTACGCCGTGGAGTACACCCGCGCGGTCGCCGCCGACGGCTGGCCCGACGCGGGGGAGCCGCCGATGCCCCCGCGCGTGCGCGGCATCGCCTCCGCCCGCCTCGGCCGGCTCGACGAGCGCGACCGCAGGGTCCTCGGTGCCGCCTCGATCCTCGGCGACGCGATCTCGGCGGAGGCGCTCGCCATGCTGCTCGGCGACGAGCCGGCCACGGCGCGCGAGGCGCTGGCGCGGCTCGGCGACCTGCTGGTGCCGGTGGCCGGCGCGGACTACGCGTTCGCCGACCCGGCGGTGCGCCAGGTGGTCTACGCGCGCCTGCCGCGCGCGGTGCGGGCCGGGCATCACTGGCGGGTCGCGCTCCGGGGCGGCCAGCCCGCCACCCGAGCCCGGCACTGGTCGGCCGCGTCCGCGCTCGCCACGGTGCTGCGCGTCAACACACGGCGCTGTTGCGTGCCCGGCATCACCCGAGCCTCGGGCGGCCGGCCCGCGGCGCCCGCGGCGGGAGCGGTGCGCGCGGCTGGCCGTCCGAGCACAACGCCCCGGAGCCGGCGAGGTCCGTACGCGACGAGGGCGGACCGATCCGGCTGCCCGGGGCGGCGGCGAGCGGAGCGAGCGCAGCCAGCAGAGTCTTGGCGGGCGCGCCTACTCGGCCTCGAACGGGCCGACGTTGGCCTCCACCCAGTCGACGAGCGGGCGCAGGCGCCGCCAGTCGGTGCGGACGAGGTCGTAGGAGGCGCGCCCCTCCAGCTCCGGGCCCGCGGCGTGGCGCCGCCCGGCGGTCAGTGCCTCGTGGCGCATCAGCTCCAGGCGCGGGTGGTCGGGCGGGCAGCCGCGCGGACGCGTGCGCACCCGGTCACCGCCGGGGGTGAAGCCGTGGCGGGTGAGCGTCCGGACGATCTTCTCCAGCTCGATACCCGTGGCGGGGGCGTCGACCGCGGCCCGAAAGCGGACCGTCTGCTCCCGTGTGTGCGCGTAGAACCCGGCCGCCGTAAACAGGCCCTCGGCGTCGATGTGCAGGTAGTAGCCGACACCGCTGGCTACCTCGAAGAACGCGCCCTGATGGGTCTTGTAGGGCGACTTGTCCTTGGAGAAGCGCACATCGCGGTGCGGCCGGAAGACCTTTGGCTCGGCGCGTACCACACCCGCCAGCTCCGCCGCCATCTCGCTCATCGGCCCGCGCACGCAGGTGTCGTACACGTCCTTGTGCGCGGTCCAGTAGGTCTTCGAGTTGTCAGCCTCGAGCCCTTCGTAGAACGCGAAGGCCTCAGCGGGAAAACCGGCGAACGCCACCGTCTCAGACCGCGTCGCCGATCTGCACCTTGGGCTTCGGCATGCGCATCCGCCGGAAGGTGATCGAGCGGGTGATCGCGTAGAGGTAGAGCGAGCCCATGCGCTGGGTCGACTTCGGGAAGCGCTCGCGGACCAGCCGCTTGACCTTGCGGGAGATCAGCACCGAGTCGACGATGACGCCGAGCGCCAGGGCGGCCCAGAGCAGGTTGGACACCAGGCGGATGGCCGGCGGCATCGCGCCCGACGAGCCGATCAGCACGACCAGCGCGCCACCGAAGAACCAGGTGCCCACCGTGCGCCGCGAGTCGACGACGTTGCGCGCCAGCAGCCGCTCGGGGCCGCGGTCGCGCGCGAGCAGGTAGCGCTCGTCACCGGCCCGCATGCCGGCCGACGCCTCCGCGCGCTCGGCGCGCTGCTTCTCCCGCATCTTCTTGTACGCCTCGCGGCGGTTGGCCGGCGCGGGCTCGACCGCCCGGCGCCGATTGGAGCTGGCGCGCTTGGGCGTCTCGACGCCGAGCTCCTTCTTGCTCGGCGTGTAGCCCTTCGGGCGGGCGGCCTCGGTCTCCTCGTCGGCGGAGGTCTCTACGACCTCCTCCTCTTCTTCTGCGAGGTCGGGCTTGCGGCGGAACAGTGACGGCACGCTCACGAGGGTACCGGGATCACGCGCGCTCGGCGTGCGCGCCCAGGGCGGCCAGCTTCGCCTCGAAGTCCTCGTAGCCCCGGTTGATCAGGTCGACGCCGTACACCCGGGAGGTGCCCTCGGCCGCCAGTGCCGCGATCAGGTGGCTGAACCCGGCCCGTAGGTCGGGGATGACCAGGTCGGCGGCGTGCAGCTTGCTCGGCCCGGCGATCACCGCGGAGTGCTTGAAGTCGCGCCGGCCGAAGCGGCACGGCGTGCCGCCGAGGCAGTCGCGGTAGACCTGGATCGTGGCACCCATCGAGTTGAGCGCCTCGGTGTAGCCGAGCCGCTGCTCGTACACGGTCTCGTGCACGATCGAAAGCCCGCGCGCCTGGGTGAGCGCCACGACGAGCGGCTGCTGCCAGTCGGTCATGAAGCCGGGGTGCACGTCGGTCTCCAGCGCCACGGCCCTGAGCTCGCCGCCCGGGTGCCAGAACCGGATCTTGCCCTCCTGGCCGGGGGAGCCGTCGCGCGGCGGTCGGGTGTCGGTCACCTCGTACGCCCCGCCGACCGAGCGGAAGACGTTGAGGAACGTCATCATGTCGACCTGCTCGGCGCCGAGCACCTCGATGTCGCCGCCGGTGGCCAGCGCGGCCGCCGCCCAGCTGGCCGCCTCGATGCGGTCGGGGATCGGGCGGTGGGTGTATCCGCCGAGGCGGGGGACGCCCTGGATCTCGATCACCCGGTCGGTGTGCACCTTGATGATCGCGCCCATCTTCTGGAGGACGCAGATGAGGTCGATGATCTCCGGCTCGACCGCCGCGTTGCGCAGCTCGGTCACGCCGTCGGCCATCACCGCGGTCAGCAGCACCTGCTCGGTGGCGCCCACGCTCGGGTACGGCAGCTCCAGCTTGGTGCCGTGCAGCCCGTTCGGCGCGGTGAGGTGCATGCCGTCGGCGGCCTTGTCGACGACCGCGCCGAACTCGCGCAGCGCCTGGATGTGGAAGTCGATCGGGCGCGGGCCGATGTGGCAGCCGCCCAGGTCGGGGATGAACGCGTGCCCGAGCCGGTGCAGCAGCGGGCCGCAGAGCAGGATCGGGATGCGGCTGGAGCCGGCGTGCACGTTGATCTCGTCAGAGGTGGCGCTGGCGACGTTGGCCGGGTCGAGGATCAGCTCGCCGTCCTCCGCGCCGTCGCTGACCCGGACGCCGTGCAGCTCCAGCAGGCCGCGCACGACCTCGACGTCGCGGATGCGCGGCACGTCGTAGAGCCGGCTCGGCGCGTCGCCCAGCAGTGCCGCCACCATCGCCTTGGAGACGAGGTTTTTGGCACCGCGGACCCGGATCCGCCCGTGCAGCGGAGTGCCGCCATGCACGGTCAGCACGTCATTCACGGTCAACGCACAACCTCCACCAGATGGCCCCTAGCGCGGCACTGTGCCCCCGCTTGCCGCCCGAGGAGCATAGCGCTCCGTGACCTGTCGGGCGGGGTGCACACCGTATGAGGTGGCACGAAACGGGGAGACCGTAAACGGCAAGCTACACAGCGTTACGGAAGGGCGAGCATCTGGTCAAGCGCGACGCGCGCGTGGTGAGCCGTGTCGGTGTCCACTGTGATCTGGTTGACCAGGCGTCCGGCGGCCAGCTCCTCCAGCGCCCACACGAGGTGGGGCAGGTCGATGCGGTTCATCGTGGAGCAGTAGCAGACGTTGCGGTCGAGGAACATGATCTGCTTGTCCGGGTGGGCGTTGGCGAGCCGCCGCACGAGGTTGAGCTCGGTGCCCACCGCCCACGCCGAGCCGGCCGGCGCCGCCTCGATGGCCTTGATGATGTACTCGGTCGAGCCGACCTGGTCGGCGGCCGTGACCACCTCGTGGCGGCACTCGGGGTGCACCAGCACGTTGACGCCCGGCACCCGCTCGCGCACCTGCTCGACGCACTCCAGGGTGAAGCGGCCGTGCACCGAGCAGTGCCCCCGCCACAGGATCATCTTGGCGTCGCGCAGCTGCTCGGCGGTGAGGCCGCCGTTGGGCTTGTGCGGGTTGTAGAGGACGCAGTCGTCCAGGTCGAAGCCCATCTCCAGGACGGCCGTATTGCGCCCGAGGTGCTGGTCGGGCAGGAACAGCACCTTCTCGCCTCGCTCGAACGCCCAGGTCAGCGCCCGCTTCGCGTTGGACGAGGTGCACACGACGCCGTTGTTGCGGCCGACGAAGCCCTTGATGTCGGCCGACGAGTTCATGTACGTGACGGGGATCGTGGACCCGGCGATGCCGAGGTCTTCCAGCAGCTCCCACGCGGTCTCCACCTGGGAGAGCGCGGCCATGTCGGCCATCGAGCAGCCGGCGCCGAGGTCGGGCAGCACGACCTTCTGCGCGTCGGAGGTGAGGATGTCGGCGCTCTCGGCCATGAAGTGCACGCCGCAGAAGACGATGAACTCCGCCTCGGGCCGGGCCGCCGCCTCGCGGGCCAGCTTGAACGAGTCGCCGGTCACGTCGGCGAACTGGATCACCTCGTCGCGCTGGTAGTGGTGTCCCAGCACGAAGAGGCGGTCGCCGAGCGCGGCTTTGGCCCGGCGCGCGCGCTCGACCAGCGTGGGGTCACTCGGCGAGGGCAGCTCGCCGGGGCACTCGACACCCTTCTCGGCGGAGGGGTCGCTGCCCCGGCCGAGCAGCAGGAGGGCGGCACCGGTGCTCGACGGCTCGATCCACGTTGAAGTCACGCCCTCCATGATGCGCCCGAGCGCAGGCCGGACGCTGTGTCCTGCCACACTGCGGACTCATGCGCGTACTGATCTGCCCGGACAAGTTCGCCGGCACGCTCTCGGCTCCGGACGTGGCCGCGGCGGTCGCGGAGGCCTGGCACGACGAGAAGCCCCAGGACGAGATCGTCACGCGCCCGCTGTCGGACGGCGGGCCGGGCTTCGTGGAGGTACTGGCGGCCGCCCTACCCGGCCGGGCGGTGCCGGTGGAGACCGTCGACCCGCTCGGCCGCCCCGCCGCGGGTGAGGTGCTGGTGGTGGGCGACACCGCGTACGTGGAGAGCGCCCAGGCCTGCGGCCTGCACCTCCTCGCGAAGACAGAGCGCGACCCCCGGGCCGCCACCTCGTTCGGCCTCGGGATTTTGATCGCGCACGCGGTGGAGAGCGGCGCACGCACCGTCGTGGTCGGCCTCGGTGGCTCCGCGACGAACGACGGCGGCGCCGGCATGCTGGCCGCACTGGGCGCGGCGCCGGTCGACGGGTCCGGGTACGCCCTGCCCTACGGCGGTGCGGCGCTGGTCGCGGTCGCCGGGCTGGGCGGGGAGCCGCGGCTGCGCGACGTGACCCTCGTCGCCGCCACCGACGTGGACAACCCGCTGACCGGGCTGCACGGGGCATCCAACGTGTACGGGCCGCAGAAGGGCGCCACCCGCGAGGACATCATGCTGCTCGACTCCGCCCTGGAGCGGTGGGCCGGCGTGCTGGAGAAGCTCCCCACCTGCCCGCCCGGCGTGGCTGGTCTGGCCGGCGCCGGCGCGGCGGGCGGTCTGGGCGCCGCGATCCTCGCGCTGGGCGGCCGGTGCGAGTCGGGTATCGACATGGTGAACCGCCTGATCGGGCTGGACGCCGCGTTCGATGCCGCGGACCTGGTGATCACCGGTGAGGGTTCCTTCGACTTCCAGTCGCTGCGCGGCAAGGTCGTGGCCGGTGTCGCCGCCGCCGCGGCCGAGCGCGGCGTGCCCTGCCTGGTGGTCGCCGGGCAGGTGAGCGCCGGTCGCCGGGAGGCCTCCGCCGCGGGTGTGACCGAGTCGTGGTCGCTGACCGAGCACTTCGGCAGCGAGGAGGAGGCGATGGCCCGTCCCGCCGACGGCCTGCGCGAGATCGCCAAGCGCCTGGCCAGCCAGTGGAGCCGCTGATGTGTGTGCATCTAATGCACGTACATCTGATAAGATGCCCGGGTGTCCGAGGAACCCGGCATCGTCCTGGCGTGGCGCGCGCTCGCGCAGCGCTACCACGATGCCTCGTGTGCACTGGAGCGTGAGCTTCAGGAGCGGCACGGGCTGGGCATGAGCGAGTTCGAAGTGATCGACCGGCTGGCCGGGGCGGCGGAGAGCAAGCTCCGCATGCAGGAGCTCGGTGAGCAGGTCTATCTCAGCCAGAGTGCGCTCTCCCGGGCGGTCGCCCGCCTGGAGCGCGACGGCCTCGTCTGTCGGGCCCTGTGCGAGCAGGACCGCAGAGGGGTCTTCGTCACACTGACCGACGAGGGCCGGCGCCGCCAGCAGGCCGCCAGACCCACTCAGCGTGCGGTGCTCACTGAGATTCTGGGTGAAACTGGCCTAGACTCGGGTGACGCTCCATTGGGAATCGCCGGCCAGCGGGCTAGCGTTGCCAGATAAGTACCAAACCATCCGCGGTAGAGAGCAACCATCCGCACCGGCACAGGGAGACTTCCAAGTGACCACTCCGACGCAGACCGAGTCGAGCGAGGCCAAGGCCCCGACCACCGTTGTCCTCACCGATGTCGCGGCGCAGAAGGTCAAGGCCCTGATCGAGCAGGAAGGCCGCGACGACCTGCGGCTGCGGGTCGCGGTGCAGCCGGGCGGCTGTTCGGGCCTGCGCTACCAGCTCTTCTTCGACGAGCGTTCGCTCGACGGCGACGTGGTCGCAGGGTTCGACGGTGTCGAGGTCGTCGTCGACCGCATGAGCGCGCCTTACCTGTCCGGCGCCACGATCGACTTCGCCGACCGGATCGACGCCCAGGGCTTCACCATCGACAACCCCAACGCGCAGGGCTCGTGCGCGTGCGGCGACTCGTTCCACTGAGCCGCCACCTCGACACAGCACGTTCGGAGTGGGCCACCCGCATCGGGGTGGCCCACTCTTGTGTCCTGACGGTGGCCGGAACACGACTGTGACGCGACCAGGGCTCTAACGGTGTGGGTAGGCTGACGGCGCACCGGACACCCCCCGTACCCGATCGCGAGGGCGCTATGAAGATCGCCGTTACCGGCTCGATCGCCACCGACCACCTGATGCACTTCCCTGGCCGGTTCGCCGACCAGCTCATCGCCGACCAGCTCCACAAGGTCTCGCTCTCGTTCCTTGTCGACGACCTGGTCGTGCGGCGCGGTGGCATCGCCGCCAACATCGCGTTCGGCATGGCCCAGCTCGGTCTGCGCCCCGTGCTCCTCGGCGCGGTGGGCGCCGACTTCGCCGACTACCGCTCGTGGCTGGAGCGCCACGGCGTCGACTGCGAGTCGGTGCACGTCAGCGAGGTGGCACACACCGCGCGCTTCGTCTGCACCACTGACAACGACCTGTGCCAGATCGCCTCGTTCTACGCCGGCGCGATGAGCGAGGCCCGCAACATCGAGCTCGCCCCGGTCGCCGACCGGGTGGGCGGGCTCGACCTGGTGCTGGTCAGCCCCAACGACCCCGACGCGATGATCCGCCACTCGCAGGAGTGCCGCGAGCGCGGCTACCCGTTCGTCGCGGACATTTCCCAGCAGATGGCCCGGATGGACGGCGGCGACCTGAGCAAGCTCATCGACGGCGCGGCCTACCTGCTCACCAACGACTACGAAAAGTCGCTGCTGGAAAACAAGACCGGCCTCTCCGGCGAGCAGATGCTCGACCTTGTCGGCATCCGGGTCACCACGCTCGGCAAGGACGGTGTCGAGATCACCGGGCGCGACCTCGAGCGCATCCACGTGCCGGTCGTGCCGGACGTGCGCACCGAAGACCCCACCGGCGTCGGCGACGGCTTCCGCGCCGGCTTCTTCTCCGCCCGCTCGTGGGGCCTGAGCCTGGAGCGCTCCGCGCAGGTCGGCTCGCTCGTCGCCGCGCTGGTGCTGGAGACGGTCGGCCCGCAGGAGTACGAAATCCGGTCCGACGCGTTCCTCAAGCGCCTCGCCGGCGCGTACGGCGACGAGGCGGCCGAGGAGGTCCGCCCGCACCTCCCCTGATCGGTTTACCGGGCGCGGCGCACGTCGAAGGCGGGAGAGCCGTCGACGGTCGTCGCGCCCACGTATTCCTGCCCGCGCATCCGGCACCAGGCCGGGATGTCGTTGGCCGCCGCGGGGTCGTCGGCGAGCACCCGTACGACCTCGCCCACCTCGACCTCGGGCAGGCGCCGGGCCAGCGCGATCACCGGCAGCGGGCACCGCTGGCCGAGGCAGTCCAGCACGATCACAGGCCCATCACCCCCGCCTCGGCGCGCAGGTCGGCCACGACGCCCGGCAACTCGGCCAGGAAGCGCTCCACCTCGGCCTCCGTGGTCTGCCGGTGCAGCGAGACGCGCACGTTGCCGTGCGACAGCACGCCCATCGCCTCCAGCACGTGACTGGGGCGCAACGTGGACGACGTGCACGACGAGCCCGACGACACCGCGAAGCCGCGCCGGTCGAGCGCGTGCAGCAGCGCCTCGCCGTCCACGTACAGGCAGGAGAACGTGACGAGGTGCGGCAGCCGCGCCACCGGGTCGCCGACCACCTCGACGTCCGGCACCGTCGCGGGCACTACGGCCCGGACGCGGTCGACCAGCGGACCCAGCCGCGCCGCCTCGGCCACGGCCTCCGCGGCCACCGCACGCAGGGCCGCCGCGGCGGCCACGATCGCGGGCAGGTCACGGCCGGTGTCCCGGCCACCATCCTCGGGGTACGGCGAGATCCAGCGCGTCCCCTTGCGCACCACCAGAAGCCCCACCCCGGCCGGGCCGCCCCACTTGCGCGCGCTCGCCGTCAGCAGAGACCACCCATCGGGTACCGGCACCCGGCCGACCGACTGGGCCGCGTCCACATAGAGGGGTACACCGTGTGCGGCGCACGCCTCGGCCGCCTCGGCCACCGGCTGGACCGTGCCCACCTCGTGGCTGGCGCTGATCAGCGCGGCGAGGGCGACACCGTCACCGCCCACCGCCCTCCGCCACGCGGCCAGGTCGAGGTGGCCGAGCCGGTCGACCGGCACGCTCACCCCGTCGTCACCCGCCGCGTGGAGCACGGCGGAATGCTCGATCGCCGAGTGCACAAGGGTGCTACCGATCCGGCGCCGCCCTCTCCGGGCACCCTCGATCGCCAACCACACCGCGGCGGTGCCGCCGGGGGTGAAGGCGATCTCGTCCGGCCGTACCCCCAGAATCTCGGCGGTCGCGGACCGCGCCGCGTCGAGAAGCTGGCGTGCCCGGCGGGCCTGCGTATAAAGCTTTCCGGGATCGGCCCAGCCGTCGTCGAGGGCGGCGAGCAGCGCCTGGCGCGCGACCGGGTGGAGCGGCGCGCCCGAGGCGGCGTCGAAGAACGCCTGCATGAGTGCGACGCTACCTACCCCCACGACGTGTAGTAGATGCATGGTCGAGTAATGTGCCGGTTGCTTGCTACGGCACTGCTAGGGAGGCAGGACCAGGTGATCGCAAGGGGTGCGCGCGGCCGGGTTGGCCGGCTCGCCGGGCTCGGCGCCGGCGCTCTGGCACTGGTGACCCTGCTGGGGGGCTGTGACGTCGGGTCGGCGTTCAGTGGCTTCGGCTGGCCGGAAGAAGGCATCACACCGCAGGCCAACCGCATGTACGACCTGTGGATCGGCTCGACCATCGCGGCCCTCGCGGTCGGCGCGCTGGTGTGGGGCCTGATCTTCTGGTGCGTGGTGCGCTACCGCAAGCGCGGCGCCGAGCTGCCGGTGCAGACCCGCTACAACATGCCGATGGAGTTCCTCTACACGATCGCCCCGATCCTGGTCGTGTGCGTGCTGTTCTACTACACGGCGGTCGTCCAGACGGATGTCGACAAGACCGGCCGGTACGACGACCCGGTGGTGGTCGAGGTCGTCGCCTTCAAGTGGAACTGGCAGTTCAACTACCGCGACGGCGAGGGTGAAGACGCCAACACCGTCGCCTCCACGCTCGGCTCCAGCGACGTGATCCCGGTGCTCGTGCTCCCCACCGGCCAGCCGATCCGCTTCGAGGAGACCAGCAAGGACGTCATCCACTCGTTCTGGGTGCCCGAGCTGCTCTTCAAGCGCGACGTCTTCCCCGGCAACGTGCGCAACGTCTTCGAGGTCGCGAGCATCGACCAGGAGGGCGCGTACGTGGGGCGGTGTGCCGAGCTGTGCGGCACCTACCACTCGATGATGAACTTCGAGCTGCGCGTGGTCTCGCCGGACGAGTACGAGCGGTTCCTCCAGGCCAAGCGGGATGGCGCCACGACGCAGGAGGCGTTGACCTCGATCGGTGAGGAGCCGCTGGCGACCACCACCGAGCCGTTCGAAACGAAGCGCAACGTCTCGAACTTCAATCCGTCCGGCGGAGAATGAGGACAGCGCGATGAAGACCGAGTACAAGATCTTCGCCGTCGTGTCGGTGTTCCTCTACGTCGCCTGCGCCGTCTACGCGTGGTGGACCTGGTACGACATCGGCCTCGACTGGGTGGGCACGATCGCGCTGCTGCTCTCCGCCCTGCTGACGACGATGTGCGGTGGCTTCTTCTGGTTCGTGTCCCGCCGCATCGACCCCCGGCCGGAAGACCGGTCGGACGCCGAGATCGCCGAGGGCGCGGGCGAGATCGGATTCTTCAGCCCGGGCAGTTACTGGCCCTTCGGCCTCGCGCTCGCCGCGACGGTGGCCGGCCTCGGCCTGGTGTTCTGGATGGTCTGGCTGCTGGTGGCCGGCATGATCGCGGTCACCGCCGCGACGTGCGGCCTGCTGTTCGAGTACTACACCGGCACCCGCCGCACCGCCGAGCACTAGGCGACCTCAGGCCCGAGGATGGTGGCCAGCCGCTCGGTGGCCACGCAGGAGACCAGGCAGCGCTCCTTGGCGTTGCCCATCAGCTGCGCGGTCCAGGTCGTGAAGCCGCCGTCGCCGATCTCGTCACCGTCTCCGGCCGCGATGCGGACGGCCCCGTCGACGTAGTAGCCGCGGCCGTGCTGCCGGTCGGGCTGTTCGACGATGTGCACGGCGGGTGCCACGGTGTCGTCGATCCGGTCGCGGAGCACCGGGCTGTCGAAGACGGTGTACATGAGCCGCGGCCTGGCCTCCGCGGGCAGGACGCTCTGCCAGTAGCTCAGGTGGCGGACCAGCAGCCGCGCCTCGGTAGCGCCGGAGCCGGTGTCGCGGGCGCTGGAGACCAGCGTGAAGAGGCGGAAATGCGATCCGAACCCCGCCGGGAAGCGTTGCGCCCGCAGCATGCGGTGGCACGCGGCGAGGTGCACCTCGCCGCCGGCGGGCTGGCGCAGTCGCCGGTCGGCGGCCTCGATGGCGAGCGCGTTGGTGGAGTCGCTGACCACCTCGGCGCTCCGCACGGTGGAGACGATCCGGTCCTGGCTTTGCGGCGTGACCGCCGAACACGTGCCAAGCGGCACGACCGGCGACAGCTCCACGCCCTCGAAGTCGGCGGGCAGCCGCCGCCACATCCGGGCTTCCAGGGCGGCAAGCGCGCGGGGGTCGCTGGGGGCGGGGCGGACGAAGCGGTCTTCGCGCCAGCGGCGCAGCAGGTCTGGCGGGCGTACCCGGGAGGCGCGCATCCGGGCCACCGAGAGCAGCAAGGTCTGGAGGTCGGAGGCCGGCAGCGCGGCCAGCGAATCGCGGGTGCCGTCGGGGAGCCGCCCCCAGACCCGCCGCTCAGCGTCGTTCACAAGGGCCACGGTGGCCCAGGAGCGTGCGCGGGTCTACCGATATAGCGTGCGGCGCTCTAGGCCGCTCTGCGCTGCTGTGGGGCGATCGCGGTGCCCCGGCCGCGCAGCCAGACCCGCAGGGTGAAGGGCGCGACCACCACGGCGGTGCCGCAGCCGGTGCAGACCAGCTCGGGAAACTCGTCGGCGCCGTCGTCTTCGGCGGACACGGGCAGTGCCTCGAACGGCATCTCGGCCTGACAGGTAGCACAGTGCATCTCTCGCACGGGTCTCTCCTCTGCTACGGCCGTCTGGTTGTGGCGGCAGCGTCGTTTGTCACCACTGAGCCCAATGGTTCGCTCGCGAGCTCGCTCACTGGAAGCGGGAACTACCCGGTTGTAGTTCTTCAACGTGCCACGGCGAGGACCCGAAGTGGGGGAGGCTAGCCGGCGTGTCGGCCATCTGTTCGAACGGCGGCGGCGCGCACCGCGTTGCGGAAGAGCATCGCCACCGTCGTGGGCCCGACCCCGCCCACCCGAGGGGTGATCGCGCCGGCGACCTCCGCACACGCCTCGTCCACGTCCGGCAGGAGCCGCCGCCCCTCGTACCGCACGCCGGCACCGACCACCACCGCCCCCGGCCGGACGTGCTCCGGCCGGATGATGCCCGGCACGCCGGCGGCCGCGACAAGGATGTCCGCCCGCCGCGTGTACCGGTCCCAGTCGGGCACGCCGGTGTGCACCACGGTCACCGCCGCGTTGGCTGTCGGCCGCTTCTGCGCGAGCAGCATCGCCAGCGGCCGCCCGAGCGTCGCGCCCCGGCCGAGGATCACGACCTCGCGCCCCGCCACCGGTATCTCGTAGTGCGCCAGCAGCGCCTCGATCCCCGCGGGCGTGCACGGCAGCGGGCCGGGCAGGCCGACCGCGAGCCGACCCATGTTGAGCGGGTGCATGCCGTCGACGTCCTTGTCCGGGTCGATGCGCTGAAGCGCCGCGTCGTAGTCCATGTGGGCCGGGACGGGGTACTGCACGAGCAGCCCGTGCACGGCCGGGTCCGCGTTGAAGCGCCCGATGGCCTGCTCCAGGTCGGCCTGGGTGGCGGTGGCCGGCAGGTGCTCGTGCGGCGACGCGAAGCCGAGCTCGGCGGCCTGGCGCTGCTTGATGCGGATGTAGCCGGCGCTGGCCTCGTCGTCGCCGACAAGGATGGTGGCCAGGCTGGGCGTGACACCGCGGGCGCGGAGGTCGGCGGCCGCGGCGGCGGTCTCGGCGAGGACGGCTTCGGCTACGGGTGCGCCGGGCAACAGTCGGGCGGACATGCGCGCTCCTCGGCGCGGGCACCCAGGCGGTCGGCGCCCGCGACGCAGGCTCCCCGATGGTGAGACCCATCCCAGTGCCGCCAGTCGCACGTGGGTCCATCATGCCAAAAGGCCGCGGCCCGCTGACGCGGACCGCGGCCTCCCGGGAAGTACGGCGATTACTTGGTGATCTCTTCGCGGTCCGTGGACGGCGCGGCCGTGACCGGCGGGTGGCCGGGGGAGACCGGCGCCTCGGCCGGCTTTTCGATCGGGAAGAAGAAGCCGCGGATGGCCGGGCCGAGCGCGCCCAGCCGGTTCATCTTCTTCGGGACCACCCAGCCGGCGTACTCGAGGCTGCCGTGCCCGTGCTCGTCGACCGGCGCGAGCGGCTGGTGCACCTCGATGAACCGGCCGTCCGGCAGCCGCCGGATGATGCCCGTCTCCACGCCGTGTGCCAGCACCTCGCGGTCGTGCTGCTGGAGGCCCAGGCAGATCCGGTAGGTGACGTAGTAGGCGATCGGCGGTGCGAGCAGCAGCAGGATGCGGCCGGCCCAGGTCATCGCGTTGAGGCTGATGTGGAACTTGTCGGCGATCACGTCGTTGCCGCCGGAGAGCGTCAGGACCACCCAGAACGCGATCGCCATCGCGCCGAGCGCGGTGCGGGCGGGCACGTCGCGGGGGCGCTGGAGCAGGTTGTGCGCCCGGTAGTCCTTGGTCAGCCTGGCCTCGATGAACGGATAGGCCAGCGGCAGCATCGTCAAGATGCCAGGCAACACCACCGTGGGCCAGAAGATCGGCGGGATGGTGTAGCCGTCACCCCAGCCCCAGAGGTCGAAACGTATCTCCCAGGCCGGGAAGAGCCGCGTCGAGCCGTCCAGGAACATCACGTACCAGTCGGGCTGGCTGGCCGCCGAGACCGTGTACGCCTCGTACGGGCCGAAGAGCCAGATCGGGTTGATCTGGAACAGACCGCCCATCAGCGCGATGACGCCGAAGACGATCATGAAGAAGCCGCCCTGCTTGATCGTGTACCGCGGCACGAAGCGCTCGCCGACCACGTTGTGCTCGGTGCGGCCGGGGCCGGGCCACTGGGTGTGCTTCTGCTTGAAGACGAGGCCCAGGTGGACGCTGATCAACGCGAGCAGCGCACCCGGGATGAGCAGCACGTGCGCGATGTAGAAACGGCCCATGATCACGTGGCCGGGGAACTCGCCGTCGAAGATCGACGTGGTCACCCACGAGCCGATCACCGGGATCGACAGCATGATCGCCGAGGCGATCCGCAGGCCGGTGCCGGAAAGCGCGTCGTCCGGGAGCGAGTAGCCGGTGAAGCCGGCCAGGAAGCCGATCCAGAAGAGCAGCGAGCCGATGATCCAGTTCGTCTCACGCGGCTTGCGGAACGCGCCGGTGAAGAAGATCCGGAACATGTGCACCACGATCGCCGACATGAACGTCAGCGCGGCCCAGTGGTGCATCTGCCGCATGATCAGGCCGCCGCGCACGTCGAACGAGAGGTTGAGGCTCGACGCGTACGCCTGCGACATGTGGACGCCGCGCAGCGGCGCGTAGCTGCCGTCGTACGTCGTCGTGCTCAGCGACGGGTCGTAGAAGAACGTCAGGAACGTGCCGGTCAGCAGCAGGACGATGAACGAGAACAGCGCGATCTCGCCCAGCAGGAACGACCAGTGGTCTGGGAAGACCTTGTTGAGGATGTTGCGCAGCGGTGTGGCCGCCTGGAACCGATCGTCCAGCCCACCGGCCACCTTGGCGGGCACCGCGCTGACGTCTACCTTCCGGCGCTTCATGGCCGCTCCCAAAATGCTGGCCCAACAGCCACCTTGTAGTCGGACGTTGCCACGAAGAACCCTTCCTCGTCTACCTCGATGGGCAGCTGAGGCAGGCTACGCGTGGCCGGCCCGAAGATCGGTCGGGCGTTGTCGGTGATCAGGAACTGCGACTGGTGACACGGGCAGAGCAGGCGGTTGGTCTCCTGCTCGTACAGGCTGGCCGGGCAGCCGGCGTGGGTGCAGATCTTCGAGTACGCCACGAAGTTTTGCCACTGGGCGCCCTCGTTGACCGGCTTGGCGGTGCTCGCCGCCTTCGCCGCGTCGTCCTCCCGCAGGTGGATCAGCAGGGTGGGTGAGTCGGCGTGCTCGTTGGTGGCGCCTTCGGGGATGCCCGGGAAGACCGTCATCTGGCCGCCGACGCTCACGTCTTCGGGCCGGATCGGCGTGCCGTCCTCGCGGGTCAGCCGCACGAGGCGGCCCCCGTTGCCGGCCGGGTCCCAGCCGGTGCGGAAGAGGATGCGGTCCTTGGTCGGGCTCTTGATCAGGCCACCGATGAGCGGGGCGGCGGCGACGAGGCCGACCGGGGCGAGGCCGAGCAGCGCGGCCAGGCCGAGCGTCTTGCGGCGCTTGATGCCCAGCTCGTCGACGATGTAGGCCATCGTGTTGCCGGTCAGCTTGCGCTGCACCCGGTCGGACGGGCCGTCGTGCCGGTCCTGGATCGCGATCTCCCGCGGCATCAGCTTCTTGCCCCAGAGGAGGATGCCGAAGCCGATGCCGAGCAGCGCGATGCCGAGGGTGAGGCCGAGCAGCGGGGTGTAGAGCTTGCTGTTGTTGGCGCCCAGCTCGTACTCCCACGGCCACCAGATGTAGATGACCATGAAGGCCGTCGACGCCAGGCCGGTGAGCAGGAAGAACAGCATGACGGTGCGGACCACGCGCCGCTCGGCCTTGCCACCCTTGAGCGGGAACGGGTCTTCGTAGTGGACGATCTCGACACCGTCACGCCGCGCGCCCTCGCGGACGATCTCGAACCGCGACAGCCGCGGGTCGTCGATGTCGACCTCTTCCGGCTCGACGTCGTGGCCGTGTGCGTGTGTATCCGTGGTCATGACTTCCCCGCAATCCAGAGAGCCGCGAACACCAGAGCGACGATGCCGACCAGGAAGATCGCGAGACCCTCGGTCACCGGACCGAAGCGCCCCATGCCCCAGCCGCCCGGGTCCTTGTCCTGCTTCAGGGACTCCTGGACGTAGGAGATGATCTCCTTCTTCTGCTCCGGCGTGAGCTGGTTGTCACCGAAGACCGGCATGTTCTGCGGGCCGGTCAGCATGGCGGCGTAGAGCTGCCGGTCGGTCGCCTTGCTCAGGTCAGGGGCGTACTTGCCGGACGACAGCGCGCCGCCGCCACCCCCGAACGCGTGGCAGGACGAGCAGTTGATCCGGAAGAGGTTGCCGCCGCGGGCGATCGCCTCGTCGTCGCCGTCGGGCGCGCGCAGGTCGCCGTCGGGCACCTGCGGACCGCCGCCGAGCTCCTGGATGTACTGGGCGAGCTGGCGGGTCTGGTCGTCGGTGAACATCGACGGCTTGCGCGGCGCCTGCGCCTCCTGCCGCGCCATCGGCATGCGACCGGTGCTGACCTGGAACTCGACCGCCGCCGCGCCCACGCCGATCAGGCTCGGACCCCGGCCCTGCACACCCTGCGCGTTGCGACCGTGGCAGCTGATGCAGCTCTGGTCGAACAGCGCCTTGCCCTCCTCGCCCGCGGTCGACAGCTGCGGCGTGTCGTCGGCCGACAGGCCCGGGGCGAAGACGGCGTACACACCGCCGGCGAGCGTCAGCGCGAGGGTGAGACGCACCACCGTGCCCAGGCGCCGCCGCACCCGGCCGCGCGGTTGTGACCGCCTGCGGCGCAGCCGCGCCATCAGGCCGCCGGGGGTGTCAGAAGTCATGCCAGATGTCCTTCATAACTATGGGACGAACCGAGCGGGCGGAACGTGACAGCTTGCTCACTGGAGCAGGTAGATCATCGAGAACAGGGCGATCCAGACGACGTCGACGAAGTGCCAGTAGTACGACACGACGATCGCCGAGGTCGCCTGCGCCGGCGTGAACCGGCCCATGGTCGTGCGGGCCATGAAGATGAGGAACGCCACGAGGCCACCGCTCACGTGCAGGCCGTGGAAGCCGGTGGTCAGGTAGAACATCGACCCGTAGCCGTCGCCGTTGATCTTCACGCCCTCGTGCACCAGCTGGCGGTACTCGTTGGCCTGGCCGAGCACGAAGATGAGCCCCATCACGAACGTGAGGGTGAACCAGCGACGCAGCGAGTGGACGTCGCCCCGCTCCGCGGCGAAGACGCCGAACTGGCAGGTCACCGACGACGCGACGAGGATCAGCGTGAACACCGTCGCGTACGGCAGGTTGAGGACCTCGGTGTGGTGCTCCCACTGCTCGGGCGCGGCCGCGCGGATCGAGAAGTACATCGCGAAGAGCGCCGCGAAGAACATGAGCTCGCTGGAGAGCCACACGATCGTCCCGACGCTGACCATGTTGGGCCGCGTCAGCGAGTGGATCCGGCTCTTGTCAATTGCTGAGGCCGCAGTCACGCGGTCATTATCGCCACCTCGTAGTACGACGTTGCGTCGGGGTCACCTACGACGGTGTGTCGTGGCCCGATTGCCGCTGCCGGACCCGCGTGGCCTAGCCTCGAAACGTGCGCCCCTTCACCGTTTCGGCCATCTTCACCGAGGCCAGCCTCGACAGCTGGATCGCGGTGATGCTGGTGGTGGCGGCCGGCCTCTACCTGTACGGCGTGCACCGGCTGCGGGCCCGCGGCGACAAGTGGCCGCTCTCCCGCACGCTGCTCTTCGTCGGCGCGGGTCTGGGCTCGATCGCCGCGGTGACGGTGAGCGGCCTCCACGCGTACGACACGACGCTGGTCTCCGTGCACATGGTGCAACACATGGTGCTCTCCATGGTCGCGCCGATCTTCCTGGCGCTCGGCGCCCCGGTCACGCTCGCGCTGCGGGTGCTGCGCGGCGCGCCCCGCCGGCGGCTGCTCGCCGTGGTGCACAGCCGGGTCGCCCGCGTCTTCTCGTTTCCCCTCGTCGCGTACGCGATCTTCGTGGCCAACCCCTTCGTGCTCTACTTCAGCGGCCTGTACCGGCTGACGCTGGAAAACTCGTTCGCGCACGAGGTGACACACGCGCACTTCATCCTCACCGGGTGCCTGTTCTTCTGGCCGCTGGTGGGGCTCGACCCGCTGCCCGGCCGGTGGCCGTACCCGGGGCGGGCGCTGCTCATGGTGCTCTCGGTGCCGTTCCACACGGTGCTGGGGCTGACCATCATGCAGAGCACCACGCTGCTCGGCGGCGACTGGTACCCGTCGCTCGGCCTCTCCTGGGCCGATCCGTGGGCCGACCAGAAGGTGGCCGGCGGCATCCTGTGGGCGGGTGGCGAGTTCGTCTCGATCACGATGATCGCCGTGCTTGTCATGCAGTGGGTCAAGCAGTCCGAGCGGGAGGCCCGGCGCATCGACCGCGAGCTTGATCGCCAGGAGGCCGCCGCCGCGGCGGCCGCCCGTACGGGGGCCGAACCCGCTCCGTGACGGGCGGGTACGATCAGCCCGCAGCTAAGAGGTGGGGAGCGCGATGACCGACCGTACGTACACCGTCCTGCTCTACAGCGACGACCCGCAGGTGCGCGACCGCATGCGGCTCGCGATCGGGCCGCGGCCGGCGGCCGACCTGACGGTGGAGTTCGTCGAGGCCAGTGAGTACGCGGAGTGCGTTCGCCTGGTCGACGACTACGAGATCGACCTGATGGTGCTCGACGGCGAGGCGACCCCCGGCGGCGGCATCGGCATCGCCCGCCAGATCAAAGACGATCGCACCGACGCGCCGCCGACCTGCGTCGTGATCGCCCGGGCAGCCGACCGCTGGCTCGCGGCGTACGCGCAGGTGGACGGGACGCTGCTGCACCCGCTGGACCCGGTCACCACCGGGCAGACCGTCGCCGGGCTGCTGCGTTCGCACGCCGCGGCCTGACGTTCGCTGCACCTCGCCTGGAGGCGGGCGAGGATCTCACGACCTGGAGGCCACCGTGGGCGAGCGGACCTGGCCCAACCTGATCGCCGCGCTGCTGCGCGCCGAGGAGCTGTCCACCGCGGACACGGCCTGGGCGATGGGCGAGATCATGAGTGGTACGGCGACGCCGGCGCAGATCGCCGGCTTCGCCATGGCGCTGCGCGCCAAGGGCGAGACCCCGGCCGAGCTCGGCGGCCTGGTGGAGACCATGCTGGCCAACGCCGCGCTGGTCCACCTCCCCGACGAGGTACGTGCCAACTCCGTCGACGTGGTCGGCACCGGCGGCGACCGCGCACACACGGTGAACATCTCGACGATGACCGCGATGGTGGTCGCCGGCGCGGGCGTGCGCGTGGTCAAGCACGGCAACCGCGCCGCCTCCTCGGCGTGCGGCGCGGCCGACCTGCTGGAGTTCCTCGGCATCCCGCTCGACCTGGGCCCCGAGCAGGTGGCGCACTGCCTCACCGAGGCCGGCATCGGCTTCTGCTTCGCCGCCCGCTTCCACCCCGGCATGCGCCACACCTCGGTGCCGCGGCGCGAGCTCGGCGTGCCCACGGTCTTCAACTTCCTCGGCCCGCTCACCAACCCGGCCCGCCCGCGCGCCGGCGCCGTGGGCTGCTTCGACACCCGCATGGCACCGGTGATGGCCGAGGTCTTCGCCCGGCGTGGCGACTCGGTGCTGGTCATGCGCGGCGAAGACGGTCTCGACGAGTTCAGCACGGCCGCACCGACCCGCGTGTGGGCGGTGCGCGCCGGCACGGTCACCGAGCTTGTGCTCGACGCGGCCGACCTGGGCATTCCGCGGTCGGCCCCGGGCGACCTGCGCGGCGGCGACGCGAGCTTCAACGCCGACGTCACCCGCCGCCTCCTGGCCGGCGAGCCGGGCCCGGTGCGCGACGCGGTGCTGGTCAACGCCGCCGCCGCCCTGGCCGCCCACGCCGGCCTGCCCGGCGACCCGCTGGAGGCCATGCGCGACGCCCTGTCCCGTGCGGCCGAGAGCATCGACACCGGCGCCGCCGCCAAGACCCTCGACCGCTGGATCGAGGTAGCCAAGGCCGCCGCGGTCGCGCCCTGACTCCGCGTCGCTCGAGAGGCCTCTCGGGGTCAGGGTCGCTGCCCGTCGGGGCGTTTCTTCGAGGGCGGATTTTCCCACGTCCGCGCCAGCGGCGGACCGTATGCTCCCGCGGGCACCGCTCCCGGCGGCGGCTCGCGGGGCGAGCCGAAATCCCCGGCCGTCCGCTGCCGGCTCCGCGAGACAAGCCCCGCGAGGGTCTCCGCGGTCCCTACCTCAGCCATCCTGACGCGGCGTAACCAGCCCCGGGGTTGGGATTTCTAGGTGGACAAACGTCGACCGCCGTCGGTGCGAGCCCCCATCCCGGGGACCCCGCGCAGCGGTCTGGACCGCGACGGACGCAAGCCACCTTGGACGCAGATGCGGGGTGGTCAGGGGAGGGTGGTGGACCACTCGGCGACTCGGGCGGCGATGCCGTCGGCGTCGCGTACCCAGGTGAAGTGGTCGGCGCCGGGGATGGTGTGCCGCTCGCGGACCAGCGGGGCCGACTCCAGCTTGGCGCACAGGTGGTCGAGGGTCTCGTGCGGCGTGTACTGGTCGTGGTCGATGCTGATCGCCAGCACCGGCGTGCGCACCTCGCGCAGCGCGGCCTCCACGTCGACCCCGTCGAGGTGTGGAAAGCGGCCGGTGCGGGCGGTGTGTGCCCAGTCGCGCATCACGCCGCTCGCCTGCCGGCCACCGAAGCTCCAGCCGGGCCACACGCGCATGACCGCGCTCGTCGCGCCGATCGACTGGGTCATCGCCAGCACGCCGAGGCGGCGGCGGGGGTACGTGCGCCAGTACGGGAGGCCGACCGCCACCAGCACGACGCCGTCCACAGTGGAGTCGCCGGGCCGCAGGGCCTCGTGCAGCAGCGCGGCCTGCCCGCCCAGCGAGTGGCCGAGCACCAGGCGGCGCCGGCCGTCGAGCCTCGGCTTGAGCGCCTCCTGCACCGCGCCGATGTCGGCGGCCAGGTCGGCGTACCCGTATCGGGAGGAGCGGCTCGGCGCCGGGGTGCTGGCGCCGGTGCCGCGGAGGTCGATCACGACGGGGGCCAGGCCGGCCTGCCGGAGCGACGCGGCCAGCGGGCGGTAGTAGCGGGCGCGCACGCCCATCGCCGGCCAGACGACCACCACCGGGGCGTCCGCTACGCCGTCGGGCTCCGGGTAGACCTGGAGCCCGAGGCGGTCGGTGCCCCGGTCGAGGTGCTCCTGGACGTACTCCTCAGTCGGCATCGTCGAGGCCGATCGCGAACGCGCCCTCCAGGTCGTGCTGGGAGTAGGCGCGGAACGCGATGTGGGTCTCGGTGTCGATCACGCCGGGCGTCTTGTTGATGGACCCGGCGATCACCTCGGCGATCTGCTCGTACTCCCGCACGCGCACGATCGCGATGAGGTCGACGTGCCCGGCCACCGAGTAGACCTCGCTGACGTTGGGCAGGGCGGCCAGCGTCTCGGCCACCTCGGGGATCGAGTCGGTGGCGCAGTCGATCAGGACGATCGCGGTGATCACGCGCCTACCCTATCGTGCCGCTCGCCTTTGGTTTGCGCGTCGAGCCACCGGGTGTGTGCCTCCCAGGCCGACTGCTTGGTGGTGCCGAGCGCGGCGCCGACCTGCGCCCACGAGGCGCCGGCCGCGCGGGCCGAACGCACGCCGAGCTGGCGGCCGTAGCCCGCCTTGCGCGCGATCAGCTCGCCGAGCGCGAGCATCTCCAGCGCCTCCTCTTTGGACAGTGGCGGGGCCGCGGGTGGCTCGCCCTCCTCGTTTGGCGAGGCCAGGGCGTCGCGGGTGCGGAGGGTGTCGTAGCGGGCGACCGCGGTCTGGAGGGTGTGCTGGCGCTCCAGCTCGTCCGGTGACATGCCACCCACTATCGCGTCAAGTTTCCCTGACGTCAAGGTGCCCTGACAAGGTTCGGCTGGGGCCTCGCGCTGAGCGCGGCGGCCGCCGCCGCGGCCGTGGCCTGGTGGCTGGCGTCACGGCCCACGGCTCCGGCCTCGGCGGCGGCTTCGGGTTCGGCGGCGGCTTCGGGTCCGGCTCCGGCTTCGGGTCCGGCGGCGGCCTCGGCTTCGGGTTCGGCGGCGGCTTCGGGTCCGGCTCCGGCCTCGGGTCTGGCGGCGGCCGCCGCTGCGGCCTCGGCGCCGGCCGGCGGTCAGAGCGGCAGCAGCGTATAGAGGCCGTAGAGGACGGCGGCACCGCACAGGGCGAAGCAGGCGTACGCGGGAACGGTCCGCGCTGTCCCGCCCTCCGGGCCGGCCAGCAGGCGGACGCCCGCCGCGAAGAGGGCCACCACGCCGGCCCCGGCGAGCAGGCCTACGACGAGGACTTGCCCGAGTTCGGACCAGGGGAAATTCATCGCGGATGCTCCTCTCAGCCGGCGACCGGCGTCATGGCGCCCGGCTCGCGGTCGTTGACGTTGTGTGCGCCCACCGCGTCGCGGCGGGAGACGAGGTAGATCCCCAACGCGAGAGCGCTGCCCACGACCGCGACGGCGATGACACCCGGGGTGCCCAGGTCGGCCACCCGGCCGGCGACGGCACCGACCGCGCCCGCCGCCGGCAGCGTCACCAGCCAGGCCACCGCCATCCGCCCGGCCACGCCCCACCGCACCTCGGCCAGCCGCTTGCCCAGGCCCGCGCCGACCACCGCGCCGGACGCGACGTGGGTGGTGGACAGCGGGTACCCCAGGTGTGAGGAGGTGAGGATCACGGCGGCGGCGCTCGTCTCGGCCGCGAAGCCCTGCTGCGGCGCGATGTCCGTGATCCGGTGTCCGACCGTGCGGATGATCCGCCACCCGCCGAGGTACGTGCCCGCGGCGATCGCCAACCCGGCGGAGACGATGACCCACAGCGGCGGGTCGGCCTCCGCTTGCAGCGACCCGGCCGTGATCAGCGTGAGCGTGATCAGGCCCATGGTCTTCTGCGCGTCGTTGGTGCCGTGGGCGAGCGAGACGAGCGACGCGGAGATGATCTGCCCGTGCCGGAAGCCGGACCGCACGCCGCGCTCCGACGCCCGCCGCGTGATCCGGTAGACCAGGTAGGTGCCGACGGTGGCGACGAGCACCGCGATCAGCGGGGCGGCCACGGCCGGGATCAGCACCTTCTCCACGATCTTGCCGAACTGCACCGCGCTCCCGCCGGCCGCGATCCAGGTGGCCCCGATCAGCCCGCCGATCAGCGCGTGCGACGAGCTGGAGGGGAGTCCGAAGAGCCAGGTGACGAGGTTCCAGAGGATGGCGCCGACGAGACCGCCGAAGATGACCGCGGGAGAGATCGCGGTCTCGTCGACGATGCCGCCGGAGATGGTCCGCGCGACCTCCACCGAGATGAACGCGCCGACGAGGTTGAGCACGGCGGAGAGGGCCACCGCCACCCGCGGCCGGAGCGCGCCGGTCGCGATGGAGGTGGCCATCGCGTTCGCCGTGTCGTGGAAGCCGTTCGTGAAATCGAAGGCTAGGGCGGTGATGATCACCACCACGACTATGAAGTCCATGAATCCGTCATGACCACCACGGAGAACCGGGGTGGACGGTCAGGTGACGATCGGGTGAACCTCCGCGCGAACTGTCAGGTCTGTCCCCACCCGGATCGCGTCGACCAGGTGCTCGCCGGGCGCGACCCGCCCGCCGGGCCACACGACGGCCCTGGTCAGTCGGCCTTCGACGACCGCGCCGGCACCGACCACCGCGTGCTCGACCACGCCGGTGACCCGGGCGTCCGGTGCGACGAGGCTGGCGCCTCCGGCGGCGTGGAGGTTTGCCGCCAGGTAGTCGCGGGGCGTGCCGGTGTCGAGGTAGGTGGCGGCGAACGGCACCACTTCGAGCGCGCCCTCGGCCTCGGCCGGCCGCCACACGGTGCGCACCAGCTCGGCGGGCTCGGGCGGGAGGTCGCGCACGTAGCGCCAGGGCAGCAGCGAGAAGCCGGCGAAGCGGTGACCGGAGAAGCCGTACGGCTCGTCCGGCGCCGGCTGGCCGAACAGGCGCACGGTCTCGCCATCCCACCCGTCGAGCAGCGCCGCCGGATCCGCCCCCGGGCCGGCGAGGTAGGCGTCGGCGTTGCCCACCAGGACGCCCCGGCCGTCGATCCAGGTCCGGAGATTGCCCACCCCGCCGCTGGTACCAAGTGGGTGATCTTCGGATGAGACGTGCGCCCGCCCTCCGACATGGGCGACCACCTGGTCACCTAGGTAGCTGGCATTGACCGCGACGGTCGCCGGGCCGGCGAAGCCGAGCCGGGCGACGCGGGCGAGCGCGTGGTCGAGAAGCGGCACGTTGCCGACCGGGCAGAGCGCCTTGGGCACGTGTGCGGTGAGCGGGCGCAGCCGGCGGCCCTCACCGGCGGCGAGGATCACCGCACAGACGTCGCTCATGGCTTGACGGACGCCCAGGGGCCGGGCTGGTCGGCGAGTGGGCCGATGCCGTAGTAGGCGAGCAGCTTGGCCGTCGCCCGGGTCAGCTTGGGCAGGTCGTCGAGGCGGTGCCAGGCGGCCTCGTAGACCTCGGCGCCGTCGACGGTGAGCGTCGTGGTGGACGCCGGCACGGACGCCTCGAAGACGACGTCTACCCAGCCCCGGGCGTGTACGACCGCGTTGGGCACGGCCGGGCGGAGGTCTTCCGGGCGCAGGCTGATGCCGGACTCTTCGGCCAGCTCGCGGGCGGCGCCCACGATCGGTGCCTCGCGTCGCTGGAGCAGGCCGGCCGGCAGGCTCCAGCCGCGGCCGGGCGGCTGGCGGAGCAGCAGCAGCCGCTCGCCGCCCGCCTCCGAGTCGCGGACCAGGGTGACCGCACCCACGATGTACTTGGGGACGACGCGCCGCACGATCCACCGGCGCACGCTGATGGGCAGCCGGTAGAAGACTCCGTAGGTCGTGGCGCGTAGAGATTTCACGGGCCCAGGCTAGCCGCGCGAGCGCGCCGCCGCTCGCAGGCCTCACCAAGCATCGGGAGCGAAGCGACCACAGCGACCGAGGTCTACAGGGCGGCTTCGAGGCGCGCGAGCCGCCCTCGCGAAGCGCGGCCCGGAACTACTGTCTACTCGCGCCGGTCGACAAGGGCGATCAGCTGGTCGACGACCTCGTCAGGGGCGATCGTGCGGTCGACCACCGCGACGAGCATGGTCTCCAGGTCGGGGTAGCCGAGGTCGTCGGCGAGCGTGCGCAGCGGCACCTCGCTGGCCAGGCCCCGATTGTGCTTGCGCAGCGCCAGGCCGATCGTCGCCCGGCCCAGGCGCACCTTGTCGGCGATGCTGATGCCGGGCTCCTGGTGGTCGGCGAACCACCTGTTGATCTGCATCTGCGCGTGTGGCGACTTGACGAAGTCGAGCCACTCGCGCTGCGGCCCGTGCGCGGCCTCGGTGAAGATCTCCACCACGTCGCCGTCGTGCAGCTCGGAGGCGAGCGGGGCGAGGCGGCCGTTGATCTTCGCGGCGAGGCAGTGGTCGCCGGTCTCGGCGGCCAGCTCGTAAGCGAGGTCGACCGGGGTGGCGCCGGCCGGCAGCAGCACCTGCCGCCCCTCGGCGAAGACCAGGATCTGCGCCTCGGACAGGTCGCACCGCAGCGACTGGAGGAACTGGGCCGCGTCGGAGGTCTCCTGCTCCCAGTCGAGCACCCGCCGCAGCCAGGACAGCTCGTCGAGCCGCACCGACTCGTTGTGGTCGGCGGGGCGCTTGTAGCGGTAGTTGGCGGCTACCCCGTACTCCGCGGCGCGGTGCATCGCCTCCGTGCGGATCAGCACCTCGACGGTGCGCTCGTCGGGCCCGATGACCGTCGTGTGCAGCGAGCGGTACAGGTTGTTTTTCGGCGAGGCGATGAAGTCTTTGAACCGGCCGGGCACCGGCCGCCACTGCCCGTGGATCGCGCCGAGGGCGGCGTAACAGTCACCCTCCGGGCCGTCGACCACGACCACGATGCGGGGCAGGTCGAACGGTAGGCGGTGGTCGCCGGCGACGGTGTCTTTCCAGATCGAGTAGTAGTGCCGGGGGCGGGGGGCGACCAGAGCGGTGACCTTGCCCCGCTTGAGCGCCAGCCGGGCGGAGGCGACGACGGTGTCCAGGTAGCCCGCCCAGTCGGGGCGATTGCGCACGTGGTCGTCGATCCGCTCGAACTCCTCCGGGTGGAGGTGCATCAGCACGATGTCGTCGAGCTCGCGCTTGAGCGCCTGGATGCCGAGCCGGTCGCAGAGCGGCACCAGCACCTCCTGCGTGGCTCGGGCGATGCGAGCGCGGGAGGCGGGGGAGCGGGCGTCGAGGGTGCGCATGTTGTGCACGCGGTCGGCGAGCTTGATGATCAGGACCCGCACGTCCTTGCCAGCCGCGACGATCATCTTGCGGATGGTCTCGGCCTCGGCGGCCTTGCCGTAGAACGACTTGTCGAACTTGGTGACGCCGTCGACGAGGTGGGCCACCTCGGGACCGAAGTCGCCGTCGAGCGCCTGCAACGTGTACGTCGTGTCTTCGACCGTGTCGTGCAGCAGCGCGGCGACCAGCGTGGTCGTATCCATGCCCAGCTCGGCGCAGATCTGCGCCACGGCCAGCGGGTGGGTGATGTAGGGCTCGCCGCTCTTGCGGAACTGGCCCCGGTGCATGTTTTCCGCGATCGCGTAGCCACGGCGGAGCACGCTGGCGTCCGCGTAGGGGTGGATGCTGCGGTGGGTCTTGGTCAGCAGCGTCACCGGATCGTCGTCGGACGACGTGGTCCAGGACAGGTAGGAACGCAACCGAGTCGTGAGGGGGAGGTCGGATGTCTGTGTCGGCAGGGCGCGTCCGAGTGCGGCGCCGTGGCCGGCGTCGACGTCCACCGAGACACCTCCCTCACGCGATCACGCCGTAAAACGGGCGTTGGCTCCCAGGAATGCACTTGCCTAACAGCCTAAGTGAGTCTCGGTCATACGAATGGTTACTTAGTCATGAGCTTTCGGTCGAGTCTTTACCGGAAGCCGCCTTTTCCGCGCGATTGAGCAGATCACGGAAGCGAGCCGCCCCTCGGACGGGTGACGCCCAACCGGCGGACATCTGCACCAGCCGCGTGTCGGGTCGCTCCAACCAGGACAAGATCCGCTCGCTCTCCTCAGTGGACGCGGTCGGCCCGATCACGGTCTCGGCGGTCATCCGGAGCATGTCGATCGTGGACCGTGGGTGCACCCGGGGCGGTGACACCCCGGCCGCGGCCAGCCGCCCGTGGCGCACGATCGCCAGCTCCCAGCCGCCGGTCGCCTGGTGGCGGCGCGCGGCCACCAGCTCGGCGATGCTGGTCAGGCCGGAGAGGCGCTGCATGCGCACGGCCGCCCGGAGCAGGGCCGCCATGCGGGTGCGGACCACGGCCGCCTCCTCGTACCGCTCCGCGTCGGAAAGCTTTCGGATGCGGGCCAGGAGCGGGTCGACCAGCGGCTGGGGGTCGCCGGTGATCGCGTCGCGAAATGGCATGGCGGCCCGCTCGGTGTACTCCTCGGTGGAGATCCGGTGCTCGCACGGCGCCGGGCACTTGCCCAGCTCGGCCAGCGCGCAGGCGGGCGTCTTGGTGCGGGTCGAGAGGCGCAGCGTGCACTGCCGCAGCGGCACCGCGTCGTGCACGCCGGCCGCCGCCAGCTCCGCCGAGCGCCGCGAGCTGAACGGCCCCAGGTAGGCCGCCTCCGGCTCGGCCACCGCGCGGACCAGCGACAACCGGGGGTATGCCTCCGCGGTGAGCTTGAGCCACACGACCCGCTCCGGGTACTTGGACCGCCGGTTGTAGGGCGGGGCGTGCGCGGCGATCAGGCGCAGCTCGCGCACCTCGGCCTCCAGCGAGTGGGCGCACTCGACCGGCTCGACCACCTCGGCCGCGGCCAGCATCTCGGAGATCCGGGCCCGCTTTTCCCCGGCCGTGAAGTAGCTGCGCACCCGGGTCGCGATGTCGCCGGACGTGCCCACGTAGAGGGGGCGGCCGTCGCCGGCGCGGAAGATGTAGACCCCCGGGACGTGCGGCAGCCCCTCGGCCAGGTGGCGCTTGCGCCGCTGGGTGGGCGTGACCGCCTTGGCGAACTCGATCGCGTCGCCCAGCGTGTGCACGCGGAAGCTGCCCAGCCGGCCGATCAGCGCGTGCAGCACCTCCACCGTGGCCTGTGCGTCGTCGAGCGCGCGGTGGGTGGGCTGGCGGACCGTGTGGAAGTGGGCGGCGAGCGTGCCGAGGCGGTGGTTGGGCACCTCGTCGCGGGTCATCGCCCGCCGGGCCAGCGCCACCGTGTCGAGCACCTTGGGGCTGGGCCAGCGGTAGCCGTGCTTGGCGCAGGCGGCCTTGAGGAAACCCACGTCGTACGGCGCGTTGTGCGCGACGAGGACGGCGTCGCGCATGAACTCCAGGAAGCTCGGCAGCACCCGCTCGATGGGCGGCGCCTCGTAGGTCATCGCCTGGGTGATGCCGGTCAGCACGGTGATGAAGGGCGGGATCGGCACCCCGGGGTTGACCAGCGTGGCGAGCACGCCCAGCTCCTCGCCGCCGCGCACCTTGACCGCGCCAATCTCGGTGATGCCGCCACCGTCCGGCGCCCCGCCCGTGGTCTCGAGGTCGACGACGACGAACGTGGTCTCCCGCAGGGAGCGGGCGGCGGGGTCGTCGAAGAGGGTCTCGAGGGTGCCCTGGACGTAGTCCACATTCGTCACGGCCGGCACGCTAGAACACAGGTACGACATCCTGTGTCATCTGGAAAAGATCGTCTGCTCGACCGGGCGGGGACGGCTCGCGTGGTGGGAGACTTGTGGGATGTCCGTACCGGTTCCGCCCGACGACCGCCCCGCTGGTGGCGCGGCTCATGGAGGGTCGGAGCCTGTTTCGGGTGATATGCCCACCTATGACCCGGCCTTGGATGTCGCCGAGCCCGAGCCGGTGCTGCCCGAGCCGGTCCGCCAGCGGGTGATCACGCTGACCGCGGCGGCCCTGCCCACCCTGCCCGCCGACGAGGTGCCGGCCGTGCTGCGGCGGGTGGCGAAGTTCGCGCCCAACCGCCGCGCCCGGCACGGTGGTCCGATGATTGCCACCCAGCTCGCCGGCGACCCGCTCTTCCGCCAGCGGATCACGAGCCGGGTCCTCGACGAGGCCGGCGACCTGGGCGCGGCGGTGATCGAGGGCATCTGCCCTGCGGCCGCCGACCCGGTCGAGGTCGCCGCGCTCGCCTACCTGGCCCGCCCCGAGGGCTGGCGTGACCTCGTGTCCGCCGCCGGAGAAGCGGTCCGCGCCGAGGCCGACAGTGCCGCCGTGGCCGAGCTGCTGCGCGACGCCGAGCACCGGGCCGCCCGGGCCGAGCACGACCGCGCGGTCGCCAAGGTGGAGGCCGAAAAGCTCCGCGACGAGCTGGCCCGCGTCCGCGAGGAGCTGGGCCAGGTCCGGGAGGAGGCGCGGCAGGCCGCGCGGACGCTCCGCGAGACGCAGGCCCGCGAGCGCAAGGCCACCGAGATGCTGGCCACCGAGCGGGGCCGGGCCACCCGGGCCACCGCCGACCACGACGCGGAGCTGCGGCGGATACGCGCCAAGCTGGCCGAGGCCGAAGCCGTCGCCGGCAATGCCCGCCACACCGCCAAGGAGGCCCGCGCGGTCGACGACGCGCGGCTGTGGCTGCTGCTGGAGACGATCGGCCAGGCCGCGGTGGGGCTGCGCCGCGAGCTGGCGCTCGACCCGGCCGACCGGCGGCCGGCCGACTTCGTGGCCGACTCGTTCGCCGACCGGCCAGAAGAGGTCTCCAGCACCCGCGCCCTCGACGCCGACGACCCCGCCCGCCTCGACCAGCTGCTCGCGCTGCCCCGGGCCCACCTGGTGGTCGACGGCTACAACGTGACCAAGCGCGGGTTCGGCGAGATGTCCCTCGAGCAGCAGCGCAAACGCCTGATCACCGGGCTCGGCGGCATCGCCGCGCAGACCGGCGACGAGGTGACGGTGGTATTCGACGGTGCCGAGCGGGTGCACGGGCTGCCGCCCGCGCCGCGCAACGTGCGGGTGCTCTTTTCCCGCAAGGGCGAGACGGCCGACGAGCTGATCCGCCGCCTCGTCCGCGCCGAGCCCTCCGGCCGCCCCGTCGTGGTGGTCTCCTCCGACCGCGAGGTGGCCGACGGCGTGCGCCGCCACGGTGCGTATCCGCTGGGAGCCGACTCCCTCCTGCGCCGCCTCTCCCGGGTCTGACCCGGTTTTGTCGTACCCCTCGCATAGCGTCGATGTCACGGACGGTGCCAGACGGCCCACCCTGAGGAGGGACCATGCTCATCGACTGCGACACCTGCGCGGTGCGGGGAGCCGCGTGTGGCGGGTGCATGTTGAGCGCCCTGCTCGACACGCCGCCGGAGCACGCCGACCTCACCGGTGACGAGCGCCGGGCGATCGAGGCCTTCGCGCGGGCCGGCTTCGACGTCGAGGTCATCTCCGAGCCGGCCCGGCCCCGGCTCCGCCTCATGCCCGGAGGACGCCGGCGCCGCCACGTCGCGTAACGATTACCATCGGCTCGCATGACCCCTAGGCTCTGGGCGGCCGTCGCCCTCGGCGGCCTCGCGGTGGCGCTGCTGGTAGCGGCCGTGCTGCTGGTGCCCTGGCAGCGCCCGCCCGCGCCCCGCGCCGACCAGCTCGACGCCCTCCGCGACCTGCCCCAGGAGCAGGTGCGCAAGGGGCGCGAGTTCCACTCCGCGCTGCGCCCGGGGTCGTATGGTGCGATGGCGCTCGGCCTGGCGGTCACGCTCGCGCTCGGCCTCACCCCGCTCGGCAGCCGGCTCGTGGAGCTGGTCGGGCGCCCGTTCGGCGACCACTGGATCGCGCGCGCGGTGCTCGGCGGCCTCGCGGTCGTGCTCGTCGCCGAGATCGTCACGCTTCCGCTCGCCGCCTGGCGGCACACGATCATGGCGCGCTACGGCCTCTCCACGCAGACCTGGGCCGGCTGGAGCGTCGACATGCTGAAGTCGTACGCGGTGAGCGCCGTCATCGCGGCCGTCGCCCTGCTCGGCTTCTACACGGTCACCCGGCTGGCGCCGCGCTGGTGGTGGGCGTTCGGCGCCGCGGGGGCGGCCGCGCTCGTCGTGCTGCTCTCGTTCATCCTTCCGGTGCTCGTCGAGCCGGTCTTCAACAAGTTCACGCCGATGGAGCCGGGGCCGCTGCGCACCGAGCTGATGAGCCTGGCGCAGCGCGACGGCGTGCCGGTCAAAGACGTGCTGGTGGCCGACGCGTCCAGGCGCACCCGCGCGGTCAACGCGTACGTGTCCGGCCTCGGTCCCACCCGCCGCATCGTCGTCTACGACACACTGCTGCGCGAGGCGCCACCGGAGGAGGTGGCGAGCGTGGTGGCGCACGAGCTCGGGCACGCCAAAGACCGCGACGTGTTCACCGGCACGCTGATCGGCGCGCTCGGCGCCGCCGCCGCGGTCGTGGCGCTCTACCTGCTCGGCGGCTGGGGGTGGCTGCTGCGCACGGCGGGCGTCGACTCGATGGGCGAGCCGCGCGCGCTCGCGCTGATGGTCGCGGTGGTGAGCCTGGCCGGCGTCGTGGCCGCGCCGGCGCAGAGCTTCCTCTCCCGCCGGGTCGAGGCGCGGGCCGACGCGCACGCGCTGGAGCTGACCCGCGACCCGAGCACGTTCGAGGCGATGCAGCGCCGGCTGTCCACCGTCAACCTCGGCGACCCCGACCCGCCCCGCTGGGAGTACCTGTACTCCGCCTCCCACCCGTCCACAGTGGAGCGCATGGCGGCCGCGCGGGCGTACGCGCGCGGAGAGCGATGACCACGCTCCTCGTCACCAACGACTTTCCGCCCCGCCCCGGCGGCATCCAGTCGTTCGTGCACGGGCTGGCGGTGCGGCAGCCGCCCGGATCGCTCGTCGTGTACGCGTCGACGTGGAAGGGCGCGGCGAAGTTCGACGCCGAGCAGCCGTTCGAGGTGGTGCGCGAAGCGACCTCGATGCTCCTGCCCACCCGTCGCGCGGCCCGGCGCGCCACCGAGATCGCCCGAGCGCACGGCTGCGACACCGTGTGGTTCGGCGCGGCGGCCCCGCTCGGCCTGCTCGCGCCCGGTCTGCGGCGGCGCACCGGCGTGGCGCGCGCGGTCGCGCAGACCCACGGTCACGAGATCGGGTGGGCGGCCCTACCCGGCGCCCGCGGCCTGCTGCGCCGGATCGCGCGGGGCGCCGACGTGGTGACCTACCTGGGTGAGTACACCCGCGTGCGGCTCGACAAGGCGCTGCACGGCCTCACCGACCTGCGCCGGCTGGCCCCCGGTGTCGACGTCGACGCCTACCACCCGGAGGTCGACGGCAGCGAGATCCGCCGCCGCCACGGCCTCGGCGACCGGCCCGTCGTCGTGTGCGTCTCCCGCCTGGTGCCCCGTAAGGGCCAGGACACGCTGATCCGCGCGCTGCCCGCGATCCGCCGGCGCGTGCCCGACGCCGCGCTCCTCGTGGTCGGCGGCGGCCCACACCGGTCCACATTGGAAAAGCTCGCCGCCGGCCTTCCCAGCGTCGTCTTCACCGGCTCGGTGCCGGCTGAGGAGCTGCCCGCCCACTACGCGGCCGGCGACGTGTTCGCGATGCCCTGCCGCACCCGCAACCGCGGCCTCGACGTGGAGGGCCTCGGCATCGTCTACCTGGAGGCCTCCGCGTCCGGCCTGCCCGTGGTGGCCGGCGACTCGGGCGGCGCACCCGACGCGGTCCGCGAGGGCGAGACCGGCTACGTGGTCAGCGGCCGCGACGCCGTCGCCGACCGCGTCGCCACGCTGCTCACCGACCGCGACCTCGCCCGCCGGATGGGCACGGCCGGGCGGGCCTGGGTCGAGCGCGAGTGGCGCTGGGACACCCAGGCCGCCCGCATGGCCACCCTCCTCGCGGACCAGTAACCAACCCACCCACCGCTCCCCGCTCCCGCCCGGCCCCAAAGAGGCAGCCCTGTCACCGTCTGGGCGGGTATAGGGGACCCCTGCTGGGAATTCACGCCCCAGGAGGGCTGCCCTCCTGGGGCCAGGGCGGGGCGGGCGCTGTCACGCTGCATTTGTGTCTGGCTGTTGGTAGGCGCTGGCCTGGAGGGTGAAGAGCGTCGCGTAGGTGCCGGCCAGCGCCATCAGCTCCGGGTGGCTGCCCTCCTCGGTGATCGCGCCGTGGTCGAGCACGTAGATGCGGTCGGCGTCGCGCACGCTGGCCAGGCGGTGGGTGATCAGCACGACCGTGCGGCCCGCGGCCAGCTCGCGCAGTCGCTGGTAGACGTCGTGCTCGGCGCGGGCGTCCAGGTTCGCGGTCGGCTCGTCGCAGATGAGCAGCGCGGCGTCGCGGTAGAAGGCCCGGCTCACGGCCAGGCGCTGCCACTGGCCGCCGGACAGGTCGGCGCCGTCGGTGAAGTGGCGGGACAGCAGCGTGTCGTACCGGCGGGGCAGCTCCTCGATGAAGTCGTGCGCGTCGCCCTGCCGGGCGGCGACCTCGACCCGCGGCTGCTCGGCCGGGCGCTCGTAGCGGCCGATGGTGATGTTGTCGCGGGCGGAGAGCGGCCACCTCGTGGGTTCCTGCATGACGACCGCGACCTGGTCGCGGACGCTGACCGGGTCGACCGTGGCGAGGTCGACGCCGTCCCACGCGACCGTGCCCCGGTCGGGGTGGTAGAGGCCGGCCAGCAGGCGGGCCAATGTGGACTTGCCGGAGCCGTTCTCGCCGACGAGCGCGATCGTCTCGCCGCGCCGCAGGGTCAGCGTGACGTCGCGGACGGCGGGCTGGTCGGCGCCCGGGTAGGCGAACGTGACGTCCCGCAGCTCGATCACGCCCGGGCCGAGCGGCGCGCGCTCAGGCGGCGCCGACTCGGCCCGCTCGGTGGCCAGCGCGCAGAAGCCCTCGTAGTCGCTGAAGTACAGGCCCTGCTCGTAGAGGTGGTTGATGCTGAACGCGACCTGGGTGAGCCGGCCGATGCCGGTGCTGATCGCGTACGCGGCCGCGCCGCCCACCGCGAGGTCCATCCGCCCGGTGACCAGCAGGATGATCAGCACCGTGTACGTCACGCCGGTGGCCACCCCGCCCAGCGCGGCGCCGAGCAGGTTGGTGCGCACCTGGCGGGTGGAGACCCGCATGTACTCGCCGGTCGCCACGTCGAGCAGCCGCCGCACCTCGGTCAGCAGGTATCGCCGCACGGTGAACGCGCGCACCTCCGGCGCCGGCTCGCGGTCGGCCAGCAGGTCGCTGAGCATCCACTTGCGACGCCACACCGCGACGAGGCGCAGCTGCTGCCGGTATCCGAGCCGGGCCGAACGCACCGCCGCCCAGCCGGTGGGGAGCACCGCGAGCACCAGGAGCGGGAGGAGCACCGGGTGCAGCACCGCCAGCACGCTGCCCGCCGCGGCCAGGCCCACCAGGTTGGTGCCCAGCTCGATCGCGTGGTCGACCACCCGCTGCGCCGCGTCGATGCCCCGGTCGCGGGCCCGCTGCATGGCGTCCCGCCAGTCCGGGTCGTCGAACGTGGCCAGGTCGACCCGTGTCGTCAGGTCGAGCAGGCGCATCTCCGCGGTCTGGCTCACCTGCGGGGAGAGCCGGCCCTGCGCGCCGGTCGCGGCCGCGCGGAGGATCGTGTGCAGGGCGTGCGCGCCGATCATCAGCAGCAGCGACGGCACGGCCGCACGGATCCGCTCGGGCGTCGGCCCTTCCCGGAGCAGGCCATCGAGCACACCGACGACGCTCACCAGGCCGACAGCACTCGCGACGCCGGCCGCCAGCTCGAACCCGACGACGGCCGCCGTGTGCCGCGGGCTCGCCTGCCACGCCAGCCGCCAAGCCCGCGCGAGCAGGTGCGGCAGCCGCCGCAGCATTCGCCAGAAGGTGGCATTCGCCGCCTCGGCGGTGGCGGTCAGCCAGTACGGGACTTTGAGCTCGTCGTCGCCCGCATCCATACCCTTCTTGGTACGTCACGCGGCCAAGCCGAGCCACCGAGTATCGCGTTCACACGCCAGTTTCCAAGACATTTCGGGCTACCACGACGCACGTCGCGGTAGCTCAAATCTCTGTCTAAATAAGGGATTCAGGGGTCGAAGCCACCCCGACCCCGAAGGTCTCTAGAGCAGGGCGTCGACGTGGGACGGTGGCATCGGAAGGCCGAAGTGCCAGCCCTGGGCGGCGTCGCAGCCGATGGCGCGGAGCCGGTCGGCCTGCGCCGCTGTCTCGACGCCCTCCGCCGTGACCGTCAGGTCGAGGGTGTGTGCCAGCGAGACGAGCGTCGCCAGGATGCGCTCGTCGGTGAGGCTGGCGGGCTCGGCGGCGGGGGCGCGCAGGCCCTCCACAAAGGACCCGGCCACCTTGAGCTCGCAGACCGGGAGGGTGCGCAGGTACGACAGGTTGGAGTAGCCGGTGCCGAAGTCGTCGATCGCGATCCGCACGCCCAGGTCGGCCAGTGACCGGAGGCTGTCGACGGACTCGTCGGCGCCGTTCATCATCGCGCTTTCGGTGATCTCCAGCTGGAGCCGGCCGGGTGGCAGGTCGTGCTCGCGGAGCAGGCTGGTGACCTGCTTGACCAGGCCGGGGCCGCGCACCTGGCGGACGGCCAGGTTGACGCTGACGAAGGGCGCCTTCGGGCTGAGGTCGACCCAGTGGCGGGCCTGCCGGCACGCCTCGGCGAGCACCCAGCCGCCCAGCCGCACGATGAGGCCGGTCTCCTCGGCCAGCCCGATGAACTTGTCGGGCCGCAGCACGCCAAGCTGCGGGTGGCGCCACCGGACCAGCGCCTCCAGGCCGAGCAGCCGTCCGTCGTCGAGTGCGACGAGCGGCTGGTAGTCGAGGCAGAACTCGCCCCGTTCTAGCGCGGTGGGCATGGCGGACGAGAGCGCGTATCGGGTGAGCTCGCGCTCGTTGCGCTCCGGGTCGAAGAGCGCCCACCGACTCTTGCCGGAGGTCTTGGCCCAGTGGAGGGTGATGTCGGCGGCGCGCATCACCTCGCTGGGGGTGGTGCCGGCGACCGGGCGCTCGACGATGCCGATGCTGGCCGAGACGCGCAGCTCCTGGCCGTCCACGGTGGACGGCTCGCTGATCGCGGCCAGCGCGGCGTCGGCCACCTTGAGCACGTCGTCGGTGCAGGTGGTGTCTTCGACCAGGATCACGAACTCGTCGCCGCCCATCCGGGCCACGAGGTGCTCGCCGGCGCCGCGGCGCAGCTTGTCGGCCACCGACGTCAGCAGCAGGTCGCCGGCGTGGTGGCCGAGCGTGTCGTTGACCATCTTGAAGCCGTCGAGGTCGACGAAGCAGACGCCGAGCCGGCGGGTGGAACCGCCGTCGCGCGCGAAGGCGGCCGCGAGCCGCTCGGTGAACAGCGCGCGGTTGGGCAGGTTGGTGAGCGGGTCGTGGGTGGCCTGGTGGCGGAAGCGGGCCTCGCTCTCGCGCAGCGCCTGCTCGGCCTGCTCGCGGGCGACCATCGCGGCCCGGCGGATCGACTCCTGCTCGTCGAGCGTGCGGTCGCGCAGTGCCCGGGCGTATCCGATCGCGACGGTGCCGAGCAGCCGCGCCATCCGGTCGCGCAGGTCGTCGCCGGAACCAGGATCGGCGGACGGGGAGGTGGGGGAAACGCCGAGGTCGCGCAGGAGGCGCAGCTCGATGACCTCGATCGTGCGGCCCAGGCCCTCGGCCGAGGCGATGTGCGCGGCGACCAGGTCGGCGCCGATCTGGTATCCGCTGCGGAGGCTGAACGGCTCGGCGTAGAGCGCCTCGACGAGGCGGAGCGTGAGCCCTTCCAGGTACTCCTCCAGCTGAGCCGGCGTCACCGGCAGGTAGCTGGTGCCGGTGACGGCTTTGGCCCAGGCGCGGGCGAAGATGGCGAGCCCGGGACCGTACCCGGGGGAGGCCACCGGGTATCGCATCGCGTCCGGGTCGCGGATCACCCGAGCCGACCCACGCCGCCGATGTAGACGGAGCGCTCGGCCTCCTCGACCCCGTGCGGCGAGTCGGGCCGCCACTCGGGCACCCACACCACGCCCGGCTCGACCAGGTCGAAGCCGTCGAAGAGGCGGGCGATTTCGTCGCGTCCCCGATTGTGCAGCGGTCGGTCGGTGCGCTGGTAGACGGCGTCCGCCTCGCGCCACTCGGCCGGGGTGCGCCCCTCGCCGGAGGCCTGGGAGAGCGCCAGGTAGCTGCCGGGGGCCAGGGCCGACCGGAGGCGCGCGACGATCTCGGCGGGCCGGTCTTCGTCGCGGACGAAATGCAGCACCGCCACGATCATCAGCGCCACCGGCTGCCCGAAGTCGATCAGCTTGAGCACGTCCGGGTGGTCGAGGATCCGGTCGGGGTCGCGGATGTCGGCCTGGATGGCCACCGCCCGCTCGTTGCCGTCGAGGATCTCGCGGCTGTGGCCGACCGCGACCGGGTCGATGTCGACGTACGCCACGGTGGACTCGGGCGCCACCGACTGGGCGATCTCGTGCACGTTGCCCACGGTGGGGATGCCGGAGCCGATGTCGAGAAACTGCCGGATGCCCGCCTCCACCAGGAAGCGCACCGACCGCCGCAGGAACGCCCGATTGGCCTGGGCGATCAGCGGTGTCTCGGGGACGGCCGCGATCATCGCCTGGGCGGCCTCGCGGTCGACGGCGAAGTTGTGCGACCCACCGAGGAAGTAGTCGTACATGCGGGCTGCGCTGGGCCGATCGATGTCGATCGTCGCTGGTGCCCAGTCCGGACGTCGCATACCGTCCCCTCTGTCCTGTCCGGGGCTTAAAAGGCGCGCTTGGGTGGTCGCCGCCATTGTGCCCGGAGAGTGTCCTACCTTCCAGACCGCCCGCCATACCCCGCCCCGTACGGGCAGACTACGCCCGAACGGGCCGGTGTGAGGTTCGCCCAGCCGGCGGGACGTCATGGTCATTCCGGCCGGTGACGTGTCACGGTGGTGGACGTGGACCGTACGGCATGGACCGGGCTCGTCGTGGCCGTGGTGGCGCTGGCCGCCGCGACCGCGTTCGGGCTGTGGCGCCGCCGCCGCGATGGTCGCCTCCGGGCGGCGTCCGCGGCTCCGCCGGCGGTCCTCACCACCCTGGGCGTCGAGCCCGGGGCGCCGGCCACGCTGCTCCAGTTCTCGTCCGCCTTCTGCGCGCCATGCCGCGCCGTCCGGCGGATCTGCGCCGACGTGGCCAAGACCCTCGATGGGGTACGGCACGTGGAGGTCGACGCCGAGAGCCACCTGGACGCGGTCCGGGAGCTCGGCATCTGGCGCACCCCGACGGTGCTGATCGTCGACCGGAGTGGCCAGGTGGTCCAGCGGGCCTCCGGCGTGCCCGCCAAGGGCCAGGTCATCGCGGCCGTCGCCCCGCTGCTGGAGCCGGCGGCATGACGCGCCCGCTGCTCACCCGCCGCCGCGCCGTCGACCACGGGCGGCTCGCGGCGAGCCTCTGTACGGGACCGACTTCCTAGTCCGTCCCGTCGTTCTCCCGGAGGCTCTCCATGCTGCTCGACCCGCGCGGGCCGCGCTTCGCCGCGGCGCTGACCGCCGCCGTCATCGTCGCCGTCCTGATCACCGGCTCAGGATGGCTCGCCCTCGTCCAGGCGGCGGTCTTCGCCGTCACCGCCATCGACCCCCGCCGCGGCCCGTACGGGCTGGTCTACCGCGCGCTTGTCGCGCCCCGGCTGGGCCGCCCGGCCGAGCTGGAGCCGGCCGCACCGGTGCGCTTCGCCCAGGTGGTCGGCCTCGCGTTCATGGCGGTGGCGGCCGTGGGCTACCTCTCCGGCGTGGCCGCGCTGGGCCTGGTGATGGCCGGGTTCGCGCTTGTCGCGGCCTTCCTGAACGCGGTCTTCGGCCTGTGCCTGGGGTGCGAGGTCTTCCTCGCGATCCGGCGCCTGACCGGGCGGCCGCTGGCCGCCCGGGTCCCCGCGCCCTAGAACTTCGGTGCGTCGGGCGCTTCGAGAAGGCCGAGCCGCAGCGCCGTCATGAGGGCCTGGGCGCGGTTGGCCGCGCCGAGCTTCTCGTACAGCTTGGAGATGTGGGTCTTCGCCGTCGACTCGCTGACGAACAGCTGCTTGGCGATGCCGGCCACGCTCATGCCGTCGGCCAGCAGGCGGAGCACCTGGCCCTCGCGGGGCGACAGCTGCGGGCCGGACGGGGCGAGCCGGCGCTTCATCGCCTCGGCCAGGTCGGCCGCGGTGAACGCGCTGGGGGAGGAGGCCGCGTGCCGGGCGGCCGCCACGACCTCGTCGGCCGGGGCGGTCTTCGGCACGAACGCACTCGCGCCCGCCTCCAGCGCCCCGAAGAGCTGGTCGTCGCCGGCGTACATGGTCAGCACCACGATGCCCATCGTGTTGCTCGACTTGCGCAGCGCGCGGGTGGCCTCCAACCCGCTGCCGTCGGGGAGGCGCAGATCCATGATCACGACATCGGGCTGAAGCGCGCCGGCCTGGCGGACCCCCTCGGCGGCCGTGGCCGCCTCACCGACGACCTCGAACTGGCGGTCGCGCTCGAAGGCGTGCCGAAGACCCTTGCGGATCAGGTCGTGGTCGTCGACGAGGAGAACCTTCGTACGCGTTGTCGGCGGTGGTGTGGGGCTGGTGGTCATGCTGGGCTTACTCCCCTTCTGGTGCATTTACGCTATCGCGCACGCTATCGCGCCGGGGCGAGCTTCCCAGTACGACAGCGACAGTTGTGCCGCTCGGGTGGCGTGGCCTGATCTCTAGCCGGCCACGGATACGTTCCGCCCTCTCAGCCATGATCGCAAGACCGTACCTCCCGTCCGGCCGCTGGTCAGCGATGCCCTGACCGTCATCCGACACTTCAATTTGGGCGTACGGGGGATCGACGGCACAGGTGACCCAGAGGTTGGACGCGCCCGCGTGCTTGCGCGCGTTGGTGATCGCCTCCTGGGCGATGCGGAGCAACTCGGCCTCGGTGGCGGCCGGCAGCCGGGCGGTCGACTCGTCCAGGGTGTAGTGCACGCGCAGCCCCGCGGAGGCGCCGACCTGCCGCGCGTACTCGGAGATCGCGGCCGCCAGACCGCCCTGCCGGTCGACCTCGCTGCGCAGCTCGAAGAGGCTGAGCCGCAGCTCAGTGATGACGCGGGTGACCTCGCCACGCAGCGAGCGGAGCTCTTCGCCGCTCTCCTTGGCGTCTTCCGGGAGGAGCGCGAGGGCGTTGTCGATGCCGTAGCCGACCATCACCAACTCCTGCGCCACGCCGTCGTGGATCTCCCGCGCGAGGCGCTGCCGCTCCTCGTTGGTGGCGAGCGAACGGACCTCGTCGAAGAGCAGCGCGGCCTCCAGGCGGAGCGCCGCGGGGCCCGTCACGGCGGTCACCCTATCTACGACCGAAGAGGGGTACGCGCTGGTGATATCTGCCTCGAGAGTCACTAATCCGACAGTGCGGACGCCAGCCACAAGGGGCACCACGAGGGCCGAAACGTCGCCTTTGCGGTGCGACCGCGCCTGCGACCGGTGAGCGGTCTGCGGCTGCTGGCTCGCCCACGCGTCGGCGATCGCCGAGTCCGCGTCGAGCGTCGTCTCCCAGTCGACCCGGTCGACACCGGTCTGTGCGAGCACCACCAGGCGCCCGCCCCCGCTCGCGGTCAGCACGGCCGCCCGGTCGGCGCGGGTGATCGTGCGCAGCTCGTCGAGCAGGTGCTCGGCGATGCCGCCCGGGTCGAGCGTGGCGCCGGGCAGCTGGCGGGCGACGCTGCGCAGCTGGGTGAGCAGGCGGGTCGCCTCGGCGTACGGCTGCGGCGGCCGGCTCTCCCCGCGCGCCTGGAGCACCCGCTGGAGCGTGCCGGCGGCGGTGATGCCCACCGCGGCGAGGATGAGCCACTGCGCGGAGGCCAGCAGGTAGCCGGCGTCGGTGATCAGGCGCTCGCCGTTGGCCTCGGTGACCACGCCGCCGAAGGCCAGCGTCGCCGCCGCCACACCGAGCAGTGCGAGGGCCTCGCGGGTGCGGCGGTAGAGGGTGGCGACGGTCAGCGGGACCGCAAGGTACGGCAGCATCGCCTCGGCGCCCAGCCCGGAGCCGAGCATCCCCTGGTTTTGCGCCTCGGCGGCCACCTTGCCGGCGGCCAGCCCCACGATGATCACCTCGGCGAAGCGGCCGAGCGGCCCGAGTACCACATGGCGGGGGGCGAGCACGCCCGGAATCGCCGCGACGGCCAGCAGCCCGATCCACCGCAGCTGCGGTACCTCGTGCGTGGTGATCAGCGTAAGCACCGCGACGAGCGCGAGCACGACGAGCCGGGCCGCCACCGCCAGCGGATGTGGCTTCGGCTGCCCGTGCGGGCGCGTGCGCGGCCGGGCCGCGGTGGGGGACGGGAGCAACTCAGCCTCCGTAGATCGCGGCGATCTCGTCGGCGTACGTCTTGTGCACCACACCCCGCTTGACCTTCAGCGACGGGGTGAGCTCACCGGTGGCTTCTGCGAAGTCGCGCGGGAGGATGCGGAACACCTTGATCGCCTCGGCGTGCGAGACCGCCTTGTTGGCCTCGTCGACCGCCGCCTGGATCTCGGCGCGCAGCTTTTCGTCCTCGCGGTGGTCGGCGACCGTGTCGGTCTCCGGGTAGCCCGCCGTGGCGAGCCACTTCGGCCAGGCCTCCTCGTCGATCGTGACGAGCGCGGCGATGAACGGCTGCCGGTCGCCGACCACCACCGTCTGGCTGACCAGCGGGTGCGCCCGCAGCCGGTCTTCGAGCAGCGCCGGGGCGACGTTCTTGCCGCCGGCGGTCACGATGATCTCCTTCTTGCGGCCGGTGATCGCGAGGTAGCCGTCGCCGTCGAGCTCGCCCAGGTCGCCGCTGTGGAACCAGCCGTCGGCGTCGAGCACCTCGGCCGTGGCGTCCTCGTTGTTCCAGTACCGCTCGAAGACGATGTCGCCCTTGATGAGGATCTCGCCGTCGTCGGCGATGCGGATGGTCACACCGGGCAGCGGGCGGCCGACCGTGCCGATGCGGATCGCCTTCTCGAGGTTGACGGCGACGGCGGGTGAGGTCTCGGTCAGCCCGTACCCCTCGTAGACCGTCACCCCGACGCCGCGGAAGAAGTGCGCGAGCCTCGCGCCCAGCGGCGCTCCTCCGGAGATCGCGTCGGCGCACTGGCCGCCGAGGGCCGCGCGGAGCTTGCCGTACACGAGGCGGTCGAAGAGCGCGTGCTGGAGCTTGAGGCCGAGTCCTGGCCCGCCGGGCTTGTCCTTGGCCTCGCTGTACGCGATCGCGACCGCCTCGGCCCGGTCGAAGATCTTGCCCTTGCCGTCGCCGTGTGCCCGCTGCTTGGCGGTGTTGTAGACCTTCTCGAAGACGCGCGGCACCGAGAGCACAAACGTCGGCCGGAACGACTGGAGGTCGGCCGCCAGGTTTTTCACGTCCGCGGTGTGCCCCATCCGGGCGCGCGCGGTGACCACGCCGACCTGGATCAGCCGGGCGAACGAGTGTGCCAGCGGCAGGAAGAGCAGTGTCGAGGCCTCCGGGCGGAAGAGGTGGTGCAGCCCCGGGATGGCGTTTTCGATGTCGGAGTAGATATTGCGGTGGGTGAGCACGCAGCCCTTGGGGCGACCGGTGGTGCCACTGGTGTAGATGATGGTGGCCACGTCGGCAGCGCTGACCGCGGCGCGGCGCCGGTCGACCTCGGCGGGGTCGACGGCCGCGCCCCGCTCGGTCAGCGCCTCCAGGTCGCCGGTCTCGATCTGCCACACCTTGTCGAGCGCGGGCACCTCCTCGCGCACGCCCGCCACGGCCAGGGCGTGGGCGTTGGTCTCCACGAAGCACGCGGTGGCGCCCGAGTCGGAGAGGATCCAGGCCACCTGCTCGGCGCTGGAGGTCTCGTAGATCGGCACCGTCACGCCGCCGGCGGACCAGATCGCGTAGTCGATGAGCGTCCACTCGTATCGGGTCTTGCTCATCAGGGCCACCCGGTCGCCCGGCTCGACGCCCGCCGCGACGAGGCCCCGGGCCAAGGCCACCACTTCGTCCCGGAACTGGGCGCAGGTGACGTCGACCCACCCGCCGGACGTGTGCCGGGAGAACTGCACCGTGTCCGGGGCGGTCTCGGCGTTGTCCCACACGGGGTCGGTCAGGTTGGCGGTGTCGCCGATGGTCACCACCGGCGGTACGGCGAACTCGCGCACGGCACTCCTCACGGAAAACTATCCGCAACCTACCCGGGAACAGGGCCTCTCCGCTCGCACGGGGTAACCTCCCGGGCATGGCGGACTCCTCCACCCAGTCGATCGTCGTCGCCGCGCCCCCCGAGCGGGTCGCGGAGGTCATCTGCGACTTCGCCCGCTACCCCGAGTGGACCGACGCGATGAAGAAGGTCGAGGTCCTCGAGGAGTACGAGGACGGCTACGCGAGCCAGGTGCGCTTCACCCTCGACGCCGGTGTGATCGCGGACGAGTACACACTCGCATACGAGTACGCCGAGGACATCTCCCGGATCGAGTGGCATCTCGTCGAGCCGTCCAAGATGCAGAAGACCCAGAACGGGTCGTACGACATCGCCGACAACGGCGACGGCACGACCACCGTCACCTACACCTTGGAGGTGGAGCTGTCGGTGGGCATGCTGGGAATGTTCCGCCGCAAGGCCGAGAAAATGATCATGGATACCGCGCTGAAGCAGCTCAAGCGCCGGGCCGAGGGAGCCTCCTCATGAACCCGACCGATCCCATCTCCGCCCGCGAGGAGGCCGAGCGCCTGGTGGCCACCGTGCTGGCCACGGTCTCGTCCGGGTCCCTCTTCGGCGCGCCCGCCGGCCCGGTCTCGACCGGCTCCGCCGAGTGTTGCGTGTGCCCGCTGTGCCGGGTGATCGCCGCGATGCGCGACCCCAACCCCCAGTTCGCGGAGCGGGTGGCGACCGGGGCGGGTGACTTCGCGGCGGGGGTGGCGAGCCTGCTGCGGTCCCTGTCCACGCCTGCCGAGCGTGACGAAGCCGCCACGCCGGATTCCGGTACGCGAGACGATGGGGAGGATGTCTGGCGGGCCGCCACGCGGGCCAGTCATGATCCAGCGTCGGAGTAAGGATTTCAGAGGGGACATCGGCGTGACGCTGACCATCGGTGTTGACGTCGGCGGCACGAAGGTGGCCGCCGGAGTCGTCGATCCGGCCGGTGCCGTGCTGGCGCACACGCGTCGCGACACGCCCGCGGAAGACGTGGCCAAGACCCGCGACGTGATCATCGAGGCGGTCACCGAGCTGGCGGCGGGGCGCGAGATCGAGGCGGTCGGCATCGGCGCCGCCGGCTGGATCGACGCCACCCGCTCCAACGTGCTCTTCGCCCCCAACATCGCGTGGCGCGACGAGCCGCTCCGCGAGTACGTCACGGCCGCCACCGGGCTACCGGTCATCGTCGAAAACGACGCCAACGCCGCCGCCTGGGCCGAGTTCCGCTTCGGCGCGGCCCGGCAGGCCGAAGACTCGATGGTCATGTTCACGATCGGCACCGGCGTGGGCGGCGCGCTCGTGCTCGGCGGTGACCTGGTCCGCGGCACCCACGGCATCGCGGCCGAGCTGGGCCACGTGCTCTCGGTGCCCGAGGGCCACCTGTGCGGGTGCGGCCGCCACGGCTGCCTGGAGCAGTACGCGAGCGGCAACGCGCTGGTCCGCTTCGCCCGCGCCGGCGCCCGCCAGGATCCGGGCAACGCCGCCGCCCTCCTGGAGCTCGCCGAGGGCGACGCGGAGGCGATCGCCGGCCCGATGGTCACCGCGGCGGCGATGGACGGAGATCCGGTGTCGCGGCAGGCGTTCGCGCAGATCGGCCACTGGCTGGGCATCGCGCTCGCCGACATGGTGCAGATCCTGGACCCGCAGATGCTCGTGGTGGGTGGCGGTGTCGTGGAGGCGGGCGACCTCCTGCTCGGCCCCACCCGTCGGTCCTATGTGGACTCCCTGGCGCAGCGCAACAGGGCGGCGGTGGCCGAGCTGAGGGCCGCCGAGATGGGCAACACGGCCGGCGTGGTCGGTGCGGGAGACCTCGCCCGCCGGCGTTAGGTTTCGGTCCGTGAGTGAGCGGGCGCGGACGGGCCTCGCCCACGACGGTGGTGAGCGAGCGACCAGGAGACGCTGTGGATCTGCGGGTGCTGACGTACAACGTGCACAGCCAGAAGGACGACCAGGACGCGCTCGCCGCGGTGGTCAAGGACATCGCGCCGGACGTGCTGATCGTCCAGGAGGGACCGCGCCGGTTCCGCTGGCGTAGCAAGGGCGCGGCGCTGGCCCGGTCGTTCGGCATGCTCGTCGCCTCGGGCGGGCTGCCGTCGCTGGGCAACCTCGTGCTGACGAGCCTCCGGGTGCGCGTGCACGACGCGTGGTCCATCCGCCTGCCGCACACGGCGGGGCGGCACATGCGGGGCGCGGCGTTCGCGGAGTGCTCGGTGGGTCCGGCGCGATTTGTGATCGCCGGCTCACACCTGTCCAAGTATGCGGACGAGCGTCCGGCGCAGGCCTCCGCGGTCCGGGCCGAGATGTCCAAAGTAGACCTGCCGGTGATCCTCGGCGTTGATTTGAACGAGTCGACTTCTGGTGAGGCATGGCGGATCCTGGCGGAGGGGATGACGGATGCGGCGGGCGACCTCCAGCGGCCCACGTTCTCCTGTGCCAACCCGCGCGAGCGCATCGACGCTCTCTTCGTGGATCCGCGCGTGACGGTGCTCGGATACGACGTCGTCGACACCCCCGAGGCGCTCCGCGCCAGCGACCACTTCCCCGTGGTGGCTCACCTCTCGTTCACGTGAATCCCTTGGGGGGAGCTGTTTTCACGGCATTCCGGCGGACACTAACCATAGAGATATATACATCCATCTATGGAGTGTCGTCGTGTCCCCCTCGTTCCGCGCCGTCCTCAGCCCGGCCCACGCGGCCCCGCCGCCATCCGTCCGTGCCTACGCCGACTTCTACCGCGACCCCGCATCCCGACTAGCGCTGCTGGTGACCGCGCTGACGATGTGTTACGTCGGCGGCCTGGCCATGTTCTGGTTTCACGCGATCTACCTCGACGAAGGCGGGCCCGCGATCAGCTGGGTGGTGCACTGGCTGCTCGACTCGTCGTTCGCCTTCGTGGCGCTCACGCCCGCGCTGGCGCTCATCATGCCGTTCGCGGTGTGGGTCGCCCGAGCGGTGGCACCGGCGTCCAGACACGTGATCCCCTGGCTGTACGCGACCGTGGCCGGCACGGCCTTCGCCCTGGTGACCACGCCCGGCCCGATCGCACACGACATGATCGTCGGCCGCGGCACCTGGGTCGCCGACCGGGTCACCCAGGCATTGGGCGACCCGTCGTCCCCGCTGCCACCGGCCGCCGACTACCCGCCGTTGGCCGCGATGGCGCAGCAGCTGGGCGCGGGCGTCCCGCTGTACATCGCCCTGATGGCCGTGACCGTCATCCTCCTGCGCAACCTCCTCCGTCCCGCCCCGGCGCGTGGCGGCGGAAACACCAGTGAGGGATAAGAGCGTGGCATAAACGCTGAAACACTCCTCCCGGGGGTGGACAAAGGGTGCGGCCAGTCGAGAGGATTTCGCAGCCGCGATTTTAGGAGACACTCGGTGACCACCTCCACCGATCATGACAGCGCGACCCTTTGGCGTGACGGACGCCCGGTTTACGACCGGGGCGAGACAGTCTGCGTCGTGGGCGCCGGGCCGAGCGGGCTCGTCGCCGTCAAAAACCTGAGAGAGCACGGGTTCGGCGTCGACTGCTACGAGCGCGAGACCGGTGTCGGCGGGGGGTGGAATTGGCGCCACGACCGCAGTCCGGTCTACGGCAGCGCCCATCTGATCTCGTCCAAACCCTTCACGCAGTACCCCGACTTTCCGATGCCGGACGACTGGCCCGACTACCCGCACCACAGCCAGGTGCTGTCCTACCTGGAGCGCTACGCGGACCACTTCGACCTGCGCCCGCACATCTGGTTCGGCACCGAGGTGGTCAAGGTGGAGCCGGCCGACGGCATGCGGTGGGATGTGACCACGCGCAGCACCGGTGGCTACGGCGCGGAGCGCACCCACCGCTACGCCGCCGTCGTCGTCGCCAACGGTCACAACTGGTCGCCCAGCCTCCCGGCCTACGAGGGGCTCGACGACTTCAAGGGCCGGGTCATCCACTCGTCGGCGTACAAGGATCCGGCCGAGCTGCGCGGCAAGCGGGTGCTGGTGATCGGCGGTGGCAATACGGGATGCGACATCGCGGTCGAGGCGGCGCAGCAGGCGTCCCGCTGCTGGCACTCGACGCGTCGCGGCTACTGGTACGCGCCGAAGTACGTCCTCGGCCGCCCCGCCGACCAGTTTCACGACGCGGTGCTGCGGCTGCGCCTCCCGCTGCGCCTGCGGCAGTGGCTGCTCCAGCGCACGCTCCGGCTGACGGTGGGCGACCCGCGGCGCTTCGGCATGCGGCGGCCCGACCACAAGGTCTTCGAGACCCACCCGATCGTCAATAGTCAGCTGATCTACCAGGTGGGCCACGGCGGCATCGTGCCGGTGCCCGACATCGCCCGCTTCCGGCAGTACAGCGTCGAGCTGGCCGACGGCACCGAGGTGGAGCCCGACCTGGTGGTCGCGGCGACCGGATACCGGCCGCGCTTCGAGTTCCTGGCCCCGGAGGCACTGGCCGCCACGGCGGAGGGGCGGCCGCGGCTGCACCTGCACGCGTTCTCGCGGCGCCACCCCACGCTGGCGGTCGCCGGGCTGCTGGAGTCCGACTCGGGCATCCTGCCGCTCGTTCACTGGCAGACCGTGGCGATCGCGCGCTGGCTGCGCCTGCGCGAGGCCGCGCCCCAGCGGGCCGGCGAGTTCTGGGCCGGCGCGGTGGCCAAGCAGCCCGACCGCCGCTGGACCCGCGCGAAGGTGCGGGACACGCCGCGCCACTGGTTCGAGGTGAGCCACGTCGACTACCTGCGGGCGCTCCAGAAGATGATCGACAGCCTGGCGGGAGCGCGCGCATGAGGCTCATCCGCTTCGAAGACTGGGCCAAGCCGATCGCGCCCGTGCGGCGAGAGGTGCTCAGCGCCACCCCGGAGCTCGACGAGGGCAAGCCGCCGGTCCTGTTCGTGCCGGGCTTCGGCCACGGCGCGTGGGCGTTCGCCGAGTTCTGGCTCGAGCACGCCGCCGGCCGCGGCTTCCCCGCACACGCGGTCAGCCCGCGGGGCCACGGCGGCAGCGGCGACACACCGAGGGCCACCCTCCGGGCGTACACGCATGACGTCGTCCAGGCCGCGGCGGCCCTGCCACGGCAGGCGGTGCTGGTGGGGCAGGGTGCCGGCGCCCTGGTGGTGCAGCGCGCGCTGGCGCGCTACCCGGCGCGGGCCGCGGTGCTCGCGGCGCCGGTGCTGGGCGGTTGGGCGACGTTCGGCGCGGCGCTGCGAAGAAACCCCGCGGGCACGCTTCCGGCGATCTTCGGGGGCCGGCTCCGGCTGAGCCGCCGCCAGCTCTTCAGCCGCGAGGTGCCAGACACGGTGGCCCGCGGATACACCGACCGGCTCGGCCGCGCCTCCGCCCGCGCGCAGTGGCAGCTGCTGCTCCACCGCGCACCCGAGCCCCCGGTCGGCGACCCGCCTGTGCTGGTGGTGGGCAGCCCCGACGACCGCGTGGTGCCCGCGTCGGCACTGACCCGCGCGGCCCGGCGCTACGGCGGCGCACCCCTGCTGTTCCCCGGCATGGGCCACGACCTGATGCTCGACGCCCGCTGGCGCGAGCCGATCGACGCCATCCTCGACTGGCTGGAAAAGGGCGGTTCCTAAAAGGATTTGAGCTACCGCGACGTCCGTCGTGGTCCAGACCGCTGCTCCCGCGGCCTCACCCTGCGCGCTTGGTCACGCTCACTTCCTCTTCGGATGGTCCGGAGGCTTGAAAGGGGTGACCGCGACCAACGGCAGATGGGTGAGGCCGCGGGAGCGACGGACGGCGACCACGACGGACATCGCGGTAGCCCAGATAAAGGTCAAGAAGCTCCTAGGCGGGCCACGAGCGAGCCGGTGTGGTCCAACGCCGTCAGGTAGGTGCGGGCCCACGCCTGGATGTCGTGGCCGCGCAGGTGTTCACGCATCGCGCCCATCCGGGCGCTCACGTCGCTGGCCGCGGCCTCCTTCGCGTGCATGAGCGTCAGCTTCAGGCCGTCGAGGTCGTGCGGGTTGACCAGATACGCCTGCGTCAGCTCGGCCGCCGCCCCGGCGAACTCGCTCAGCACCAGCGCGCCGGTGTTGTCGACGCGGGCGGCGACGTACTCCTTGGCCACGAGGTTCATGCCGTCGCGGAGCGGGGTGACGACCATGATGTCGGCGGCCCGGTAGAGCGCGGCCAGCTCGGCCCGGTCGAACGGCTGGTTGAGGTAGTGGATCGCCGGCTCGCCGACGCGCCCGAACTCGCCGTTGATGCGGCCGACCTTGTGCTCGACCCGGTCGCGGAGCACCTGGTATCGCTCGACCCGTTCGCGGCTGGGCACGACGACCTGCACCATCACCGTGTCGCGGACCTTGATGTGGCCGTCGGCGATCAGCTCGCTGTATGCCTTGAGCCGGTGCTCGATGCCCTTGGTGTAGTCCATGCGGTCGACGCTGAGGATCATGTGCTGCGGCTCGCCGAGGTCGGCGCGGAACTGCTTCGCCCGCGCGACAACGTCGGGGCGGGCGGCCAGCTGCTCCATCTCCGCCATGTCGATCGAGACCGGGAACGCGCCGATGCGCACCACCCGGTCTTCGACCGCGATACGGCGGTCGGTGGCCGGCACGTTGAGCACCTTGGCGCAGAGCTGGGCGAAGTTGTGCGCGGCCTGGGCCCGCTGGAAGCCGACCAGGTCGGCGCCGAGCATGCCGAGCAGCAGCTCGGCCCGGCGGGGGAGCTGCATGAACAGCTCCGGCGGCGGAAACGGCACGTGCAGGAAGAAGCCGATCAGCAGGTCGGGGCGGAGCTCGCGGAGCATGCCGGGCACCAGCTGGAGGTGGTAATCCTGCACCCAGACGACCGCGCCGGGCTCGGCGACCTCCGCGGCCGCCTCGGCGAAGCGCTGGTTGACCCGCTGGTACGACTCCCACCAGCGGCGGTGGTAGACGGGCTGCTCGACCGCGTCGTGGTATAGCGGCCAGAGGGTGGCGTTGGCGAAGCCTTCGTAGTGGTCGCGCACGTCCTCGGCGGTGAGGGCCACCGTGTGCATGCGCACCCCGTCGACGTCGGGCAGGCTGGGTGCCTCGCCGGTGCCACCGGCCCAGCCGATCCATGTCGCGGGTGTGTGGTGGAGGATCGGGTGTAGGGCGCTGACCAGGCCGCCTGGGCTACGTCGCCACTCACAGGCGCCATCGGGCGCGACCGTGTCGTCGACGGGCAGGCGGTTGGCCACCACCACGAGGGAAGTCTGCCGCATTCGGCACCTCGTTTCGGCGGACGGTGATCGGAAGAGGGCATCGAAAACCGTGCGCCTTGGTCGGGGGAATTGGCGTGTTAGGAGTATTCCTACTGACGCGAAGTTACACAAGCGTTACGTAGCGGATACGCCGGCAGACGAATTTATCGTGCTCGACGCGTCAGACGACCGCTCCGTCGTCGGGGTCGTCGTCTTCCTCGTCGCCGGAGCGCAGGCGCCAGATCAGCGTGACGAAGCCGGCGAGGATCGCGGTGAACCCGATCAGCGTCGTGATGCCGCGGTCGGTCGGGAGCAGCTCGGGGAAGAGGAAGAGCGCGAACCCGCCAATGATCGCGAGAACGCCGAGGACCGCGAACTTCGAGATGCGGGGGAAGGGCGGCGGCGGAGGCGGGGTGTATCCCTCCTCGTCGTCTTCGTCGTCGGGCAGGTCGGCGCCGAACGTGTCGAGACCGTCCAGAAGGGACGGCTCCTCGTGGCGGCGGCCGAGTGTCACCCCGCTGACCCGGGTGGCGTCGGTGAGCGGCTTGTCGGGGTCGCCCCGGCGCGCCTCTTCGGCGGGGGGCCACGGCGGCGTCGGCTCGGCCGCCTCGTCGTGGAAGCCGGCCACGATCCGCTGCCACTCCGCGTCGACGTCGACGTCGATCTCGCGCGGCTCGGGCTGCGGCGGCTCGGCCAGCTTGGCCAAGTGGTCGCGGGCGACCTCGAGGTGGGCGCGGTCGACGTAGAGGCGGTCGGTGGGTCGCGGCGGGATGGTGGTCGTGCGGGTCACGGGGTTGAGATCGGCGGAGGGCTGGAGGTAGGCCGCGATGCCTCCCGCGGCCAGCACGTCGAGGAGGTGCTCGCCGACCCGGGGGTCGACATCGCCGGCCACGGCGTACTCGGTCGCGTCGAGCCCATTGTCCCGCCGCCCCCGCCGGGCACCACCCGCTGACACCGCACACACTCCTCGCTGGCGCTCGTGGCGCCCGGTCGGCTCGGCTCGACGACCCGCACGCGGGTGTGCGGGCCGTGCACTGAATCGTGACACGGCGAGGACTGGTTCGGGGAGTGCGTTGTGGCGCGGCGTACCCGCTTCGTAGGCTCATCCCGACGGCTCCGTGCGCGGAGCTCTGCGGGAAGGACGCCTGTGCTGTACTGGTTGCTCAAGTACATCCTGCTGGGGCCATGGCTCAGGTTGATCTGGCGGCCGCGGGTGGAGGGTCGCGACAACGTGCCCAGCACCGGGCCGGCCATCATCGCTAGTAACCACCTGTCGTTCTCCGACTCGATCTTCATGCCGCTGATGGTCAAGCGGAAAGTCACCTTTGTCGCCAAAGCCGAGTATTTCACCGGCAAGGGGATCAAGGGCTGGCTCGTGAAGATGTTCTTCGTCGGCACCGGCACCATCCCGGTCGACCGCTCCGGCGGGCGCGCCGCCCAGGCCGCGCTCGACACCCAGCTGCGCGTGCTGCGCGAGGGCAAGCTGGCCGGCATCTACCCGGAGGGCACCCGCTCGCCCGACGGCCGGCTCTACCGCGGCAAGACCGGCGTGGCGCGGCTGGCGCTGGAGAGCGGCGCCCCGGTCATCCCGGTGGTGATGCTCAACGCCGACGAGATCCAGCCCCCCGGCAAGATCATCCCCAAGATCCAGCGCGTGCAGATCCGCTTCGGCCGCCCGCTCGACTTCAGCCGGTACGCGGGCATGGCCGGCGACCGCTTCGTCGAGCGCGCGATCACCGACGAGATCATGTACGAGCTGATGGAGCTGTCCGGCCGCGAGTACGTCGACATCTACGCCCAGAAGATCAAGACCCAGCAGGCCAAGGCCGCCACGCCCCCCACCGACACCGGCGCCGAGCCCCCGCCCGCCCCGGTGGCCGCCTGACCGAGATCGCTGAGCACAGCGATTTTGAGCCACCGCTATGGCCGTCGTGGTCCGGATCCAATGCCACTCACCGAAAGTCGACAATGGTCTGGTCCGCTGCTCCCGCGGTGCGGTGGTGTTTGTCCACTATGCCTGTTACCGAACAGGCGCGGCGAGATCGAAAACAGGGCTTCGTCGCCCTGAGTAACCGCCGTCGCCGTGCGCGCGGCCCAAGATTCGAGATCTTGGAGAGTTAAGGTGCCATATCAACCCTAACTGTCCTGGATCTCGAAGTTTCTTGCCTGAGCCTGCTGACGCTGCGTCACAGACGGTGGCTGGTGAGGCCGGTCGGGCAGGTCACGGTCACACCTCTCCAGCCTTCCCCATCAGGAGGGGGTGCCCTTAACCCATCGTGCGGTTCGCAGCTGCTCCTCGCATGATCGTTAGCCCGATTGGGGCGTGGTTTCGGTGTCACAGCCATCCCGATGGTCCGGAGGCTTGAAAGGGGTAACCGCGACCAAGAAACCAGGGTGAGGCCGCGGGAGCAACGGCATGGACCACGACGGGCATCGCGGTAGCCCAAAAATCCGGGCGAGCGCGTCCCTCAGGAGGCGAGGATCGGGGTGTAGTTGGTGTCGGGGGTGGCGCCGTGGGCCAGGCGCACCAGGCCCGGCGCCTGGTTGCGGTGGGCGAAGGCGCGCACCTCTTGCAGCGCGGCGTCCGCGGCCGTGTGGTCACCCGACCGGCGCAGCTCGCCCGCACCGAGCGCCAGCGCCAGCACCCGGTCGGTGGCGTCCGGGATGCCGGCGTAGATCTCGGCCGCCGCCAGGAGGCCCGCCGCGCCACCCGGTGAGATCGTGTGCAGCGCGGCCTCCACCCATGGGGTGCGGTGCGGGACATCGGCGAGCGCCTCGCGCAGTAGGGCCGCCGCGTCGGGGCCGGTGAGAGCGGCCGCGTTCGCGGCGGCGGCCACCCATTCGCCGCTGGCCAAAGCGGGCACCGGGCGCCACGCGGCCACCAGCTCGTCGAGCAGTGCGGCGGCCTCGCGCCGGCGGCCGCCCAGGGCACGGCAGAGAGCGCCGAGGCCGAGCGCGGTCCAGTACGGCCGATGGAAGCCGCTGCCCCGGGCCGTGTCGAGTGCCTCGTCGACGTCGTCGGTGTGTGGCTCGCTCCGGAGGATGCGGAGCACGGAGCGGACGCCGCGTACCTGCATGTCCCACTGGCCGGTGGGCGTGTGCAGGAACGCGTCCGCCGCCGCCAGCAGCGCGGGGAAGTCGCCGGCGAAGTACGCCCGCATCGCTTCGCCCGAGTAGCCCGTCGCGAGCACGCCCGGGTCGGTGCCGCCGCCGAGCAGCGTGTCCGAACCGACCCAGTCGCCCTCCTCGCGTACCGCCCAGGCGAGGTTTTGCACGGCGCGGGGGAGGGCGAGCAGCCGGCGTTCGCGGCAGAATGCGGTGACCTCGTGCAGCTCGTCGAGCCCGGCCCGTTCGCCGGCCTGGTAGCGGGCGGCGGCGATGGTGATGCGCGCGTTGGCGGCGACCTCCACCGCGCCGAGGCGTGACGCCATCTCGGCCGCCGCGGTCGCCGCCTGCACCGCCGGCTCTCGCTCGTAGTTGAGCATGTGGAGGCGGCCCAGCTCGGCGTACGCGTCGGCCTTCTGCGCGCTGTCCGGCAGGGCGTCGAAAAGCTCGACGGCCCGGTCGAGGCTGGCGAGCGCGGCCGGCCGGTCGGCGCGTACCCAGGCCGCCTGGCCGAGCAGCGTCCAGGCGCGGGCCGCGCCGGCGTGGTCGCCGCCGGCGAAGAGGCGCTCGGCGAGCGAGGTCAGCGACGGGACGTCGAGCGAGCCGCCCCGGTGGAAGGCGATCTCGGCGGCCAGCAGCTCCAGCTCGAGCCCGGGGATGCCGGGCAGCGCCAGGGCCCGCTCGGCGTGCGCGGCCGCCGCGTCGAGCGCGTGCAGTGCGTAGGCGCGCCGGGCCGCGCGGTGCAGGGCCTCGCGGGCGGCCGCGGCGTAGCGTTCGGCGCGTACGCCCAGCCGCCCGGCGACGTCGTGCGCCGCCCACCGGTGGTGGGCCAGGACCTCGGCGAGATCCGTGTCCCGGGTACGGGAGAGCGCGTCGAGCCAGTCGGCGGTGCGCTCGTGGCGGGCGACCCGCTCGGTGCGGGGGATGCGGCGGTAGCAGACGTCGCGGACGAGCACGTGGCGAAAGCGGTACTCGGCCTGGCCGGCGATCGCGGACACGGTCCGCTCGTGCACGAAGTCGCGCTGCTCCAGCCGGCGCAGGCAGCGCTCCACCCACTCGGCCGGGCGGCTGAGCGCGGCGGCGACCGCACCGGGCCAGAACGACGTGCCCACCACCGAAGCGGCCAGCAGGACCTGACGGTCGTCGCTGTCGAGCAGGTCGATGCGGTTGGCGATCACGCCGTGGACGCTGTCGGGCATGGGCAGCTCGCGTTCGGCGTCGAGCGACCACCCGCGCCCGGACTGCCGCAGCGCGCCCTGCTCGATCAGCATGCGGACGTACTCGTGGGCGTAGAGCGGGTTGCCGTCGGCGACCTCGACGAGCGGGCCGAGCATGTCGGCGGAGACCGGCCCGCGGCCGAACAGGTGCGTGTACAGGGCGGCGATCCCGGCGCCGGGCAGCGGCGGGAGCATGATCGCGAGTGAGCTTGTGCCGGCCCATCCGGGTGCCCGGTCGAGCAGCTCGGGCCGGGCGGTGCAGAGCACCATCAGCGACACGTCGCGGGCCGAGGCGGCGAGCAGCTCCAGGAAGCGGAGCATCGTCTCGCCGGCCCAGTGAAGGTCTTCGAAGACGAGCACGGTGGGGCGGCGGGCGGCGAGCGCGACGAGAAACCGCCGCCACGCCGACTCGGCCTCCTCGGCCGGCATGCGGCTGCTGTCGAGCCCCACGAGCGGGCGCAGCGCGTCGACGAGCCGCCCCGCCTCGGCCGCCGGCACAAGGTCGGCGACGGCGCGCGAGAGGCGCTGGGCGGCGGCGGGCGCGGTGTCGGTGTCGAGGATGCCGGTCTCCGCCTTGACGATGTCGGCCAGCGCCGCGAACGCCACGTCGTCGCCGAACGGTGGGCAGTGCCCCACGTGCCAGGTCACCGCGCCGACCGGGGGAGTGGCCGCGTGCAGCTCGCGTACCAGGCGGGATTTTCCGATGCCCGCGTGACCGAAGAGGGTGACCAGCTGCGGCGCGCGGTCGCGCAGCGCGCGGTGGAGGGCGTTGTCGAGCAGCCGCAGCTCGTGCTCGCGGCCGATCATCGGGGTGGCATCGGGCGCCCGGTCGGCGCGCGCCGCGCGCAGTGGTGCCTCCGCCAGCCACACCTCGGTCGGCGCCGAGCGGCCGCGCAGCGTCACCGCGGGCCGGGCGGCGTACCGGATCCGGGCGCGGGTCAGCGCGTAGGTGGTGCCGCACACCAGCACCCCGCCGGGCGGTGCGACGGCCTGCATGCGGGAGGCGGTGTTGACCACGTCGCCGGCCACGATCGCCTGCCCGCCGTCACGGGCGGCGGCCACGTCGACGAGCGCCTCACCGGTCGCGACGCCGACCCGGAAGCGCAGGTCGCCGGCGAACCCGGCCAGCACCCGCTGGAGCTCCAGCCCGGCCCGCACGCACCGCAGCGCGTCGCTCTCGGTGGCCACCGGCGCGCCGAAGATGGCCATGACCGCGTCGCCGATGTACTTCTCGACGACCCCGCCGTACTGCCCCACGACGCGGCGGGTGGCCGAGAAGAAGCCGGTCTGCATGCCGCGGACGAGCTCGGGGTCGCTGCTCTCCACATAGGGCGTGAAGTCGATCAGGTCGACGAACAGCACGCTGATCCGCCGCCGGTCCTCCTGCGGCGCGGTGGCCTGCACCGGCCCGATGGCCGCCCCGCACCCGGTGCAGTACGCCGCACCGGCCGCGACCGGCCGCGCGCAGCGCGGGCACGCCGGACTGAGCTCGGCGCCGCACCCTGCGCAGAAGCGGTCAGCGGCGGCGGCTGGCCGGGCGCACCGAGGGCATGGGGCGGTGATGCCGTCCTCCAGAAAGGTAGGGGCGTGGTCGAGCCCTTACCAGACCGAGTATCGCCGCGCCCAGCCGACGCCGGAAGGTGGCAGTCGGCCGAATCACCCGGCCTACCGATCCGCCATGCCCGCTCGGCGGCGCAGGGCCGCCACGTCGGTGACCACGATCCGGCGTCCTTCGGTGCGCAGCCAGCCGCGGCTGGCGAACGATCCGATGGCCTGGTTGACGCTCTGGCGGGAGCCGCCGGCCATCTCGGCGAGCTGGCTCTGGTTGAGCTCGATGGTGATCATCGGGGCCTGGCTCTCGCCGGCCAGCCGGACGAGGGTCTTGGCGACCCGGCCGGGCAGGTCGAGGAAGACGTGGTCGGCGTTTTGCTCGGTGAGGCGGCGGATCAGTGCGCCGAGCGAACGCATGACGGCGTCGAGGATGCGCGGATTGTTGTGCACCAGCTCCATGAACGCCTGGCGGGACAGGGCGAGTGCGGTGCAGTCTTCGATCGCCTCCGCCGAGGCCGACCGGGTGGATGCGTCCAGAAGGGACACTTCGCCGATGACGTCGGGCGGACGGACCACGGAGAGGACGGCGCGCTCGCCGGTGGGCGAGGTGCGGAAGACGGCGACGGCGCCGCGTTTGAGGATGATCAGCGAGTCACCGGGGTCGCTCTCGACGAAGAGAAGCTGACCCTTGCGGTAGGTACGCGGCACCGCCGCGTTGATGACCCGCTGTCTTGCCTCGGGCTCGAGACCCGCGAACATCTCGACGCCTGTCAGTGCGTCGCCAGGATCTGGCAGGCGACCTTCCACGGTCCAACCCCTCCCCGGTAAGGACCACATTCCCGTTTCGCCCACCATCGCGGCAGAAACAGGTCGAACACACAACAATCACCGCCAGTGGCGGACCTGTCAACACCAGATGCTGTCGCGCGTGTCGCGTGCTGTACAGTCCCGCGATCACATCGGTGACAGTCAGAGTCTCAGGATACGTGCAGGCTAGAGCACAGATCCGTCGCAGGTGGGGGAACTTACGGGGGCCGCGGCGGGTCAGGCGGCGGGGATGAGGAGTCGGTCGGGTTAAAGCGAGGGGGCCTGCTTTAACCCGGCCGGCTCGCATTAACACCCGATCGGGGCACAGGGCATGATGACCCCCGATGGTGTACCGCTATTTCTACGACTGCGAGTTCATCGAGGACGGCCAGGTGGTCGACCTCGTCTCGATCGGTGTCGTCGACGAGTACGGCCGCGAGTTCTACGCGATCTCGACCGAGTTCGACGACTCCAAGGCGGTGCCTTGGGTGCGCCGCAACGTGCTCGACCGACTCCCCTCGCCGGGCGACCCCGCCTGGCGCTCGCGCGAGCGCATCCGCGACGACCTCTACGCGTTTCTGCTGGAGCCGATCAAGGGGCGCCAGCACGAGCGGATGGAGCTGTGGGCCTGGTACGCGGCCTACGACCACGTGGCCCTCGCGCAGCTCTGGGGTCCGATGCCGGCGCTGCCGCGGGAGATACCCCGGTTTACGAAGGATCTCCGGCAGCGCTGGGACGACCGTGGCCGGCCGCCGCTGCCGGAGGCCGAAGCGGACCGCCACGACGCGTTGGTGGACGCCCGCCACAACTTGGCGCGCTGGCGGGCGATGGGTTAGCCCGGCCATCTTGAGTTCAGACAGGGCGACTACAGTGCGCGTTTGACGGCTCCGCCCCGGGCCGGCAACGACGCCGACGGGCCATTTCTTTCACATTTTCCCCAGGAGGACTGAGGACATCATGCGTATCGGCGTGCTCACCGGCGGCGGTGACTGCCCAGGTCTCAACGCGGTGATCCGAGCGGTGGTGCGTAAGGGCGTCGCCACCTACGGGCACGAGTTCGTGGGCTTCCGGGACGGCTGGCGGGGTCCCCTGGAGGGCGTGACCAAGCCGCTGGGTATCGCGGAGGTGCGAGGCATCCTGCCGCGCGGCGGCACCATTCTCGGCTCCTCCCGCACCAACCCGTTCAAGATCGACGGTGGCGTGGAGAAGATCAAGGAAAACCTCGCCTCCCTCGGCGTCGACGCGCTCGTCGCCATCGGCGGTGAGGACACGCTCGGCGTCGCCACCCGCCTCGACGAGCTGGGCGTCAGGGTCGTCGGCGTGCCCAAGACCATCGACAACGACCTCAACGCGACCGACTACACGTTCGGCTTCGACACCGCGGTCAACATCGCGATGGAGGCGATCGACCGCCTGCACACCACGGCGGAGAGCCACCACCGCACGCTGGTCGTCGAGGTGATGGGCCGCCACGCCGGCTGGATCGCCCTGCACGCCGGCATCGCCGGTGGCGCCAACGTGATCCTGCTGCCCGAGCGCCAGTTCGACGTCGACCAGGTCGCCCAGTACGTCGAGAAGCGCTTCCAGCACCAGTACGCGCCGATCGTGGTCGTCGCCGAGGGCGCCCAGCCGCTCGACGGCCAGATGGTGCTGCACAACCAGGAGCTCGACTCGTTCGGGCACGTGCGGCTGGGCGGCATCGGCCAGTGGCTGGCCGAGCAGCTCGAGGCGAAGACCGGCAAGGAGGCCCGCACGGTCGTGCTGGGCCACATCCAGCGCGGCGGCACCCCGACCGCCTTCGACCGCGTGCTCTCCACCCGCTTCGGCCTCCAGGCGATCGACGCGGTGCACGAGGGCGACTTCGGCAAGATGATGGCCTTGCGCGGCACCGACATCGTCCGCGTGCCGCTCAAGGACGGCACCGGCGAGCTCAAGACGGTCCCGATCGAGCGCTACACCGAAGCGGAAGTCTTCTTCGGCAGCTGAGCCTCAGGGTCCAGGGCGTGTCCGCGATCGTGCGGATACGCCCTGGACCGTTCAAAGCCACGATTTGAGCTACCGCGACGTCCGTCGTGGTCCAGACCGCTGCGCGGGGCCCCCGGGGAAACGTGGAGCGCAGCGGAGCGTTTTCTTGGGGTGCATTTCCCGCGGCCCAACCCATCCGCCGCTGGTCCCCCCAACCCCAGCGGCTGCGCCGAGCCCCACCCCGACGTCTGTCGACGCAGCGTGAGCGGGGTGTGGTGGCGACTTCGCGATCTAGGCGCCTCACGGTTGTTATGGCCGCCCCTCGACGTTCGGAGTTTGAGACCGCGTGCGGCGCAGAGCTTTCCGGTGTCTCCCCAGCTCAGAGGCCCCGCGCCGGGGCCAGCCGGGGCTTTGTCGCCGCGAGTAACCGCCGTGACGGTGTGAGCGGCACAAGATTCGAGATCTTGGAGAGTAGGGCGTCATATCAACCCTAACCGTCCTAGATCTCAAAGCACCCGATCCCGGCCGGTGACCCCGTGTAACCGATAGCCCGATGGCCGGAGCGGACCCTTGCCCGCGGGAGCATACGGTCCACCGCTGACACGGACCCGGGAAAGATCCGCCTGCAAGTAGTCGGCTGAAAACGGTCATTACCCCACACGGCCGGCCCCGCCCCTTGCCGCAGCTAGCTGGCGTAGCCCGAGCCGTGCCGTATGCCGTCGTCCACCCGCACGGGGAGCGGACCAGCGCCGGGGCCGCCACGACACGCGCGGGGTGAGGATCAGACGGAAGGCTGGCGGTCCCGGCGCTGGTCTGCTCGGCTTTGCCTGGACGACGGCATACGGCACGGCTCCCACCGCAACCACCCACCAAGAAGAGTGAACAAGCCGGGGACGGCCCGGCCGGAGCCCGAGGCCCCGCCGGAGGCGCAGTAACCGCAACCACAAGCGAAGCCGAAACCGCAGAGCAAGGAACAACCGGCTCGAACTCGCGAAAGGCGAGGCGCCCAAACTCCCAAGATCGCCGCCACCGTCGCAGCGGGGCCGCGCCGACCCCATATCCGTTGGTCCGGAGCGCTCCCGCCGGAGGCAAAGCGCAACCAACAGCGGACGAGTGAGGCCGCGGGAGCAACGGAGAGCGACCACGACGGACAGAGATGATGTTTGTGAGCACCTCCCGTCGGGGGTCTGACCCTACGACGGACTGACTTCGGGTCTT